>NZ_JBIUCF010000003.1:0-582797 GCF_044593615.1 Nonomuraea sp. NPDC051941
CGCGGGCGTGAGGGACCCCGCCCCCGCATCCCCGGACCACGGACACGATCCGTGCCGCCCGGACGCGGCGCGTACGCGGGCGACCAGAACGCTCATCACCGTCCGGAGCGTTCGGCTGAGCACGTGCCACTCACGCTCAGTCCATAGGAACGGTCAGGAGATGAGGCCGAAGCCGCGGATCGCGCGCGTGTAGTGGGCGAGCAGTTCGTCGTCGACGCGTTCGGACTCACGCGTGCCGAGCAGCTCCGAGTGCGGGGGAGTGGTGAGCACCCCGTCGTCGGTGAGCCGGGAGCGGGCCAGCGCGCCCTGCCTGATGGCCGCCACGCTCTCGCCGCGCAGCGCCGCCGCCTGCATCGGCGCCAGGTAGCCGCCGCCGGCCAGCCCGTCGAGCTCGGCGAGGTCCTGTTCGGAGGCGGCCCGCCGGGCCAGCCGCCGCTGCCGGGCCAGGGTACGGCTCTCGCCGGCGCGGGCCAGCCGGGTCAGCGCGTACCGGACCAGGAGCACGGGCCCGCCGAGCACTCGCCCGAGCATGCGGCCGAACATCCCCGCCACCTCGTACGTGGTCCCCGGCTGGTCCACCGCGCCCAGCGAGGAAGCCGCGATCTTGGTCTGCGCCTCCTCCCTGATCCGCAGCGGCTCGGCCCCCAGCAGCGCGTCCCGCCACGCCTCCAGGGTGAGCAGAGCCCCGCTCACGACGAGCTCGTCGCCGGTCGGCACCCGCGCGTACGCCGTGGCCAGCAGGGCGACCCGCTGCTTGGGAGGCAGCGCCAGCCACAGCGGCAGCCCGATCATCAGGACGGGGGTACGCAGCAGGCCCACGCGGTCGTAGCGCGTCTCCGGGTCCAGGTCCAGGACGGCGACCTTGCGCGGCCGCCGGACGCCGACCAGGTCGGCCACGCGTTCCGCGGCGCCGTACAGCTCGGGCGCCGACGAGCGGTCGAGCACCTCGGCGTCGGCGGGCAGGCCGCCCAGGCGTGGCCGCAGCGCCCACGCGATGGCCAGGCTCGCGCCGCCGAACAGCCACGCGAGCAGGGAGCCGGGGTACCCCAGGATCACCCACGCGCCCAGCGCGACGAAGCCGAGCGTCAGCAGGTGGACCAGAAGGGCGAGTAAGAGAGCGAGGACGCGCTTCACACGGCTGATCGTAGGCCGTGGGTCATCTGCGGAGAAGGTCCTCTTCGTGGAGATCGTACGACTCCATGCCGAGGGCCTCCGCCAGCCGCTTCTCCGCGATCGGCATGACCTCCTCCACCACGATGCGGCGGCCGGTCTCCGCCGACAGCGAGGAGACGCCGACGTCGGGGATGCCGCACGGCGCGATGCGGTTGAACCAGCGGGGGTCGTTGGCGCAGTTGAGGGAGAAGCCGTGCATGGTGACGCCGCGGGCCACGCGCAGCCCGACCGCGCCGAGCTGGCGGTCGGGCAGGCCCAGGCTGGGATCGCCGACCGCCCAGACACCCCCGCGCCCCTGCACCTGTCTCGCCGTGACGCCGAAGTCGGCGCAGATCTGGATCATGGCCTCCGCGAGGCGGCAGGCGTACGCGTTGACGTCGGTGACGCCGACGATCGGGTAGGCCACCAGCTGCCCGGGCCCGTGCCAGGTCAGCCGGCCGCCCCGGTCGACGTCGACGACCGGGGTGCCGTCGGCCGGACGCTCGTCGGGGGCGGTGCGCTTGCCCGCGGTGTAGACGGGCGCGTGCTCGAGGAACAGGACGGTGTCGCTCAGCTCTCCGGCGACCCGCTTGCCGTGCACCCAGCGCTGCAGCGACCAGGCCTGCTCGTAGGGGACGTCGACGCCGAGGCGGACGATGGCGAGTGCGTGGGGATCGTCCCCGTCGATGGGGCGCATGAGCCTATTGTGCCGGTCCCGCACCCGCGAAGGGTAATCAGGGGGTAAGGAGTCGAGGCTCGATCCTGAACTCCTTGACCCCGCTGGCCCCGTCGCTCTCCACCCGGTACGCGTAGCCGCCCGGCTCGACGGTCACCGCCTGGATGAACTCGGTGCCCACGTAGTGGAGCCCCACGCCCTCGTCGGCGGCGTATCCGGACGGCAGCTCGCCGCTGGCCACCGACTCCTGCAGCAGCGGTCGGCGCTGCGGGTCGGAGTCGTAGTGGACGCCGCACGAATAGGGCAGCAGCGCCATCCCCTCGGCCCACACGCGCAGGTCAGGTCCGAAGGAGTCGGTGTTGCCGCCGACATGCCAGCACAGCGCGCCCGCGCTCTGGCCGGAAAGCACCACCCCGGCCCGCCACGCCTCCTCGAACGCCTCGTCAAGGCCGTGCAACCGCCACAGGGCCATCAGGTTGGCCACACTGCCGCCGCTCACGTAGATCATGTCCTGTTCGAGCAGCCACGCCCGGGGATCCTCGACATTGGGCATCGGGAACACGGTGAGATGGCTCAACTCGACGTCCCACCCGGCGAAGGCGCCGTACATCTTCAGGATCCAGTCGTCCGAGTCGCCCACCGCGGTGGCGACCAGGCCCAGCTTCGGCCGGTCCTGCCCGGTCAGGTCGAGGCCGTACCGCAGCAGCGCGCTGGCCTCGAGGAAGCTGTAGCGCCTGCTCGGGCGGAAGGATCCGCCCCCGATGGCGAGGATGTGTGACTGTCCTGACCGGCTCATGTCAAGATTCTCCCACCTGTTGAAGACGGACGGTTCACTACAGTACGGCGCTCAGCGCCTCGTCGAGGCGGGTATGGGCGAACACATAGCCGCTGTCGAGCAGCTTCCTCGGCTCGACGCGGTGGCCGGGCAGCAGCGCCTCGCGGGCGAACTCGCCGAGCCCCGCGGACAGCGCGAAGCCCGGCACCGGGATCGGCACCGTGCCCTTGCGCAGGGCTTTTCCGAGGGTGCGGGTGAATTCGGCGTTGGTCACGGGCGAGGGCGAGGTGAAATTGACTGGTCCTGTAATGTCACGATTTTTCAAGACATGCACTGCGGCCCCGACCCAGTCGTCCACGGCGATCCACGACCAGTACTGCTTCCCCGACCCGAGCGGCGCCCCCAGCCCGATCCTGAAGATCGGCAGCATCCGCCCGAGTGCCCCGCCCTTCTCGCTGAGCACCAGCCCGGTCCGCATCTGCGCGGTCCTGACCCCGGCCTCGCCCGCCCGCCTGGCCTCGCCCTCCCAGCGCCCGCACAGATCCGCCAGGAAGCCGCTGCCCTTCCCCTGGCTCTCGTCGATCACCCGGTCGCCGGTGTCGCCGTAGAAGTCGACCCCGGAGGCAGACAGGAGCACCTCGGGCTTGCCGGACAGCGCGCCGATCGCGTCCACGAGCACCCTCGTGCCCTGGACCCGGCTGGCGACGAGCTCCCGCTTGTACGCCGGGGTCCACCGCCGGTCGCCCACGGACGCGCCCGCCAGGTGCACGACCGCCTGCGCCCCTTCGAGCGCGGCCTGGTCGATCTCCTGCTCGGCCGGGTCCCAGAAGGCCTCGTCGGCTTCGCGCGGGCGGCGCCGTACGAGCCGGACGACCTCCCACCCCTCGGCCCGCAACGCCGGCACCAGCGCCGACCCGAGCAACCCCGACGCCCCCGTCACGATGATCGCCATAGCCCCACAGTACGCCCGCCCCACGTCACGGACGCGCCAGCCGCGCCAGGCCCAGGGCAGGCAAACGGCCGGGCGGCCCCGCAAGGGGAGCCGCCCGGCCGCAAACGCCAGGATCAGGCCCAGGATCAGGCGAGGCCGAGCTGGGCCTCGAAACGGCCCTCCTCGAGACGGCGCTTGACCGTGGTGAGGAAGCGGGCCGCGTCCGCGCCGTCCACCAGACGGTGGTCGTACGTCAGCGCCAGGTAGACCATCGACCGGACCGCGATGACCTCGCCCTCAGGCGTGTCGATCACGACGGGCCGCTTGACGACGGCGCCGGTGCCCAGCATGCCGACCTGCGGCTGGTTGAGGATCGGCGTGTCGAACAGGGCCCCACGGCTGCCGGTGTTGGTCAGCGTGAAGGTGCCGCCGGTGATCTCGTCCGGCGTCACCTTGTTGGCGCGCGTGCGCTCGGCCAGGTCGGCCGTCTTGCGGGCCAGCCCGGCGAGGTTGAGGTCGCCGGCGTTCTTGATGACCGCCGCGATCAGGCCGCGCTCGGTGTCGACCGCGATGCCCAGGTGCTCGACGTCGAAGTACGTGACCTCCATGGTCTCGTTGTTGATCGTCGCGTTGAGCTTCGGGTGCTGCTTGAGCGCCTCGATGGCGGCCAGCTCGAAGAACGGCATGAACGACAGCTTCACGCCCTCGCGGCGCAGGAAGTCGGCCTTCGCCTGGTCGCGCAGCCGCGCGATCTTGGTGACGTCGACCTCGACCACCGTGGTGAGCTGCGCGGCCGTCTGCAGCGACTCGACCAGCCGCTTCGACATCGTCTGGCGCAGCCGCGTCATCTTCTCCGTGCGACCCCGCAGCGTCGTGTCGACCTCCACGGGCTCGGGACCCGTGGTGATCGGCGCCTGCGCGGCGGGAGCGGCGGCGGGCGCCGGCTGGGCGGCGGCCGGAGCCGGAGCCGCGGCGGGGGCGGCCTGGGCCGCGGCGGCCTTCTCGCGCTGGGCCTTGGCGGCCTCGAGCACGTCCTGCTTGCGGATGCGGCCGCCGACGCCGGTGCCGTTGATCGCGTCGAGGTTGACACCGTGCTCGTTGGCCAGCTTGCGCACCAGCGGCGTCACGTACGGGCTCTCACCCGACGGCAGCGGCGCGGGCTCCGCGACCGGGGGAGCGGCCTGCGCGACGGGAGCGGGGGCCGCGACCGGGGCGGGCGCCGGAGCCGGGGCCGGAGCGGGCTGCGGGGGAGCCGGCTGCGGGATCGACGAGACCGGCGGAGCCGGGGCGGGCTCGGGCTCGGGCTGCGGAGCCGGCGCGGGGGCCGCCGCCGCCTCGGGCGCCGGGGCGGCGGCGGCCGCCTGGCCCTTCTCGTCGATGACGGCGAGCTCGGCCCCGACCTCGACCGTCTCGTCCTCAGCCACGACGATCTTCGTGAGGACACCCGCGGCCGGCGACGGGATCTCGGTGTCGACCTTGTCGGTCGACACTTCGAGGAGCGGCTCGTCGGCCTCGACGCGCTCGCCCTCCTTCTTCAGCCAACGGGTTACGGTGCCCTCGGTCACGCTCTCGCCGAGCTGGGGCATTTGTACGGAGACCGGCATCGTTATTCTTCTCTCGCGTTCTGATCTCGAGGGCTTGGACTAGTTGTGTACGTGCAGCGGCTTGCCGGCCAGGGCCAGCATCGCCTCACCCATGGCCTCGGACTGGGTCGGGTGTGCGTGGATGAGCTGGGCGACCTCTGCGGGCAGCGCCTCCCAGTTGTAGATCAGCTGCCCCTCCGTGACGAGCTCGCCGATGCGCCGGCCCACCATGTGGACACCGACGACCGGGCCGTCCTTCTGGGCGATGACCTTCACGGCGCCCGAGGTGCCGAGGATCTGGCTCTTGGGGTTTCCCGCGAGGTCGTAGACCTGCTCGACGATCTCGATGCCGCGCTCGGCCGCCTGCGCCGACGTGATCCCCACCGAGGCCACCTCGGGGTCGGAGTAGGTGATGCGCGGCACGCCCGCGTAGTCGATGGGCGGCGGGTTGAGGCCGGCGATGTGCTCGGCCACCATGATCCCCTCCGCGAACCCGGCGTGGGCGAGCTGCAGGGTCGGGATGAGGTCGCCGATGGCGTAGACGCCGGGCACGGAGGTCTGGCAGTGCTCGTCGACCACGACCGCGCCGCGCTCGATGGCGATGCCCTGCTCCTCGAAGCCCATGCCCGCCGACACCGCGCCGCGGCCGACCGCGACGAGCAGCAGCTCGGCGTCGAGGGTCTTGCCGTTGGCCAGCGTGACGACCACGCCCGTCTCGGTGGTCTTGGCGGTGTCGAAGAAGACGCCCAGCTCGTACTTGATGCCGCGGCGGCGGAAGGCCCGCTCCAGCAGCTTGGAGCTGGACTCCTCCTCGGTCGGCAGCAGGTGCGGCAGCGCCTCGACGATCGTGACCTCGGCCCCGAACGAGCGGTAGACGCTCGCCAGCTCGACGCCGATCACGCCGCCGCCCAGCACGATGACGGACGTGGGCACGCGGCCCATCTTCAGGGTGTGCTCGCTGGTGATGACGCGCTCGCCGTCGATCTCCAGGCCCGGCAGCGACTTGGGCGCCGAGCCGGTGGCCAGGACGAGGTTGCGGCCCTCGACGACCTCCGAGCCCACCTGGATCCGGTTGGGGCCGACCAGGCGGCCCTCGCCCTCGACGATCGTCACGCCCGCGGACTTCAGCAGGCCCTGCACGCCCTTCCAGGCCCGCGTCACGATCTTGTCCTTGAACGCGTGCACGCCCTGCACGTCGATGCCGTCGAAGCGCGCCTTGACGCCGTAGGACTCGCTCTCGCGGGTCTCGTCGGCGACCTCGGCGGAGTGCAGCAGGGCCTTCGTGGGGATGCATCCCCTGTGGAGGCAGGTGCCGCCGATCTTGTCCTTTTCGATCAGCGCGACCGACTTGCCCAGCTCAGCCGCCCGAAGCGCGCAGGCGTAACCGCCGCTGCCGCCACCTAGGACGACGATGTCATAGGCCACAGGAAGGCTCCTTGTCGGGGTGTTCGTGATGCCGTCATCTTTTCATTTGTTTCAGATGCTCGCGTGCCGCTCTGCGAGTCCGATGAGGGTACGGGTGATGGCACCCGTGCCGCCCTTCGGGGTGTAACCGTACGGCTCGCCCTTGTTGAAGGCGGGGCCGGCCATGTCGATGTGGGCCCAGCGCACGCCGTCGGGCACGAATTCCTTCAGGAAGATGCCCGCCGCCAGCATGCTGCCCCATCGCTCCGGCTGGAGGTTGGCGATGTCGGCGATCGGCGAGTCGAGGCCCTTGCGCAGCTCCTCCGGGAGCGGCATGCCCCACGCGCCCTCGCCCGCCGCCTTCGCGGCCTCGACGACCAGCTCCCTGGCGGCGTCGTCGTTGGCCATGACGCCGGCCGTGCGCCACCCGAGCGCGACGATCTGCGCGCCGGTGAGCGTGGCCACGTCGACGATCAGGTCGGGCTCGTCCTGCGCGGCCCTGGCGATGCCGTCCATGAGCACCAGGCGGCCCTCGGCGTCGGTGTCGAGCACCTCGACGGTCTTGCCGCTGTAGCTGTGGATGACGTCGGAGGGGCGCTGGGCGGTGCCGCTCGGCAGGTTCTCGGCCAGGCAGAGGTAGCCGACGGCGTTGACCGGCAGGCCGAGCCGGGCGATGCCGATCATGGCGCCGAGCACCGCGCCCGCGCCGCCCATGTCGGACTTCATCCAGTCCATCGAGGCCGACGGCTTGAGCGACAGGCCGCCGGAGTCGAACGTGATGCCCTTGCCCACGAACGCCAGCCGCTTGCCGGCCTCGGGGTGGGTGTAGGAGAGGCGGACCAGGCGCGGCGGGTTGGCCGAGCCCTGGCCGACGCCGATGAGGCCGCCGTAGCCGCCGTCCTTGAGCTGCTTGTCGTCGAGCACCTCGACGCTCAGCCCGGCCTTGTTGCCCTCCTGCTCGGCGATCTCGGCGAACTTGGCCGGCCACAGGTCGGACGGAGGCGTGTTGACCAGGTCGCGGACCAGGGCGACCGAGTCGGCCAGCACGCCCGCGCGCTCGGCGACGCCGTCGGGCTGGCCCGAGACCACGGTGAGCTCGGCGACCGGGGCCTTCTGCTCGCCGTTCGTGCGGTAACGGGCGAACGCGTACGCGCCGAGCAGGCCGCCGAGCGCGACGGCCTCGGTCTCCTCGGGCGTGCCGGTGGGCAGGGCGAGCGCGGCCCTGGAGGTGCCGGCGAGCGACCGTACGGCGGCGCCGGCGGCGCGGCGCAGGCCTTCGGCGTCGGGCGAGTCGCCCAGACCCACCGCGACCAGCAGCGGGGCGGCGATGGCGCCGAACGTGGGAAGCTTGGCCACCTCGCCGGCCTTGCCGGTGAAGGCGACGGCGCGGAGGGAGTCGGCGAGCTTGCCGCCGAAGGCGGCCTCGAGCGACTCGGCGCCCGTGGCGGCGCGCGGGCCGTCCTGTCCTGACCTGAAGCCGACGATCAAGGCGTCGGTGGCGATGGAGACTGGATCTGCTGAGTTCAGCCGCACAGTGGTCACGTAAACCGATGCTATCCAGGTCTTCTGCGTACTCACAAACAGGGGTTCATCCTACCAATCGCGAGTCATGTGGAATGGTGCTAGTGTCATTAGCATCATGCTGCTGACGCTCGATCTCAACGACGCCCGGCCCCTGCACGAGCAGGTGGCCGGCGCCATCCGCCGCGCCATCGGAGAAGGCTCCTACCGGCCCGGCGACCGCCTGCCGCCGGCCCGCGACCTGGCCCAGGTGCTCGGCATCAACCCCAACACCGTGCTGCGCGCGCTGCGCGACCTGCGGGACGAGGGGCTGCTGGAGTTCAGGCGGGGCCGGGGGGTCAGCGTCGCGGGGCGCGCCGACGGTCGCGCCCTGCTCGCGCAGCGGGCGCGCGAGCTGCTGGACGAGGCCCGCAAGTACGGCTACGGCCGCGACGACCTCATCGCCATGCTGGAGGACCTGCCGTGAATCCCCGAATCACCGCCGTCATATGGGGGCTGTTCATCCTCGCCGCGCAGATCGGGCTGCCGCTGGCGCTGTGCGACCGGCTGCCCGACCCCCTGGCCACGCGCTGGGGCCTGGGCGGCCTGGCCTCCCGCTCGATGTCCTTGACCACGTACATCGTGGTCACGTTCCTGCTCTGGGCGGTGCTCTGGCTGGTCGCGCTGGCCGCGGCCGAGCGGGCCACGGCCCGCAGGCCGAGCCGGACGGTGTGGTGGGGCGGGCTGTTCGGCCTGGGCGCGCTCGCGCTCGGCGTCAACGTCACCACCGTGCTCGCCAACCTCGACGCGCCCGACTGGGTCGCTGCCCGGCTGCCCGGCTGGCAGGTCCTCGCGGTCATCGCGGCCGGGACCGGCGTCGCCGTCCTCGTGGGTTATCTGCGCAGGGGCGCGGCCGACCAGGATTCCGCCCACCGGATCCCGCCCCTCCTGCGGCTCAGGCCCGGCCGGCGCACCGTGTGGGTCGGCCACGCCGCCAACCGGTGGCTGGCGCTGCTCCCGGTCGCCGCCCTGGCCGCCGCCCTGGTGCTGGGCCTGCTCTACGTCACCGGTCTGGTGCCCGGCGGGCAGGCGACGTCGGTCCTGCCCGGGCTCGTCCTCGTGCTGGCGGCCGGAGTGCTGACCTCGTCCGTGTCCGTGCAGGTCGGTGACGGCCGGGTGGCCGTCCGGTTCGGGCCGCTCGGCTGGCCGGCGCGCAGGATCCCTCTGTCGCGGATCGAGTCGGCCTGGTCGGAGACGCGCCATCCGGCCGCGGTCGGGGGCTGGGGCATCCGCGGGCTGCCCGGCAGTTCGACCATCATGCTGCGTGGCGGCGAGTGCCTGGTCATCCGCTACCGTTCCGGCGGCCGGCTCGCGATCAGCATCGACGACGCCGAACGCGGCGCATCCCTCATCAACGCCCTCATCGCGGAGCGAGTGGAACAATGAAACGACCTCTCCTCATCTTCATCGTCCTGGCCTTCGGGCTGTCGTGGGCGGCGGCGCTGCCCCTCTGGTTCGGCGGTGGGATCGGCTCGCCGCTGCTGCGGCCGCTGGCCACGCTCATGATGTTCACCCCGTCGGTGGCGGTGCTCGGCGTCTGGGCGGTCACGCGCACGCCGTTCCGCGAGTGGGCCAGGCAGACCGGGCTCACGCTGGGCGAGCGCAAGGGGCGCACCGGCGTCCTCATCCTGACCGCCTGGCTCGGGGTGCCGCTGCTGCTGCTCCTGGCGGCGCTCCTCAGCGCCGCCGTCGGGCTGTTCTCGCTGGATCTCGACCAGTTCAGCCTGTTCAGGGCGGCGCTGCGGGCCCAGGGCGTGGGCGTGCCCGAGAGCCTCACCACGGCGGTCGTGCTGCAGATCGGGATCGCCGTGGTCGCCGGGCCCGTGCTGAACGCGATCCCCGCGCTCGGGGAGGAGTGGGGCTGGCGGGGCTGGCTGCTGCCCCGGCTCGTCTCCACCAACGGCATGCTCCTCGGGCTGGTCTACACCGGCGTCATCTGGGGCCTCTGGCACGCCCCCCTCACCCTCCTGGGCTACAACTACGCGCGGCTCAGCTCCTGGGCGGCGCTGTTCTTCGTGGGGTTCTGCGTCCTGTTCGGGGTGCTGATCGGGTGGCTGCGGCTGCGCACGGGCAGCGTGTGGCCGGCCGTCGTGGCCCACGGCTCGCTGAACGCCGTCGCCCAGTCCGTCCTGCTGCTCGGCGACGCCGCCGCGCCGCCCAACGAGGTGCTGGCCGGCCTGACCGGCCTGGTGGGCTGGGCCCTCATGGCGATCGTCGGCGCGGCCCTGCTCCGCTTCTATCCGGTACGCGTGCCGCAGCCGGTCGCCTCACCCTCCTGATCCCGGGGGCGCTCAGCCGAGGATCGCGCAGACCGCCAACGTGGTGGCCGTGGCCGTCTCGACCAGCGCCCCCAGCACGTCACCGGTGATCCCGCCGAGGCGCCGCCGCGCGTGCCCGAGCAGCAGCAGGGCGGCGCCGAGCCCGGCGACCAGGCCGAGCGGCAACACGGGCTCCCTGGCGAGGCCCAGGCAGACGGCGGCGGTGCCGAGGAGGGCGGCCAGGGTGACGAGCAAAGAGGCGGGGCGGCGTACCGTGCCCGCGACCATCGCGCCGAGCCCGTCGGGCCGGGCGGCGGGGACACCTGCCCGGCAGGCCCAGGTCAGCGCCAGCCGCCCGGCCACGCAGGCCGTCACCAGCGCCGCGTACCCGGCTCCGGCCGCCGCGGCGACCTGGACGAGCAGCGTCAGCACCAGCGTCATCACGCCGAACGGCCCGATGTCCGACTTTTTCATGATGTCGAGCGCCTGAGCGGCCGGCTTGCCGCTGCCCAGCCCGTCCGCCAGGTCGGCGAGCCCGTCCAGGTGCAGCCCCCGGCTCAGGACGGCCAGCAGCCCGACCGCCAGCGCCGCCCCCAGCAGCGGCGGCCCGGGCAGGAACAACGGCAGCCCCGCGACCAGCCCGAGCGCGAGCCCGACCACCGGGGCCAGCGTCATCGCCCGCCCCGCGACCTCCCGGTCTACCCGCTCGACCCGCACCGGGAAGACGCTGAGAGTGCCGATCGCCAATGACAGGCCATGCGGAAGGCGCATATCGGACGATCGTAGGCCCACTAGTGTGGCGGGATGCACGTGGTTGAACTCGAAGGCGTAGGTGTCCGAGTTGTCGGCAAGGCGCTGCTGGACGGCGTCGATTGGCAGGTGGACTACGGCGATCACTGGGTGATCCTCGGCCCCAACGGCGCGGGCAAGACGACGCTGCTCTCCCTGGCGGGCGCCGTCCGGCATCCCAGCGAGGGCGCGGTCAAGGTGCTCGGCCACAAGCTCGGCCGGGTGGACGTGCGGGAGCTGCGCCGCCACATCGGCCTGGTCGCGGCCAGCCAGCGGCTGATCGACGAGGAGCTGATGGAGGAGGAGGGCGCGACCGCGCACACCGTGGTGCTCACCGGGCACACGGGGACGAGCGTTCCTCTGTGGGACAAGTACGGCGAAGGCGAGCGCGACCGGGCCCACCGGCTGCTGGCCGACCTGGGGTGCAAGGACCTGGCGGACCGGCCGTTCCGCGTGTGCTCGCAGGGGGAGCGGGCCAGGATCAGGGTGGCCAGGGCGCTCATGGCGGAGCCGGCGGTGCTGCTGCTCGACGAGCCGTTCGCGGGGCTCGACCTGCCGGCCAGGGAGGACCTCATCACCGCCGTCGAGGACCTGGCCACGACCCGGCCCGTCCTGACCACCGTGACGGTGACGCACCACCTGGAGGAGGTGCCGGCGACGACCTCCCACGCGATGCTCATGCGCGACGCCAGGGTGCTGGCCGCGGGGCCGGTGGAGGAGGTGCTCACCCCGGACAACCTCTCGGAGTGCTTCGGCCGCCCCCTCCACGTGGACCGGCTCGACGGCCGCTGGTACGCCCGCGCCGTCCGCCCGTAGCGGTCACAGCTCCAGCAGGCGCCCCGCCACCACCAGCGCCACGTACTCGGACTCGGCGGCGAGGCGTTCGTTGAGACGGCCGAGCGCGTCCCGGAAGGCCCGCCCGCTCGGCGTGGCGGGCACCACACCCATCCCCACCTCGTCGGAGACCGCCACGAGGCGCACGGGCGTCTGCCGCCAGGCCGCCACGAGCTCGTCGCAGCGTTCGCGGACGGGCGCGCGGTCGCCCTCCCAGGCCCCGTGTTCGTCGAACACCGCCGTCAGCCACGTCCCGAGCCCGTCGATCAGCAGCGGCGCGGTGGCCTGCCCGATGGCCGAGACAAGGTCGGCGGTCTCGACGGTGGCCCAGTGCGCGGGCCGCCGCTCCCGGTGCGCCCGCACGCGGGCCGCCCACTCGCCGTCCCCCGCGCCGCTCGGGCCGGTGGCCACATAGGTGACGTACGGCTCGGCCGCCAGCCTCAGCTCGGCCTCGGCCGACTTCCCAGACCGCGACCCGCCCAGCAGCAACGTCCGCCACGGCGCCGTCGCGCCACCGTCGCCGGGTTGCCTCCCGATGGCCGTCCCGGGGAGCGCCCGGCCGGTCTCCAGCACCGTCCCGTCGGGAACGGCCGACGCGCCCCACAGCCGCAGGCGCCTGGCCAGCTCCTCCTCCGAGCGGATCCGGTGGTCCAGCCCGACGGCCACCACCGCGGTCCGGTCGTCCGCCAGCCCCGCCCGCCGCAGCTCCCCTAGCCGTTCGGGCCGGTCGAGCAGGTCGATCAGCACCACGTCGTAACTGGCGGGCCCGTCCACCGGCACCGGCCGGCCCAGTGGGAGGCCCCGTGGGAGGCCCCGTGGGAGGCAGAGCAGCCGGGAGCCGTCGGGGCCGGCCAGCCCCAGCCCTCCCGCGCGGGCCCGGTAGCCGCTCGGCGGATCGTCGAAGGGGAAGCGGGCCACGCCGTCCACGACCAGCTCGAACGGGCGTCGGTGGCCGGACGGGAGCCCGGCGCACGAGGCGCACCGGCAGCCGGGCTCCGGCCATCCCGCGCCGCCCGCCGTACCGGAGACAAGGATTTTCACCGCGCCGAGCGTAGCGTCCTGGGGCGGCCGGTGGATGGAACGCTCCAGGTCAGACGCGGGTCCTGGAGCGGCGGCGGGTGGCCGCCACGGCGCCGCCCGCCAGCAGGGCGATGGCGCCCGCGCCGGCCGCGACCAGCGTGATCGGCAGGCCGCTCCCGGACGGCGCGGCGGACGCGGCGGCGGCCGCCAGCTCGGTGCCGCCCCTCTCCCTGAACGGATAGTCCGCGACCGCCACGACGGCCCCCTGGGCGTTCACCCGGACCTTGGCGGTGGAGGCGAGGAGCTGGGCGGCGGTGGCGTCCTCGGCGCCCGCGACGCACTTCGGCGCGCTCTGCCCGGGAGCCCGCTCGCCGGGGTAGGCGTCGGCCTCCCCGTCGCCGAAGTCCACCGCGACCACCACGCGCTTGTGCCCGGACCCGGCCGCGTCCCGGCCGCACACCGCCTGGAACGACGGCAGGTCCCCGCCGGGGGACTCGCCCCTCGCCCCGTCCGGGGCCACGGAGAAGCGCCATCCGATGACGGAGCCGTCCGGCGGGGCGGCGTCGGCCGTCACGGCCAGCCAGGCCGTCCCGTCGCTCTGCCACGCGCTCCACGTCCGCGGGACCCCGGGGTCGGCGAGAGCGGAGGAGGGGAGCGAGAGGAAGGCGGCCGCCCCGAGGGCGACCCCGGCCGCAACACGATACGCGCGCAGCATCGATTGACCTCCAAGCTCGGGAGTAGGGTTCCAGTGCCTGCGGAGGGTGCGCCGGCGAACCCGCGGAAAAGGAGCGTATGGCATGACATGGCGGTGGCGTTATGAAAATGCAAATGGTGGTGAGGTAACGGATCGCCCTTTGCCGCGAGAAGTTTTTCCGAGCCAGGCGGACGCGGAGTCCTGGCTTGGCGAGAACTGGCGTGACCTGCTCGAATCGGGAGTTGAGCAGGTGGCCTTGCTCGAAGAGGACCGCGTGGAGTACACGGGTTTGTCATTGCGCCAGGAGTGATCTGCGGTAAATGAAAAGCCCCTTGAGCGCCATTGTGGCTCAAGGGGCTAATTCTCGGGTGGGGACGGGTTACGGGCGGGTGCGCGGGCTCTGCGTCTTGGCCGGGTCGCGCTCCACGACCGGGTCCAGCACGTCGTCGATCCTCTTGAGCACGTCGGCGTCCAGCTTCACGCCCGCGGCCTTGACGTTGTCACGCACCTGCTCGGGGCGGCTGGCCCCGACGATGGCGCTGGAGACGTTCGGGTTCTGCAGCACCCACGCGACGGCCAGCTGCGCCATGCTCAGCCCGAGGTCGGCGGCGATCGGCTTGAGCTCCTGGACGCGGGTCAGCACGTCGTCGTTCATGAACCGGGCGATCATGGCGCTGCCGCTGCCGTCGGTGGCCCGGGAGCCCTCCGGCGGCTGCTGCCCGGGCAGGTACTTGCCCGTGAGCACGCCCTGGCCGATGGGCGACCAGACGATCTGCCCGATGCCCTCCTTCTCGCTCAGCGGCACGATCTCGCCCTCGATGATCCGCCACAGCATCGAGTACTGGGGCTGGTTCGAGACGATCCGGTCGAAGCCCATCTCGTCGGCGATCTTCAGCGCCTGGGCGATCTGGTCGGCGCTCCACTCGCTGACGCCGAGGTAGAGGACCTTGCCCTGGCGTACGAGGTCGTCGAACGTCTTGAGCGTCTCCTCCAGCGGCGTCTCGTGGTCGAAGCGGTGCGCCTGGTACAGGTCGACGTAGTCGGTCTGCAGGCGGCGCAGCGAGCCGTTGATGGACTCGGTGATGTGCTTGCGTGACAGGCCGCGGTCGTTCTGGCCGGGGCCGGTCGGCCAGTAGACCTTGGTGAAGATCTCCAGCGACTCCCTTCGCACGCCCTTCAGCGCGCGGCCGAGCACCTCCTCGGCCTTCGTCGCCGCGTAGACGTCCGCGGTGTCGAACGTGGTGATGCCCTCGTCGAGCGCCGCCTGCACGCACTGCTTGGCGGCGTCCTCCTCGACCTGGGAGCCGTGGGTGAGCCAGTTTCCGTAGCTGATCTCGCTGACTTTGAGACCACTACGACCGAGGTGTCGGAATTCCATAGATCCGACCTTAATCCCGGTCCATGGGGTGATTGGTTTCGGGATAGGGTGCGCGACGTGCTGAAGCTCGTACGGCTGGCGCTGACGGCGGCCATCCTGACCGCGATCGGGGTACGGCTGCGCCGCCGCGCCCGGATGCCCGTCGAGCCGCCCGCGCCCCCGGCCCCGCAGGCGGTCGCACACACGCGGATGGGCCTGGCGTGGGTCGCCATCGCGGGGGTGGTGGCGCTGGCACTGGGCGCCGCCCTCATCCCCACGGGGCCGCAGGCGGCGTCCGAGGTGCGGTCGGCCGTCCACCAGATTCAGCAGTCGGTCATGGGCGTGACGACGGGCGCCGACGGAAAGAGCCCGGCGCCCACACCCACGCCTGTCGAGCCCACGCCGGCCGCCACGGCCCCGGCGCCGCCCCCGGGCATCCCGGCCGCGTGCATGGTGAGCGGTCAGGCGACGGTACGCCCGATCAGCCCCCGCGTGCGGGCGGCGGTGAACCGGCAGTGGCGGCGCATCGAGCGGTGGTTGCGGGAGCACGCGCCCCGGACGTACGCCTCGCTGGGCGTCCCCGGCAGGGCCGGCACCGTCGCGCTCGCCGAGGCCCAGACGGGCCTGGAGTTCCCCGACGACCTGAGGGCCTCGCTGCTGCGCCACAACGGCATGTCCGGCCCGCCCGCGGCCCGCTTCAGCTTCGGCGAGGAGCGGGTGCTCGGCGTGCGCGAGATCCGCGACCAGTGGCGGGAGACCTGCGCCGCGCGGGTCGGCAGGGGCGACCCGATCGGCCGGCTGATCCGCGTCGGCACCCTGATCGAGGTCGACGCGGACAGCGGCCACGTGGTGGCGTCGATGGTGGGGCCGGAACCGATCTGGCCCTCGTACCACGCGATGCTGCGCGACATGGCGGACGCGCTGGAGAAGGGCCGCCCCATGTTCGGGGCTCGGGCCACGGTCAAGGGCGGCCTGCTCCGCTGGTCCGACGCTCTGTGAGCGAGCCGTCCCCGGAGGCCGGGGACGGCTACTTCTTGAGCACCGGCTTGCCGCCCGGCAGCACCGTGGGCGGCGGGAAGCGCAGCTTGCGGATCTGCAGCGCCCGCATGGCCGCGTAGAAGCCCACGCCCCGGGTGCTCTCCTGGGGCAGCTTCTCCGCCACCAGGCGCTTCACCTTCCACGCCACGTAGACAGAGGTGAACAGCACGCCGATCATCATGATCGGCCAGCCGATGGTGACCGTGTATCCCAGCACCGCGGTGCGGATCGACATGGGCCACGGGATCCACGTCGCCAGCAGGATCAGTAGCGAGAACGGCAGGAAATACTGGCTCGGCAGCCGCCGGGAATCGACCCACTCACGCGCGAACTTGCGCGCTGCGCCCTTGTCACGAGCAGGAAAATACCGCTCGTCACCTGCGAGCATGCCCTGGCGGGCCCTGTCGCGCTCGGCGGCCTGCTTGGTCCGCATCTGCCGATAGGCCTCTTTACGGTCTTTCGGTGCATGGACCGGCTGGCGCCGTTTGCTCTCCTGATCACGGCGCTTGGGAGTGGGACGACCTTTACCCTGGGGCTTAGGATCGTCATCGGGGACGGGGGTGTCGTCCACGGAGGTTTGGGAACGGCGTCGCAACACGACGTCAACCCTACCTGGACTGCAACTTAGTGACGCCCTCGTGCGTTATGCGTAGGGTAATCCCAAGGCGGCTGCGCTGCATTGGGTGAACACCAGCACGACCTAGAAGGGGACGGCCGACGCGCATGAGCGTGATGAAGAGACTTTCGATGATCTTCAAGTCCAAGGCCAACAAGGCCTTGGACAAGATGGAGGATCCGCGCGAGACCCTTGACTACTCCTATCAGCGGCAGCTCGAGCTGCTGCAGAAGGTGCGCCGGGGTGTGGCCGACGTCGCCACGTCGCGTAAGCGGGTCGAGCTCCAGGTAACCGGCCTCGAGAAGCAGGCCCAGCGCCTTGAGGAGCAGGGCCGCAAGGCGCTGTCCGTCGGGCGCGAGGACCTCGCCCGCGAGGCGCTGCAGCGTCGCTCCAATCTGCAGACGCAGATGGCCGACCTGAAGCTGCAGCACGACAACCTGCAGGCCGAGGAGGAGAAGCTCACCACGGCTTCCCAGCGGCTGCAGGCCAAGGTCGACGCCTTCCGTACGAAGAAGGAGACGATCAAGGCCACCTACACCGCCGCCGAGGCGCAGACTCGGATCAACGAGGCCTTCTCCGGCATCTCCGAGGAGATGGGCGACGTCGGCCTGGCGATCCAGCGCGCCGAGGACAAGACGGCGCAGATGCAGGCCCGCGCCGGCGCGATCGACGAGCTGCTGGCCAGCGGCGCGCTCGACGACTACACCGGCTCCCGCGGCGACGACATCCAGGCCGAGCTCGACCGCATGGGCGGCGGCATGGACGTCGAGCTGGAGCTGGCCAGGATGAAGGCCGAGCTGGGCCAGGGCCCCGCGCCCAAGAGCGCCATCGAGCAGGGCCAGCCGCAGCAGCAGCCCCAGCCTCAGGCGCAGCCGCAGCAGCACGGCGGGACCCAGCAGCTTCGTCAGCCTGGGGAGCCGGCATGATTGTCAGGATCATGGGCGAAGGCCAGGTACAGATCTCCGCCGACGACATCGCGGTGCTCAACGAGCTCGACACCGAGCTCGAGGCGGCCATCGAGGTCGGCGACGAGCCGATCTTCCGTACGAAGCTGCACGCGTTGCTCGACAAGGTGCGCCAGGTGGGCAAGGCGCTTCCCGACGACAGCCTTGAGCCGTCAGAGCTGATCCTTCCCCCCGCGGACGCCTCGATCGAGGAGGTCCGGGAGATGCTGGGCGACCAGGGCCTCATCCCGGGCTGAGCCGTGGGTACGCGGTTCGCGTCCGACCGCGGGCTGACCACCCGCATGGTCGTGACGATGTTCCTGCTCGGGCTGCTCTATGTCGTGTTCATCGGCGTCCTGATCGCCCTGGGCGTACGGGCGCTGAGCGTGCTGGTGATAGCCGGGGGCCTGCTGTTCGTGCAGTACTTCCTGTCCGACCGCATCGCGCTGTTCGCGATGCACGGGCGGGAGGTCTCGCCTCAGGAGGCCCCTGAGCTGCACGGCATGATCGACCGGCTGTGCGCGCTCGCGGACATGCCCAAGCCGCGGGTGGCGATCGCGGATTCCGACGTCCCCAACGCGTTCGCCACCGGCCGCAACCAGAAGAAGGCTGTCGTCTGCGTGACGACCGGCATTCTGCGCCGCCTGGAGCCCCAGGAGCTCGAAGGGGTTCTCTCGCACGAGTTGTCGCACGTCGCCCACCGCGACGTCGCCGTCATGACGATCGCCTCGTTCCTGGGCATCGTGGCGGGGCTCATGACCAGGTTCGCCCTCTACGCGGGGCTGGGCGGCCGCCGCAACGGCAACCAGGGCGGGGTGCCCGTCGGGCTGATCATCCTGCTCGTCTCCGTCATCGTGTACGCGATCAGCTTCCTGCTCACCCGCGCCCTGTCGCGCTACCGCGAGCTGGCGGCCGACCGCGCCGGGGCCCTGCTCACCCAGCGCCCTTCGGCCCTGGCGAGCGCGCTGGTCAAGATCACCGGCGACATGGCCAGGATCCCGACCCAGGACCTGCGCGAGGCGGCGCCGTTCAACGCCTTCTACTTCGCCCCGGCGGCGGCCCCTGGCCAGACGCTGGCGAACCTGTTCTCCACCCACCCGCCGCTCGAACGGCGGCTGGCACAGCTGTCGGACATCTCCCGGCAGCTCGGAAGGGGCTGAGCCTCGGCATGGGCTGGCTGGACGCCCTGCTCGGCCGGTCGAAGCCGGTCAAGCCCAACCTCGACGCGCTGTTCGCGCTGCCGTCGGCGGCCGTGACGTTGCAGGCCGCGACCGGGCTGGTGCCCACGGGCCTCGGCTCGGTGGCCTTCAGGGCCGCGGAGGGCGGGGCGTTCGCCACGCTGGAACGCGACGTCAAGGAGCTGCTCGGCGAGCGCGTGGAGGAGTCGCGCGACTCCTACGGCTACACCTGGCTCCTGGTGCGCCGCGAGCCCGACGCCCTCGGTGACCTGGTCACCGAGCTGCACGCCGTCAACTCGTCGCTGGAGTCGGCCGGGTTCGGGCCGTCGCTGCTGTGCTCGCTGGTGTCGTTCCGGTCCGAAGACGACGGCCGCCGGCTGGCCGTCGTGTACCTCTACAAGCGCGGGACCTTCTACCCGTTCGCCCCGCTCGCCGCCCAGAGGCGGGACAACGCGCTCGAACTGCAGGTCAGGGGCGCTCTCGAGGGCGAGCTGCCGCTGGAGAAGGATCTCGGCCGATGGTTCCCGGTCTGGGGCGCGCCCGGCCTCTGACCGGACACCCTGGGTGATCTAATGATCACGTGGAGCGAAGGTTGTACGTCCTCGCGGCTTCCGCGTTCATCGTGGCGGCCGTGCTGGGCAGTGCGTGGATCACTGGCCAGTTCACCACGCCGGAGGTCGACAGGACCGACGGGTACGTCAGCGAGCTGGCCGCCCGCGACCAGCCGTGGACGCGGCTGTTCCGCACCAGCGACGCGCTGGCGGGGCTGGCCTGCGCGGCCGGGGTGGCGCTCGTGCCGAGGGTGGCCCGCGAGTGGCAGGCCTGGCTGGCGCTGGCGGCGTTCGGGGTGTTCACGTTCGCGGCCGGGCTGTTCCCGCTGGACTGCGCCACGCTGAGCGACCCGTACTGCGGGCGGCGGGTCGTGTCGTCCGCGCACCACGTGCATCAACTGGCCGGGGCGCTGGGCACGGCCGCCCTGCTGGCCGCGATGGTGCTGCTCAGCGCGCGCTGGCGGTCGTGGGTGTCGTGGCTGTTCACGTGGCTGGGGCTGGCGGCCACGCTGCTCACCACCGCCGCGCTCGCCGACCGGCACGGGGCGGGGCTCGCCCACCGGGCGCAGCTCACGCTGTTCGCGGTCTGGCTGGTGTACGTGGCCGTCCACCTGCTCATCACCGACGACCCGCCCGTCCCGCCGATCACGGCCGAGGCGGTCGATCACGACGGCGGATACGCCGGGCCGCACGTGGTCGAGCAGGGAGCCGGGCCCGTCGTGCTGATCACGGCCGAGCTCGGGGGCGCCTGGTTCCACTGGGGCGCGGTGGCCGGGCTGCTGGCCGGGACCCGTCACGTCATCCGCTTCGACCGCTGCGGCCTCGGCCTCAGCCCGCACGCGACCGCCCCGCCCACCCTGTACACCGAGGTGGCCCGCCTGGCCGCGCTGGCCCCGTCCCATCCCGAGCAGGTGACCGTCGTCGCCCACGGCATGGCCTGCTGGCACGCGGAGGCGTTCGCCAGGCTGCACCCGCTGCGCGTGGCCAAGCTCGTCCTGGTGGATCCGGCCCCGGTCACGGAGCGCAAGCCGTCCGCGCCGGCCAGGACCGCCGGCCAGTGGCTGCCCGCCCTGGGCGGCACGTGGGGCGCGACCGCCGTGGCCCGCCTCGCCGGGCCCGCCGCCCACCGGCTGCTCGTCGGCGTGCCCGACCCGTACGGCGTCTACCGCACGGGCAAGGTGCTCGCCGCGGCGGCGGGGGAGTGGCTGGCCCGCCGCGACATGGTCGCCGACCTGCTGCGGGTGCGGGAGGAGACGCAGTTCCCCGGCGTGCCGGTCTCCGTGATCAGCGCCGGTGGGCGGGACCTGGGCCACGCGCGGCTGGCCGGGGCCCTGTCCGCCACACTCGTACGCCTGCCGGAATGCGGGCACCAGATCCAGCTCGAGAATCCCGGGGCGGTCGCGGAGGCCGTCCTGGGCGCGCCGGGCATCGGCCGGGCGGGATGACGCCGAGCGTTCTAGGATCGATGCGGGACCCGTTCGAGGGAGTAGGCGTGGACATCACCGTCGTCGGCGAGGGCGCCGTCCTGGCCGCACCCGACATCCTCCGGCTGCACGCGGGCGTCGAGGTCCGCCGGGCCTCCGCCGCGGATTCCTTCACCGCCGTCCGGGCCGCCGCCGCCCGGCTGGCCGAGGCCCTGGCCCGGGAGGGCATCGCCGCCCAGGACGTGCGCACGGTGGAGCTGTCGCTGGGGCCGGAGTACGAGGTCTACCCGAAGGTGGCCGCCTACCGGGCGGTCCAGGGGGTGGAGGTGATCGTCCGCGACCTGTCCAGGGCCGACCACGTCATCGACACGGTCGCCGGGGTGGGGGAGGAGGCCCGGCTGAACGGCCTGGCGTTCGAGGTGTCGGACCCGTCGGGCGTCCTGAGGGAGGCGCGTACCCGGGCCTTCCGCGACGCCGCCGCCAAGGCCGCCCACTACGCCGAGCTGGCCGGGCGCCCGCTGGGCCGGGTGGTCTCGGTGAGCGAAGACGTCAGGGGCGGCGGCCCCCAGCCCATCACCATGGCCGCCGCGGTGGCCGAGACCAGCGCCTCCATCAGTCCCGGCCGCCAGTCCCTCACGGTGACCGTCCGGCTCGGCTACGACTTCGCGTGACCGGGGTGCCTGAGGTCGGCGCTGAGGTCGGCGCCGTGGATGAGACGTGGGGGGGGGGGGGGGGGGGGGGGGGGGGGGGGGGGGGGGGGGGGGGGGGGGGGGGGGGGGGGGGGGGGCCCCCCGGGCCCCCCCCCCCCACGGGTCTCACATGGGGTTGCGCTTGAGGAAGGTGTGGGCGGCCTCGCCGACGGCCACCGGGTTCATGCTCTGCAGCCCGTGCGTGGCGTTGGGGATACCGCACCGCTCCGCCTGCGGCAGCCAGTTCATGAGGAAGCGCTGCGCGTCGCGGAACCCGGGCATCGCCGACTCGCTGTCGAGGCCCATCACCGCCAGCACCGGCATGTCCGGCTTCCGCGTGACCAGCCGGTCGGCCTCCGACGGCTTGAAGCCCCACTGCGAGATCGCCGGGAAGTCGACGGTGAAGGTCGTGTCGACGCACGCCTCGACGCGGTCCCACACGTCGAGCGGCCCGGTCATCTCCACCGCGGGCAGGAAGCTCGGCCCGCACACCGCCTCCATGTAGAGCTGCGCCGCGCCGAGCTTGTCGCCCGTCTCGTACAGCTTCATCGCGTTCATGTAGGCGTCGATGTTGGCCTGGATCGCGTCCGGCGCCTCACGCGGCAGGTACGGCTCCAGCAGGATCGCGCTGTGCGCCCGCTCCGGGTACGACAGCAGGAACTGGAAGGCGATCACGCCGCCGAACGAGAAGGCCATGATGTGCGCCTTCTCGATGCCCAGGTGGTCGAGCAGTTCGGCGACGTGCTGCGCGCCGCCCTCGATGCTCAGCTCGGGCTTGTCCAGCGTGCTGCCGTTGTAGCCGGCCCGGTAGTAGCTGATGAGCTGGTAGTCCTGCAGCAGCGGGGGGTAGAACCGCATGGGGGTGATGAGGCTGTCGGCGATGCTGGTGCCGTGGATGCACAGCACGGGCTCGCCCTCGCCGAGCACGGTGTACCTGAGCTCGGCGCCGGTCACCGGCGCCCGCAGGTTGTGCTCGACGTTCCATTCGCGCCCGATGTAGAGGGCGTTTCGCATCATGGCTTGTGCTCCAATCCGACCAGCAGGCCGGTCTCGTCGAGGCTGGGGACGAGGTCGAAGACGAGGAACTCCAGGTAGTACCGGCCCCACAGCAGGCCCCAGAGCGGGAACCGCTCGTTGAACTCCTCGCCGCGCTCGTGCGCCAGCCGCCCCTCCAGCTCCCAGATCAACGAGTTGAACTCCTGCGCGGTGAACGGCTGCCCGGCCGCGGCGGCGGCCGCGATGACCTCGTCCTTGGACTTGTCCTTGAGCCGGTCGACCAGGTCCGGCCGCTCGGCCAGACCGCGCAGGAACCCGATGACGTTGGCTTCGCTCATGCCAGCTCCTCGCGGGAGTAGCGGGCGACCACGTGGTCGACCAGGTAGTCGAGGTAACGCTCGCCCCACATGTGCCGCCACAGGGTGCTGCTCCCGTCGAACGGCTCCCCGTCCTTGTGGATGACGAGGT
Source organism: Nonomuraea sp. NPDC051941 (assembly GCF_044593615.1). Taxonomy (NCBI): domain Bacteria; kingdom Bacillati; phylum Actinomycetota; class Actinomycetes; order Streptosporangiales; family Streptosporangiaceae; genus Nonomuraea; species Nonomuraea sp. NPDC051941. The sequence goes on from NZ_JBIUCF010000003.1 coordinate 22,938, forward strand.
CCGCCTCCAGCCGGCCGATGACCCGCTCGGCGTCGTCCTCGGTGAAGGCGAACCCGTCGTTGCGGGCGTGGAACAGGACCCGGGGAAGGTCCATGGGGGAGTAGCGGGCCAGCAGACCGGGATCCGACCGGGCCGCCTCCAGGAACCTGACGAACTCCGCCTCGGCCACGGCTAGCTCTCCAGGGCGTGTCTGATGACGTCGTCGATGGCCTTCACGTCGGGCTCGGCCAGCCCGAACGTGGCCAGATGGCCGTAGATGCTGTCGATCTGGCGGAACGTCGCTCCGGGGATCCACTCGGCGTACTGCCTGAGCTCGTCCGGCGGGAACAGCGCGTCGCCGGTGAAGCCGGCGATCGTGGTCTTGGCCTTGATCCGGCCCAGGACCTCCCGCAGGGACTCGCCCTCGGCACCCGGCCAGGCGGCGCGGGCTTTGCGGGCCTGGGTGACCACGTCGTTGGGGTCCTGCGGGAGCCAGAAGCCCTCCCAGAAGCCCTCGACGAACGCGTCCACGCTGTCGAAGCCCAGGGTGCGCCAGACGTCGGCGCCGGCGTAGTAGAACGTGCGGGGCGGGGCGGTCAGCGCCGAGCCGTGCCCGACCCGGGCCAGGCCGCCGCTGACGCTCGCCGCGTCCGTGTAGGCGCCCCCGGCGTAGTTGGGGTCCGAGGTGATGGGCTCCTCCACCACCGTCTTCAGCCAGAGCTTGGTCCACGGCGGCGGGGTGGGCGCCCCGGCGATGGGGGCGATGCTCCGTACGAGGTCGCCGAAGCGCAGCGCCCACTCGTACACCTGGATCGCGCCGATCGACCAGCCGAGCGCCAGCCGGATCTCGCGGACGCCGAAGACCTCCTCCAGCAGCCGCTGCTGGGCGATGACGTCGTCGGCGATGCTGACGGCCGGGAAGGGCCGCGACGGGGTGTTGCTCGGCGCGGAGGACGGCGGGAGGCCGAAGTGGCCGGGCAGCACGATGAAGTGGGTGCGGGGATCGAGCGCGCGGTTCTCGCCGATCCAGCCGTTGAGCACCTCGGCGGGGGCGCCGAGGAAGGTCGGGAACACGACCACGTTGTCCTTGGCCTGGTTGAGCTCACCGAAGGTCTGGTACGCCAGCCGGGCGCCGGGCAGCGTGTCACCTGAGGTGAGCGGGAAGTCGCCGAGCTCGAAGGTGTTCATTCCTGGCTCCAAACGTCGTTCACGCGTCGAACCGCAGAATCGTCTTGATGTTCTTGCCGGACCTGAAGTCGTCCGCCGCGGCCTGGATGTCGGCGAAGTCGTACTCCTTGATGAGCGGCTGCACGGGCAGCCGGCCGCCGCGGATCAGCCGCGCCAGCAGCGGGATGAGCCGGTCGGGGTCGCTGTCGCCCTCGCAGACGCCCAGGATCCGCCGCCCCGGCAGCAGCCGGTGCACGTCGACCGAGACCTCCACCCCGTACGGCGGAGCGCCCACGACGGCCACCGCGCCGCGCGGTGCGAGCGCCTCGATGCCGGCGCGCAGCACGTCGGGGTTGCCCACCGCCTCGACCACGTAGTCGACGCCGGCGCCGCCGGTGATCTTCCGCAGCTCGTCGGCCAGGTCGAGGCCGGTCGAGTCGACGGTGTGGGTGGCGCCGATCTTGGCGGCCAGCTCGAGCTGCGCCGCCTGCCGGCCCACGGCGATGATCTGGCTGACCGGGGTGAGCGCCGCGCCCATGATGGCGGCCAGGCCCACCGCGCCCGTGCCGATCACCGCGATGGACGTGCCGGCCTCCGGGCGCAGCGTGTTCCAGACCGCGCCGGTGCCGGTCTGGACGCTGCAGGCCAGCGGGGCCAGCAGCTCGAACGGCAGGTCCGGGTCGACCTTGACGACGCTGCGCTCGTCGGCGATGGAGTGGCGGGCGAACGACGACTGGCCGAAGAACCGGCCGCCGAGCGCGACGCCGTCCCTGCTGATCGGCGAGCTGCCGTCGGGCCGCTTGCCGCCGATGAGGTTCTGCGGGATCCACGTGGTGCAGTAGGCGGGGTGGCCGATCCGGCAGGAGGCGCAGCTCCCGCACGAGGTGAAGGTGAGGACGACGTGGTCGCCCGGCTTGACCTTGGTCACGCCCGGGCCCGTCTCCTCCACGACGCCGGCCCCCTCGTGCCCGAGCACGCCAGGCAGCGGGAACGGGATGTGCCCCGCCGCCACCGTGAGGTCGGTGTGGCAGATGCCGGCGGCCTTCATCCGGACGAGGATCTCTCCCTGGCGCGGGGCGTCCAGCTCGACGTCCCGGAGGGTGAACGCCGCTCCCGGCGATTCGACGACTGCGGCTTGGGTGGTGGTCACGAGTGTCTCCGATCGTCGGGGGTGAGGGTGTACGAGCTCGTGACGTGGGTCCACTCCGCCGGCCCCCACTCCGCGCCATCCCCGACCTGGGGCGGAGCTCCGACCACGCGGACCACGTAGTAGTCGAGCAGGCCCGGGGCCCGGCGGGTCCAGATCGAGCCGAGCTCGTCGTGGTGGCGCTGGCCGAAGTAGAGCCGATCCTCGTCCCGGCCGTGCGAGCGGGCCAGGCCGAGCAGGTCGTACTCCCGCGGGCACTCGTCCACGCCCGGCAGGTCCAGGATCGAGCAGCCGCCGTGGGAGACGTCCTGCCACTCGCCGGGCTGCCAGTTGCCGTCGCCCGCCTTCACCTCGTCGGCGCCGGCGACGAGCCCGGTGTCGAACAGGCGCAGGCAGACCTTGGTCCGGGAGAAATCGGCGTCGCGCGCGCCGGGCGTTTGTTCGCTGGGGCCGAGGAGCTCGAACATGCCCGTGATGATGAGCTCGAAGAGCCGGCTGTCGCAGCCGGGGTCCTTGTAGGCATTGAAATGAATGGCCCAGAAAGGACTGTGCAGCCAGAAGTCGTCCACCCCGAATATTCCCGGGAATACTTCGGCGGCGACCGGGCTGCGCCATCGGCCGGAGAGTTCGGCGACCGTGAATTCGGCGCTGGTTTCCATCACACCTCGCATGAGTCAATTCTTTTTCCGGCGGCCCGGCCGACGTCAAAGAGCCGGGTCGTACATTGGCAAGTCGGCCGGGCGGCGCGAGGTAATTCGTGAAGTCCTACGACGGGAGCAGTGCCGGCGGCACGTGCGCGCGCACCCGCTCGGCCAGCTCGGCCGCCCGGACGCCGGCCGCCGCGGCGGCCGCTGACGCCGGTCCGCCGGCCTTCTCGGCGGCCCTGCAGCGCTCCACGAGCACTCTCATGCGCTCGTGCAGCAGCGCCCAGGAGGGTTCGCGCCAGGGCACGAAGTTGCTCATGGCGTAGTACATCTCGAACGCGAAGCCCGCCGTGCGGCCGGGGTGCTCGGGGCCGACGGGCATGGTGGTCATGGCGGTGGACAGCGGCCGCAGCACCTCGGCCATCATGCTGATCGACGTGCCGACGAGCAGGCCCAGCTGCTCCTCGCTCTCGTCGGTGTGCGTGAAGAACCTGGTCAGCAGGTGCAGCACCAGCTCATAGGCCACCGCCGCCAGCTCGGCCGTCCGGCGGGTGCCGGGGTCGGTGATGAGCGGCTGGGGCTCCACGATGTCGTAGGGCTGCTTGAGGTAGGCGGCGAGCGCCGGTCGCGCCGGGTCGAAGCCCGGATCGAGCGCGCGCAGCTCCTCGTACTCCCGCCACACCGCGAGGAAGCGCCCGTAGTGGGCCTGCTGCCAGTCGCCACGCGCGCCCTCGCCCTGCTCGATGATGAGATCGATCGCGGTGAACGCGGACTTCAGGTCCGTGACCGCGACGAGCTGGGGCCAGCGGAACAGCTCCGGCGTGGCCTGGGCACGCGGGGACCCGACGAACACGGCGCGCTCCCCGAGCTCCGCGCAGAGCGCCCGCAGCCCCTCCTCGATCCCGCGGTACAGGTGGCCGATCGTCGCGTACTCCTGGCCCCTGGGCATGAGGTCGGCGGGGTCGAGCCGGACGCGGCTGGGCGGCACCGGCTCGAACTCCTCGGCGTCCTGCACCTGCATGCCCTCGGGGCGCTCCAGGTACAGGAAGTGGCGCAACGCCTGCTCGCCGAAGGGCAGCAGATCGAGCTGGATGCCCGACGGGAAGTATCCCGAGCGCTGCGGGAAGTTCGGGCGGGTGAAGGTCGGCGCCGCGCCGATGGCGGCCAGCAGGTTGGACACCAGCGCCAGGTGGAGCATCTCCTCGACCGCGATGGAGTGCAGGACCCTGCGCCAGCGGGCGACCGCGTCCGCCTGCTCGGCCGTCAGGCCGTCCTCCGTCCCGTTCTTGAGGCTGGCCTCGGCGAAGAGATACTGGCTCAGGATCATGTGTTCCAGCTGTGAGGCCTCGTTGAGCAGCCACCACAGGTGCTCCCGGTTCGCTATGACGATCGGGGGCTCGGACATGCGGGGATCCTCCTCAGTTGGGGGTGAGTACGGCGCGGTAGCGCACCTGGCCTGCCTCCACCCGCTTGAGCACCTCGTTGACCTCGGCGAACGGGTAGGTCTCCACGCGCGGCCTGACCTTGCCCGCGGCCATCAGCGTGAGCACCTCGACCAGGTCGGAGCGGTTGTTGTGGGTGCTGCCCTTGATGGAGCACTGCTTGAACAGCAGCGTCATCATGTCGTCGATCTTCAGCGGGCCGGTGACGCCCATCGTGACCAGCCGCCCGCCGTAGCGCAGGCCGGACAGCACGCGGGCGACCAGGTCCGCCGAGGTGGTGGTGGCCAGGATGATGTCGGCGCCGCCGGCGTCGGCCAGCGCCTTGCCGGGGTCGTCGCCGACCACGACGCCCTCCGCGGCGCCCAGTTCCTTGGCGTACTCCGCCTTGTCGGGCGAGGTGGTGAGCACGACCGTCTCCAGGCCGATGGCGGTGGCCAGCTGCACCGCCATGTGCCCGAGCCCGCCGACGCCCAGCACGCAGACGCGCTCGCCCGGCCGGGGGTCGGCGTTGCGCAGGCCGCTCATCGAGGTGAAGCCGGCGCAGAAGGCCACCGCCGCGTCGGTGTAGTCCAGGCCGTCGGGCAGCAGCGTGCACCCCGACTCCCAGGCCACCATCAGGTCGGCGTAGCCGCCGCCCATGTCCATCCAGGTCGTGGTGTGCGAGCAGGCCACCGGATGCCAGCTCTGGCACTGGACGCAGCGCCCCTCGCCGCGCTGCATCCACGAGACGCCGACCCGGTCGCCCACCCGCAGGGTGGTGGCGCCGGGGCCGAGCGCCACCACCTCGCCCACCGGCTCGTGCCCCGGCACGATCGGCAGCTGCACCGGCCAGTGGCCGCGGTGTACCAGTACGTCGCTGAAGCACATGCCGCACGCCTGGATGCGTACGACGACCTGGCCGGGCCCGGGCTCGGGATCGGCGAGGTCCTGGAACTCCCATGGGGAGTTGAGTTGCGTGATGACGGCTGCGCGCACGGTCTCCTCCTCGGCGAGACACGTCAGGGAGGCCCACGATAAATATCCGGCCCGCGTCGGCGGCACCCTGACTTAACGGAAACCACGGTGCTTTTGTCAGACGCGGACCTGACGAAATCCCGGCGTTCGGCGGCCGAAACGGGCCATATTCCCGGAGCGAATGGTACGAATAAGTCACCGCCCGTTGTCCTTGGAGGTTGCCATGCCTTCTATTGCCGCCATCGCACTGGCCGGCGGCCGCGGCCTCCGCGCCCGCCCGCTCACCCTCGAAGGTTCCGGTCACATAAGGAGCAAGGCCGCCGTCCCTTTTCTCGGGCGGCCGGTCATCGAATGGCTCGTCGCGGGCCTCCGCGACCAGGGAATAACGAGTTTCCACGTGGCGGCCAACGGCCGGGAGAATCGTTATCAGGTCAAGGAGGCGCTGGGGTACGGCGAGCGGCTCGGGGTCTCGGTGCGCTATTCGCGGCCGCGTACGGACCGGTTCAACACCGGCTCCGGGCAGGCGACGCTCAGCGTGATCGAGGAGCACGGCCTGCTCGGCCACGCCCTGGTGCTGCCGACCGACTCGCTGTTCGAGTTCGACCTGGCGGCGCTGGTGCGCGACCACCTGGCGAGCGGGGCGGTGGTGACCGTCGGCCTGGTCCTTCGGACGGCGGCGGAGGTGGCGGGCACGTACGGGCTGGTGCTCGCGGACGGCGCCGGCCGGATCCAGCGGTTCATCGAGAAGCCGCCCCTGGAGACCATCGCGGCGGTGACCGCCGACCTGGACAGGGTGCCCATCAACGCCGGGCTCTACCTGGTGGACTGCGCCAGGCTGCGCGCTCTGGGCGCCACCGACGAGCTGGCGGCGCTGGCCGGGCGGGGGCTCGACTGGGGCGGTGACCTGCTGCCGTGGCTGGTGTCGCGCGCCCACCGGGTCATGTGCTCGCCCCTGGCCAAGGTGGGCGACCTGGGCAACCCCCGCGACTATCTGCTCACCATGGCCGAGGCCCTGGCCGGCGGCTACCCGAGCCTGCGGCTGCCGGACGGGCCCGTGATCCACCCCTCCTCGCTGGCGCGCCGCGACGAGGTCAGCGGGCTGACGCTGGCGGAGAAGCTGGCCGCCGGGCTCGTCCACGTGGGTCCCGGCGCGTGGATCGGCCGGGACGTCGAGATCGGCCCCGGCGTGGTGCTGCGCGACTCGTACGTCGGCGACGAGGCGGACCTGCACCCGTGGTGCCGCCTGGAACGGGTGGCCTGCCTGGACGGCGCGATCATCGGGCCGGGCGCGCGGCTCAGCGACGCGTACGTGGGCGTGATGGCGAGGGTGGACTCGTCGCTGGAGCGCCCGGCCGTCATTGACGGCTTCACCGCGCTCGGCCACGAGGTACGCGTCGCCGAGGGCGCCGGTCTCAGCGGCGTCATCGCCTATCCGGGGCAGACCGTGACCGGGGCCGGGCACTCCGGCGGGCGTCAGTCGCCGACGTCGTCCGGCTCCTCGACCCGGTCGTAGCGGAGCCGGGTCTCGATGGCGTAGGCGTGCGGCGCGTACCCGGTGCGCAGGTCCTGGAAGACGGTCCACGCCTCCATCGGGTCGCGCTCGGCCGGCAGCCCCGCCTCGTGGGCCAGCAGCAGCGTGTCGGAGAAGTTGCGCTCCTCCCGCCCCTGCAGGCTGACCGGGATGGGCGGCAGCGTGATGCACAGCCCGTGGGTCAGCCGGTGCATGCAGCGCGTCCCCGTCGCGAGCAGTGCCTTCGTGTGCGCCGGAGCCCAGCTCGGCGCGAGCGCCTCGATGAGCGCGGCCACGTCCAGGACGATGACCGCGGCCTTGAGCCAGTCGAGGTCGCCCGCGGGGCGGCGGAACGTGAGCGCCGGATGGGCGAGGTGGGAGTGCTCCACCTCGGCCATCCACACCGTCCACTCGGCGAACATGGTGTCGAGGTGGTCGCGCGAGCCGGTCTTGAGGTAGGACGCGAGCATGGTGTCGGCGTCGCGCGGGTTGCACACGCTGCCGGCCAGCCTGGCCACCAGCCGTTCCCGCCGGGAGTAGGCGGCCAGGAAATGCCCCAGGTACGTCGTGATGGCCGCCACCATCAGCAGCCTGGACGCCCACTCGGCCTCGCGCAGCGGCGTGCCCTCCAGCAGCGCGAACCCCGCCGAGGACACGCCGAGCCAGATCGCGGCCACCGTGACGACGGCCAGCGGCCCGCACAGGTCGAGCAGCGGCTCCCGCAGGACGGGCGGGACCCGGCCGGCCATCGCGAGCATGGGACCGGCGAAGGCCCGCAGGACGCCGCGGACCAGCCGGCTCGGCCTGCCCCGGGGGGTGAACACGGTCAGCACGACGCTCAGCCACACCGCCGCCACGAGCGCGGCGCCGGCCAGCGTTCCCAACACGGCTGTCACCATGCCCGTATCCTTCCGGCTCTTGACTGGAATGCCCAAGAATTAGTTAGTGCTAGCAGTCGGAATGCCACCTTCAAAAGAGCGGAGACGAGGCTCCGGACGACCCGGAGCCCCGTCTCGACAGCGGCGGCCGCGCCTCACACGGTGGCCGCCGAGCGTAATTCGGTGGTGAGGTCGAGCAGCGTGCCCGGGCCGAGCAGGCTGCGGACCGGCACGTCCACGCCCAGCTCGCGCCGCACCCGCTCGCGGAACCTGGTCGCCAGCACGGAGTCCAGCCCCAGCAGGGTGAGCGGCACGTCCATCCCGATCTCGTGTCCGGGCACCGCGAGAACCTGGGACGCCAGGTCGGTCACCACGGCGGTCAACTCCGTCTCCGACAGAGTCGCCAGATCCGGGCGTCCGGGCCGCGCCGGCTCTCGGGCCGGCTCTCGGGCCGGTTCGCGGGCCGGTTCGCGGGCGGGCTCGGGAGGAATGGGGGAGGTGGCCGAGCCGGGCCAGAACCGCCGCCGCTGCCAGGGGTAGCCGGGCAGCCGGACGTACTCGCCCTCGGGGTGGACGCGGTCCCAGCGGGGACGGCAGCCCAGCACGTACGCCTGGCCGAGCGCCGCGCTGAGGGCCGCCGCGTCCGGCACGTCCCTCCGCAGACAGGGCACCACGCTCGCGGTCGCGCCCGCCGCCTCGACCTCCTCCTCCAGCGCCGTCTGCAGCACCGGATGCGGGCTCATCTCGATGAACACGGTGGGCCGGGCGTCGGCGAGCGCGGCCTGGCAGGCGGCGGCGAAGCGCACGGGCAGCCGCAGGTTCTCGAACCAGTAACCGGCGTCCAGTTCCGTGCCGTCGACGACCCGGTCCCGGGCGCTGGAGTGGATGGGCACGGCGCAGGGGCCGGGCTTGACGCTCGACAGCGCCTCCAGCAGCGCCTCGCGCACCGGCTCCACCTGCGGCGCGTGCGAGGCGTAGTCCACGTCCACCTGACGGCAGAAGACGCCGTCGCGGCGCAGCGGCGCGACGATCCGCTCCAGCCTCGCGGGGTCGCCGGACAGGACCGTGGAGTGACGGCTGTTGACCACCCCCACGCTCACCTGGCCGGAGTGCTCACCGATCGCCTCCTGGGCCGCCTCCGCACCGAGCGCCACGGCCCACATGGCGCCGGGCGTGCGCAGCTCGCGCAGCAGCCGGCTCCTCCTGGCGACCACGGCCGCGCCGTCGGCCACGCTCAGCGCGCCCGCGGTGACCGCCGCGGCGATCTCGCCCATGCTGTGGCCGATGAGCAGGTCGGGCTCGACGCCCCACTCGCGCCACACGGCGGCCAGCGCCACCTGCATCGCCCAGAGGGTCGGCTGCACCTCGTCCACGCGCGACAGCCGCTCCCCGCGCAGCAGCACGTCCACGGGGGACCAGCCGAGCTCGGCGGCCACCGCCCGCGCGCACTCGTGCAGGCGCAGGGCGAAGGCCGGCTCGGCGGCCAGCAGTTGCCTGCCCATGCCCGCCCACTGGCCGCCCTGGCCGGGGAAGACGAACACCACCTTCGGCCGCCGGGCCGCGCGGCGCTCGCCGGCGTGCACCGACTGCCCGTCACCCCGCCCGTTCGCGCGGAACTCCCGCAGGGACGCGGCCAGCGAGCGCGCGTCGTCGCCGACCGCGGCCAGCCGGTACTCGTGGTGCGAGCGCCGGGCACCCGCGCTGAAGCACACGTCGTGGAGGCCGGGTCCCGCGTCCTCGGCCCCCGTCCCCTCTGTCACCGTGTCGAGCAGCTCGGCGTACGCGCCCGCGAGCTCGTCGAGCGCCCTCGGGTCCCGCGCCGACAGGGGCAGGACGTAGCTGGGCCGGCCCTGGCCGAGCCGGGGACGTGCCGCCTGCGGCGCCTCGGAGAGCACGAGGTGGACGTTGGTCCCCGACATGCCGAAGGAGTTGACGCCCGCCAGGCCCGGCGTCCCCCGGTCCGGCCAGTCCTGGGTGAGCAGCGCGAGCTCGACGGCCGCGGTCGGCTGCCGCAGGACGGCGTGCGGCTCCACCACGTGCAGCGTCGCGGGTATGGTCCGGTGCCGCAGCGCGAGGGCCGTCTTGAGCAGCCCGGCCATCCCCGAGGTGAACTCGGTGTGGCCGATGTTGGACTTGAGCGAGCCGACCAGGCAGCGCCGCTCAGGGTCCCGGCCCTCCCGCATGACCAGGTCCAGCGCGGCCAGCTCGGTCGGATCGCCGGCGGGGGTGCCGGGCCCGTGGGCCTCGACGTAGTCGACCTCGCCTGGGGAGACCCCGGCGTCGAGATAGGCCTTGCGCAGCATCGTCTCGTGCCCCTCCAGCCCGGGGGAGACGAGTGAGCCGCCGGTGCGGCCGTCGTGGGTGGCGGCGCTGCCCAGGATCGTCGCGTACGGGTGCTCCCCGTCCGCGAGGGCCCGCGAGAGCGGCTTGAGTATCAGGGCCACCACGCCCTCGCTGCGCACGTACCCGTCCCCCGACACGTCGCCGAACTTGCACCGGCCCGAGCTGGACAGCACGCCGGCGTCCGCGAGCGCGAAATACAGGTCCGGCACGATCTGCAGGTTCGCGCCGCCGACGATGGCCAGGTCGATCTCGCCCGACCACAGCGCCCGGCAGGCCATGTGCACCGCGAGCAGCGACGTCGCGCAGGCCGCCTCCACGCCCATGCTGGGACCGCGCAGGTCGAGCTGGGTGGAGACGCGGCCGGGGAAGATGCCGCTGACGGCCGCCCCGAGCGCGGCGTGCATGTCGTACATCCCCGAGCGGCGCAGCAGGTCCCAGTACCCCGAGGACAGCAGGCTCGTGTAGACGCCGGTGTCGCTCCCGGCCAGGCTCTCGGCCGGGATGCCCGCGTCGTCGAGCGCCTCCCAGGTGACCTCCATCAGCAACCGCTGCTGCGGGTCCATCCGCAGGGCCTCGAACGGCGTGACGCCGAAGAAGCGCGCGTCGAACCCGGTGATGTCGTCCAGGTAGCCGCCCGCGCCCCGCAGCACATCGGGCCGGCGGCGGCCGGAGGTGGTTTCGATGTCGAATCTTTCGGGAGGGATCACGCCGATCATGTCCCGGCCCCCGCTGACGATCTGCCAGAGGTCGGCCGGGCTCTGCGCACCGGGCAGCCGGCAGGCGGCGCCGACGATGGCGATGGGATCTCGCCCGCTGTTGTTGTACATGGGGCCCCGTTCCCGTTCTCGCCCGGGTCATCGTGAATTCGACGATGCCCGGGCGCCCTTGTTGGTTGGCCGAACGACATCACCTAAGGTCCGGCTCGCCCACGTGGGTGTCAATTAACAGATGACGAAATACCGGGGCGGTGAAAACCGCGTTATTCGCCCGCGTGCATCGGAAAATGGATCACGAGCCCGACCAGCGGCTCGTCCGGGGTGATCATCAGCGCCATGCGCAGGGTCTGCAGGCCCAGCCGCGGATGCCGGAACCGGCGCGTGAGGCTGCGGTGCTCCTGCACCTCGTGCTTGCGCCACAGGCCGGCGAACAGCGGGCTCAGCTGGGAGAACTCGGCGATCTTCGCGGTCAGCCGCTCGTCGTGCGGCCATCTGGCCAGCTCGGAGCGCCACCGGGCGATGACGTCGCAGGTGACGCGCTCCCAGTCGGGCAGCCGCTCCTTCGCCGTGGGCGAGACCAGCAGCCAGCGCAGCATGTTGCGGTGCTCGGGCGTGTAGCTGCCCCAGTCGTCGTACCACTCGGCGGCGGCGTCGTTCCAGGCGGTCAGGTCGCAGTGGATGTCGGTGGCGTAGACCGGATAGGCGCTGGCGCTCATGAGGCTCACCAGCGGGCCCATGACGTCGCCCGACCACGTCTGCCCCTCGAGCGGCTGCGGGTTGGTGACCTGGCCGTGCACCAGCGTGTGCATGTAGCGGCGCTCGTCCTCGCTGAGGTCGAGCACCCGGGCCAGGCTGTCGAGCACCTGGATGGAGGGCCTGATGTCACGCCCCTGCTCAAGGTACGTGTACCAGGTCGGGCTGAGGCCGGCGAGCACCGCCACCTCCTCCCGCCGCAGCCCCTTCGTCCTGCGCCCCCCTTCGGGGAAGCCCACCTGCCCCGGCGTGACCCGCGCGCGCCTGCTGCGCAGGAATCGCGCGAGCTCCTGCCGGCTCCAGCCGTCGCCTGACACCGAACCCCCCGTGAGTGCCTCCACCGCGTCAGCAGATCAGGATCGCAAGGCTGAGTCTAGAAGCCTCACGGAATATTTGTCACCTCTACCCCGATTGCGTCATTTCGGCATTGACGTTACGGCATTGTTCCCAAAGCATGAATTTAATCCATTCAATTGAGGGGATTAACCAGATGAAGTGGCATTTCATCGACCGGAGCGAGCAGCTCGCCGCGATTCGGTCAGCCCTTGGGGCCGCCGGAGCAGGCCCGATTGTCCTGGCCGGAGAGCCGGGCTCGGGCCGCAGCCGGCTGGTGGAGCGCGTGCTCGAATCGTCCGAGGCGGCGCGTTACGACATCGTCCGGCTGCGTGCCGCGGACGGTCCCGGTGAGGTCGCCGCCCGCGTCGAGGCGGCCGCCGGGGGCCGTCCGCTGCTGCTCGTCATGGACGACGCGCAGGTGAGCGAGGACGAGAGCCTGATGGCGCTGCGCACGGCCGCGGGCGGGAGCCCGGGGGCCAGGGTGCTGGTCACGACGCTGTCCGGGCCTGCGGCGCGGCGCCCCGATCCGGTGGACTGCCTGCGCTTCGAGCCGGGTGCGTACACGGTCGACGTGCCGCCGCTCGCGGTCGAGGAGGTGGCCGCCCTGCTGGCCGAGCTGGCCGGTGGCCACGTACGGCAGGCCACCGCCGGCGCCCTGCATTCGGCGACCGGCGGCAACCCCCGCCTGCTGCACGACTTCCTGGTCGGGCGCCGGCTCACCGAACGCCTGACCCGGGGCGCCGCCGGGTGGGAGTTCCAGTGCGCCACCGAGTGGCTGCCGCCGATGGACCCGTCCGCGGCCACCCCGCACCTGGTGAAGGCCACCTGGGACGCGTGGGCGGCGCTGGCCTTCGACCGGGCCTTCGAGCTGTGCAAGGCGGCGGCGTGGTGCGGCGAGGGGCACACCGTCTCGGTGCCGCTGGCGCACCTGCTGCTGCTGCGCGGCAGGGGGCGCGACAGCATGTCGTTCCTGGACTCGCTGCCCGAGGGAATGGTGGAGAGCACGCCGCATCTGGCGCTCGCCCGAGCGGTCAACCTGGCCTGCGGGCAGGGCCGGCCGGAGGCCGCCGCCGAGTTCCTGCTGCGCGCGGCGGTGGCCGCCGGGCCGGCGCAGCGGCCGCTGCTGCTCGCCTACCGGGCCTGGATCATGGCGCTGAACGGCCGCTCCGCCGACGACGTCGGCACGATCACGCGTACCGACAGGGAGACCGCCCTGTTCGTGCATGCGGCGCAGGCCATGGCCCGCCTGCGGACCCGGCCCGAGGAGGCGGTCTTCCACCTGCGGCGCGCGCTCGCGCTCACCGCCGGGGGAGCGGCGGCGGGGCCGCCCTGGCTGGCGGCGCATCTGACGGCGTACCTGATCGACGCGCTGCTGCTGGCCGGGCGGGCGGATGAGGCGACGCTGCTGGCGGAGGGCTTCCACGGCGGGGAGCCCGCCTCCGGCTGGGACGTCGCCGTCGCCATGTCGATGGTCGCCGCGTGAGAGGCCCGGACCACGTGCCGCGGCCGTGGTCCGGGCCTGTCCCCTCAGGAGGGGTTCCTGCTCAGCGCCAGAGTGGTGATGTCGTCGGACTGCTCGGCGGCCCCCACGAACGTGCGCACCGAGGTGTCGACCGCCGCGAGCAGACCGGAGGCGTGCCCCCCGGCCCCGCCCAGCACCTCCTGGAGCCGGGGGGTGCCGAACAGGCCGTGGGCGGAGTTCCTGGCCTCGACCACCCCGTCGGTGTAGGCGAACAGCGCGTCGCCGGGCCCCAGCTGCACGTGACCCAGGGTGTAGGAGCTGTCGGCCAGGATCCCGACCGCGGGCCCCGTCGGCGGCAGCATCGTCTGGCGGCCGTCGGCCCGCACCACGACGGGCGGATTGTGCCCGCCGTTGATGTAGACCAGGTCCCCGGAGTACGGGTCCAGCACCCCGAAGAACATCGTCGCGAAATACGCCTGCTTGATGTGATTGCGGGCCATATACCGGTTGGTCCCGACCACCGCCTGGATCAGCGGCCCCGCCCCCAGCGACAGCAGGGGCAGCGCGGACTCTCCCGGCGAGCCGTCCAGCGCCACGGCGGCGTCGTCGCTGACGTCCTGGACGAACCCGGTGTGCTCGGCCGTGTGCCGGAGCAGCGTTCTGATCAGCGCCATGAACAGCGCCGCCCCCACGCCCTTGTCGCACACGTCGGCCACCACCAGTGCCAGCCTGCGCCCGTTGACGAGGGTGAACACGTCGTAGAAGTCGCCGGCCACCTGCCGGGCCGGCCGGAAGCTGGCGGCGATCTCCCATCCGTCCAGCCTCGGCAGTGACTCCGGCAGGAACCCGGCCTGGATGTCGCGGGCGATGCGCAGCTCGCGCTCGTACTCCCGCAGGCTGGCCAGCGCCGCCATCTCCTCCACCGTGGTGCTGAGCTGATAGCGCTCCCAGCAGGAGTTCGCCCTGCTGCGCAGCAGGCCGGGCAGGAACGGGCGGGTCACGTAGTCGAACCCGCCGCGCACACACTCCTCCAGCGCGGCGATGTCGTCGTCGGGGAAGGCCACGATCGTGGGCATCCGCCCGTCGACCAGGAACCGCTGGCTGACCAGCGCCATCCGCTGCAGCCCCAGCGCCGCCGAGATCAGCAGCAGATCGGGGTGCGGGTGGCGCAGGACCAGGTCGTCCGGGACGGCGAGCTGGACGTCGAAGCCCTCTTCGCGCAGTGCCCCGTCGAGTTCGAGCACCGCGGTGGACGTGGGGTTAGCCGGTTCGGCAACCACCAGAGCCGTCGGCATTCGCGCCTCCAAGCAGTCGCATGATCAGGGTGTTGCGGTTGCGTCCGCCGACGTACTCGTAGCGGAACTCGTCCACCTTGCCCATGGCGAGGAGCAGCCCGTAGCCGCCTTCCTCGCGCAGCGCGGGCGGCAGCGCCAGCCGAGGCGCGGGATCGTATCCGGCGGGATCGAACGGCGGAGCGTCGTCCTCGATGCTCACCTGCAGCCGGTCGTCCTCGATCTCCCCGGACAGCTCCACGACGCCCGCCCCGCCCCGGTAGCCGTGGTGGGCGATGTTCGTGGTGATCTCGTCCGTCGCCAGTCTCAGCCAGTACGCCTGGCGGGAGGTCAGCCCCGCCCCGTCTGCCAGCGCCTCGATGAAATCGGCCACCACACCCGGCAGGGACACGTGCTGGACATCGATCTTGAGCCGGCAGGCGAGCATCACTGCATCACGATGCTGCGGTCGAAGCCGGTGAGCCGGATCGTCTCCGCCACCTCCGGATTGGTCCCCACCAAGGTGATCTCCGAGCCGCGCGGCAGCTTCTGGTGCGCGAACACCAGGCAGCGCACCCCCGCCGACGACATGTACGTCAGCTCGTCGAGGAGCAGCACCAGCTTGCCCACCTGCCGCCCCACGGCCTGCGACACCAGTTCGTTGAGCTCGGGGGCGGAGCTGCCGTCGAGCTCGCCGGCCAGCCGGATCGTGGCGGTGTCGCCCTCCACGCTCATCTTCATCCTGAAGGACATGACATGGTTCCTTTCGCTAATGCGTGACCAAGATCGCGACGCTTCTGGGGCCGATGGACAACTGTGACTGGTTGGCCAGCGGCGGTTCCGAGCCCGGCTCGAAGGCGTCCATCGGCGGGGCGGCGGCGGTGTCGGCGAACAGGTGCCAGGTCTGCCCGCGCGGCGCGGGCGGCAGTTCGAGCGTGTGCGACTCCCAGTGGGAGTTGGCGGCGACGTAGACGCAGTCGTTCCCGCCCCCGTCGAACAGCGCGGCCAGCACCCGCGAGTGCGCCGACCAGTCCGGTGACCAGGCGCTCACGCCGTGCCAGTGGACCGATCCGGGAGAGCCGCCCCTCAGCACCGGGTGCGCCCGCCGGAAGGCGATGGCGTGCCGCGTGAAGCGGAACAGGTCGGCGTTCTCCTCCCGCAGCCCCCAGTCGAGCCACGTGACCGGCCCGTCGTGGCAGTAGGCGTTGTTGTTGCCGAGCTGCGTGCGGCCGAGCTCGTCGCCGGCCAGCAGCATCGGCACGCCCCGGCTGGCCAGCAGGAGCAGCAGCGCGTTGCGCTGCTGCCGGGCGCGGAGCGCCAGCACCGCCGGGTCGCCGGTCACACCCTCGTGCCCGCAGTTCCAGGAGTTGTTGGCGTCGTCGCCGTCCCTGTTACCCTCGCCGTTGCCCTCGTTGTGCTTGTGGTCGTACGAGACCAGGTCCCGCAGCGTGAACCCGTCGTGTGAGGTGACGAAGTTGACCGTGGCCGCGGCGCCCCTCCGGCTGTACATGTCGGGCGAGCCGACCATGCGGGTGGCCAGCTCCCCGGTGACGCCGATATCGCCCTTGACGTACCTGCGCACCGTGTCGCGGTAGCGGCCGTTCCACTCCGACCAGCGGCTGTAGTGGGGGAAGCTGCCCACCTGGTAGAGCCCGGCGGCGTCCCACGCCTCCGCGATCAGCTTGCGGTCGCGCAGGATCGGGTCGTACGCCAGCGACTCCAGCAGCGGCGGGTTGTGCAGCAGCTCGCCGTCGGACCCCCGCCCGAGGATCGCCGCCAGGTCGAACCTGAAGCCGTCCACATGGCACTCGGCGGCCCAGTAGCGCAGGCAGTCCAGCACGAACCCGCGCACCACCGGATGGTTGCAGTTGAGCGTGTTGCCCGTGCCGCTGAAGTTGTAGTAGTGCCCGTCGGGGGTGAGCATGTAGTAGGTGGCGTTGTCCAGTCCCTTGAAGCAGATCGCCGGGCCGCGCTCGTCGCCCTCCGCGGTGTGGTTGAACACCACGTCGAGCAGCACCTCGATGCCCGCCCGGTGCAGCTCCTTGACCATGTGCTTGAACTCGTCGACCTGCATGTGGTCCCGGCCGGTGGCCGCGTAGGACGCCTTGGGGGCGAAGAACCCGATGGGGCTGTACCCCCAGTAGTTGACGCCGGTGAACACGTTGTCGGTCTCGTCGAACTCGAACACCGGCATCAGCTCGACGCAGTTGACCCCCAGCTCCAGCAGGTACGGGATCTTCTCCACGAGCCCCGCGTACGTGCCGGGCGCCGC
This sequence comes from Nonomuraea sp. NPDC051941, assembly GCF_044593615.1. Classification (NCBI taxonomy): domain Bacteria; kingdom Bacillati; phylum Actinomycetota; class Actinomycetes; order Streptosporangiales; family Streptosporangiaceae; genus Nonomuraea; species Nonomuraea sp. NPDC051941. The sequence goes on from NZ_JBIUCF010000003.1 coordinate 39,812, forward strand.
GACCCCGGAGGAGCCGTGCCTGGTGAAACCGCGCACGTGCAGCTCATAGATCACCAGGTCCTCGTGCGGCAGGTGCGGCGGGCGGTCGTCCTCCCAGTCGAAGTCGTCGAGCGTCACCCGCGACCTGTGCCGGTGGGGGCCGTGACCGGTCAGCATCCTGGCGTACGGGTCGCTGAGCACGAGGTCCGGGTCGAAGCGGTGGCCCTCCCACGGCCGGCGGGGGCCGTCCACGCGATAGCCGTACTCCAGGCGCTCGACGTCGAGGCCGAACACGGTCATCGCGTAGACGCTGCCCACCCGGAACGTCTCCGGGAAGGGCAGCTCGGCCATCGGCTCGGGCTCGCCCTCCCGATAGAGCACCAGCGTCACCGAGGTGGCGTGGTTGGAGTAGACCGAGAAGTTGACGCCCCCGGGCACCCGCGTGGCGCCGAACGGCAGCGACCGCCCAGCGCGCACGGGATATCCGGCGATCCGCTGCGTGGGGTAAGCGTCGATCGGCTCCAGGATGGTCATACAGTCAACGCCTCCACGCCCTGCTCCACCGACTCGACCACGGTGAAGAATCCGAGGAAGCCGGTCGCCTCCATGATCGCGCGCACGTCGGGGGACAGGCCCGTCAGCGCGAGGCGTACCGTGCCGTGCTGGGCCTGCCGGTAGACCAGCAGGAGCACCCGCAGCCCCGCGCTCGACATGTACAGGGTCCGGGACAGGTCCAGGACCACCAGCCCGTCCTCGGGGAGGAGCGCCCGCAGGTCCTGCTGGACCTGGGGCGAGGTCTCGCTGTCCAGCTGGCCGTCCAGGCTGATGACGGTCACCCCGCCGCGCAGCTCTTTCCGCAGTCGCATGGCCATGTCACTCCTCCACGGGCGCGAGATGGGCGCGCACCGTCATCGGCGAGGCGGAGTCGGGCAGCTTCACCGTCATCGCCGCGGCGTCGAAGAGCTGGTACGGCGAGCCGTCCACCTCCACCCACTCCAGCCGGACCCGGCCGGGCGGCAGCGCGTCGGGCGCCACCCGCAGGACGCGGTCGGTGAACCCGTCGGGCCGCGGCCGGAACCACAGCGTCAACGGCTCCTTGTCGATCAGCAGCCGCTGGTAGACGGTCGCCAGGAAGCACAGCTCGGCCGCGTGGCACATGCTCATCGAGTGGCTGCCCTTGAACCGCTCGTTGCCGAGCAGGTACGGGTGGCCGTCGGCGAGCACGTTGAAGTAGATCCCGCCCTCGTCGTGGTCGAGGAAGAAGGCGCTGTAGAAGGCGGCCGACTCCCGCGCCCTGCGCGTGAACTCCTCCTCGCCCACCAGCCCCGCCAGGATCTGGTAGGCGAGGATCGCCTGCTCCTGCTGCCACCAGGCCTTCCTGTCGTGCCAGACGAACCGGTGGACGTGCTGGCCGGGGGCGAGCCTGCGCTCGACCACGTCGTACCAGCCGCCGCGCTGCGGGTCGCTGCCGAAGCCCGGCATCTTCTCGCCGATCTCGGTCGCCAGCGTCCGGTAGCCGTCCTTGGGCCGGATCGACATCATCCGCATGAGGTTCCAGGCGATCTTGAGGTTGTGCCCGACGACCGCCCGGTCCTGCTGCCAGTGCCAGGTGGTGTCCGGCGTCCAGTCGGCGTGGAAGCGCTCCTGGACGTACGGGCTGTCCTTCCTGGGCATGTGCTTGGCGATGAGGTCGAACGTCTCCTCGAGCATGTCGGCGTGCCGCTCGTCGCCGGTGGCCAGGAACAGGTTGATGAGGTAGGCGGGGGCGTGGTCGCCGACGGAGTTCCAGTTCTTCCTCGACCGGTTCGGGCCCAGCGACTCGTGGTGCGGGCTGAGCAGGATCGGGTCGATGTGCGAGTAGTAGCCGCCCCGCTCGGGGTCGTGGAAGAACTTCTTGAACAGCCGCAGCGTGCCGTCGATGTCGGAGGCGATACGCGGGTCCCCGGTGAGCCGGTAGAGCTGGGTGGGGCCGGCCAGGGCGTAGATCTGCTCGTACATCGGGATCGCGTCGTAGTCGTCGCCGAACTCGGAGGTGAACAGCTTGCGCTCGACCCCGTCGCGCACGTCGATGCCGTGGTACCAGTACACGACGTCCTCGTCGCGGTCCACGAAGCGCATGTGCTCGCGCAGGTAGGCGGTGCCCTGCTCGGCCACCTCCAGGAAGTCCTCCTCACCCGTGAGCATGTAGGCCGAGGACATCCCGTAGATCATCCGGGAGATCGTGTCGGTCTCCTGCACGTCCTGACCGGCCTTCTCGCCGCCCAGCCGCAGCATGGTCCGGTAGGCGGAGTAGTCGATCGGGCCGTCGGCCCCGAACTGCGCCTTGCGGTAGAACCTGCCCAGCTCGCGGATCTGCTTGACCCACCAGTCGGGCTGCTCGAAGGCGTACTGGCCCGGCTGCCTGCCCAGGAAGATCAGCGTCTTGGCCTCGACCGTGTAGGCGCCGTTCTCGTGGTAGAAGATCCCCTTGACGAACACGTAGGTGCCCGGCGTGAGCAGCTGCTCCAGGTGCGCCGAGGCGTCGAGGTACGGCTCCGAGAGGTTGCGCACGAACTCGGCGGAGGTGGTGCCGGTCAGCCGCACCCGCACCGGCCGCCCGTCGTTGGTGCGCAGGCTGATCTCGCCGTGCTCGAAGCCGGTGACGTAGCCGGCCACCAGGTCGGAGAAGGTGAAGTCGGGCCGGTAGACCGTCTCGGAGCCGCGGTCGGCGGCCACCAGGTCGATGATCATGCGGGCGAAGGCGGCGCAGTGCTCGGCCGTCCGGCCGGTCACCAGGTCGCGGTCCACCACGACGTCCTGGTCGGTGTAGACGGCGCCCATGTTGCGCACGTCGCCGACCAGGTTGTTGTGACACGTCACGCGGCGGCCCTTGACCGCCTCGGCGATGGGCGCCGCCAGCCAGAGGCCGTGGCAGATGATGCCCTTGACGATCCGGTGGTCGTCGAAGGCCTCCTTCAGCAGCCGTACGGCTGGGGCGAGCTCGTGGACGTCCTCGGTGTAGCGCAGCCGGTCCGAGACCATGCCGGACGGCACGATCAGCACGTCGATCCGGCTCAGGTCGGCGCTCTCCAGGTCGCCGCTCACCGTGAACGGCTCCTTGAACTCGTGGCCGTGGAAGGTCAGCGAGTCCTGTCCCCACAACCGCGTGAGGAACTCGACCCGCGCCCCCTCCTCGGTGAAACGCCGCTGGTAGTAGTGGAGCTCCTGTTCGACGTAGTCGCTCTCCATGAGGATCGCGACGGTGCGCCCGGCCAATCGCTTCTCACGCACGGTGTACCTCTCAGGTGGTAATCAGATCGACGAGGAACGGCCCCGGCGTCGCCAGCATCCGCTGGACCGCAGCCTCCACCTGGGCGGGCTTGCTCACCTTGACGCCGGGGACACCCAGGCTCGCGGCCAGCTTCACGAAGTCGATCTGGGGATGGGACAGGTCGAAGCCCTGGGGGTGGGGGTGCGCGGCGATGCCGCGCTCGCGCCAGTACTGTTCGAGGTTGTCGTCGAGCAGCTGGTAACGGCGGTTGTCGCAGATCACGAAGCGGGCGGCCACGCCGTACCGGACGGCGGTCCAGAGGGCCTGGATGGTGTACATGCTGCCGCCGTCGCCGGTGAAGGCCACCACCTCGTCCTCGGGGCGGGCCAGCTTGATCCCGATCGCGCCGGGGATGCCGACGCCGAGCGAGCCGCCCCTGGTCTGGAAGTAGGTGCCGGGCCGGCGCGGCGGGAGCCGCCTGAGCAGCGCGGGGGCGGAGGTCAGCGCCTCGTCGAAGACCACCAGCCTGTCGCCGGCCCGGGCGGCCAGCTCGCCGGCGAACAGGTCCATCATGGTCTCGCCGTACACCTCCGCCGGCTCGCGGGCCGACTCGAGGGGGGACTCGGGGCGGGCGGGGCCGAGCAGGCGGGCCAGCGCCGCCAGGGTCGGCTTGGGATCGGCGACGAGCGCGACGTCGGCCGGCAGGTTCTTGGCGATCTCGTAGTCGTCCAGGTCGATGTGGACGATCTTCGCCGCCTCCGGGAAGGGGCTGGTCAGCAGCGGGAACACCTCGGGGAAGAGGTACGTCCCGACGACGAGCGCGGCGTCGGCCCCGGCCAGCGCGGCGGCGCTGTGCTCGCCGAACATGTGCCCGAGGTCGCCCCGGTGCAGCGGGTGGGTGGTGTCGATGGTCAGCTCCGAGGAGTTCACCGTCCACACCGGGGCGCCGAGCGCCTCCGCCACCCTGGCCAGCTCCTCCTGCGCGCCGGACACCGAGACCCCGTCCCCGGCCAGCACCACGGGCCGCCGGGCGGCGCGCAGCACCGCCGCGGCCCGCTCCAGCTCCTCAGGCACGGGCACCGTCGCCCGGCTGGGGATCGTGCTGGCCACGGCGGGCTCGTCGGTGTCCTCGTCGAGCACGTCCATCGGCAGTGCCACGAAGACGGGCCCGCGCGGCGGCGTCATCGCGATCTTGACCGCGCGCCGCAGCACCCTCAGCACCGAGCCCGGGTGGGTCACCCTGGTCGCGTACTTGGTCACCGGCCGGGCCATCGCCACCAGGTCCACCGCCATCTGGCCGTCCAGGGCCTCGTAGCGCACCCCTGCCTCGCCGGCGATCACCACCAGCGGCGAGTGGCCGCGCTTGGCCTGGTAGAGCAGGCCGACCCCGTTGCCGAGGCCGACCCCGCTGTGCAGCTGGACCAGCGCGGGCCCGCCGGTGGCGCGGGCGTAGCCGTCGGCGATGCCGAGCGCCGCCGACTCCTGCAGCGCCAGCACGTACTGGAAGCCCGGCGTCTCCTCCAGCACGTCCAGGAACCCCTGCTCCACGGTCCCCGGGTTGCCGAACATCACCGAGATGCCGTCGGCCGCGAACTGCTCGAAGATCGCCTCTTTGGCGGGACGGGTCGCCATGGTCACCAGCCGTACCGGCGCAGGCCGGACTCGAGCACCTCGACCAGCTTCTCGCCGGACAGGTACGAGTCGGGGGTCGAGCGGCCCGTCACGAACGGGTGGTCCACGATCACCGACGTCTCCTTGCCCACGTTGCCGTGGTAGCGGCCGTCGGGCGCGGTGGCGTCGCGCAGGATGTACTCCAGCGGGTACGGCGGCGGCCCCATGTTGAAGTCCACTCCCAGGAAGCCCGTGCCGTCCTTGTAGTCGTACTCCTTGCAGTGGCCCGTCACGTGCTTGCCGCGCAGGATGCTCGCGCGGTCCTCCCAGTCGCGGGCGAAGGCCAGGCAGGCGACGCCGTAGCACTCGGCGAGCACCGGCTTGTCCGCCCGGACGAAGGAGAGGATCAGGTCGTGCACCCGGCCGTTGTTGGCCAGGTCCACGATCGGGCCGCTGCCGCCCACGAGGACCAGGGCGTCGTACTTGTCGACGTCCCGGTCCAGCCGGCCGAGCTCCCGGTAGTAGGCCTCGACCTTGCGGAGGTATCCGTCCTCGCTGTTGTAGGGGCGTTCGGGGATCCACTCGGCGAGGCTGACCGGGGAGTCCAGCCGGTCCGACTCGTCGAGCTGCCTGGCGGCCACGGCCACCTCCGGCGTGGTCACGGAGCGGCCCAGCGGCGGATCCACGTACCCGGGGTCGAGACTGGGCGGCAGTGCCCGCGCGCGCTTGCCGGTGGGGGTGGCGAACACGCTCCGGTAGCCCTGCCGGTCGAAGGCGGCCAGCGGGCCGACGAGTTCCTCTCCCCAATATCCGTACTCGGAGAGAACAATAAGAATGGTGCGCGTCATGCGTGGATTCAAACAATATGTGGTTTTCCGGGACAAGCCCGGCCCGCCTATTCCGTCAAGTCCGTGAAAGTCGCCGGCACTTCGTCAGGTGCCGGGGGCGGCCGCGCGGAAAATGACGGAACAATGGCCGTAGCCGATTCTGGAGGCTCGTGATGCCCGAGCAGCGGCGGCCGGTTCTGCTGGCCGTGGACGACGACGATCACGTGCTCCGCGCGGTGCGGCGCGATCTGTCCCGCGCCTACCAGGAGCGCTACCGGGTGGTGGCGTCGAGGTCGCCGGTGGAGGCCATGCGGATCCTCGACCGGCTGCGCGAGCGCCGTGAGGAGGTCGCGCTGATCCTCTCCGACCAGCGCATGCCCGAGATGACCGGGATCGAGTTCCTGGTGGAGGCCGGCCGGCGCTTCCCCGCAGCCCGCCGCGTCCTGCTGACGGCCTACGCCGACACGAGCGTCGCCATCTCGGCGATCAACGAGGTGCGGCTGGACCACTATCTCGTCAAGCCGTGGGAGCCGCCGGAGGAGCGGCTCTACCCCGTGCTCGACGACCTGCTGTCGGACTGGGAGTCCGCCCACGAGCCCCCGTACCAGGGGATCCGCCTGGTCGGCCACCGGTTCGCGCCCGCCACGCACCGGCTGCGCGACCTGCTGACCCGCTACCGTCTGCCGTTCAGGTTCGAGGAGGCGGAGCCGGGCGCCCCGGAGGTCCCCGAGGTCGTGCTGCCCGACGGGCGCCGGATGGCCCGCCCCGGGCACGGCGAGGTGGTGGCGGCCCTGGGCCTGGCGACGGAGCTCAGCCATCCGCACTACGACGTGGCGATCGTCGGAGGCGGCCCGACCGGGCTGGCCGCGTCGGTCTACGCCTCGTCCGAGGGGATGGCGACGCTGCTCATCGAGGCGTACGTACCGGGCGGCCAGGCCGGCACCTCCAGCCGGATCGAGAACTACCTCGGCTTCCCGTCCGGCATCTCCGGCGTCGATCTGACCAACCGCGCGATGGCGCAGGCCCGCAGGTTCGGCGTGGACGTGCTGGCCCCGGTCGAGGCCAGGCGGCTGAGCCGGGCCGGCCGGGCCTGCGTGCTGAACCTGTCCGACGGCAAGGAGATCACCGCGGCCACCGTGCTGCTGTCGCCGGGCCTGTCGTACCGCGGTCTCGACGCCGAGGACGCGGCCCGCTTCGAGGGGGCCGGCATCTACTACGGCGCGGCCCTGACGGAGACCGAGTCGTGCGTGGGGCGGCAGGTGTGGATCGTGGGCGGCGCCAACTCCGCCGGCCAGGCGGCGCTGCACTTCTCCCGGCACGCCTGCCACGTCACCATGGTGGTGCGCGCGGACAGCCTGGCCAGCGGCATGTCCGCGTACCTGGTGGACGAGATCGCCGCGACGGGCAACATCACGGTCATGACGAACACCCGCGTGGTCGCCACCGGCGGCGTGGAGCGGCTGGAGCGCATCACGCTGTGCGACACCCGCAGCGGCGAGCTGACCACGCGGGAGGCCGAGCACGTCTTCGTGTTCATCGGCGCCCGGCCGCGCACCGAGTGGCTGGACGACCTCGTGCGCAGGGACGCCCACGGCTTCCTGCTGACCGGCCCCGACCTCGGTCCGGTGGCGGGGCTGGCCAGCTGGGACCTGCCGAGGCAGCCGCTGCTGCTGGAGACGAGCGTGCCGGGCGTGTTCGCGGCCGGCGACGTGCGCGCCAACTCCGTCAAGCGGCTGGCCTCGGGTGTCGGCGAGGGCGCCATGGCGGTGTCGATGATCCACCGCTACCACTCGGAGAGCTGACCCCCTACTCGGGGACCCGGGCCAGCGGCAGCCGCACCACGAACCGCGTGTCGCCCGGCCGCGAGTCGACCTCCATCGTGCCGCCGTGCCGCTGCGCCACGATGTCCATGCTGACGTGGAGCCCGAGACCGGTCCCCTTGCCCAGGTCCTTGGTGGTGAAGAAGGGCTGGAACACGTTCGGCAGCGCCTCGGCGGGGATGCCGTGGCCCGTGTCGCGGAACTCCACCACGGCGTGGTCGCCCTCCCGCCTGGTGCTGATCGTCAGCTCGCCCTCGCCGCCCATGGCGTCCACGGCGTTGTCGATGAGGTTGGTCCAGACCTGGTTGAGCTCGCTGGGGAAGGCCTGGAGGTCGGGGACGCCGCCGTACTCCCGGCGTACGCGGATGTTGCGCAGCTTGGGCGCCATGAGGGCGAGCGTGGCCTCCAGGCCCTCGCGCAGGTCGGCGTCCCGCTGGGGCGCGCGGTCCAGGTTCGTGTACGCCGAGGTGCGCCGTACCAGCTCCACCACCCGCTCGGCGGCCTCGGCCGCGTCGCCGGCGAGCGTCCGGATGCGCAGCACCGGCACCAGGTACGCCAGCGCCGTGGCGAGCGCGTCCGGCCGCAGCCCGGCGGCCAGCTCGTCGAGCGCGGCGCGGTCCACACCGTGTTCGGCGAGGTCGTCGGCCAGTTCGACGGCCCGGTCGGGGCCGAGGCCCTGTTCGCGGAGCCAGTCGGCGACGTCGTCGGCCGCCTCCGCCTCGGCCAGCGGGTCCAGCGCGGCCCCGGAGCCCACCCGGTCCTGGAACCGCGCGACGAGCCGCACCTCGCTCTCCTCGCCCGTGCGCCCCCACTCGACCGCGGTGGCGGCCAGCCGGGGCGCGAGGTCGCGCAGCTCCCGCGCGGCCCGCAGCGCGGCCGCCGCCGGGTTGTTCAGCTCGTGGGCCAGGCCGGCCGCCAGCATGCCCAGCCCTTCCAGCATGCGGCTGCGCCCGGCCTGGCGCTCCATGGCGTTGATGCGCCCGGCCAGCACCGGCAGCAGTACCCGGCAGACCTGCGGGCAGCGCTCCAGCATGTCGAAGAAGGCGTCCTTGCCGTAGGCCACGACCCGCGCCGGCCCCACGGCCAGCGCGGTGGCCAGGTACTCGTCGCTGGTGAGCAGCGGGAGCTCGCCGATGAACTGGTGCTCCAGCGCATCGCCGAGGTGCCGGGTGAGCACCTGCTCCCGCCCGCCGACCAGCTTCGAGACCACGATCTCGCCGTCCAGCAGGATGTAGAAGCCGTCGGCCGGCGCGCCCTCGACGAACAGCGCCTGCCCGTCGCCGAGCTCCCTGACGGTCCCGGCGCACGCGAGCCAGTCGAGCTGCTCGTCCGACAGCCCGGCGAACAGCTCGATCGCGGAGAGCCGGGCGGTCAGCCATGCGGGCGCAGGCACAGTTCCTCCGATTCCCGTCCGTCCAGGCCGCCCAGCAGCCGGTACGCGTGGGCCACCGACACCAGCGTGACGTGGTGGTGCCAGCCCTGGAAGGAGCGGCCCTCGAAGTGCTGCAGGCCGGACTCGGCGGCGACCGAGGCGAGCACGGACGCCGCCCTGTTGCGCAGCCCGACCAGTCCCGCCAGGTCGGACACCCGGTTGCGGCCCAGGTCGGTCAGCCACATCGCCCGCGCCCCCGAGCGCGGGTACCAGCGGTGGCCCTGCCCCTGCTGTTGGTACAGGGGCCGCGTGCCCGCCTGCCCCTGCACCACCTGCAGCCGGGGCCGTAACGGCTCCAGCACCGGGCGGGCGGGCAGGCCGGACCCGCCGGCCGGCAGCGTGCCGGGGGAGACGCGGACGAGGTAGGGCAGCCCGCGCTCGGCGAGCCCGGCGAGGAGGAGCTCCACGCCGGGCATCGACCTGCCGTCCACCACGATGGGCGCCGGAGGAAGTCCCCAGTCGACCACCATCTCGTCGACGGCCTGCAGCAGGTGCCGCCAGTGCGGCCGGCTGTGCTCGTGGGCCGGTACGCGGGCCCGGCTGCGCAGGCCGTCGTCCTCGTCCCACGAGCGGGGCAGCAGCAGCCGCCAGTTGACCGGGCAGCCGCCGTCCTCTCCCACCATCACGACCGCCAGGCCGATCTGGCAGTTGAGGAGGCGGCCCGCGGAGTTGGCGAACTGCCGCGCCACGCCCACCGACTTGGACCCGTTCTTCGGGAAGACGACCTCCTCCAGCACCCACGCCTTCGGGCGGATCGCCTCGACGAGCAGCTGGGCCAGGCGCTGCCGTACGGGCGCCCAGTCCCAGGGGCTCTGGTTGATGAACTGCTGGAGGCACTGGTCGACGGGTCGCCCCACGACGTGGTTGGAGATCCGGCGGATCGACTTGCGGCCCGGGACGGAGACCAGGCCGTGGACGTAGACCTCGCCCCATCGGCGCTGATCGGAGCGGAGGAAGGACGTGAACAGGTCCTCACAGAAAGGAGAGAGCCAAAACTCTCGCGAATGCAAATCCGAGTAGATGGCCATGCGACCAACCCCTATAAATCGAACATCCCCCTTTCCTCGAATTATTGAAATGTTCCGGGCCGGCTGACAGGACGAGGTTGTGCTGGCACTCTCGCTGCTACTTATGGGACTTCTACCTGTTGGACTTCTACCCAGAGGTACGGACGAGGTCGGCCGCGCGCTCGCCGATCATCACGACCGTGGTGTGCGGATGCGCGTTGACCAGCGAGGGCATGACGGAGGCGTCGGCCACGCGCAGCCCCTCCACGCCGCGCACCCGCAGCCGGGGATCGACCACGGCCGAGGCGTCGGTGCCCATCCGGCAGGAGCCGGCGAAGTGGTAGTACGACCCGGTGTTGGCCTTCACCCAGGCGCGCAGCTCCTCGCGGGTGGTCACGCCGGGCCCGGGGGCGACCTCGGCCAGCCCCCACCGGCCGGTGAACGCCTTGGTGCGGTAGATGTCCCGGGCGACCTCCACGGCGGTGACCGTGCGCTCCAGGTCGACCGGGTCGCCGAAGTAGTTGGCGTTGATCCGCGGGTAGGCGGTCGGGTCGGTGCCGGCCAGCCGTACCCATCCCCGTGAGACCGGCGACACCAGGCCGGTCAGGCTGAGGATCACGTGCGGGTCCACCAGCTCCCGCACCGGCGCGACCGGCTGGCCGGTCTGCACGCGGCGGATGACGTTGGCGAAGAACTTCTCGCCGAACGGCGCGCGGTGCACCAGCGCGACCTCCAGGTCGGGGACGGGCAGCCCGTCCTGCGACCCGCAGAAGAGCGCGACCTCGGTCACGTTGCCGCGCGGGTCGTCGCCCGGCTCGGCCAGGTAGCCGATCGGCCCGATGACCAGCGGGTGGTCGTGGAAGTTGGCCCCGACCCCGGGCAGGTCGGCCACGACCGGGATGCCGAGCTCGGCCAGGTCGCCGGCCGGGCCCAGGCCCGACAGCAGCAGCAGCTTGGGCGACTGGATGGCGCCCGCGCACAGCACCACCTCGGCCTCGGCCCGCGCCGTGTGCGTGCGGCCCTCGCGCAGGTACTCCACGCCGACGCAGCGCGTCCCCTCGAACAGCAGCCGGGCCGCGAGGGCCGCGGTCAGCACCGTGAGGTTGGGCCGGTCGAGCGCGGGATCCAGGTACGACTCGCGGGCGCCCCTGCGCCGGCCGTCCTTGATGTTCACGTGGTGCCAGCCCGCGCCGAACAGGCCCGCGTTGAAGTCGTCCAGGCGCGGATGGCCGAGCTCGACGCAGGCCTCGATGAACGTCTCCGACACCGGGTTACCCGTCTCGCCCGCGTCGGCCACGGTCATCGGGCCGTCCTTGCCGGCCAGCGGGTTGCGCCCGTCGCGCTGGTCCTCCAGGCGCTGCAGCCACGGCAGCACGTCGTCGAAGGACCAGCCGGGACACCCGTGGTAGGCCCAGTCGTCGTAGTCCTGGGGGCGGCCCCTGGTGTGCATCATGTGGTAGATGTTCGAGGTGCCGCCCAGGCCCCGGCCGGCGGCCGAGTAGACGCGGTTGCCGTCCAGACCGGGCTGGGGCTCGCTCATGTACGCCCAGTCCAGGTCGGTCAGCAGCACCTCGTTCCACCGCCACGGCGTCGTTACCGCGTCGGTGACCTGTGCGTCGCCCGCCTCGAGGAGGAGAACGGAGGCGTCGGGATCCTCGCTGAGCCGGGCGGCCACCACCGATCCGGCCGCGCCGGCGCCGATGACGATGTACCTGTAGCTGTCTGGCACGGTCGGCTCCTTCATGTGAGCAGGTCGGCCGCGCGCTCCCCGATCATGACGGTGGCGGCGGCGGTGTTGCCCGCGGGGATGGACGGCATGATCGAGGCGTCGGCGACGCGCAGCCGCTCGACGCCGTGCACGCGCAGCGCCGCGTCGACCACGTCCAGCGGGTCGCGGCCCATGCGGCAGGTGCCCACCGGATGCCACACGGTGGTCGCGGTGGCGCGGACGTAGGCGGGCAGGTCGGCGCCGTGGCCGGGCGCGCTCTCGCGGTCGTGCAACGAGCACATCGAGCTGCTGTGCGCCAGCTCCCTGGACAGCTCGATCCCGCGCACGAGCGCCGCCAGGTCGGCCGGGTCCTCGAGGTAATGGGGGTCGACCAGGGGTGCGTCGGCGGGGTCCGCCGACCGCAGGGCGAGCCTGCCCCTGCTGCGCGGCCGCGCGAGCACGGGGGCGAAGGTGAAGGCGGGCCCGTCGACGCGGTACTCGTCGGCCACGAACTGCACGGGGCCGAACAGCATCTGGAGATCGGGGTCGTCCGGTGGGAACAGCCCTACCTCCGCCAGCAGCTCGGGCAGCGGCAGGATCGACCGCGCGGCGTAGGCCACGCCGAGGATGAGGTGGTCGTGCAGGTTGGCGCCCACGCCGGGCAGGTCGGCGGCGACCGCGAGGCCGTGCTCGCGCAGGGCCTCGGCCGGGCCGATCCCGGAGAGCATCAGCAGCTTGGGCGTGGCGAGCGCGCCGCAGGAGACGATCACCTCGGCGCTCGCCCCGGCGCGGTGGAGCGCGCCGTCGCGCAGGTACTCCACGCCCGTGGCCGTCGTGCCGTCCAGCAGCACGCGGGTCGCCGTCGCGCCGGTCTCGACGGTGAGGCGGGGATGGCCGCGCAGCGGGTCGAGGTAGGCGGACGCCGTGCTCGATCGCTGGTTGTCCTTCGTCCTGGTGGACTGGTAGGCGAAGGCGCCCTCCTGCGCGGCGCCGTTGTAGTCCCAGTCCTCCCCGCCGGGGAAGCCCAGCTCGGAGGCGGCCTGGAGGAAGGCGCGCGACACCTCCGACATCGACGACAGGCGGGCCACCTTCATCGGCCCGTCCGCCCCGTGGTACGGCCCGGCGCCCTCCTCGTAGTCCTCGGCCCGTTTGAAGCAGGGCAGCACCTCGTCGTACGACCAGCCCTCGTTGCCCTGGGCGGCCCAGCCGTCGTAGTCGCGGCGGTTGCCCCGGACGTACAGCATGGCGTTGACCGAGCTGCCGCCGCCCAACACCTTGCCCTGGGGCAGCGGGATCGTCCGCCAGCCCAGCCCGGCCTGCGGGACCGTGACGTACGGCCAGGTGACGGCGGGGTCCTGCCACAGCGAGGCCATGCCGGGGATGCCCGTCTGGCGGATGGCCGCCAGGCCGGCGTCGCCGCCGGACTCCAGCAGGAGCACGCGTGCCTCGGTCCGCTCGACGAGCCTGGCGGCGACGACCGCCCCGGCCGCGCCGGCGCCCACGACGATGTAGTCGTATTCCCTCTTCTGGTCACCGGCGGACATCAGCGGCTCTCCGGCCCGATGACCCAGTGCTCGGTGACGGCCATCCGGTGCACGTACCTCGGCTCGACCAGCGTCTCCATGTCGGCCACGACCTTGGCGTACTCGGGCGAGGCGAGCGCGGCCTCCATGGCGTCCCTGTCGTCGAACCACAGGAGGTGGGCGGCGTCGAGCACCGCCTCGCCGATGGCGTACGCGCCGTCTCTGACGTGGCACTGGAGGTATCGGCGCAGCCCCGGCACCTGAGCGACCAGTTCGGCGTGCGGGCCGAGGTCGGCGCTCCTGAAGTCGGCCAGCGACAGCCCTTCCTTCCGCTTGACCAGCACGATCAGCTTCACGCCCGACGGCGGGGCGAGCTCGGGCCCCGGCACCGGCTCGTGCGCGTCGGTGTCGAGCACGAGCGTGCGCCAGAACGCCGCCCAGCGCGGCTCGTCGGCCCGCGCGCCTTCCAGGAACTCGGGCGTCTGCAGCGACTCGAGCTGCTCCCGCTCGTCGCGCAGCCAGATCTCCGCGACGCCGCTCCACAGCGGCTCGCCCTCGTCGGGCCGGAGCGGGATCCGGGTGCCGATCAGGTATTTCCTGATCTGCGGGATCTTGCTCGCGTACCGGACGGCGTGCACGTTCAGCCAGTACTGCTGGAACTCCTCCTCCGTCATCCCGGGCTTGGGCGCGGCGAAGATGAGTTGATGGATCACGGTGTTCTCCTTCGTCACTCGGTGTGTCCGACGCTAGGAGCGCGCATCCGCGCCGGGAAGCGGGCCCGGCGGCGCCGCGCTGACAAAGTCAAGTACGGTGCGGCACTTGGCCAGGTGCCGCTACGGCAGCGAGACCGACTGCGCGTGCCGGAAGACGTTGCGGGGGTCGTAGGCCGCCTTGACCTGCTGGAGCCTGGCGTAGTTGCCCTTGTAGTACAGCGTCTGCCACGGCACGCCCGAGCGGTTGAACGCGGGGTCGGTGATGTCGGGGTCGGGGTTGTTGATGTAGCACCCGTCGGCCTGGTCGCCGGGCACCGGGTAGCCGCCGGTGGCCGCCCACACCGAGCCGTACAGGTCGCGCAGCCAGCCGATGTTGGCGGCGTCGGCGGCCGGGTCCTGCCACTGGGTCTCGAACAGCGTCCAGAACGCGGCGTCGCGGTGCGCCAGAGCGGTCCGCGTGGCGGGGACGGCGTTGATCGCGCCGCCGCTGAACCCGGCCAGGGTCACCGCGGCCGCCGGGTTGGCGAAGTCCGTACGGGTGAGCGCGTCGTACATCGCGCCCGCCTGCTCGGCCGTGTACGAGCGCCGCAGGTAGGCCGACTTGGAGGAGCCGCGCAGCGTCGGGTTGATGAACGAGGGGATGCTGGCGGCGATCAACTTGACCGCGCGCAACCACGGGAGCCGCTGCGCCGGCTGGGCCGCCACCACGGCGTCGACGCCGAGTCCGGCGGTCAGGGCCCCCAGGTAGTCGCCGAGGATCCGCGCCGCGTCGGGGGCGGTGGCGTCGACCTGGGTCAGCAGGAAGACGTTTCCGCTCGAGCGGTGCGCCAGCGACGCGACGCCGGACAGGATCCTGGCGGGGGAGTCGGGCGCGGCGTGTCCCTCGTACCAGGCGCCCCAGTTCGTGACCAGGGTGGCGAACTTCGTGCGGTCCAGCATGCTCCACGGGATGCCGACGGCGCTGAGCAGCACGTCCTTGGGCGGGTTGACGAGCAGGCGGCTCGGGTTGGAGCCGCTCGTGCCCGGCGTCCGGAACCAGAAGCGGGTGACGATGCCGAAGTTGCCGCCCCCGCCGCCGGCGCACGCCCACCACAGGTCGCGGTTGGGGTCGCCCGGATCGCGCGAGGCCGTCACGGCCCGGGCGGTGCCCGAGCGGTCCACGACCACGACCTCGACCGCCGCCAGGTGGTCGATCACGGCCCCGAGCTGGCGGGACAGGAAGCCGTACCCGCCGCCGGTGGCGTGGCCGCCGATGCCGACCGTGGGGCACATCCCGCCGGGGATGGTCACGCCCCACTTCTTGAACAACGTGTCGTAGACGCCCGACAGCCGGGCGCCGCCCTCGACCGCGAACGCGCCCCGCTGCTGGTCGAAGTACACCTCGTCCAGCCCGGACAGGTCGATGACGACGTCCACGTCGGAGTTGAACACGAACGGGGCCAGGCAGTGGCCGCCGGACACCACCGAGATCCGCTTGCCCGCGTCGACCGCCTCCTGCACCGCGGCGACGACCTGGGCGGTCGAGCTGACCACGCGCACATAGTCGGGCGCGCCGACCCAGCGCTGGTTGTAGCCCACGGTCAGCTCCTGGTAGCGGGGGTCGCCGGGGTACACGGTGACCGGACCCGTGACCGGTCCGCCGGATGACACGGCGGCTCCGGCGGGGGACGCGGGCAACGTCACGGCACCCGCCACCAGCGCGGCGCCACCCAGTAATCCCCGCCTCGACGGACGTTCCATGATCGCTCCTTCTGGAGATTCTCCACGTGGGAGCCCTCCGTGCGGTTCCGCGGAGGGTGATCGTCAGGACATCCTCATGGTGTCCCGGCCTCCTGCGGATGCCGCGAAAAAGGATCGGAGTCCGTTACCTCCGGCCGCCCACCTCACGAAGAGGGCGGCGGACGTCACGAAGTACGTGCCCGGCGGGGTCGAGGCCTTCAGGCGGCGGGGGCCTCGGGCAGGTAGTCGAGCCAGTCGAGCAGGCGAGCGCATTGGCGGGTCATGACGTCGGGGTCGCGCAGGGCGTTGGCCAGCAGGGACATGCCCTGGTAGGCGCCCACCAGCGTCAGGGAGAGGTCCCAGGGGTCGGGCTGGCCGAGCTCGCGGAACTGGCGCTCGACCCAGTCCAGCAACAGCCGGATGACGCGGCCGGCCTCCGCGTCCAGGCCGCCCTCGGGGCGTTTGTCCAGCTCCGCGGCGAGTGTCCCGGTCGGGCAGCCGTAGCGGGCCGCGAGGTCGCGCTGGCTGACCCACCCTTCCACGAGGGCCTTCAGCCGCTCCCTCGGGTCGTCGAGCCCGTCCAGGCGGTCGGTGAGGAGCTCCAGCTGCCGCGCGTGCTCGGCGAGGGCGGCGGCGACCAGGTCGTCCTTGGTCTTGAAGTAGTAGTACACGTTGCCCACGGGGACGTCGGCGGCGTGGGCGATGTCGGCGATGGTGGTGCGCTCCGCCCCCTGCCGGTGCACGACCTGGGCGGCGGCGGCCATCAGCCGCTGGCGCTTGGCGGCCGCGGTCCTCGCCCGCGAACCCGTTGAGTCAGTCACCTGACTAACTATATGCGGCGGAGCCGTGCTATGGTCTCCCTCAAGTGAGTCAGCCGACTAACTAACAACTGGGAGAGATCATGATCGTTGTCACGGGAGCCACGGGGAACGTCGGGCGGACGCTGGTCCGGCTGCTGGCCGAGGCAGGGGAGCAGGTCACCGCCGTGTCCCGCCGCATCACCGATGCCGACGTGCCGCAGGGCGTGCGGGCGGTCGCCGCCGACCTGGCCGACCCCGGCAGCATGAGCGCGGCGCTGGAGGGCGCGGACGCGGTGTTCCTCCTCACGGGCGGCGACCTGTTCGCCGTCGAGCCCAAGGAGATCGTCGCCGCGGTGAGCGGGCCGGGCAGGATCGTCCTGCTCTCCTCGCAGGGCGTGGTGACCCGCCCGGACAGCGCGTCCCACGGCCGCTTCGGGGCGGAGGTGGAACGCGCGGTCGTCGACTCGGGAGCGCGGTGGACGATCCTGCGGCCGGGCGGATTCGCCTCCAACAGGTACGCCTGGGCCGGGTCGATCCGCGCGGACCGCACGGTCGCGGCGCCGTTCGGCGACGTCGGGCTGCCGATCATCGACCCCGACGACATCGCCGCGGTGGCCGCCGCCGTGCTGCGGGAGCCGGGCCACGACGGCCGGACCTACGAGCTCACCGGGCCGGAGGCGGTGACCCCGCGGCAGAACGCCGAGGCCATCGGCCAGGCGATCGGCGAGCCGGTCGCGTTCGTCGAGCAGACCCGCGAGGAGGCCCGCGCGCAGATGCTGGCGTTCATGCCCCCGCCGGTCGCGGACACCACGCTGGACATCCTCGGCGAGCCGACCGAGGCCGAGCGGCGGATCAGCCCGGACGTCGAGCGCGTGCTGGGCCGGGCCCCTCAGCCGTTCGCCGCCTGGGCCCGGCGCAACGCCGCCGCCTTCCGCTGAGCCTCGCCGCGAGGGATCATGGTCGCGTGGACGAGACGGTGCTGACCGACGACGGCGTGCGGCTCTGGGCGGTGCGGAGCGGCGAAGGCCGTCCCGTCGTCTTCTGTCATGGCGGGCCGGGCCTGTGGGACACCTTCGAGGACGTGGCCGGGCTGCTGTCCGGCGTCGCGGCCGTCCACCGGTGGGACCAGCGCGGCTGCGGCCGCTCGCAGCGGGTCGGGCCGTACTCGACGGGCCGGACGGTGGCGGACCTCGACGCCGTCCGCCGCCACTTCGGCCTGGAGTCGATGGTGCTGCTCGGCCACTCGTGGGGCGCCCAGCTGGCCCTGCGGTACGCCCTGGACCACCCCGAGCGCGTACGCGGCCTGGTCTACGTCTCCGGCACGGGCATCGACCCGAGCGACACCTGGCGCGAGGAGTACCGGCTCCGCCTGCGCGGCGCGGTGAGCGGGGACGTGGAGCGCTGGGCGGCGCTGGAGAGCCGCGAACGCACGGCCGCCGAGGACCGTGAGTTCGCGGTGCTGCAGTGGACGGCGGACTTCGCCGACCGCGGCCGGGCCATGGAGCACGCCGAACGTATGGCGACCCCCTGGCTCGGCGTCAACTTCGAGTGCAACGCCGTCCTGAACGCCGAGGGCAGGCGTGACTGGGGCACACCCGCGTTGCGGGATGCCTGTGCGGCGCTGGCGGTGCCGGTGCTGATCGTCGACGGGGCCGAGGACATCCGGCCCCGCCGGGCGGTGGACTCGCTGGAGCGGGCGCTGCCGGACGCCTCACGGGTGACCCTGCCGGGCGCCGGTCACCTGCCCTGGGTCGAGGATCCGGAGGGTTTCCGGGCCGCGGTGGGCGCGTTCGTGGCCGGCGCGGATTAGAGGGGTTGGGTTAGGGGAGGGCGAGCATGCGGTCCAGGGCCGCCCGGGCCCAGTGGGCGGTGTCCTCGTCCACCGTGATCTGGTTGACGACCTCCCCGAGCACCAGGGACTCCAGGGCCCACACCAGGTGCGGCAGGTCGATCCGGTTCATGGTCGAGCAGTAGCAGACCGTCTTGTCCAGGAACGAGATGCTCTTGTCGGGGAACATCTGCGCCAGCCGCTTGACCAGGTTCAGCTCGGTGCCGATCGCCCAGCTGGAGCCCGAGGGGGCCGCCTCCAGGGTCTGGATGATGTGCTCGGTCGAGCCCACGTGGTCCGCCTTGAGCACGACCTCGTGCCGGCACTCCGGGTGCACCAGGACGTTCACGCCGGGGATGCGCGCGCGCACGTCGTCGACCGACTCCGCCGTGAAGCGGCCGTGCACCGAGCAGTGGCCGCGCCAGAGGATCATCCTGGCCCGCTCCAGCTGCTCCTGGGTGAGGCCGCCGTTGGGGCGGTGCGGGTTCCAGACGACGCAGTCCTCCAGGGACATGCCCATCTCCAGCACCGCCGTGTTGCGGCCCAGGTGCTGGTCGGGCAGGAACAGGACCTTCTCGCCGCGCGAGAACGCCCAGTCCAGGGCGCGGCGGGCGTTGGAGGAGGTGCAGACCGCGCCGCCGTTCCTGCCGCAGAAGGCCTTGATGTCGGCGCTGGAGTTCATGTACGTGACCGGGATCACCTGATCGGCCAGGCCGGCGTCCTCCAGGGCCTCCCAGCACTCCTCGACCTGGTCGAACGTGGCCATGTCCGCCATCGAGCAGCCGGCCGCCAGGTCCGGCAGCACGACCCTCTGGTGGTCGCCGGTCAGGATGTCGGCCGACTCGGCCATGAAGTGCACGCCGCAGAAGACGATGAACTCCGCCTCCGGCCTGGCCGCCGCGAGCCGGGCGAGCTTGAACGAGTCGCCCGTGACGTCGGCGAACTGGATGACCTCGTCGCGCTGGTAGTGGTGCCCGAGCACGAACAGCCGGTCGCCGAGCGCCTCCTTCGCCTTGCGGGCCCGTTCCACCAGGTCGGGGTCCGAGGCGGGCGGCAGCTCGCCCGGGCACTCGACCCCCTTCTCGCTGTGCGGATCGGTGCCCTGGCCGAGGACGTAGAGCGGCAGCCCAGTCTGGGTGGCCATGGCCAAACCCCCTTATCGTCGAAGTGACGATACTCATCATGACATATGGGGGATACCTACTTATTCCGGGGGGCGGCGCCCCCGGGAATGTGTGGCATGGGCCAGGTGTTGGTAGCGTCATTAGTAGGACGTCGGAAACAGACAGCCGGGTTAGGGAGTCAGCAGATGACGGTTGAGAGCAGCGAGACCACGGCGCAGGGCCTGATCCTGACTGACGCGGCCGCCGCCAAGGTCAAGAGCCTGCTTGAGCAGCAGGGTGAGGAAGGTCTGCAGCTGCGGGTCGCCGTGCAGCCGGGTGGTTGCTCCGGCCTGCGCTACCAGCTCTTCTTCGACGACCGGTCGATGGACGGTGACGTGGTGTCGGACTTCGGGGGAGTCAGCGTGGTCACCGACCGCATGAGCGCTCCTTACCTGATGGGGGCCTCGATCGACTTCGTCGACACGATCGAGAAGTCGGGGTTCACCATCGACAACCCCAACGCCACGGGCTCCTGCGCCTGTGGTGACTCCTTCAACTAGTCGGTGGCCGCCGGGTCCCGCTCGCCTTTGTGCGTGCGGGACCTTCGCGTATTCTCGTGGGGCTCATAGGCCTGCTGACAACGAGGAAGAAGAATCCCGTGCGCATCGCCGTTACCGGCTCAATCGCGACAGACCACCTGATGACCTTCCCAGGAAGCTTCGGCGAACAGCTCATCGCCGAGCAGCTCGATCGGGTGTCACTCTCGTTCCTGGTCGATGACCTTCAGATCCGTCGTGGCGGCTGCGCCGCGAACATCGCGTTCGGCATGGCCTGCCTCGGCCTCAAGCCGGTTCTCGTGGGAGCCGTCGGCAACGACTTCGCCGACTACCGCTCGTGGCTGGAGCGCCACGGCGTCGACTGCGACTCCGTGCACATCTCGGAGACCCAGCACACCGCGCGCTTCCTGTGCACGACCGACCAGCACCACAACCAGATCGCCTCGTTCTACACCGGGGCCATGGCAGAGGCCCGGCTGATCGAGCTGAAGCCCGTCGCCGACCGTCTGGACGGCCTCGACCTGGTGCTGATCAGCCCCAACGACCCCGACGCGATGCTGCGCCACACCGACGAGTGCCGCCAGCGCGGCATCCCCTTCGCCGCCGACATCTCCCAGCAGCTCGCGCGCATGGCCGACGAGCAGATCCGCCAGCTCGTCGACGGCGCCGCCTACCTCTTCTCCAACGACTACGAGAAGGGGCTCATCGAGCAGAAGACCGGCTGGTCCGACGAGGAGATCCTGCACCGGGTCGGCGTCCGGATCACCACGCTCGGCCCCAAGGGCGCCGTCATCGACCGCAGGGGCGAGCCGTCCATCCACGTCGCCCCCGCCCCCGAGCTGGGCAAGGCCGACCCCACCGGCGTCGGCGACGCCTTCCGCGCCGGGTTCCTGTCGGGGCTGGCCTGGGGGCTGCCGCTGGAGCGCTGCGGCCAGGTCGGCAACCTGACCGCCACCCACGTGCTCGAGCGCGTCGGCGGCCAGGAGTACGAGCTCGGGCAGCAGGTCTTCCTCGAGCGGTTCGGCGCCGCGTACGGCAAGGAGGCCACGGCGGACATCGCCGATCACGTGCGCTGCTACCACCCGTAGGCGCCGCTCGGCCGCCCCGGCCCGCTGTGAGCGGCCCCGGGGCGGCCCGCACGGCTCAGCTCCTCGCGTAGACGTGGTGCAGGAACTCGGCGAGCTTGTCGTCCGGCAGGTGCTTGGCCAGGTCCGCCTCGGTGATCATGCCGACGATGCGGTTGTCCGACAGCACGGGGAGCCGCTTGATCTGGTGCTGCTCCATCAGCGTGAGCGTCTCGTCCACGGACGTCTCCGGGGTGACGAAGACCAGGCCCCCGGCCAGCTCGCCCGCCGTCGTCCTCGACGGGTCGTGCCCCGAGGCGATGCACTTGACGACGATGTCGCGGTCGGTGATGATCCCCTTCACCCGCTCGTCGGGGCCGCACACGGGCAGTGCCCCCACGTTCATGTTGCGCATCAGCTGGGCCGCCCGGTCGAGCGTCTCGTGCGCGCCGATGCACTCGGCCCCCGGATGCATCACGTCACGGGCGGTCTCGTGCGGATGTCCTCTGGTCATGGCTTTCCCCCGAAAGTCGGTGACTTCGTACGGGAAGCCTCTACCCCACTTTCGGGGGGAATGTCAGTAGTTGCGCCGGACGTGGATCGCCCAGCCGCCCTCGGGCAGCTCGTACGAGCCGACGTGCCGGTGTGACTTGAGCCTGCACCAGGCCGGCACGTCCGTGTAGGCCGCCGGATCGTCGGCCAGCACGGCCACCACCGCGTTGAGCGGGACGTAGTTGATCTGCTCCGCCAGCATGATGATCGGGATCGGGCACTTCTTCCCGAGCGCGTCGATCGTCAAAGCCGGCTGGGTAACCTCGGTCATGCGACTCCTGCGTCCTGCCGGATGCGGCGCACCAGATCGGGCAGCACGGCGAGGAATCTGTCGACCTCCGCCGCGGAGGCGCCCCTGGGCAGCGACACCCGGACATTGCCATGCGTCAGCACGCCCATCGCTTCAAGAACGTGCGATGGACGAAGCGTACTAGCGGTGCACGAGCTTCCTGACGAAACAGCGAAACCAGCCTTGTCCAGCTCGGTCAGCAAGGCCTCGCCGTCGACGTACAGACACGAAAAGGTCACGATGTGCGGCGCCCGGTCGACCGGGTCGCCGATCACCTCGACGTCCGGGACGATCTTCGGCACCGTCTCCCTGATCCTGGCCACGAGCTCCGACAGCCGCGCCTGCTCCTGCGCCGCGTCCGCGGCCATCGCGCGCAGCGCGGCCGCCGCCGCGACGATGCCGGGCACGTTCTCGAACCCCGGCACCCGCCGCCGCTCCCGCTCGTCCTCGGGCAGGAACGAGCGGAACCGCGTGCCCTTGCGCACCACCAGCACGCCCACGCCCGCGGGGCCGCCCCACTTGTGTGCGCTGGCCGTCAGCACCGACCAGCCGGGCGGGATCGGCATCCTGCCGGCCGTCTGCGCCGCGTCCACCAGCAGCGGAACCCCGTGGGACCGGCACGCCGCGGCCGCCTCCGCCACCGGCTGCACCGTGCCGACCTCGTGGTTGGCCGTCTGCAGGCAGGCCAGCGCGGTGCCGGGCCGGGCGACGGCCTCGGTGAACCGGTCGAGATCCACCCGCCCCGTCAGGTCCACGCCCACCGTCTCGGTCGTGCCGCCGTCGCGTTCGTGCACGCCACCGGCGTGCAGCACGCTGGAGTGCTCGACCGCGCTGGTGATCAGGTGGCGCCCGGCCCTGCGTCTGCCGTGTAGGGTGCCGAGCACGCCGAGATGCACGGCCTGCGTGCCCGACGATGTGAACGACACCTCGTCCGGGCGCGCGCCGAGCGCCTCGGCCACCTCCGTGCGGGCCTGCTCCAGCAGCAGGTGTGCGCGGCGGGCCTGGCCGTACAGTCTCGCGGGGTCGGCCCAGCCGACGTCGATCGCCGCCAGCAGCGCCTCGCGTGCCTGAGGGTGGAGCGGCTCGCTCGAAGCCGCGTCGAAATACGCCACGAGACTCATCGTCCCACTTGCGGCGCCATCGAGGGGTCGCGCGGTAGGGCGAAGCACCTGCACGCTAATGTGTCTGCAATCAGCTGTGCATCTGGAAATAAGAGCGCCCAAGAGAAAGACTCTTGGGCTTCATCTGTGGGGTAGGCGATCCGTGAGTCCGACTCGCCGTACGATGCGGCGTTCGTTGGCCCGGCGCAGGGTGCCGCGTGCCGCCGCTTTGGCGTTGCTGCTGGCCACTGCTACGGCGTGTGCTAATGACGTTCCGAAGGCCGACTGGTCTCGTGGTCTTCTTCCCGACCATGTCACCGAGCAGGCGGGCGTGGTCCAGAGCCTGTGGAACGGGGCCTGGATCGCCGCACTCGCCACGGGTGCGGTCGTCATCTTTCTGATCGTGTGGGCGGCCATCTTCCACCGCAAGCGCAAGTCCTCGGCCGATCTGCCGCCGCAGGTGCGCTACAACCTGCCGATCGAGATGCTCTACACCTTGATCCCGCTCGTCATGGTGTCGGTGTTCTTCTTCTTCACTGCGCGTGACAGCCAGGTGCTGGCCAAGGTGGACGGCGACGCGACCGTGAAGGTCAAGGTCGAGGCCTTCCAGTGGAGCTGGCGCTTCACCACGACGGTCAACGGCAAGACCCTGGCCCCCGTCGCCGGCACGCCGGTGAGTGACTATCACCAGGGACCCCAGCTGGTCCTGCCGACGAAGGCGAAGGTCGAGTTCGACCTGTCGACCGACGACGTCATCCACTCGTTCTGGGTGCCGGAGTTCCTGTTCAAGCGGGACGTCATCCCCGGCATCAAGGAAGGCAACCCGGGCCGCAAGTTCGAGATCACCACTCTGGGCCGTACGGGGGTCTTCGCGGGCCGGTGCGCCGAGCTCTGCGGTGTCGACCACAGCCGCATGCTGTTCAACGTGAAGCTCGTCGATTCGAACGAGTGGAACCAGTACATCGCTACGAACCAGGCTGGGAGTGCCCAGTGACCGCCATCCACGAACCCCTTCGCGCGCCGGCCAGGCCCGTCACCAAGGGCCAGGTGATCGCCAAGTGGCTGTCCTCCACTGATCACAAGATCATCGGGCACCTCTATCTGATCACGTCCTTCGCCTTCTTCCTGATCGGCGGCGTCATGGCGCTGATCATGCGGGCCGAGCTGGCGCAGCCGGGCATGCAGTTCACCAGCAACGAGCAGTTCAACCAGCTGTTCACCATGCACGGCACGATCATGCTGCTGATGTTCGCGACGCCGCTGTTCGCCGGCTTCGCCAACGAGCTGATGCCGCTGCAGATCGGCGCCCCCGACGTGGCGTTCCCGCGCCTCAACATGGTCAGCTACTGGCTCTACCTGTTCGGCAGCCTCATCGCCGTGTCCGGCTTCTTCACGCCGGGCGGCGCGGCCTCGTTCGGCTGGTTCGCCTACACGCCGCTGTCCAACGCGATCAACTCGCCCGGCATCGGCAGCGACCTGTGGATCATGGGCCTGGCCCTGTCCGGCCTCGGCACGATCCTCGGCTCGGTGAACTTCATCACCACGATCATCTGCATGCGCGCGCCCGGCATGACCATGTTCCGCATGCCGATCTTCGTCTGGAACGTCCTGCTGACCAGCATGCTCGTGCTGATGGCCTTCCCGGTGCTGGCCGCCGCGCTGCTCGTGCTGGAGTCGGACCGCAAGCTCGGCACGCACGTCTTCGCCCCCGACAACGGAGGCGCGCTGCTCTGGCAGCACCTGTTCTGGTTCTTCGGACACCCTGAGGTGTACATCATCGCGCTGCCGTTCTTCGGCATCGTGAGCGAGATCCTGCCGGTCTTCAGCCGCAAGCCGGTCTTCGGTTACATCAGCCTCGTGGTCGCGACGATCTCGATCGCCGGTCTGTCCATCACGGTCTGGGCGCACCACATGTTCCCGACCGGGCAGGTGTTGCTGCCGTTCTTCTCGTTCATGACGTTCCTCATCGCGGTGCCGACAGGTGTGAAGTTCTTCAACTGGGTCGGAACGATGTGGCGAGGGCATCTGTCCTTCGAGTCGCCGATGCTGTTCTCGGTCGGCTTCCTCGTCACGTTCCTCCTGGGCGGCCTGACGGGCGTCATCCTGGCCTCGCCGCCGCTCGACTTCCACATCAGCGACACCTACTTCGTCGTCGCCCACTTCCACTACGTGGTCTTCGGCACCGTCGTGTTCGCCATGTTCGCGGGCTTCTACTTCTGGTGGCCCAAGTTCACCGGCAAGATGCTCGACGACAAGCTGGGCAAGCTGCACTTCTGGCTGCTGTTCATCGGCTTCCACACGACGTTCCTCATCCAGCACTGGCTGGGCATGCTCGGCTTCCCGCGTCGTTACGCCGACTACAGCCCGGCCGACGGCTTCACCGACCTCAACATGATCTCGTCGGTGGGCGCGTTCATCCTGGGCGCCTCGACGCTGCCGTTCTTCTACAACGTCTGGAAGACCTGGCGCAGCGCGCCGAAGGTCACCGTCGACGACCCGTGGGGCTACGGCGGCTCGCTCGAATGGGCGACCTCCTGCCCGCCGCCGCGGCACAACTTCACCTCGCTGCCGCGCATCCGGTCCGAGCGTCCCGCGTTCGACCTGCACTACCCGCACGTGTCCGCCAAGCCGACGGCATCGGAGGTCGAGGCCTGATGAAGGTCCAGGGTTGGCTGTTCCTCGCGTGCGGCCTGTTCTTCGCCGGTGTCGATGTCGCCTACTGGTTCTGGACCAAGGCGGCGACGGGCCACGGTGAGCCGGTGGGCACCACGGCCATGGCGATCTCGGTCGGGTTCGCGTTCATGGTCGGCTACTACCTGATGTTCACCGCGCGGCGCATCGGCGCCCAGCCGGAGGACGACAAGCAGGCCGAGATCAGCGACGGCGCGGGCGAGATCGGGTTCTTCAGCCCGAGCAGCTGGTGGCCGCTGTTCCTGTGCCTGGCGGCGGCCTTCGCCTTCGCCGGGTTCGTGATCGGCTTCTGGATGTTCCTGATCGGGATCTTCCTGGTCATCATGGCCATGATCGGCTTCGTCTTCCAGTACTACCGGGGCAACTTCTCGCACTGACCCGGGCTGCCTGAGCGGGCGTCTCCCTTGAGGGGGGACGCCCGTTTTTTTGTGTTCTTTAACGGTGATCCGATGTGGTTATTCGATCACTGAGGGTAGTAATGAGGCGTCTGCTATGCGGACCGCCACTAAGGGCCTTTTCGGGCACAACCGGGTGGTGAGCAGGTCAAGGGGTTCGTTGTCGGACGAGGGAGTCATACGTGGGGCGCGTAGCGAATGGATCGGCCGGCCTGCTGGCGCTGGCGCTGCTGGCGGCGTGCTCGGGGGCCTCGGCCCCGAAGCCTGAGGGGGTCGCCATGGCCGGCGGGGCCCAGGGGCCCGCTGTGACGTTCTCTCCGCAGGACAAGGCCGCGAACGTGGCCACAGACCAGCCCGTGGTCGTCTCGGCCCGTGGAGGCACGCTCAAGAGCGTACGGGTGGACGGCGGCAAGTCCGGGGCGCTCAAGGGCGTCCTGAGCGCCGACGGCACCAACTGGCGCAGCACCGTCACCGCCCGCCCCGGGGCGAGCTACACGATCACCGCCGTCTCCGCGGACGCCGCGGGCAAGCAGACCCAGACCACCAGCACGTTCTCCACGATCAAGGGCAACAAGACGTTCGACATCCAGACCATCACCCCGAACAAGGACGACACCGGGCTGACGGTCGGCGTCGGCATGCCCATCATGATCGCCTTCGACAAGCCGGTCGCCGACCGGGTGTCCGTCGAGCGCAACCTCACGGTCCGCAGCTCCAGGCCCGTGGAGGGCGCCTGGCACTGGTTCGACGACAGCCACGTGGACTTCCGGCCGCTGGAGTACTGGCCCGCGCACACGAAGGTGCGGCTGGAGGCGAAGCTGGCCGGCGTGCGCGGGGGCCCCGGCCTGTACGGCAAGCGCGACGTACGGCTCGACTTCAAGATCGGCCGCTCGCAGATCACCAAGGGCAGCACCGACGAGCACGTGCTGCACGTCCGGCGCGACGGCAAGAAGATCCGCGAGATGCCGATGAGCGCGGGGCAGGGCGGGCAGTGGAAGTACTACACCACCGGCGGCATCCACC
The DNA here is from genome assembly GCF_044593615.1 of Nonomuraea sp. NPDC051941. NCBI lineage: Bacteria > Bacillati > Actinomycetota > Actinomycetes > Streptosporangiales > Streptosporangiaceae > Nonomuraea > Nonomuraea sp. NPDC051941. Next base: position 66,803 of record NZ_JBIUCF010000003.1, read on the forward strand.
TGGCGATGTCGCGCGAGGACTCCACGCTCATGACCTCGCCCGGGATCGGGCCCGGCCAGTCGGGCTACTACTCGCTGATGGTCTACCACACCGTCCGCATCTCCAACAGCGGCGAGTACGTGCACAGCGCGCCCTGGTCGGTGGGGTCGCAGGGGAACTCGAACGTCAGCCACGGCTGCGTGAACATCAGCCCGGAGAACGCGATCTGGTTCGTCAAGAACACGCTGATCGGGGATCCGATCATCATCACGGGGTCGCCGCGGAAGCTGGAGCCCACGAACGGGTGGGGGCATTGGCAGGAGAACTGGAAGGAGTGGCTCAAGTGGAGCGTGCTTAAGGACGGGCCGACCATCACGTTCTGATACCGATTCGCGCCGCCGACCACGGCCTAGACCACCGCCTTCCGACCCGCCGACACCCGCCCCGACCCGCCACACTCGGGGCCGGCCACGCTCCGGATCGCCACACACGAGGCTGAACGCGCCCGGGTTCGCCACAGCCCGGGTTCGCCACGCCCTGGGCTCAGCGGCGCTCCGGCTCAGGGCTGCCCCGGATCGGCGGTGCCTCAGCGCGCTCGCAAGGACCGGGGTCCGGCGCCCTGCGTGACCTGGGCTGACGCGCACGGGGGAGGGGCGTTCGCCGTTCCGGCCCGCTCTCCGCGCCGCTGTGCGCGCCTCAGCGCCGCGACGTCGTCCAAGTGATGCGTCCCGGGGGGCGGGAAGGGTCAGGCCGTCTGCGTGGCGCTGAGGGACGGGACGGGGGCGGCCGCCCGCGGGGGAGAGCCTGGCGAGGGTGAAGCTACTGGCCGGCCGCTGCTCCGATCCGCTCCCCGCGCCGTCGTACGGACCCCGGCGCTGCGGCGGCGTGCGCGCCTCAGCGGCGAGCGGACGGAGGGCGTACTTCCAGAGGGAGGCGCGCCCCTCGGCCGGGGCGCGCCTCGAAATGGGCGGTCAGGCGCCGTTGACGGTGGCGCTGACCTCGATCCAGCGGTCGAGGGTGGCGGCGGCCGCGCCGGAGTCGACGGCCTGGACCGCGCGGGCGTAGCCGCCGGTCATGGCGGCGTCGAGGTCGTCGCCCGGCCCGTTGAGGGCCACCAGGGCCGCGGCGGCGTTGAGCAGGACGGCGTCGCGCACCGGCCCCGTCTTCCCCTGCAGCAGGTCGTGCACGGCCTGGGCGTTGAAGGCCACGTCCCCGCCCCGCAGCGCGCCCACGTCGGCGCGCGGGATGCCGAGCACGGACGGGTCGAAGGTCGTCTGCGTGGCCGTGCCCTCCTTGACCACCCAGACCGTCGAGGTGTCCGCGATGGTCAGCTCGTCGAGCCCGTCGTCGCCGCGGAACACCAGCGCGCTGACGCCGCGCTCGGCGAAGACGCCCGCCAGCACGGGCAGCATCTTGGCGTCGAAGACGCCGATGGCCTGGGCGGCCGGGCGGGCCGGGTTGGTGAGCGGGCCGAGGAAGTTGAAGATCGTGGGTACGCCGATCTCCTTGCGCGTCGGCCCGGCGAAGCGCAGCGCGGGGTGGTAGACCGGGGCGAAGCAGAAGGCGATGCCCGCCTGCTCGGCCACCCGCGCCGTCTGCTCCGGCGTGAGGTCGAGCCGGATGCCCAGGTGCTCCAGGACGTCGGCGGCGCCGCACGAGGACGAGGCGGCGCGGTTGCCGTGCTTGACGACCCGGGCGCCCGCGGCGGCGGCCACGATGGCGGCCATCGTCGAGACGTTGACCGTGTGGGCGCGGTCGCCTCCCGTGCCGACCACGTCGACCACGGGCCCCTCCACGCTCAGCGGCGTGGCCAGATCCAGCATGGTGCGGGCCAGGCCCACGACCTCGGCCACCGTCTCGCCCTTGGCGCGCAACGCCACCACGAAGCCGGCGATCTGGGACGGCGTCGCGGCGCCGGACATGATCTCCCGCATCGCCCAGGCCGACTCGTCGGAGGTGAGGTGCTCTCCGGACAGGAGAGCGGACAGCAGGGTGGGCCAGGTCGTCCGGGAGTCCATGGGCACCTACTTAGCGTTGAGTCGGGTCGAGGAGCGGCGGCGCATGAGGTCGGCCACGGTGTCGGCCAGGACCATGGGCTCCAGCGGCTGCGGCACCACGGCGTCGGCCTTGGACCAGTCGGCCAGCCAGCGGTCGTCGCGCCTGGCGATGATCAGGCAGATGGGCGGGCAGTCGTAGACCTCGTCCTTGGCCTGGCGGGAGACGCCCATGCCGCCCGCGGGCTGCGTCTCGCCGTCGAGGACGGCCACGTCGATCTCGCCCGAGCCCAGCCACTGGTGGACCTTGGGCTCGGTGGCGCATTCCACGATCTCCACGAGGGGTACGTCGGCGGCGGGGCGCCTGCCGATGGCCTGGATCACCTCGGCCCTGGTGGCGGCGTCGTCGCTGTAGACGAGGACCCTCATCGTGTCGTCGGTGCTCCCAGTGGAGGTCACTGTCGCGCTCGCTATCCCTTGTAGCAGTATGGTCACCTCGGATCGTACCGGTGCGCCGGTGTGCATTCCCAGGCCACCATGCCTGACAGGGGGTTTTGAGGCGATTCTCCCAGGTTGCCTCCCGGTTTGTACCTGCTAACCGGGGGGTCGTGCGCGGGACCGACCACCGAAGCCGCAATAATGCTGCCCGTGGCGACAGCATCCGCAATAACTTCGACGACGACAGCACAGTCGTACCGCAGACCCAATCTGGTCAGTGTCGGGACGATCGTCTGGCTGTCCTCTGAGCTCATGTTCTTCGCGGCGCTGTTCGCGATGTACTTCACCATCCGGTCGGTGAGCGTGGGCAACGGCTTCGATTGGGGCCCCGCCTTCCACAAGGTCGGCCTGGAGGCCGCCGAGGGCGCTCACCTGAACATCCCGTTCGCGACGGCCAACACGATCATCCTGGTTCTGTCGAGTGTGACGTGCCAGCTGGGCGTGTGGGCCGCGGAGAAGGGGCAGGTCGGCAAGCTCCGCTTCTGGTACATCGTCAGCTTCCTCATGGGCGCGGTCTTCGTGGCCGGGCAGCTGTACGAGTACGGCGAGCTGGCATCAGAGGGCGCGACCTTGTCCGCCAACCCTTACACCTCGGTGTTCTACCTGACGACGGGCTTCCACGGCCTGCACGTGACCGGTGGCCTATTCGCGTTCCTGTTCATGCTGGGACGCACGTACGCCGCGAAGCGCTTCACGCATGAGCAGGCCACCAGCGCGATCGTCGTGTCCTACTACTGGCACTTCGTAGACGTCGTCTGGATTGGTCTTTTCGCGACCATCTACATCATTCGTTAAGGAACGGGATCTCTGTGACTAGGATCACCGCTTGGCGGCGGCATCCCCTCGCGAGATATGCCGTCCTGATTTTGGCGTTGGCGCTGGTCGGGATGGTATACGCCGCCTTTGTCCAGGCGGGTAAGCCTGCCGACGCGGCACTGGCGGCAGGCAAGGTCGATGACGTGTCCGAGGGCAGGAGCTTGTTCGTCAAGCACTGCTCCAGCTGCCACGGCATGAACGCGGAGGGCACCAAGACGGCGCCCACGCTCGTCGGCGTCGGCGCCGCGGCGGTCGACTTCCAGATGGGCACCGGCCGCATGCCCGCCGCCAACCCGGGTCCGCAGGCGCCGCGCAAGCCGATGGCGCCCTGGGTCGACGAGACGAAGATCAGGCAGATCGGCGCCTACGTGCAGTCGCTCGGCGGCGGCCCGCAGGTCCCGGGCCAGGAGCAGGTCGACGCCAAGCTCGGCGACGCCGGCAAGGGCGGCGAGCTGTTCCGCGCCAACTGCATCCAGTGTCACAACTGGGTCGGTGCCGGTGGAGCCCTGACGCAGGGCAAGTACGCCCCCAACCTCAACTCGGCGACCCCCACCCAGATCTACGAGGCGATGGTCACCGGCCCGCAGGCGATGCCGGTCTTCAACGACTCGACCATCACGCCCGAAGAGAAGCGCAGCATGATCGCCTACATCACGCAGGTCCGCGCGCAGAAGGACCCGGGAGGTTTCGGCCTCGGGCGCATTGGCCCGGTGACCGAAGGTCTCGTAGCGTGGATCGCAGGCCTCAGTGTCCTCGCACTCGCCGCCATCTGGATCACCGCGAAGAAGCGACAGAAGTCATGACAGACAACGAGCACGAGATCGAGCAGCCCGATGAGCGCGTACCCAAGCGCGTCATCGGCACCCCCGCGCCGGGCACCTCGATGCTCGGCACCGCGGAGGCCCCGGACGTCGAGAAGGACGTCCCCGGCGTCACGCTGCCGGACGAGAGCAAGGCCCGCAAGGCCGAGAAGATCGTGGCGCTCTGCTTCACGATCACGTTCCTGGCCGCGATCGCGTTCATCATCTCCTACGTGGTCTTCCAGGTCGGCAGCCCCGAGGCGACCGGAGTGTCCAACTTCGCGCTGGGCACCTCGCTGACCGTGGCGATCCTGGGACTGGCGATCGGCATCGTGATCTGGGTACGCATGATCATGCCGAAGTACTCCCTGGTCCAGGAGCGCCACCCGATGGCCTCCGCCGAGGACGACCGCGAGGTGGTCGCCGACACGTTCGTCCAGGGCGCCAACGAGAGCGGCTTCGTCAAGCGCAAGCTGATGCGCCGCACGCTGCTGCTGGCCGCCGCGCCCCTCGGCCTCGTGCCGGTGGTGCTGCTGCGCGACCTCGACAACAGCAAGATGCCGGGCGCGAAGTTCAACAAGCTGCTGCGCCACACGGTCTGGGGCGAGAAGACCAAGGAGGGCAAGCCGCTCAGGCTCGTCGTCGAGGGCACCGGCCAGCCCATCCGGGCCGCCGACTTCAACTCGCCCGGCGGCATCCTGTCGGTGGTCCCCGAGGGCTACCAGCACGACCTCAACGCCCTCGCCAAGGCCACGCTGATCCTGATCAAGTTCCGCCCGGAGGAGCTCAAGAGCGGCGTCCGGCAGAACTGGACGCACGACGGGATCGTGGCGTACTCCAAGATCTGCACGCACGTGGGCTGCCCCGCGGCCCTGTACGAGCAGAACACCCACCACATCCTCTGCCCCTGCCACCAGTCGACGTTCGACGCGGCCGACGGCGCGAAGGTCATCTTCGGTCCGGCCGCCAGGCCGCTGCCGCAGCTGCCGATCACGGTCGACGCCGAGGGCTACCTGATCGCCCAGGGCGACTTCCAGGTGCCGGTCGGCCCGAGCTACTGGGAACGCGGTGACGCCGAGCGCGCGGCCAGGGAGAAGGGAGGCCAGGCATGAGCGATCTGACCGCCGTGCCCAAGGCCGTCGCCGGGCCGTCGACATTCCTCGACGACCGCCTGGGCGGGGCCAATTTCCTCAAGCGCAACCTGCGCAAGATCTTCCCGGACCACTGGTCGTTCCTGCTGGGTGAGATCGCGCTCTACTCGTTCGTCATCCTGCTGCTGACCGGTACGTTCCTGACGTTCTGGTTCAAGCCCAGCATGATGGAGGTCGCCTACGACGGCTCGTACGCGCCACTCAAGGGCGTCATGATGTCGGAGGCCTACGCGTCGTCGCTGGAGATCAGCTTCGACGTCCGGGGTGGTCTGCTCATCCGGCAGATGCACCACTGGGCGGCCCTGATGTTCGTGGCCGGCATGATGGTCCACATGCTGCGGGTGTTCTTCACGGGCGCCTACCGCAAGCCGCGCGAGCTCAACTGGATCATCGGCGTGCTGCTGCTGACGCTGGCGCTCGCCGAGGGTCTGACCGGCTACTCGCTCCCCGACGACCTGCTCTCCGGCGCCGGTCTGCGGATCACCGAGGGTGTGGCGATCTCGCTGCCGCTGGTCGGCACGTACATCACGTTCTTCCTGTTCGGCGGGGAATATCCGGGTGAGGATGTCGTCGCCCGGTTCTACTCGCTGCACATCCTGCTCATCCCGGGCATCCTGCTGGCGCTCATCTCGGCTCACATGGTGCTCATGTGGGTGCAGAAGCACACGCAGATGCCGGGCAAGGGCCGCAACAACCACAACGTGGTCGGCGCGCCGTTCTACCCGGCCTTCATGGCGAAGGCGGGGGCGTACTTCCTGTTCACGCTGGCCACGGTGGCGGGTCTGGCGACGTTCACCCAGATCAACCCGATCTGGCTGTTCGGCCCCTACACGCCCGCCGACGTGTCAGCGGGTTCGCAGCCCGACTTCTACATGGGCTTCCTGGAAGGCGCGCTGCGCATCATGGTGCCGTGGGAGATCAACCTCTTCGGCACCTCCCATGCCGGCACCCTGCCGCTGAGCGTGATCATCCCGGCGCTGGTGCCGATGGGCATCGTCATGACGGGCCTGGCGCTCTACCCGTTCCTCGAACGCTGGGTGACGGGCGACCACCGCGAGCACCACGTCGCGGACCGGCCGCGCAACAACCCGCACCGCACCTCGATCGGCATGTCGGCCATCACGTTCTACGGCGTGCTCTGGCTGCTGGGCGCCAACGACGAGATCTCGGCGAACTTCCACATCAGCCTCAACGTGACGACGTACGCCGGCCGGGTGCTGGTCTTCGTCGCGCCGGCGCTGGCGTACATCATCACCTACCGCATCTGCCTCGGCCTGCAGCGTTCCGACGCCGCGGTCGTCTCGCACGGCGTGGAGTCGGGCGTCATCAAGCGGCTGCCGCACGGTGAGTTCATCGAGGTCCACACGCCGCCGGCGGACGACATTGAGGCCCACGTGCGGGGCAAGGAGCCGGTGGCGATGCTGCCGGTGGCCGAGGACACCGCGGGCATCCCGCCGAAGGGCATGCGCGGTCCGCTCGGCAAGCTGCGCGCTCGCATGTCGAAGGCGTACGGCGGGGAGAAGATCCCGCTGGACGAGGGACACGGGCACGGGCACGAGGAAGAGCACGCCGCCATCGGCTCCGGTGGCGAGGAAGACCGCAGCCTCACGCACTGACATCACCTCTCGCCACATACGGCACGGGCCCGGACGACACGTTCGTCCGGGCCCGTCGCCGTCTCATCCCGTTCTCGTTGCTGGGGAAGAGGGCGTTGCCGGGGAAGAGGCGGCCTGGGCGCCCGGCGAGGGTGTCGTGCCTGGGGAGCGCGCCGCGGGACCACGGTGTCCGGCGAGCGTGCCGTGCCTGGGATGCGCGGGCGTGCCCGGCGGGGGCTGGGAGCGTCGTCACAGGCGCTCGCACGCGGTGGGGGACCCCGGCCGAAGACACGGCCGAGGGGCGGGCTCGCCGGAAGACGGCGCGGTCGGGCGCCGGAAGTCGCGCTGGTCGCGGGCGCTCAGCCCGAGAGGTCTCGAGGCGGCGCATCGACGGGCAGGCCGCCGCGACCGATGAGGTCAGCCCGCGTGGGGCAGCCGGTGGGGGTCGAGCCGCGTGTGGCAGCCCGTGTGAGGGTCGGCCCGTGTGGGTCAGTCGGCTTCGGGGAAGCCGATGGAGAAGGCGGCGTCCAGGTCGTGCTTGGAGTAGGCCCGGAAGGCGATGTGCGTCTCCGTGTGCAGCACCCCGGCCACCTTGTTGATCCGCCCGGGGACCACCTCGGCGATCTCCTCGTACGCCGCCACCCGCACCATCGCCAGCAGGTCGTATTCGCCGGTGATGGAGTAGACCTCGCTGACCCCCTGGATCTCGGCGATCGTCTGGGCGACCTCCGGGATCCGGTCTACCTCTGCATTGATGTGGACGATAGCCGTGACCATGCATCAACTCTATCGTTTCACCTCAAAGGTCGCCCCTCCCGATTGCGGAGCTGATCAAGATGGCGGTACGCGAGGTCGATGCGGGCCTTGTGCCGGGCGGCGCCCCAGGCGGGCAGGCTCCACTCGCCCTCCACCTCCACCAGCCGCACCCCGGGCGACTCCAGCCAGCGCAGGATGCACTCGGTCTCCTCGGCGCTGGCCGCGTGGATCGGGCCGGCGCCCGGGATGACCGCCTCGGCGGTGGCCGTGAGGGAGGCGACGAAAGGGGTCGGATGGGCGCCCTTCGGCATGACCCCGGCCGCCGCCAGCCGCCCGTACCGGATGACGTGGATGTCCCATCCGCCGCCGAACGCCGGGCTGGCGGCCACCAGCTGCGGGATGCGCGTGATGGCGCTCAGGCGCTGCATGCGGGCCGCCGTACGGACGAAGGCCGCCAGCCGGTCGCGATCGACCGACGCCTCCTCGTAGCGCTGCTCCACCGACAGCCGCTCCATGCGCGCCGACACGGCGCTGAAGACGAGCGAGGCGTCGAGCGTCATGGCCCGGCGCGCGCTCTCCGCGTGGAGCGCGTATTCCTCCTGGCTCTCCTTGCCCTCGCAGGGCGCGCCGCAGCGGCCCATCTCGTGAAGCACGCAGGCCGCCCGCCGGGTGCGCAGCGTGACGGGCTGGGTGCACTGGCGCAGGGGGACCGCCTCGTGCAGGGCGATGCGGGCCTCGTCGGCCAGCCGGGCACTGCCGAACGGGCCGAGGTAGGTGGCCCCGTCGTCCTTGAGCTCGCGGACGATCGACAGCCGCGGGAACGCCTCGGTGGTGAGCTTGAGCCAGACCACCTTCTCGGGAAAGCGGGAACGGCGGTTGTAGCGCGGCTTGGCGCCGCCGATCAGGCGCAGCTCCCTGACCTCCGCCTCCAGGGCGGTCGCGCAGACGACGTGGCGCACCCGCTCGGCGATGCCGATCATCTCGCGGATGCGCGGGCGGGTCTCGCCCGCGGTGAAGTAGGAGCGTACGCGGTTGCGCAGGTTGGTGCTCTTGCCGATGTAGAGGACCTCGCCGCGCTCGTCCTCGAAGAAGTAGACCCCGGGGGCGTGCGGCACCGAATCGGCCAGGTGGCGCTTGCGCTGCTGCTCCGGCGTGGGGGCGCGGACGAACGACTTGAGCTCCTCGAGCGTGTGCACCTGGAACGAGCCGGCCCGCTCGATCAGCCCGTGCAGCACCTCGACGGTGGCCCTGGCGTCCTGCAGGGCACGGTGGCACGGCTCGGTGGAGCTGCGGAAGAACCTCGCCAGCGTCGCCAGCTTGGCGTTGGGCACCTCGTCGCGGGTCAGCACGCGGCGGGCCAGGTCGACGGTGTCGACGACCGGATTGGCCGGCGGAGGATAGCCGTGGGCGGCGCAGGCGGCCTTGACGAAGCGGGTGTCGAAGCCGGCGTTGTGGGCCACCAGCGTGGCCCCGCGGATGAACTCCAGGAAGCTCGGCAGCACCGCCTCGATCCGCGGCGCGGCCACGACCATCGCGTCGGTGATGCCGGTCAGCACCGAGATGAACGGCGGGATCGGCCCTCCTGGGTCGACCAGCGTCGAGAACTCGCCCAGCACCTCGCCCGCCCGCACCTTGACCGCGCCGATCTCGGTGATGGCGTCCTCGGACGGGGCGCCGCCGGTCGTCTCGAGGTCGAAAACGACGAAAGTGACCTCGCTCAGCGGAGTGCCGAGCTCGTCGAGAGTGCCTTGAACCACGTCCACGTTCCAAGACCATAGAGAGGGAGACCGACAGGAACGAATAACCACCGCTCTTGATCCTTAGTTACCCTTCCCTGTATGTCCTCGGGAAGACTTGCCGGCCGCTATGCCCTGTTGCGCCCGCTCGGCGCGGGCGGCATGGGGAAGGTGTGGCTGGCCAGGGACGAGATGCTCGACCGCGAGGTGGCGGTCAAGGAGCTCACGCTGGCCGAGGGCATGTCGCCCAAGGAGCGCTCCGACTCGGTGATGCGGGCCGTGCGCGAGGCGCAGGCCACGGCGCGGCTGCGCCATCCCGGCATCGTGGCGCTGCACGACGTGGTCGTCGAGCAGGAGCGGCCCTGGCTGGTCATGGAGCTGCTGCGGGGCCGCACGCTGGGTGAGACGGTCCGCGAGTTCGGACCCATGCCGGCCGATCATGCCGCGCGGGTCGGCGCCGACGTGCTGGAGGCGTTGATCGCGGCACACGCGCTGGGGATGCAGCACCGCGACGTCAAGCCGGGCAACGTGTTCCTGACCGAGAGCGGGCGGGTGGTCCTCACCGACTTCGGCATCGCCCGGCAGGAGGGCCAGGCCACGCTCACCGAGCAGGGGCTGATGATCGGCTCGCCCGGGTTCATCGCGCCCGAGCGGCTGGCCGGCGAGCCGGGCGGGCCCGCCAGCGACGTGTGGTCGCTCGGCGCCACGCTCTACGTCGCGCTGACGGGCGCGCCGGCCTACGGGGGGTCGGCGGCCCAGCGGGTGCGGGCCACGCTGACGGAGCCCGTACCGGCCGCTCCGGGGCCGCTGGGGCCGCTGCTGGCGGCCATGATGGCGCACCAGCCGGCCGCCCGCCCCGATCCTCGGGTGATCGTGTCCGCGCTCCGGCAGGTGGCCGCCGGCGGGCATGCCCCGCATCTGCCCGTCAACCAGGACGTGACCGCGCCGACCAGGGTCAAGCGGCCCGGCAGGGCCGCGATCTGGATCGCCGCGGCGACGGCGCTCGTGCTCGGCGCGGGCGGCGCGACCGCCTTCCTCGTCCTCAGGGACCGGGCGGGCGCGGTGCCGGACGCGTTCACCGTGCCCATGGACGTGTGCAAGCTGATCAGCCAGGAGGAGGTGGGCGCGCTGCTGCGTACGCAGAGCCCGCCCAAGGCGCAGGCGAGCGCCGACGGCGACGGCCCCAAGTGCGGCTGGACGCTCGCCAACACGGGTGTGGGCCTGCAGGTGCAGAAGGACTCCGACACCGTCGACCCGTGGTCGATGACCCCGGCCACGGCCGGCGCGCTCTTCAAGGGCCAGAAGACCTGGTGGACGAGGACCGGCACGGTCGACTGGACCTGGGACGAGATCGGCGCGAAGACCTCGCAGCGGGCCACGCGCACCTCGGTCCGCGAGATCGCCGGTGTCGGCGAGGAGGCGTTCGGCTTCGAGCTGAAGGGCCCCACGGGCCGCGTGCACACCTCCCAGATCTACTACCGCCTGGCCAACCTGGTGGTCACCGTGCAGTTCACCACCCTCGGGGACAAACCCACCGACGAGGAGATCAAGCAGCGGGCGCTGAAAGCGGCGCAGACGAGCGAGCAGGCGTTGCGCAATGCCGGATGACCTCTATCTGCTGGCCGGCCGCTACCGTCTCATCGAGCGGCTCGGACAGGGCGGCGCGGGCACGGTGTGGCGGGCCATCGACGAGATCCTCGACCGTCAGGTCGCGGCCAAGCAGGTACGCGTGCCGGAGGGGCTCACCCCGCGGGAGCGGGCCGAGTTCGCCGACATGGCGATCCACGAGGCCAGGTCGGCCGGACGGCTGCGCGACCCGGCGATCGTGCTGGTGCACGACGTCGTCCTGGAGGGCGGCCAGCCGTGGATCATCATGGACCTGGTCACCGGCCGCTCGCTGGACAAGGTGATCAAGGATCAGGGGCCGCTGCCGCCCGGGTTCGTGGCCGCGGTCGGGCTGCGCGTGCTGTCGGCGCTGGAGGTCGCCCACGCCCACGGGATGCTCCACCAGGACGTCAAGCCCGCGAACATCCTGCTCGACTTCGACGGCTCCGCCATGCTCACCGACTTCGGCATCGCGACGCCGATGGGCGGTCAGGGCGGCAGGTTCGGCGGCGCGGGCTCGCCCGGCTACATGGCGCCCGAGCGGCTCAACGAGGAGCCCTCCAGCCCGGCGTCCGACCTGTGGTCGCTCGGCGCCAGCCTCTACACCGCGGTGGAGGGGCGCGCGCCGTTCGAGCGGGCGCTGCCCGCGGCGGTGACGGCGGCGGTGCTGCTGCACGAGCCGCCGTTGCCGGTCCGGGCGGGCCGCGACTTCGGCGGCCTGCTCATGGCCATGCTCGCCAAGAACCCGGCGGCCCGCCCCACGGCGGCCCAGGTCCGCCAGGCGCTGAACGCCCTGGCCGGACCCGCCCCCGTGCCCCGGCGCCGCCGGTGGCTGGTGCCCGTCGTGCTGGCCGCCGCCGTGATACTGGGAGCAGGCGGCTGGTACGCCGCGGGCGCACTGGGCAAGGCTGAGACCGGGAGGTTCGCCAAGGCGCCCGATCCCTGCAAGCTGCTCACCGACGAGCAGGCGGCCCAGATCATGAAGGCCAAGCCGTCGCGCGAGGCCACCCGGCCGGGCGAGTGCCAGTGGATCCTGCGTGACGGCGGGGAGGACGGCCGCCGCCGTATCGTCGTCCGCGCCTGGGCGGAGCGGCCCGACGGCGATCTCGGCGGCCCCCAGGTGGCGCAGCGCCGCTTCGCCAGCGAGAAGACCGGCCGCACCGGCGCGGAGGGCACCGTGATGCGCGAGGTCCGCGGCTCGGTCTCCGACGTCCCGGGGGTCGGGGAGTCGGCGATCATCCAGAACAGCTTCAAGGCCTACATCAACAGCGACGCGACGGGCTCGTCCGACAGCACGGTGCTCTTCCGCACGAGCAACGTGCTCGGCGAGGTGGTCTGGCACCGCGAGAACGTTCCGGTCAGCGCCCCGGCGGACAAGGAGCCCGCCCTCGCCGTCGCCCGTCTGGTCTCGGCCGCCCTGTCGAAGTGAGCCCGTCGGAGCACCGTGCCGTTCGAAGTGGGCGCCGTCGGGGAGGGGCCGCTGCCAGAATGGGCGGGAGTGCTGCAAGTACCTTGCAAGGGGGATGACTAGCATGTTTCCCCGCAAGTCAGGGCAACCCCAGGAGTCCCAGTGAACCCCGGCAGCGAGTGGGAGCCGTCCACCACCCCGTACCAGGTGCCGGGCAGGCGCTTCGAGCCGCCCACCCAGCCGCCCAACCAGCCACCGACCCTGCCTCCGATGCCACCGCCACCGCCGCCCCGGCGGCCCGCCTGGCTGCTGCCCACGCTGGCCGCCGCCATCGTGGTGCTGGTCGCGATGGGCGGGGTGGGCGCGTACTTCGTGGTCAGCAAGGTCTCGCGCCCCTCCCAGCCGCCCGCGGCGCAGAGCGAGCGGCCGTCGCGGGCCGCCTCCTCGGCGCCCGTCGGCCTGGACGTGTGCGCCATGCTGTCCGCGGAGGAGGCCGACCGGCTCGTGCCCGGCGCGACCGTCACCAAGGACTCCAGGGAAGGCGATTACACGGTCTCCTTCACCTGCAAATGGGAGAACCGGCGCATCTCGTTCGGCGAGTTCTGGCGCAGCAGGGAGATCGACGTCCGGATCGAACAGCACAAGGCCGACGGCGCCAAGACCGGCAGGTCCATGGCGCAGAACTCGTACGAGGTCGACTACGGCGGCGACAGGTACGCCGCGACCGCCAAGCCCTCGCTCAAGCCCGACGAGAAGGAGTACGTCTCCCCGATCAAGGAGATCCAGGGCGTCGGTGACGCCGCGCACGCCCAGTACACCTGGCGTCGCAGCGGCAAGCTGCTGTGGTACTCCTACGGCCAGGCCAACGCCCGGGTCGGCGACATGACGATCGAGATCAAGTACCAGGCGGGCCAGCAGCGCAAGGATGCGGAGATCCTGACCAGCGAGACCACGCAGTCGATCACCGAGGACAACGCGATCCGCGAGGTGAGCCGGCTGGCCGGCTTCTTCGCCAAGGGCATGGCGGCCTGGCAGGCGCAGCACCCGAACGTGCTGGCCGAGCCGGAGCCGTCGCAGGCCCCCGCCTCGCCGAGTGCGAGCGCGAGTGCGAGCCCCGAGCCCTCGCCGACCGTCCTGGCGGCCTTCCCCGGAGAGTGCGGGGCCGTGACCGAGGTGGCCACGCGGCTCGTGCCCGAGCCCACCACCAGGGCGCGCGGCACCGAGGCCGGCTCCGACGCCCAGACCGAGTGCCGCTGGCTCAACCTGGACGTGCCCGGGGCGGGCGAGGGGATCAGGAAGATCCGCAGCGTCCTGATCACCGTGCGCCGGTTCACCAACCGGGCGGGCGCCGCCGACGAGGGCGCGGCCGTGAGCTACTACGCCAGCGAGCGGGGCGGCGACAAGCAGTTCGAGGAGTCGTCCATCGGCGGCATCTCCTGGGGCAAGCTCACCGATCTCAAGGGGATGGGCGATCAGGCGTACCAGCAGTTCATCCAGAACCGGCACAGCCGCGAGGTCTCCGCGTCCACCGGCACGGTGCTGATGCGCAAGGGCCCGGTGGTCGTCAGGATCGACTTCTCCGGCCACCAGCGGCCCGAGAAGGAGCCGGCCACCTCGCCCAAGGTCGTGTTCATGCCGCAGAAGGAGGCGATGGACGGCGTGGTCACCGTGGCCGAGGCGTTCATGGCCCAACTGGCGAAGCAGCCCGCGGGCAGCTGAGCAGACCCGGTCGAGGAGGGGCGTGGCGCCCCTCCTCGGTGACGGCCGCGCGCGGGAAACATCCCCCTGACGGATCATCCTGTCAACGGTTAATGGAGCTGCAACCCGCTTGCAAGCGCGACAAATACCTTTATGTCTTGCAGGACCTGAGCCGCGCGATCACGTTTGTCCAGTACAGGGGCATGGGCAAACCGAGGGGGATCACGCGGCTCACTTCTTTTCCCTGACCAGGAACGGTTCGAGCAGGCCCGGAACCGCCCGCGCCGCCAGCTCCAGGCCGTCGCCGCGGTCCACGTCCACCACGTCGTAGTGGCCCTTGCCCGCGGCGGTGGCGGCGGAGACGGTCAGCAGGCCGCTGCGGCGCTGGAAGTACGACTCGGTGATCGTCCAGCCGGAGACGCCTCTGCGGTCGAGCGCGATCGTCCTGCGTACCACCGCGCCCTGCCTCGCGACGAGGTGGCGGCGGCCGAGCGCGTGGCCGAGGTTTCTGGCGCTCTCCACGGCCAGCCACATCCCGAACGGCAGCGCCAGCGCGGGGATCGCCCAGACGGCGGCCCGCGACCACTGCCACGGCAGCAGCCAGGACGCCAGGCCGGCGGCCGCGGCCAGCACGGCCACCGTCACCAGCGCCCGCACGATCCGCCGCCGCCCGGCCGCCGCCCGATGCGGCACCAGCGCACCCATCCCCAGCCCGCCCGCGCCGGCGTCCGGCCCGGCGGCTTCGCCCGCGTCACGCTCGGTCGCCCGGTGCCGGCCCGGGGCCGTGCCGTGGCCGGTGACGCCCGCCGTCGGCCAGGGCGCGTCCACGGGCGTGGCATGCCCGAGCACATCCGTCCGGGGTGTGGCGGGAGCCGGTGGTGCGGCGGGGATGTTGGCGATCTTGGTGGCGAGGGACCAGGCCAGGGCGCGGGGGAGGGGAGGGGTGAGGGCGGCGGCGTCCTCGGTCTCGTGCTCGTCCGCCTTGCCGAGCCCCGTGGCGATGGTCTTGACGCGGGCCCCGCCGCCCAGCCTCAGCAGCAGCGGCTCGCTGATCTCCACGCCGCGCAGCCTGCGCTCCTCCAGGGTCAGGGACCGGGTGGTCAGCAGGCCGCGGTGGAGGCGGAGGCGGCCGGGCTCGCGTTCCAGCCGGTAACGTCCCCACGACTCGGCGAACAGCAGGACGGCGCCCAGGACGCCGACGGCCAGGTTCACCGCGAGGATCAGCGGGACCGCCACCAGCGGCCGCGCCGTCACCCAGTCCCACAGCCCGTCGGCCGCCTCTGTGACGAGCCTCTTGGCCCCGAACGAGTTCAGCGCCTTGTAGAGCGCCCCGAGCACCAGCGCGGCCCCCGTGAACGACCACAGCGACAGCGGCGCGTACCGGATCCACGACCAGCGCAGCTCCGCCAGCGGCCCGTCGCCGGGCGCGGGCCGCTCGTCCTGGCGCAGCAGGGTACGGCGCAGCGACTCCGCCTCGTGCCTGGCCAGCGGGTCGAGCACGAGCTCGGTCCCCTCGGCCGCGTGCTCGCCCGTGCCCACCTTGACCACGGTCAGGCCGAACACCCGCGCCACCGGGTCGGCCCGCAGGTTCACGCTGCGGACCCGGTCCAGCGGGATCGAGCGGTGCCGGCGGAGAGTGATGCCCGAGCGCAGTTCGAGGCGTTCCCGGGTGAGCCGCCAGCGCGTCGTACGGAGCCTGGCCACGTCATACGCCACCACGGCGGAGACGACCAGCATCGCGGCCGCCGCGCAGACCGCCGCGATCCCGCCGATCGGCCAGTCCCGGCTCGTCAGGAAGCGCAGGAGACCGGCCACCACGCCGGCGACGATCGCCAGCGACTTGACCGCCGAGGCCAGGAGGCTCCGCCCCGCCAGCCGCCGCCAGCCCTCCCCAAGAAAGGGGTCGTCGTTCACGTGGCGTCCCCCGGCGTGGCCTGGGTGAGGGCGGTGAGGCGCTCGGCCAGCTCGGCCGCCACCGCGTGGTCCAGCGCCTCGATCTTGATGGCCCCCGCGGAGGAGGCCGTGGTCACCGTGACGTCCGCCAGCCCGAACAATCGCTGCACCGGCCCCCGCGCGGTGTCGACCCGCTGGATCCGCGACATCGGCGCCACCCGCCAGGTGTGGGTCAGCCACCCTTTACGGGTGTAGACCGCCTGGTCGGTGACCTCCCAACGCTCCACCCGGTAGGTGGCCCGCGGCGCCAGGACCGCCAGCGCCACGCAGCCCGCCGCGAAGAGCGCCACGCACGCCCCCAGCCAGACCGGCCGCGAGGTGAGGATCCAGTACGCCGCCACCGCGGCGGCGGCCACCGGCACCAACAGGATCAGCCCCTGAACGGTCCACCAGGCGACCGCCCGCGGATCGGCCTGGTTGCGCGGCGGCCGCAGCCCGGCCGGCGTGCCCGCGTTCATCTGCCGCTCTCCGCGTTCTTGCCCGAGTCGACCACGGCCAGCAGCACGAACCCGAGCACGCCGATCACGATGGCCGCGAACACCTCGTAGCCCTCCAGGAACGGCAGCCGGTTGACCACCAGCAGGTCGTGCGCCCACCGCCACCAACCGAACAGGGTGTTCAGCAGGCCACCCACTCCCTGCAGGAGCAGCAGCCAGCCGAGCAGCGTCAGCACCATTTTCATGGTCCCCAGCGTCGTCCACGGGTCACGGGGGCCGCGTCGGCCGTAGGTCTCGCGCGGCAGCTACTTTGGTCGCTGTCGTCGTACCCTCGGCAGGGCCTAATGTCGATGAACGTGACGCACGAATACCGGTGGGCGCTGCCGTCGGTGCTGCTCGGCGACGGCAGGGAGGGCGGCCGGGTGCGCCGCTCTACCCGCGACTGGATCGTCGACATCGTCATGTTCCTGCTCGCGTGCGGCATCACGGTCATGACCCTGCCGGAGCTCCAGGACGAGCCGGAGCCGCTGCAGCTGCTGGAGCAGGTGGTGGGCGCGCTGTCGTGCGTGGCGGTGTGGCTGCGGCGGCGCTGGCCGGTGGGGTTCGCGCTGGTGGCCACCCTGCTCTCGTCCTATCTGGAGCTCGCCGGCGGGGCCTCGGTCGTCGGGCTGTTCACCGTGGCGGTGCACCGGCCGTTCAAGGTCTCCGGCCCGGTCATGCTGTTCTCCCTCGTCACGCTCGTGCCCTTCATCCTGCTGCGGTACCACACCGACGCGGAGCGCGGCGAGATGGTGGCCTTGTCCCTGGCGCTGATGCTGACCGTGTTCGCGTGGGGCGTCGTGGTCAGGGCCCGGCGGCAGCTCGTCTGGTCGCTCAGGCAGCGGGCCGACAGCGCCGCGGAGGAGGCCAAGCGGCTCGAACGCGAGCGCATCGCCCGGGAGATGCACGACGTGCTCGCGCACCGCATCTCCATGCTCAGCCTGCACGCCGGCGCGCTGGAGTTCCGGCCGGACGCGCCCGCCGAGGAGATCGCCAGGGCGGCCGGGGCGATCAGGACCAACGCCCACCTGGCACTGCAGGACCTGCGCGAGGTCATCGGCGTGCTGCGCCACGCGGGGCCGGGCGGCGACGACGACCCGGTGCCCGACCGGCCGCAGCCCACGCTCGCCGACCTGCCCACGCTGGTCGAGGAGTGCCGCCACGCGGGCATGGACGTCCGGCTCGACCTGCGCGCCGGCGGCGACGCGCCGGAAGGGCTCGGCCGCAACGTCTACCGCATTGTCCAGGAGGCGCTCACCAACGCGCGCAAGCACGCGGGCGGGGCGCCCGTGGCGGTCGCCGTCTCGGGCACGCGGGGCGAGGGGCTGTCGGCGGAGGTGCGCAATCCCGTGGGGGTACGTCACATCCCGTACATCCCGGGCGCCGGGGCCGGGCTCATCGGGCTGACCGAACGCGCCGAACTGGCGGGCGGGCGGCTGGAGCACGGCGCGACACAGGACGGCGAGTTCGTGGTGCGCGCGTGGCTACCCTGGCCGGTGGAGACGACTCGGGAGGACGCATGATCAGGCTGCTGATCGTCGACGACGACGCGATGGTGCGGGCGGGGCTGTCGATGATCCTGGGCGGCGCCGAGGACATCATGATTGTGGCCGAGGCCGGCGACGGGTCCGAGGTGCCGCCGCTGGTGGCCGAGCACCGGCCCGACGTGGTGCTGATGGACATCCGCATGCCCGGCGTCGACGGGCTCACCGCCACCGAGGCGCTGCGCGGCACGTCCGCGCCGCCCGAGGTGGTGGTGCTGACCACGTTCCACGCCGACGCGCAGGTGCTGCGGGCGCTGCGGGCGGGGGCTGCGGGGTTCCTGCTGAAGGACATCGCGCCGGGCGACCTGGTGCAGGCCATCAGGAAGGTGGCCGCGGGCGAGCCGATCCTGTCGCCCGCGGTGACGCGGCAGCTCATCACGCACGTGTCCGACGGCGCGGCGGGAGACCGTACCTCACGGGCGAGGAAGCTGCTCGGCCGGCTCAGCGAGCGGGAGCGGGAGGTGGCGCTGGCCGTGGGGCAGGGCAGGTCCAACGCCGAGATCGCGCGGGAGCTCTACATGAGCGTGCCCACGGTCAAGGCGCACGTCTCGCGCATCCTGTCCAAGCTCGACCTCAACAACCGGGTCCAGGTCGCGCTGCTGGTCTACGACGCCGGCACGTAGTCAGCGGGTCAGGAGCTCCTCGATCGTGGCCCGGTGCAGCACCAGGTCGTCGGGGTCGTCGGGCCTGGGCTGCTCGCCGAAGTGGATCCGGCGCTGCCACACCCTGGCCATGACGATGCCGTGCCGGAGCGCCGCGTACATCTCGTAGAAGTCCATGTCGCGAGGCTCGTACCCCGTTATTTCCCGATATTTCCTGCAAACGTCTTCGCTGCGCATGAAGTCGGGCATGCCAGGAAAGCCTGCAGAGACCGTGATGTCCTGGAAGAAGCGGTGGAGGAAGATCATCCAGGACAGGTCCAGCTCGGGCGGCCCCACCGCGGCCATCTCCCAGTCGAGCACCGCGACCGGGGTGAAGTCCCTGAACATCATGTTCCCGATCCTGGCGTCGCCCCAGCACAGCACGTCCGGCCCGGGCTCCTGCGGCCAGTGCGACTCGAGCCACCGGAAGGCCCGGTCCAGCACCGGGATCGGCCGCTCGCCGTGGGCCCACTCGTAGTAGCCCCGCTGCGCCTCGACGTGCGCGCGCAACCCGGCGGCCCCGAACGGGGCCAGCTCCGCGGGCGTGAACTCCGCCCGGTGCAGCGCCGCCAGGACCGCCACGCCGGCGTCCTGCAGCCTGCGCTGGTCCGCGGGCGCCGCGTCGAGCAGCCAGCTCCCGAACGTGTACGGCATCACGTCCGGCGGCACGTCGCCGTCCTCGCGCTCCATGACGAGGAACGGCGTGCCCAGGTGTTCCGGGTCCGGCTCGAACCAGAGGGCCCTGGGCGCTGGGATCCCAGCTTTCTGCCTGGCCAGGCGCATGATCTCGAACTGCGCCCGAAGATCGTACGAGGGGAACACGGGAACGGCTTCTACCGCAGGTGCGAGCCTGGCTACGCAGCGCGTTCGCCCTTCGTCCCAGGTCGCGGTGAAGAACAGGGTCTCGCTGGACATGCCGTTCTCGGCGGGCCTGGACACCTCGGACACCGAGGCGCTCGCGCCGACCCTCCCGCGCAGCCAGCGGGCCAGGCTGTCGCGCAGTTCCACCAGGTCACGGGTGGAGGTGCGGATCTCTTCTGCCATGGTCGGCCTCCTGGGTGAACACCCGTCCCGGCTCAGTCGTATATCCCCAACCAAGCGCTTGTCTAGAGAGAGGTGGCCGTTACGGTCAGGTACGCGGCAGCCGTACCCTTGTCTGAAAGGGCATGTCACGAAGGGACAAGTGGGATGAGTTCAGCGGGTGAAGGCCTGTCTCGCCCGCTTCCCGAGCAGGTGCGGCTCAATGTCGTCGATCTGGCGTCCCAGGTCCTCGGGACGATGCCCGCTGCCTCCATACCGCCGCCCCTTCGCGGGATCGCCAAGTTCGACCCCCGAAAACGCGCCAAACTCGGCAGCGCGCCCATCGCGGCGCAGCTCGAGAACGACAAGAAGTTCCGCGAGCTGGTGGCCGAATCGGTGGAGGCTGGCTGGCCCGAATTGGTGGCGTCCCTGGCCGAGGGGAATGTCCCACCGGCCGCCGACCCCGTGCTCGTGGCCGCGGCCGCCTACCTCACCCGCCCGCCCGGCTGGGCGGAGATGATCGAGGTCGCCCGTACGGACCTGGTGCAGTCGGCCGTGGCGGCCGAGGGATCGGAGCGCGAGGAGGCCGTCAACCGGCTCCGCGAGCAGCTCGCCGCGCAGAAGACCGCCGCCAAGGAGGAGGCCGATCGGCTGCGCGAGCAGATCAGGGCGGCCCGCGCGGAAAATTCTGATTTGAGGCGCAAGCTCCACGACGCCCGCGAGCGGGCCAAGGGCGCGGTGCAGCGGGCCGACGAGATGGAGCACGCGGCGGAGGACGCCAGGTCGGCCGCCACGGCCGCGGGCACCGCGGGCGAGTCCGAGCTGCGGCGGCTGCGCGAGCGGCTGGCCGATGTGGAGAAACAGCTGGAGGCCTCGCGCCGGGCCGCCCGCGAGGGCAGGAGCATCGAGGACGCCCGCATCCGGGTGCTGCTCGACGCGCTGCAGGACGCCTCGGCCGGGCTGCGCAGGGAGCTCGCCCTGCCCACGATGATCAGCCGGCCCGCCGACTCGGTCGCCGCGGTCACCGGCGAGCGGCCCGGCGTCCGGGGGGTGCCCGCGCGGGCGCTGGCCGACGACGACCCGCAGCTCCTCGACCAGCTCCTAGCCCTGCCGCAGGTCCACCTGATCATCGACGGCTACAACGTGACCAAGACCGGCTACGGCACGCTCACCCTCGCCGACCAGCGCACCCGGCTCATGACCGGGCTCGGCGGGCTGGTGGCGCAGACCAGGGTCGAGGTCACCGTCGTGTTCGACGGGGCCGAGCTCAACTCCCCGGTGCAGGTCGTGGCGCCGCGCGGGGTGCGAGTGCTGTTCAGCCAGCCGGGGGAGATCGCCGACGATCTGATCCGCCAGCTCGTACGCGCCGAGCCGCCCGGCCGGGCCATGGCCGTGGTGTCGTCGGACCGCGAGGTGGCCGAGTCCGTCAGGCGGATGGGAGCCAGACCCGTTCCGTCTGGCTTGCTGCTGCGCAGGCTGGGCCGGGCCTAGATTACCTGCACCCCTTACGTGCGGATTTGCCGCGCTGTGCCAGGGATATTACGAATTGGGCGGATAACGTGTGACCTCACCCGCCACTTCTGTACTATTCGCCCCAGATATCATCCCTGGGAGGCGACACAGTGAGGTTTGGCAGGGTGCCGGTGGCCGCGGGTCTCGCGTTCGGGCTGGTCCTGTCCCCCATGGGAGCCGCCGTCGCTGATCCCCGGCCCACCCTCGGACAGGCCAAGGCCAAGCTCGACAAGCTCAACGACAAGGCCGACAAGGTCGTCGATCGCTTCAACACGGCCACCGAGCGGTACAAGGCCGCCAAGGGCGCCTACACCAAGCTGAACGACCGCTACAAGACCAAGCTGGCGACGGTCGCGGACCTGCGCGCCCAGGTGATCGGCATGGCCGTCGACAGCTACAAGCTCGGCACCGACGTGACCTCCCTGCCCGGCCTGGTGAGCGCGGACCGCCCCGACGACTTCCTGATGAGCCTGGCGCTGGCCGGGCAGCTCTCGCGGGAGCGGGCGGAGAAGCTGGCCGCGTTCGACCGGGAGAACCGCGGGCTGAAGGTCGAACGCGACAAGGCGGAAGAGGCGCTGGAGGCGGCCGACCGGGAACGGGACGGGGTCGAGAAGGAGCGCTCGGAGATCATGAAGCTGATCTCCGAGCAGAAGAAGCTCCTGAAGAAGCTGGGCGCCTACAACCCCGGCAACCCGAACAGCGTCGGCATCCAGTACACGGGCCCGGCCTCGGGCAACGCCGCCGCCGTTCTGCGCTTCGCCTTCGCCCAGGTGGGCAAGCCGTACGTGTTCGGCGGGACGGGTCCGGGCGGCTGGGACTGCTCCGGCCTGACCCAGGCGTCGTGGCGCGCCGCGGGCGTGTCGCTGCCGCGCACGACCTGGCAGCAGTGGGCCTGGGGTGCGAGCCGCAAGGTCTCACTGAGCGCCCTCCAGCCGGGGGACCTCATCTTCAGCTCGAGCCTGGGTCACGTCAGTATCTACGCCGGCGACGGGAAAATCGTTCACGCGCCGCAGACGGGCGACGTGGTCAAGGTCGTCAAACTCTCGGCGTACGGCGGCCGCCTCGTGGGCGCCATCCGCCCGTAGCTACGACGCCGGATCGTTGATCGCATCAGCCGAACGAGGTTCGGCTGATGGGCGATGGGAACGATCCAGCGCGCCTGACGAGTCGCAACAAGTGTGACAAACGCGACATTTGGGGCCTGACAAACGGGCGCGAAAACAAATGTGAGCAGCGTCACATTTTGGTAACGGAACCTGGTGTTCCAGCAGGGATTTCCCTCCTTACTGACTCCACTATCTGATCTTTACAAGCGATGTTCCGCTTTGCCGATCCTTGACCCTTCGGCGTAGCTTCTGGCGACGTCGCGGTGAACAAGCCATGTCCCCCGCGAACCCGCACCGGTCCCTCCCGGTGTGAGACAGATAAAGATCCGCTGGTCAACCGCCCAAATGTCCCCATATCAACACATTGGTCGGGACGGTTGGCCTGCCGAATCCGTGCAGCCAGGAGGCACGGAGCCGGGGACCCAGCGATCCCAGTTCCCCAGGGATCAGGGGGTGAATCGGCGCGCACATCGCGCCGTAGGGCGACTTCCAGGCCCGAATCCGTCAGCTAACCCGGTAGGCATTCGTGGAAGAGTCAAGGAGAAATCCTGTCTACCTCCCTGCATAACCCCCGTCTGTCCCGCATTGCCCTGAGTGGCGTAGCGCTCACGATGACCGTGACGGCCGGAGGTGCGATCCTCCATGCCCCAACGGCTCAGGCGGCCACGACCGATTCGGCTTCGACGACCAAGGCGGCCGCAACCGCCGGAACCTCGAAGACGACCTCGGCCGCGGCGCTGAGGGCGGCCAAGGTCGCCCGTCAGAAGGCGAAGGCCAGCAAGGCCGTCGCCGTGGCCAAGAACCAGGTCGGTGACCCGTACCGGTACGGAGGCACAGGCCCTGGTTCGTTCGACTGCTCCGGCCTCGTCCAGTACGCCTGGAAGAAGGCCGGGGTGAAGCTCCCACGCGTGGCGGCCAGCCAGTTCGCCCGCACCAAGAACAAGGTCTCGTGGCGGAACCTCCGTCCCGGCGACCTGATGTTCTTCAGGGGGCTCGGCCACGTGGGCATGTACGTCGGCAAGGGCAAGATGGTCCACTCGCCTCGGACAGGCGAACGGGTACGCATCGACAAGCTGAGTGAATGGCGGCGGGCGTCGTTCGTCGGCGCTGTTCGTCCCGGCATGTGAAGAAGCCCCGCCCGGCTCCTCCGGGCGGGGCTCTCCCATTGTTACTTTCATTTTTTACGGCGGAGCACGGGCGGCACCACCCGCCGCACATCCCGGCCTCGCGCACGTGGCCGCACAGGCCCACAGCCGCCCAACCCACGGCCCCTCGGCGACACGGCTCGCGGGCCAGGCTCCCCGTCCGGTGGCGCGCGGTGTGCGGTCCTCTGGCGCGCAGCCACCGCATGCGGTGCGGGTGGACGGCTCTCACGGGCGCGCGGTTCGGGGTGCGGAGTGGCCGGTCATGGGCCGGCGGGCGGCTACGATCGGGCATCGTGTCAGGGCAGGTGAGTCGGCGGGCTGCGATCGTCTCCGTCCTGCTTCTCGCCGCCGCCCCCGCCAGCGCCCCCACCCCCGATTCCCCCATCCTTCCCGCCGAAGTCCGCGGCCTGTGGGGTGACGGCGAGGTCGTGGCCCGTGGGGCGCGGTCCGTGGTCGTCGGCCGGCACACCGCACCCGCCGAGCTCGGCGACATCGCACGGAGGGCTGATCGGGCGGGGCAGCGGGTGTCGGCCGTGCTCGGAAGGTCAGTACGACCGCTCGTAGTCGTTCCCTCGTCCGCCGCCGAGGCGGCCGGGCTGGCCGGGGTGGGGCGGGTCGACGGGCTGGCGGCGGTGGCCGATCGCGGGCGTGTGATCATCGTCCCCGAGTTCTTCGCCAGGCTGAACTCCACCGGCAAGGACGTCGTACTCACCCACGAGCTCACCCACGTCGTCGCCGGCACCGACCGCCTGCCCCCATGGCTCTATGAGGGGTTCGCCGACTACGTCGGCTACCGCGACTCCGGCCTCCCCGTGAGGACCGCGGCCGCCGAGCTCGCCGCCGAGGTGCGGGCCGGGAGGCTGCCGAGGGAATTGCCCGGACCTGCGGCTTTCGCGGCTGACGGGCGGGACCCCGTCCGGCTCGCCCGGGCGTACCAGGAGGCTTGGCTGGCGTGTCGCTTCCTGGCTGACCGGTTCGGTGAGAGGACGCTGGTGAGGCTCTACCGTGACGCCCGCGCGGGCGGCGTAGACCGAGCACTCGCCGCGCTCGGCCTCTCCGCGGCCACGCTGACGGCACGGTGGCGCGACTACGTGCGAGACCAGCTCGCGTGAGGGGGAGGCAGATGAGCGAACGGCGGAACGTGGACGACGCGTCGCAAGAGGCGTCGAAGGAGGGTGAGGAGGCCGGAGGCGCCGCGGCTCTGAGTGGCGAGGCGCGCGGTCACGGTGAGAGCGCGCCAGTAAAGGGGGAGGGCGTCAGCCCGGTGTCCGGGGGTGGCGCGTCCGTGAAAGGGGAGAGCGCGGGTCCGGTGTCCGGCGGTGGTGTGTTCGTGAAGGGGGAGAGCGGCGGCGGAAGGCGGGGGCATGGTGAAGGTGTGTCCGTGAACGGGGGAGGGCCGCCGGAGCCCGACGGCGAGCGCCGGCTGAGGCGGCAGGCGGCGGTGGCGGCCGTGCTGCTCGGCCTGGTGATCGCGGCCGTGGCCGCCTTCAGCACCCCCTGGCACCTCCTGACCTCCGGACCACCCGACCCGGCCCGCGACTTCACCGCCGCGCAGATCGCCAGGTCCGAGGCGTTCGACGCGGCCAGCACCCTGCCCGCGTACCTCTCGCTGGCCCTCACACTGATCATCGCCGGACTGCTCGTCGCCACCCCGCTCGGCGTGAAGCTGGTGGCGTGGCTCAAAGGCTCCTGGTGGGTCCGCGTGGTGCTGGGCGTCGTGGTCATCACCCTCTTCACCCAGCTGGTCAAGCTGCCGATCGCCATCTGGGGCGAGACCCTGCTGCGCGGTTATGGCCTGTCCATCCAGACCTGGGGGTCCTGGGCGAGCGACCGGCTGAAGAACATCGGCGTCGACGCGTTCATGCTCAGCCTGATGCTGCTGGTGCTCGTGGCGCTGGCCCGCAAGTTCAGGCGGTGGTGGATCCCGGCCGCCGTGGGCGCGTTCGCGCTGACGGTGCTGGCGTCGTTCGTCTACCCGGTGGTGTTCGAGCCGCTGTTCAACGACTTCACGACCATGCAGCAGGGCCAGCTCCGCACCGAGCTCCTGGACATGGCCAAGCGGGACGGCGTGCCGGTCGAGGACGTGCTGGTCGCCGACGCCTCCCGCAGGACGACGGCGCTGAACGCCTACGTGTCCGGGTTCGGCGCCACGCGCCGCATCGTCGTCTACGACACGCTGCTCAAGGCTCCGAAGGCCGAGGTCGAGCTGGTAGTGGCGCACGAGCTGGGCCACGCCAAGACAGACGACGTGCTCTACGGCACGTTCATCGGCGCCCTGGGCGCCGCGCTGGGCGCGATCCTGCTGTTCTGGGTGTTCGACCTGGTACGCCGCCGCACCGGCGTCACAGGCCTGGGCGATCCGCGCGCGGTCGGCGCGGTCATAGGCCTGATGACCTTCGGCTCGCTGCTCATGAGCCCCGCCGAGAACCTGATCAGCCGCCACATCGAGGCCAGGGCCGACCTTCATGCGCTGGACCTCACGCACGATCCGGCCACGTTCATAGCGATGCAGAAACGCCTGGCAGTCACCAATATTTCCGACTTGTCGCCGGATGCGGTGGAATATGTGCTCTATGCGTCCCATCCTTCCAGCCCCGAGCGCATCGCGATGGCCCGTGCATGGGCCAAGCTGAACGGCGTCCCCGTGCAGTGACACGTGCGGTGACACGTGCGGTGACCCGTGCGGTGACAAGCGCGGCGGCCGGCGCGACGCCGGGTGCGGGGCCCAAGGTGCTCGTCGTCACGAACGACTTCCCGCCCAGGCCGGGCGGCATCCAGTCGTTCGTGCACGGCCTCGCGCTGCGCACGCCGGGCGTGGTCGTCTATGCGCCCGCCTGGCCGGGCTGCGAGGAGTTCGACGAGCTCCAGCCGTTCCCGATCGTGCGCCATCCGACGCGGCTCATGCTCCCGACGCCGGC
This sequence comes from Nonomuraea sp. NPDC051941, assembly GCF_044593615.1. Classification (NCBI taxonomy): domain Bacteria; kingdom Bacillati; phylum Actinomycetota; class Actinomycetes; order Streptosporangiales; family Streptosporangiaceae; genus Nonomuraea; species Nonomuraea sp. NPDC051941. Next base: position 93,154 of record NZ_JBIUCF010000003.1, read on the forward strand.
CGTCGCCCGCAGGGCGGCGAGGCTGGTGGCCGAGCACGGCGCGCAGACCGTGGTGTTCGGGGCGGCGGCGCCGCTCGGGCTGCTCGCCCCCCGCCTGCGCCGGGCGGGGGCGCGGCGCGTGGTGATGCTCACCCACGGCCACGAGGCGTCGTGGGCGAGCGCGCCGGGCTTCCGCGCCGTGCTGCGCAGGATTGGCGAGCACGCCGACGTGGTGACGTACCTGGGCGAGTACACGCGCGGCCGCCTGGTCGCCGCAGTCCCGCCGGGCAAGCTCGTACGGCTGGCGCCCGGCGTGGACGTCGGCCAGTTCCGCCCCGACGCGCCCAAGGCGGAGCTGGGCCTGGACGGCAGGCCGGTGGTCGTGTGCGTGTCGCGGCTGGTGCCGAGGAAGGGCCAGGACCAGCTCATCAGGGCCTGGCCCCGGGTGCTGCGCTCGGTGCCGGAGGCGGTGCTGCTGCTGGTCGGCGGCGGCCCCCACCGCGGGACGCTGGAACGCCTGGCGGCGGGGCGGGAGTCGATCAGGTTCACCGGCACGGTGCCGGCCGCGAGCCTGCCCGGTTACTACGCCGCCGCCGACGTGTTCGCGATGCCGTGCCGTACCCGGTGGAAGGGGGTGGACGTGGAAGGGCTCGGGATCGTGTTCCTGGAGGCGTCCGCCACCGGGCTGCCGGTGGTGGCGGGCGCGTCCGGCGGCGCGCCCGACGCCGTGCGGCCCGGCGAGACGGGGCTGGTCGTGGACGGCGAGGACCCGGCCGAGGTGGCCCAGGCGATCGTCGAGTTGCTGACCGACCCCGACAAGGCCCGCAAGATGGGCGCGGGCGGCCGTGACTGGATCGTCCGCGACTGGGCGTGGGAGCACGTGGCCGCCCGCTTCCGCACCCTCCTCTAGCCCCCTCTAACCCTTGGTGGCCCCCAGCGTCAGACCGGCGACGAACTGCTTGTGCAGGAGCTGGAAGACGATCAGCGTGGGCAGCGCCACCAGCACCGACCCGGCGGCCAGCAGGTTGTAGTCGGTGAAGAACTGGCCGCGCAGGTTGTTCAGCGCGGAGGTGACCGGCAGCTTGTCGCCCGACGACATCAGCACCAGCGCCCACAGGAAGTCGTTGTACATCCAGGTGAACTGCAGCGTGGACAGCGCCGCCAGCACCGGACGGCACAGCGGCAGCGTCAGCCGCCAGTACCGCTTCCACACCGAGGCCCCGTCCACCAGCGCCGCCTCGGTGATCTCCTCGGGGATCGTGCGCATGAAGTTCGCCATGACGAACACGCAGAACCCGAACTGGAACGCCACGTGGACCAGGACCAGCCCCAGGTAGGAGTCGTAGAGCGACTGCGAGTCCGACAGCCACGCGGGCAGCGGGACGAGGGTGTAGAGGGTGTAGAGCGGGGTGATGAGGACCTGCGGTGGCAGCAGGTTCCCGGCGGTGAACACGATCAGCAGCGCCTTGCGCCCGGGAATGCGCAGCCGCGCGATGGCGAAGGCCGTGAACGACGCCATGAACAACGTGATCAGCACGCCGGGCACGACGATGATCAACGTGTTGAGGTAGTAGCGGGGCAGCTCGGCCTGGGACCACGCCTGTCCGTAGTAGCCGAGCGTGAGGTGCTCGGGCAGCGAGAAGTAGCCCAGGCGGGCGGTCTCCTCGTACGGGCGCAGCGACGCGTAGACGGCCAGCGCGAGCGGCAGCAGCCACCCGAGGGCCACCAGCGTCAGGAAGGCGTGGAGCAGGATCCGCAGCGGCCGCACCGGACGCCGGGACGGCGCGCGCCGCTCCTGGGCCGGGGGAGCGGCGGGCGGGGCCGTGAGCGTCATCGTTCCTCCCTGAACATCTGCGACAGGTAGGTGACGATGAACCCCAGCGAGATCACCAGCAGGATCACCGCGATCGCCGAGCCGAACCCGATCCTGCTGGCCTCGCCCACGATGTTCTCGGTGACGAGCACGGACAGCAGCTCCAGCCCGTTCCTGCCCTTGTTGATGGCGTAGACGATGTCGAAGGCCCGCAGCGCCTCGATCACCGTGATGACCAGCACGATCACGTTGACCGGCCGCAGGGTCGGGAACACCACGCGGAAGAACGCCTGCCGCTCGTCGGCCCCGTCGATGGCCGCCGCCTCCTTCAGCGCCGGATCGACCGCCTTCAGCCCGGCCAGGTAGATGACCATGACGTAGCCGACGTGCCGCCATCCGGCCGCGACCATGACGACCCAGATGTTGATCGAGCTGTCGCCCAGCCAGTCCACGGTCAGCCCGGTCACCGCGTTCAGCACGCCGTAGTCGGAGGAGTAGACGAGCTGCGCGATGAAGCCCACGACGGCCAGCGACAGCACGACCGGCATGTAGAGCGCGCTCTGGTAGACGCGCGACAGCCGCAGCCGCCGGTCCAGCAGCACCGCGCAGAACAGCCCGAACGGCGTCGCGACCAGCCCGAGGAAGCCCAGCCACAGCAGGTTGTTGCGGACGGCCGACCAGAACGGCGGATATTCGGCCGCCAGGTCGTGGTAGTTCTGCCCGCCCACCCACTCGATCGGCCCGATGCCGTTCCAGTCGGTGGCGGAGAGCCCGACGGAGGCCAGCGTGGGCCCCCAGATGAGGCCCACGTTGACGACGATGGCCATCCCCAGCCCGATGACCAGGATGGTCACGTCGCGGGCGGAGTAGCGGCGGGTTTTGACTGCCATCAGCGGAAGATGTTGGCCTTCTGCTTCTCGATGCTCGCCAGCAGGGAGTCGATCTCGCCGGGCTTGCTCACGAACGACTGCAGCGACGGGATCATCACGGTGGAGGCGAAGTCCGGCCGCGTGTCGCGGTCGAGGAACTGCGCGATGTGGGTGGCCTTCGACACCAGCTCGGCGCCGCGCTTCTGCAGGGCGCTGTAGCCGGAGGTGTCGGCCTTGGAGCTGGCGGCCAGCGTGCCCGGGTCCAGCTTCGTGGCGATGTTCTGCGAGGAGGCCTGGGCGAGTTGCTTGAGCAGCGCCTTGGCGCCGTCCACGTTCTTGGCCTTGGCGGAGATCATGTAGCCGTCGATGGGGGCGTCGATCGAGTCGGTCCCGTACGCCGGGTTGATCTCGGGGAAGGTGAAGAAGTCGAGGTCCGCGCGGTCGGCCTCGGGGAACTGCTGGGCGACGAACATCCCCAGGAGGTACATCCCGGTCTTCTTCTGCGCCAGCGACTGCCCGGCCTCCTGCCAGGTGCGGCCGAGCGCGGCCGGCTGGTGGTACTCCATCAGGCCCCGCCAGGTGTCGAAGACCTGCTTGACCTTCGGGTCGGTCCACGACTCCTTGCCCGCCATGAGCGAGACGTGGAAGTCGTAGCCGTTGATCCGCATGTTGAGAATGTCGAACGTGCCCATCGCCGGCCAGCCGTCCTTGTCGGCGAACGCGATCGGGATGAGCCCGTCGGCCTTCATCTTCCTGGCCAGCGCGGTGAACTCGTCCAGCGTGGCCGGCGGCTGGTATCCCTTCTCCTGCCAGACGCTCTTGCGGTAGAAGACCGCCCAGGGGTAGTACGTGGCCGGCACGAAGTACTGCTTGCCGTCGGTCCCGGTCGACTGGTCCTTGAACGCCTGCGTGTAGTCGCCGCCGATCTCCCGCCACACGTCCGAGACGTCGATCGCCAGCCCCTGCGCGGCGAAGAACTGCATCCGGTAGCCCGCGAACCAGGTGAACACGTCGTCGGGCGTGCCGCGCAGGTAGCGGTTGATGTTCTCCTGGAACGTGTTGTGGTCCACCGTGTTGATCTTGACCGTGGCCTGCGTGAAGGCCTTGACCTGGGTGTCCAGGGACTTCTTCGGGATCTCGTCGGAGGCGTTGGAGCCGATCGTGACCGTCCCCAGGTTGCCGGCGGTCTTGCCGCCGGCGGGGGCCGGGGTGTCGTCGGAGCCGCAGCCGACGAGGGCGGCCGGCACGCCGAGCGCGGCGGCACCGAGCAGGAGATGGCGACGGGAGATCGGCAGACGTTGGTCCATGATGGGTTCCTCCTAGCCGGACCCTTCAAATCCCCCCGACTTCACTCACCTTCATTCAGCGAAAACCCAACATTTCCAACTGTCAACGCACATTTCTATGACCTTGCCCAGCGTCCGCGCCGTGTCATGATGCGATCGAACCGGTGTCGGAACCTGTCGGGATCTGGTGATGCGATGCTCGCCCAGCAGCGTCAGCAGGCGATTCTGGAGCTCGTCAAGCAGAACGGCGGCGTCCGCGTGGTCGAGCTGGTGCGCGCGTTCGGCGTCTCCGACATCACCATCCGCCGCGACCTGGAGCTGCTGGCCGGGCGCGGCCTGCTGGCCAAGGTGCACGGCGGCGCCACCAGCGTCGGCTCCACGGACGAGCCGGGCTTCGCGGCCAAATCGGTGCGCCAGGAGGGGGAGAAGCGGGCCATCGCCCGCCGCGCCGCCGCCCTCGTACGGCCCGGCGCCACCGTGGCGCTCTCGGCCGGCACCACCACCTGGACCCTCGCCCGCCGCCTGGCCGCCGTCCCGGCCCTGACCGTCGTGACGAACTCGGTGCGCGTCGCCGAGGTCTTCCGCCACACCGGCAGGGGCGACCAGACGGTCGTGCTCACCGGTGGCGTGCGCACCCCGTCGGACGCGTTGGTCGGCCCGGTGGCGGTGGCCGCGATCCATCGGCTCAACGTGGACCTGCTGTTCCTCGGCGTGCACGGCATGACCGTCAGGGCCGGCTTCACCACCCCGAACATGATGGAGGCGGAGACCGACCGCGCCCTCGTGGAGGCGGCCGGCCGGCTCGTCGTGCCCGCCGACCACACCAAGTGGGGCACGGTCGGCATCAGCACCATCGCCGAGCTGCGCGAGGCGGACGTGCTCGTCAGCGACTCAGGCCTGCCGCAGCCGGCCAGGGAGGAGCTGGCCGGGCACGTGGGCGAGCTCCTCATCGCCGAGGCGCTCGGCCCCGCGTGACCACGACGGCGCCTGAGCCGTCAGTGCTTCCCGTCGTAGAGCCCGTCGATCTCCTTGGTGAAGTCGCGCATGACGAGGTTGCGCTTGACCTTGAGCGTGGGCGTCAGGTGCCCGCTGTCCTCGGTGATGTCCCGGTCCAGGATCGTGAACTTCTTGATCTGCTCGGCCTTCGACACCAGCAGGTTGGCCCGGTCGACCGCCTCCTGGACCTGCGCCAGCACCGCCGGGTCCGTGCGCAGCTCGGTGGCGGAGGCCCCGTCGGGCAGCGCCTCGGGGTCGAGGGTGATCAGGGCGGCGACGAAGGGCCGGCCGTCGCCGACGATCATGGCCTGGGAGACCAGCGGGTGGGCGCGCAGCGCGTCCTCCAGCGGCCCCGGGGCGACGTTCTTGCCCGCCGCCGTCACCAGGATCTCCTTCTTGCGGCCCGTGATCCGCAGGTAGCCGTCGGCGTCCAGCTCGCCGATGTCGCCCGTGTGGAACCAGCCCTCGGCGTCGATCACCTCGGCCGTGGCCTCGTCGTTCTTCCAGTAGCCCGGGAAGACGTTCCGGCCCTTGGCCAGGATCTCCCCGTCGTCGCCGATGCGCAGGCTCACGCCGGGCAGCGGCTTGCCGACCGTGCCGATCTTGTTGCCGTACGGCATGTTGACCGTGCACGGCCCCGTGGTCTCCGTCAGGCCGTAGCCCTCGAAGACCTCGATGCCGACGCCCTTGAAGAAGTGGCCGAGCCGCTCGCCCAGCGCGCCGCCGCCGGAGACGGCGGCCGACAGGCGGCCGCCCGTGGCCGCGCGGAGCTTGGTGTACACCAGCCGGTCGAACAGCAGGTGCTTCAGCCGGAGCCCGAGCGGCGCGCCGGCGGCGGAGGCGCGGCTCGAGGCCATCGCCACGTCCACGGCGCTGGCGAAGATCTTGCCCTTGCCGCCCGAGATGGCCTTCTGCTCGGCGCCGTTGTAGACCTTCTCGAACACGCGGGGCACGCCCAGCAGGAACGTGGGCTTGAAGTCCTGCAGGTCGGGGGCGACGTTCTTCATGTTGGGGGTGTGCGCGATGACCGCGCCCGCCTCGATCAGCACCACCTGGATGATCCTGGCGAGGATGTGCGCCAGCGGCAGGAACAGCAGGGCCGCCGGGTCCTTGGTGGCGAACAGCGGCTCCAGCGGCCCGCGCAGCACGTTGCGGGCGGTGAAGAGCAGGTTGTCGTGGGTGATGCGGCAGCCCTTGGGCCGTCCGGTGGTGCCCGAGGTGTAGACGACCGTGGCGAGGTCGGCGATGCCCACCTGCTCGCGCCGCCGAGCCACCTCCGCGTCGGAGACGTCACCCACCTCCAGGGCGCCGTCGACCCGCCAGACCTGCTTCAGCTCGGGCGCGGCCTCCCTGACGGTCTCCTCGTGCTCGTCCAGCTCGACGAACACCGCCTTCGCCTCGCTGTCGGTCAGGATCCACCTGACCTGCTCGACCGAGGACGTCTCGTAGATCGGCACGGTGACCGCCCCGACCGTCCAGATGGCGTAGTCGACCAGCGTCCACTCGTAACGGGTGCGCGACATCAGCGCGACCCGGTCGCCGTGCGAGATCCCCGCCGCGATCAGCCCCTTGGCCACCTCGACCACCTGGTCGCGGAACTCGGAGGCGGTGACCACGGGCCAGCCGGAGTCCGTCTTGCGGCGCATGATCACGGCGCCCGGCTCCTGCTCGGCCCGCTTGAACACGGTGTCGGACAGGCCTGCGGAGGCAGGCACATCGACCAGGACGGGAACGCTGTACTCGCGCAACGGATCAACTCCTCTTCGGGGACCGCCTGGACGTTACCGCGTCAAGTTACGGGCGGGTAGTGTCACAGCTCACGCTAGCAGCCACCCTCAGTAGGATTTGCCCATGAGGGTCCATGTCGTCAGCGATGTCCATGGCAGGGTCGACGCGCTGGCCAGGGCGGGCGACGGCGCGGACGCGCTGGTCTGCCTGGGCGACCTGATCCTTTTCGTCGACTACGACGACCACGCGCAGGGCATCTTCCCCACCCTGTTCGGCGCCGAGCGGGCCGCCGAGTTCATCGCGCTGCGCACGGCCAAGCGGTTCGACGAGGCCAGGGCCATGTCCGCGCGCCTGTGGGCGACGCTGGACGGCGACCCGCGCGAGCACATCGAACGCCACGTGCGCTCCCAGTACGAGACCCTCTTCGCCGCCATGCCCACCCCGGCCTACCTCACCTACGGCAACGTCGACCTGCCGCGCCTGTGGGGCGACTACCTCAGGCCCGGCCTCCAGGTGCTCGACGGGCAGGTGGCGGAGATCGGCGGCCTGCGGTTCGGGTTCGTGGGCGGCGGGCTGCAGACCCCCTACCGCACGCCGTACGAGATCAGCGACGAGGAGTACGCGGCCAAGGTCGAGGCGGTCGGGGAGGTGGACGTCCTGTGCTGCCACATCCCGCCGGCCGTGCCCGAGCTCCTCTACGACGTGGTGGCCAGGCGGTTCGAGCGCGGCAGCGAGGCCACCCTGGCGGCCATCGAGCGGACCCAGCCGCGCTACGCGCTCTTCGGCCACGTGCACAACCCGCTCTACGCGCGCACGCGCATCGGCCGCACCGAATGCGTGAACGTGGGCCACTTCAGAGGAAGGGGTGTGCCTTTCGTCCTCGAATGGTGACCCGGCCTGCGGTGGGCCGCGCCGGGCGATCCACCGCAACGAGGGGATTCTGCATTACGGTGGTCGCATGGCTGATCGCACCACTTCGAGCACCACCATCAGCGCAGGCCGGCCCGAGGTCATGGCGGTCATCGCCGACTTCCCCTCGTACCCCGACTGGGCCGGGCAGGTCAAGAGCGCCGAGGTCCTCACCACCGACGGACAGGGCAGGCCGGAGACGGTGCGCTTCGTCCTCGACGCCGGGATGATCAGTGACACCTACACCCTCGGCTACACCTGGCAGGACGACCACGTGAGCTGGCAGGTGGTCGAGCCGGGCAAGATGGTCTCCGAGCTGCGGGGGAGTTACCTGCTCGCCGACACGGGCAGGGGCACGGACGTGACGTACGAGCTCACCGTCGATCTGAGCGTGCCCATGATCGGCATGATCAGGCGCAAGGCCGAGAAGGTGATCGTGGACACCGCGCTCAAGGGCCTCAAGAAGCGCGTCGAAGGCAGCTGAGTTGAGCCCGAGGGTCCTGCTCTTCACCGGAAAGGGCGGCGTCGGCAAGACCACGGCCGCCGCCGCGACGGCCACGCTCGCCGCCAGGCGCGGGCTCAAGACGCTGATCGTCTCGACCGACACCGCCCACTCGCTGGCCGACGCGCTCGACGTCGAGCCCGGCGAGATCGCGCCGGGCCTGCACCTCCACCAGGTGGACACGCAGAAGTCGCTGGAGCGCCACTGGGGCGAGCTGCAGCAGTACGCCAGGGGCGTGCTGAGCGAGCTGGGCCTCGACGAGATCACCTCCGAGGAGATCACCGTGCTGCCCGGCGCCGAGGAGGTCATCGCCCTCCTGGAGCTGCGCGAGCACGCCCGCGAGGGCCGCTGGGACGTGATCGTCGTCGACTGCGCGCCCACCGCCGAGACACTGCGGCTGCTGGCCCTGCCCGAGGCGCTCGACTGGCACGTCAGCAAGCTCATGCCCGTCGGCCGCAGGCTCGTCAGGCTCGTCTCGCCGTTCGTGCGCAGCGTCGCCCACGTCAGCGCGCCCGGCGAGGAGGTCATGAGCGCGGGCGAGCGCCTGCACCGCGGCCTCATGGAGGTGCGCGAGCTGCTCACCGGCGACCACGCCTCCGTGCGGCTCGTGCTCACACCCGAGTCCGTGGTGCTCGCCGAGGCCAGGCGTACCCTCACCTCGCTCAACCTGTACGGCTACCGCGTCGACGCCGTCATCGCCAACCGCGTCTTCCCCTCCGACGGCGCCGACGAGTGGCGCGCCCAGTGGGCGGCGGCGCAGTCCAGGCTGTTGGCCGAGGCGGAGCAGTCGTTCGCGCCGCTGCCCATCCACGTCATCCCCTACCTGCCCGCCGAGCCCGTCGGCAAGGACGCGCTGGCCGAGGTCGGCGAGGCGATGTACGCCGAGTCCGACCCGTTCGCCGCCCACGCCGTCGATCCGCCGCTGCGGATGGACGCCGACGAGCTGGTCCTGGCCCTGCCCGGCGCCGACCGCGGCGACGTCGACCTGGCCCGCAAGGGCGACGAGCTGATCGTGACGGCCGGGCCCTACCGCAGGATCCTGGCGCTGCCCGCGGCCCTGGCCCGCAGGAAGATCACCGGGGCCGCGCTCCGCGACGGCGTGCTGCGGGTAGGTTTCAGCCCGGGGAGCGAATCCGCGTCCTGATGAGTTGAGGAGGATGAGCGACCCATACGTAGGGAGGGCGAGATGACCGAGAGCAACACCGGCAACGACAGAGACCCGATCGGGACCGTCGCCGACGAGGCACGCAAGCTGTTCGAGTCGATCCAGGGGCGGGCCACCCGCCAGGTCGGCAAGAGCGTGTTCAACTCGTTCACCGGCGGGGGTGCCCGCAGGGAGCGCGACGTGTGGGAAGAGGCGGTGTCCGAGCCCCACGACGAGTACATCTGCCGGGCCTGCCCGTGGTGCAGGGCCATCGCGGCCCAGCGCGAGTCGGGCGCCGACGTGACGGGGCACCTGATGGCCGCGGGCGGGGAGCTGTTCGCCGCGTTCCGCGGCGCGCTTGACTCGCTGAGCAGGCCCGCCCCCCGCGGGCCGCGCGAGGACACGCCGGACCGCCGCGCCACCCGGCCGGAGGGTGGCGGCAACGTGGAACACATAGATCTGGGATAGGAGAAAAGGGGCCAATGCTCACGATCGGTGTCGATATCGGCGGGACCAAGGTGGCCGCCGGTGTGGTCGACGACAAGGGCGTGATCGTCGAACACACACTCAGGCCCACCGCCGCCGACCGCCCCGACCTGGTGGCCGAGACGGTGGCCGATGTCGTTCGCGAGCTGAGCGCGGGCAGGCAGATCGAGGCCGTCGGGGTCGGCGCGGCGGGGTTCGTCGACGAGACCCGCTCGATTGTGCGCTTCGCCCCCAACCTCGCCTGGCGCGAGGAGCCGCTGCAGAAGAAGATCAGCGGCCTCGTCGGCCTGCCGGTCGTGGTCGAGAACGACGCCAACGCCATGGCGTGGGGCGAGAGCAGGTTCGGCGCCGGGCGCGGCCAGTCCTTCGTGGTCTGCATCACGCTGGGCACCGGCATCGGCGGCGGCCTGGTCGTCGACGGCGCCCTCTACCGCGGCCGCTGGGGCATGGGCGCCGAGTTCGGCCACATGCAGGTGCTCCCGGGCGGGCGCCAGTGCGGCTGCGGCAACGTCGGCTGCTGGGAGCAGTACGCCAGCGGCCAGGCCCTCGTCAAGGACGCCAGGGAGATCGCCGAGGTCCACCCGGAGCAGGCGAAGATCCTCCTCGGCCTGGCCGGCGGCAAGATCGAGGGCGAGGAGATCACCGAGGCGGCCCGGCTGGGCGACGAGGCCTCGCTGGCCGCGTTCGCCAGCCTGGCCGAGTGGCTGGGCCAGGGCATGGCCGACCTGGCCTCCGTTCTCGACCCCGGCTGCTTCATCGTGGGCGGCGGCGTCTCGCGGGCCGCCGACCTGTTCATCGACCGGGCCCGCCAGGCCTTCGCCGAGAAGCTCACCGGCCGCGGGCACCGGCCGCTCGCCGAGATCCGGCTGGCCGAGCTGGGCGCCTCCGCGGGGGTGGTGGGCGCGGCCGACCTGGCCAGGCAGCGCTGACGATCAGGGTCGGCACGTACAACGTACGCGGGCTGCGCGACAGCGTGCCCGCGTTGACCAGGGTCATCGCCGCCATGCGCGCCGACGTGCTGTGCCTGCAGGAGGCGCCCAAGGTCGTCCGCTGGCGGGCCAGGCGCGAGGCCCTGGCCGCCGCGGCGGGCCTGCGCGTGGCCACCCCCGGCCGGGTGGGCGGCGTGGCCGTGCTCGCCGGGCCGCGCGTCGCCGTGCTGCACGCCGAGAGCCGCGCGCTGCGGGGCTTCCTCGGCCTGGAACGGCGCGCGCTCGCGCTCGCCGTGGTGGAGATCGAGGGGGTCCGCCTGGCCGTCGGCTCGCTCCATCTCGACCTCAACGGCCCGGCCAGGATGCACCACGCCGCCGAGGCCGTGGCGCTGATGGAGCGCGCGGCCACCCGGTTCGGCGCGACGATCGTGCTCGGCGGCGACATCAACGAGCAGGCGCACCAGCCCGCCTGGCGCTACCTGGCCGGACGGCTGGCCGACTGCCACGCCGTGGCGCCCAAGGGCGACGGCCTGACGTTCACCGCGGCGCGGCCCTCCGTGCGCATCGACGGCGTGTTCGCGGCGCGCGAGGCGCGTGTCGTGTCGTGCGGGGGAGTGGACGCCCCGATCGCCGATCTGGCCGGGGCCAGCGACCATCTGCCTGTTGTCGCAGAGTTGCGAGTTGGGCACTAACGGGCAAGACCGGCCCCCCAGCCCGTAGCATTTGCTCATGACCCGTCGCCATCAGCGGCGTGCGCTCTCCTTCATCTTGGCGACGTCCGTGGCCTTGACGCAGGTCACGCCCGCCGCGCATGCCGAACCCCGCCGCCCCGCCACCATGGAGGCGTGGCAGCAGTCGACAAGCGCGCGCCTGCAGGCCGACGGTTCACTGTCCGACGTGCTGGCCGTCTCCTCCAACGACGTGTGGGCGGTCGGCCAGCAGGAGATCTGGGACGTCTGGAAGAACCGCGGCACCGTCCGCCACTGGAACGGCAGCGGCTGGTCCGAGGTCTCCATCCGCGACGCCACCGCCGCGGGAAACCTGCGCGGGCTGGCCGTCGCCGGGCCGTCCGACGTGTGGGCGGTCGGCGACGGGCACGACGGGCTGCCGTACCTGGCCCACGGCGACGTCAGCGGGTTCGACCGGATCAGGCCGCAGGGCAGCCCCGGCGACGACGGCCGCCCCACCCCGCTCTTGCGGGCGGGAGACTGGCTGGGCGGCGTGGACGCCAAGCCGGGGCGGGTGGTGGCGGTCGGCAGCCGCGACCAGCAGGGCCTCATCCTCACCGGCCAGGGCAACTCCTGGACCGTGCAGCAGACCACGGAGAAGGGCGCGCTCTACGCGGTGGCCGGCGGGTTCGCCGTCGGTGACACCGGCTCCGAGCCGCTGATCATGCACTACTCGGGCGGCTCGTGGGAGTCCATGCCGGTGCCCTCGATCCCCGGCGGCTACCTGCGTGACCTGCAGGTCGACAGCGCCAAGCGGGCGGTGGCCGTCGGCGGCGTCTACCGCGGGCCCGGCGAGGTCTCGCCGCTCGTGCTCACCTGGAACGGCAAGCGCTGGAGCGAGCAGCCGACGCCCGTCGCCGACGCTCGTCTCTACGGCGTGACCGGCGACGGCAAGGGCCGCTACTGGATCACCGGCTACGACCCGGCGCGGGCCGCCGAGCCGTTCATGCTGCGCTGCGAGAAGGGCGAGTGCGCGACCATCCGCGGCGGGGCCATGCGGGGCCGCAGCAGCGTACGCCTCCAGGCGGTGGCCTACCTGCCCGGCAAGGGCACGGTGTGGGCGGTCGGGCACGCGGTCGACACCCGCGACCGCTACACCGACGTGGTCGAGTCGTTCGCGCCCAAGACCACCACCGCGAAGTCCTAGCGGCGGGCCCCTACAGCACGGCGCCGTCATCCCAGCCGGAGTCGTTGGGCGGGCCGTCGCCCATGCGCACCACCAGCGCCACGAACCCGCCGATGAACGCCGCCACGGCCGTGAACAGCGCCCAGCCCTCCATGTGCCAGCTCGCCATCGCGGCCACCAGGAGATAGGCGGGCCCGCCGAACAGCGCCACCCACGCCAGCTTGGTGGGCAGGTCGAGCTTGGGCAGCGGGGGCGGCGGGGGCGGCTCGAAGTGGCCCTCGTCCGCCTCCTCCTCGTCGTCCGCCGGGTCCTTGTACGGCTCCTCGTCGAGCTCGGGCTCCTCCGAGGGTTTCACCACTCGGCGGGTGGGCTCGGCGGGGACGTTCTCGCTGTCCGGCCATGGCTGGTCGGCCGAGTCGCGCTCGGCGGTGTCGTTGAAGGACGCGACGATCTGCCGCCAGACCTCGTCCTCGTCACTCTGGGGCGTCACCTAGATGGGCCTCTCCACAGCGATCGCGACTTCCCCCTGGGTGCGATCAGTCCCTCTGCAAGGGTACCGAGGCATGTGTCCGGATGAAGTCGAGGCTCCCGGCAAAGATCCTGTCGGCATCGTTGTCAAGCGTCGCAACATGGTAGCTATCGCTTAGCTCCTCGATCGTGGCCTGTGGGACCTTCGCACGGATGATCGCCACACTCGTCGGCTTGACCACATGGTCCTCCGTGCTGTGGAAGACCAGCAGTGGTTGCGTCACTTTAGCCAGGTCGGCCTGCACCAGCGACCACAGCGAGGGCAGCGACGCCGCCGCCTTCACCGGGGTGCGGTCGTAGGCCAGCTCGGTCACGCCGGGTTTCTTGACGTCGTTGGCGACGCCGGGCACCGACGGCACGAACCACTTGAGCAGCGGAGCGAGCTTGAGCAGCGGCACGTCGTTCGTGATCGAGGGGTTGACCGCGATCACGCCGGCGATCGCCGGGCCGTGCACCTCGGCGAGCCGCAGCGCCAGGCAGCCGCCCAGCGACAGCCCCGCCACGAACACGTCCGGGCAGCGCCCCTGGAGGTCCGCGAACGCCTTCTCGACCTCGGCGTACCAGTCCTCCCAGCGCGTCCTGTTCATCTCCTGCCACGTGGTGCCGTGCCCGGGCTGGCGGGGCAGCGAGACGCTCACCCCGTGCCCGGCCAGGAACTCCCCCCAGGGGCGCAGCGACTGTGGCGAGCCGGTGAACCCATGGCAGAGCAGCACACCGACCTGGCCTGCTCGATGGTGGTAGGGCTCCGCGCCTGGCATGAGCGGCATAACAGCTCCTCCATGCAGTTTCATTCCGGGCAGGTTCCTCCGGGAACGGCCCGATCGTCGCACGTTCCGGGGTGTTTGTGCGAGAGCTGGTGTAGGAGCATCGTGTTCAAGGTGGGAAGATGACTCTGCTCACACGTAACGCGCTGGAGAAGAGGTGCCGGAGTGTTCTACTGGGTGGTCAAGGCCATCTTGGGTCCGTTCCTCCTCGCCGTCTTCAGGCCGTGGACGGAGGGCTCGGAAAACGTGCCCAAACAGGGGCCCGCGATCCTGGCCGGCAACCACCTGTCGTTCGCCGACCACTTCTTCGGCCCGCTGCAGATCCGCCGCAAGGTCATCTCGCTCGGCAAGGCCGACTACTTCACCGGGCGCGGCGTCAAGGGCTTCTTCACCCGGCTGTTCTTCAGCGGCGTCGGCACCGTGCCGATCGACCGCTCCGGCGGCAAGGCGAGCGAGGCGGCGCTCCGCACCGGCCTGCGCATCCTGCGTGAGGGCCACATCCTCGGCATCTACCCCGAGGGCACCCGCTCGCCCGACGGCCGCCTCTACAAGGGCAAGACCGGCGTGGCCAGGCTCGCCCTGGAGTCACGGGCGCCGGTCATCCCGTGGGCCGTGATCAACACGTACGAGATGATGCCGCCGGGGCGGCCGCTGCCCAAGTTCGGGATCCGGCCGGGCGTCAAGTTCGGCAAGCCGCTCGACTTCTCCCGCTACTACGGGATGGAGGACGACCGGCTGGTGCTGCGCGCCGTGACCGACGAGATCATGTACGCCCTGATGGAGCTGTCCGGGCAGGAATACGTCGACAAGTACGCCGCGAGCGCCAAGGTCGAGCTGGAGCGCGCCGCGCGCGCCGCCGCCGCCAAGGGGTGAGCTCACCCGGAGGCGCGTAAGACCGTCTCGGTCTTCTGCATGGCCGTGGTCATGGTGTGCAGCTCCTCGCGGCTGATCCGGTCGATCAGGTACGCGCGCACGACCTCCAGGTGACCCGGAGCCACCCGTTCCAGGCAGCGCACGCCCGCGTCCGTGAGCACCGCCAGCACCCCGCGCTCGTCGCCGGGGCAGGTGGCGCGCTCCACCAGGCCCGCCTTCTCGAGCTGGGTGATCTGGTACGTCAGCGCGCTCTTCGACACCACGACTCCCTTGGCCAGCTCGGTCATGCGCATCTGATGGCCCGGCGTGTCCGACAGCCGCGTCAGAATTTCGTACTGCGGATGCGTCAGCCCGGCCGCGGCCTTGAGCTGCTCCTCGATCCGCCGTTCGAGCAGGTGGGCGGTGGACAGGAAGGCGCGCCACGCCGCCATCTCCGTCGCGTCAAGCCATCGGGGGTCCGTCACCGGTTCAGTCTACTGTCGTTCAGATTTGAACAATCAATGCTAGGGTCGTTGTTCAAATCTGAACCACTCTTAAGGAGATCGCATGATCGGCCAGGCGCGCCCCGTCGTCCTGCTGCTCGCGAGGATCGCCATCGGCGTGATCTTCCTCGTCCACGGCTACCAGAAGTTCGCGACCATGGGGATCGCGGGCACGACCAAGTTCTTCGAGTCCGCGGGCATCCCGCTGGCCTCCGTGGCCGCTCCCGCCGTCGCCGTGCTGGAGGTGGCCGGCGGGCTCGCGCTGATCCTGGGCGCCGCGCTGCCGATCGCCGGCACGTTGCTGGCCCTCGACATGGTGGGCGCCATCGTGTTCGTGCACGGCGCGAGCGGGTTCAGCGCCGGCGAGGGCGGCTACGAGTTCGTCCTGGCGCTGGCCGCGGCCAGCCTGGCCGTCGGCTTCACGGGCGGGGGCGCGCTGGCCCTGGACAACGTCCTGGCCCGCCGCCGCCCCGAGTCGGCGCTCGCCTGACGGCTTCTCCTCCGGGAACCGGGACCCCGCGCCCGCGCGGGGTCCCGCCGCGTCTCAGGAGAGGGCCGCGTCTCAGGGTCTCAGGAGAGGTGGGCGCGGATCTGCGCGATGTGCTCGGGCGTCGTACGGCAGCACCCGCCGATCAGCGACGCGCCCGCCAGCTGCCACTCCTTGGCCGCCTGCCCGAACTCCACCGGGTCGGCCAGCCCCAGCCACCGGCGGTGCCCGGCGTCCCACGTCTCGCCCGAATTGGGGTAGACCACCACGGGCAGCCCGCCCGCCAGGCACGAGATCAGCCCGGGGATGTGGCGCGGCGCGGTGCAGTTGGCCCCGACGGCCACCACCTGCGGGTTTCCGCCGAACAGCGCGGCCGCTTCGGTGATCGGCGTGCCGTCGTTGAGCCGCTCGCCGTCACGGCACGAGAAGCTCACCCACGCCTTCACCTCGGGCGTGCGGGCCAGCAGCCTGGCCAGCACCCGGGCCTCGGGATAGGACGGGATCGTCTCGCAGGCCAGCAGGTCGGCTCCGGCCGAGGCGAGGATCTCCCAGCGCGGCAGGTGCCAGTCGAACAGGCCGTCCTCGTCGAGGTCGTAGTCGCCGGTGTATTCGGCGCCGTTGGCCAGGAAGGCGCCGTACGGGCCGACCGAGGCCGCCACCAGCCCGTGCCCGGCCTCGTCGCGTGCCTGCGCGGCCAGCTCGACCGACAGCCTGATCAGCCGCTCGGCCGCCGCCACGTCCAGGCCGCGCCGGACGAATCCGGCGATCGTGGCCTGATAGCTGGCGGTCGTGGCCACGTCGGCGCCCGCCGCGAAGTAGTCGGCGTGGGCGCGCCGGATCACCTCGGGCCGCTCCAGCAGCAGCCGCGCGGACCAGAGCTCGTCGCCGAGGTCGGCGCCGAGCCGTTCGAGCTGGGTGGACAGGCCGCCGTCCAGGACAAGTGCAGTCACTCCACCAGGGTACGAGCACGTGGGCGGGCCCGTGGCCGCCTACCGGTGGCGTGAGCCCGCGCCCACCACCGGAGGGCGGCCGGGGAAGGCGCTGATCACGTGGTCGAGCAGGGCGGGCGTGTCCTCGGGGGACTCCACCGTGAAGTCCGCCACGCGGGCCAGCTCGTCGCCCGTCTCGGTGTTCGCCACCGCGACCCGGACGCCCATGAAGGCCGGGTCCCGCTCCTCCCTGCCGCGCAACGCGTCGAAGGCCCGGCCGTCGGACAGGTCGTCGCCGAAGTACCAGGCGCGGGTCAGCGTCTCGATCTCGCGGGCGACGACCGTGCCCTTGTCGCGTTCGACGGGCGGCCTGAGCTCGACGACCATGCGCCCGTACTGCTCCCGCAGCCCCAGCTCGGCCGCCTTGCGGGACGACCACCGCTCGACCGCGCCGCGCAGCGCCGGGGCCGAGCGGTAGTGCAGCGCCACGATCAGCGCCTTGTCCTCGATCAGGATCTCGCGCGGCAGGTCGCGGGCGGCCTCCTCGGCCACCCGCCGCATGACCGGGGCCCACGGCTCGGCCTCGGCGTCCGTGCGCACGCGGCCGTTCTCGACGGTCTGCATGCCGTACAGGCCGAACAGGCGCAGCTGGGGAGCGCCGGAGAAGCGGTCCCGCAGGTACGCGGCCGGGCGGGAGGACACGATCGCGACCTTGCTCACGAGCCTGGCCAGCACCTGCAGCCGCTCCAGCGCACCGGCCACGGGGAACACCGCGCCGGGGTCGCGCATGATCGGCGCGATGGTGCCGTCGTAGTCGAAGAAGAAGCCGGATCCGGCGCTCTCCGAGACGGTGGCGGACACTGCTTCGGCGAAGCGGAGCGGGGCGCGAGAGGTCGCCATGCTCAGTGACGATAGAACAGCGCGACCGGGTCGGACAGACGCCTTCCCGTGAATTTCCCGGCCCTTGCCCGCCACCCGCCGTTCATGATCACGACGCCTGGTCCGGGGCCGGGAGGGCCGCCAGGCGGGAGAGGGCGCGCGGATCCAGCACGACCACCTCGCCGGCCCGGATCTCGATCATCCCCCGCCGCTCGAACCCGCGCAGGGCCCGATTGACGCTCACCCTGGTCGCGCCGATCTCGGCCCCCAGGCCCGCCTGGCCCGCGTGGAGCGGCACCCGGCCGGCGGCGCAGCGCCGTACCAGCCAGGTGGCCACGCGGGAGGGGACGTCGCGCACCGCCGCGTCGATGAGTGGACCCCGCTCCTGTGACCCCGTTCTCCGGAGGCCCGGCCAGGCCCCCGGAGCAGGCCTACGAGCGCTTCCAGAAGGGTCCGCGGCGAGGGCCGCCGGACCCGCCCGGGCCGGAGCCCCCCACGAGGGTGGTGAGGACCTCCACCGCCCGGTCGTGCAGGGCCTGGGCGTCGGCGCCCGGCTGCTCGGCGGCCTCCAGCTCGCGGGCCAGCGTCTCCAGCTCCGCGTTGCCCCCGAGGTACGCCGCCAGCGCCGCCAGCCGCGAGCCCAGGTCCGCCAGGTAGAGCAGGTCGGCCATGGGCAGCGCCTTCAGCCGGTCGAGCTCGGCCACCAGCTGCGGCCGGACCGAGTCCAGCGGGTGACCGGGACGCGGCGCGGACTTCGGCGCCCTGCCAGCACGGGGGCCACCACGGGGCCCGCCCGGTGCGAAGGGGGCCGGCCTCGGAGGCCCGGCGAACCCTCCTCCGCCCCCCGCCGGCCCACCGGTCAGGAAGTCCGGTGACGCGTCGGCGGAACCGAGACCGGGGTCCGGCATCCGCATCCGCGGTGCGGCCGGCGGGGCGGCCGGCGGTGCGGCCGGCGGGGCGGCCATCACCGCCGCCTGCGCCATGAAGCCCATCATCGGCGGGTTCTGCGGCAGCTCCCACCCGCTCGGCGGCTCGACCGGCTGGATGACGCGATGCTCCGGCCCTCCGTCGGCGACCTGCCTGGTGTCGACCGCCACGTACGCGGTGAAGCGGCACAGCACGCCGTACTCCAGCGACGTCCGCACGATCCGCGGCTCCAGGTCGTGCTCGCCCATGGCGTAGCGGTCCTCCAGTTCCCGCAGGTGCGCGCGGGCCCACACGGCCTGGATGGCCGGATTGTCCACCGTCACGCCCGTGACCTGCTCCTCCCACGGCCCTCCGGCCGCCAGGCCGCGCACGGTCAGCGAGGAGCCTTCGCGGTGGCGCCCGTACACGCGCAGCGGCACGCCCGGGAAGATCGACCCGAGATGGGTGATGGTGTCCGGTTCGAGCTCGAGCCCCTTGAGGGAGAGGTCGGTCACCAGGGGAGCGCCGATCCTGCGGTGGATCTGCTCCATGGCCGCGTCCAGCCGGTCCTCCGACTCGACCAGCTCGCACCGGCCCGCGCCGAGCCCGGCCAGGCGGCCGAGGAAGCCGGCGTTCACGGCGCGGTCGATGCCGACCGTGTGCACGCGCATCGCCGACAGGGCGCCGCCCGCCTGCTCCAGGATCTGGTCCTCGTTGCCCACCTGGCCGTCGGTGACCAGGACCACGACCCGTTCGCGCTCGTCGCGGCCGCCCAGCAGGGCGACGGCCCGGCGCAGCGGCTCCAGCAGCTCGGTGCCGCCGCGGGCGTCCACCCGCGCGAGGTGCTCGACGGCGCCGTAGCGGTTGCGGTCGGAGGCCTCCACCAGGCCCTCGAACGCCTCCTCCACCACCGAGTCGAACGTCAGCACCGCGAACCTGTCCTGGGCCGTCAGCGTGTCGACGATGCGGGCGGCGGCCCTCCTCGCGGCGACCATCTTCCAGCCGCCCATGCTGCCGGAACGGTCGAGCACCAGCACCAGGTCGCGCGGCGGGCGCGTGGACTGGAGCGGCGGCGGCACGACCGTGAGCGCGAAGGTCCCTCCTTGATCGGAGCGGCTGTCGAGCTGCAGGGACGTGGACGCGTCGAACGACAGCCGCAGGATGAAGTCGCGGTCGAGGCGCTCGCCGGGGCGCAGGCGTACCGTGTGGCCCTCCTCCTCCACCACGTGCAGGCTGGAGGCCAGCTCGCGCAGCTCCAGCCCGGCCGCGTCCACGGTCGCGCTCAGCGACAGGCGGACCGGGTCGGGGAAGCCGGGCAGCAGGACCGGCGGGCTGATCCTGGACGCGTCCGGCACCGCGTCGGTGTCGGGCGCGACGCCGTCGCCCGCGGACGGGCCGTCGACGGGGTTGCCCGGGATGTAGCGCGGGGCCACGACCAGCGGGAACCGGAACGTGGCCGCCCCGTCCTCGTACGGCAGGGGCTGGCTCATGGTCAGCCGGACCGAGACGCGCTCGCCGGGCAGGATGTTGCCCACCCGGATCGTGAACACGTCGGGCCGGTCCTCCTCGGCGATCGCCGCCCGCCTGCCCTCGCGCAACGCCTGGTCGTAGTCGGCCCTGGCCTGGGCGCGCTCCTTCAGCACACCCTCGATCACCCGGTCGTCGGCCTCCATCCGGAACCCGGTGACGGCCGCCCGGTCGGGCAGCGGGAAGACATACGTGGCCTCCAGGGTGACGTCGAACGGATTCCTGAACCCCTGCGTCACCTCGACCCCGGCGATGAGGCCGGAGATGCCGGCGTTCACGTCAACGCTCTCGAGCGGCAGGTTGCCGCGCTCGGTCCGCAGCGCGCCGAACCCGGCGTCCGGCACCGGCAGGCACCGTGCGGGCTCCAGCGAAGTGATCTTCATCTGAGCTCCCTTTCTTCGAGCACCGCGAGCAACGGTCCTGCCGCCGCCAGCACCGCCTGGACGTCCTCCTCCGACGGGACCCGGCCGGCGTCCAGCACCAGCCGCACCCCGTCCCCCAACCTGACCCCCACGACAACCGCCCCACCCGGCCGGTTTTCGGGCATGCCGCCCGGCGCGGTCGAATGCGCCCCGCTTGGCGCGCCGGGCGCGCTTGGGCTGCTGCGGTGCCCGTCGGCCGGCCCGGTCAGCTGATGTGCCGCCCCTGAAGCCCGCACGCTGCCCTTTCCCGGCCGCTCAGCCCAGAACCGCCCCCGCACCGACTCCCGATCGCCGCCATGCCGATCGCCGCCATGCCGATCATGCCCGGCTTCGGCCGTGCCCGGCACCTCATCACCCCGGGCCCGTACATCGCCACCGGCCCGCACATCGCCACCGGCATCCGTCGCTCCGCGCTCGGCCGCTTCCTGCCCGGTCGGGCCGCGCTCAGGCGCCGTGCGCTTGGCCGCGCCACTGCCCGGGCGGGCGCCGGCTGCCGGGTGCGCGCCGTCGGGTGCCTCGCTCGAGCCAGGGCCCACCCGGTCGCGCACGGCACCGGTCATGGGGGGAGTGCCCGCACCCGCGGCGGTTTCCAGCATGCGGTCCGTGGCGCCCGCCAGGGCCGCCTGGATCTGGGCGATCGAGTGCCCGGCGGCCTGCAGCCGTTTCACGGCCACGAGTTGCAGCAGGTGCCGCCGCCCGTACTGGGCGATGCGGCCGCGCCTGGTCAGCGGCGGGTCCACCAGCCCGATCGTCGTATACCACCTGATCAGCCGCTCGCCAGGCACATCGCGGACCCGGCCGTTGCCGGCGGATGCGCCGTCCGAGCTCGCGCGCAGCGCCAGCGCCGCGCGCTCGGCCAGCTCGCCGATGGTCCAACCGATGGGCTCGGTGGAGGCGGAGGTGTCGCTCATACCTTCACAATGACACTGTCATTGTTACACTGTCAACGTTGCGGAAGAATGGCCGCCGCCATGTCGTTATAAATAGGGAAAACTCCTATCGATGGGGAGGAACAGGACATGGCCATGATCACCGGCCCACTCTCGGGAGAGGCCAAGGACACCGTCGCGCGGGCCCTGCAGGGCGCCCTGGTCGATCTCATCGACCTCTCGCTGGTCGCCAAGCAGTCGCACTGGAACCTCATCGGCCCTCACTTCCGCCCGATCCACCTCCAGCTCGACGAGCTCACCGACCTCGCCAGGTCCCACATGGACACCATCGCCGAACGCGCCGTCGCCGTCGGGATCAACCCGGACGGACGTTCCACCACGGTCGCCAGGTCCACGAAGCTCCAGCAGCCGGAGTCCGGCTGGATCGAGGACGGCAAGGTCGTGGCGACGATCACCGACCTGCTGGACGGTGTCAGCAAGCGCATGCACGAGCGCGTCCGGGCCACCGACGAGCCCGACCCGGTCACCCAGGATCTGCTCATCGCGGTGGCGCAGGACATCGACAAGCAGCACTGGATGTTCCAGGCCCAGGCCTGACCTGCCAGAAAGCCCGGGAGCCCGCACGGGAGCCCGGGCTTTGGCATGCCCGCCGACATGCCCGCCGACGGGGCCGCCGGTGGGGCCGCCGACATGCTTGCCAGCGGGGCCGCGACCCCTGGCCGGCGGCCCGCCGACGCGAGTTGGCCGGATGATCGCGCAGTGGGAGTTCGGGGTTTGCGCAGAGTTTGATGTCGCGAGTCCCTGCCATTCATGTCGGTGCGGTCGACTAGCGTGGCACCTAGAGGGAGGCCCCACGATGTCCCACAAGACTCTCCTCCGCACGGGCCCGCTCTTGCGGGGCGGCATCAGCCCGTACGGACCGCTCGGCCTGCCGGGCGCCGACGGCCTCGCGCTGCCCTCAGGCTTCACCGGCAGGGTGGTGGCCCGCTCGGGCCACAAGGTCGCCGGGCTGACCTGGCACGCGGCCCCCGACGGCGGCGCGTGCTTCCCCGACGGCGCCGGCTGGATCTACGTGTCCAACTCCGAGCTGCCCCTGCTCGGCGGCGCGTCCGCGCTGCGCTTCCGCGCCGACGGCACCGTCGGCGACGCCTACCGCATCCTGTCGGGCACCGACCTCAACTGCGCGGGTGGCGCCACGCCGTGGCACACCTGGCTGTCGTGCGAGCTGGGCCACCGCGGCCGCGTCTTCGAGTGCGACCCGTACGGCGCCCGCGCCGCCCGCCCCCGCCTGGCCATGGGCCGCTTCAAGCACGAGGCCGCCGCCTGCGACCCCGAGCGGCGCGTCGTCTACATGACCGAGGACGAGCCCGACGGCTGCTTCTACCGGTTCCGGCCGAGCGACTGGGGCGACCTGACGGAGGGCACGCTGGAGGTGCTGTGCTCCTCGGGCCACTGGCAGGTGGTGCCCTCGCCGGCGGCGCTGCGCACGGAGGCCCGCCACCAGGTCGAGGGCGCCCGCCACTTCGACGGCGGCGACGGCTGCCACTACGCGGGCGGGGTGTGCTACTTCACGACCAAGGGAGACACGGGCCTGTGGGCCTACGACGCGCAGACCTCCGCGCTCGAGCGGCTGTGCGAGGGCGTGCGCGCCATCACCGCCGCCCCCTCCGGCGACCTGTACGTGGCCAGGGAGACGACGGAGATCGACGTCATCGCCCCCGACCGCGCGGTCACGCCGTTCCTCAGGCTGGAGGGGCACGCCGGGGCGGAGCTGACCGGGCTGGCGTTCTCGCCGGAGGGCGATCGGCTCTACTTCTCGGCCCGGCGCGGCCGCACCGAGGGCCACACCTTCGAGGTGTCGGGCCCCTTCCGCGGCTGAGCGCGCGGCCCGCGCTCAGCTCAGATGGCGGACCAGGGCGAGCCTCAGTCTGCGCTCAGCCCAGATGGCGGACCAGGGCGAGCCTCAGTCTGCGCTCAGCCCAGATGGCGGACCAGGGCGAGCTTCAATCCGCGCTCAGCCCAGATAGCGCACCAGAGCCAGCTTCAGCTCCGCCACCAGCTCCGCGCCGCGCTCCGGCGTCGCGGTGGTGACCAGCGGCATCACCGCCTTCACCATGGCCACCGCCATCGTCCCCATGAGCGCGGCGCGCTCCTCCGCCAGGCCGGGGGAGCGGCGGCGGAGCATGGCCGCGACCTGCCGGGCGATGTCGTCGTGCAGCCGCCGCGAGGCCGAGGCCAGCTGGTCGCCCGTCGCCGACCCGTACAGGAGCGACCAGTACGCCGGTGACGCGCTCTTGAACCTGACGCTCTCGTCCACGACCTGCCCCACCAGCGCCTCCAGCGGCACCTCCGGGGTGACGGCGGCCAGCCGGGCGGCCCAGAACTCCTGCCGGTCGTCGGTGTAGCGGGCCACGAGCCCGTCGAGGATCTCCTCCTTGTTGCGGAAGAACTGGTAGAGCGACCCGGGCGACATCCCCGCCCGCGTGGCGACGTGGTTCGTCGTCATGTCCGGGTATCCGACCTCGGCGATCACCGACTCGGCGGCGTCGAGGATCTCCGCCATGCGCTTCAGGCCGCGCGCCTGCCGGCGGACCGTGCGTTCAGGCATGGGTCTCCTCGTTGACAAATGCGAGCATTCACTTGTATTTCTGGTTGGGAGAGCAAACACGAGTAGTTTACCGAGTTTTGAGGCGGGGGCACCTTACATGGCGCTGAACACGCGGCCACGGCCGGTCCACACGAAGACGGCCGGGCCGCCGCTGCGCAGGCTGGGCTTCCTCATCGTCCGGCGCCGCCGGGCCGTGCTCGCCCTGGCCCTGGTCGTGCTCGCCGTCGCCGCGGCGCTGGCGGCCGGGGCGGTGCCGCGGTTGTCGCTGGCCAGGTTCGAGGCGCCGGGGTCGGAGTCGGACCGGGCGCAGGCCGAGCTGGTACGGCGGTTCGGGACCGGCAGCCCCGACATGATCTTCCTGGTGACCGCGAAGGCCGGCACCGTGAACGACCCCGCGGTCGAGGCCGAGGGCAGGGCGCTGACCGCGCGGATCGGCGGGCGGGAGGGGGTCGCCGAGTCCGCCTCGTACTGGACCCGCGGCAGGCCCGCCACCATGCGCAGCGAGGACGGCAGGCACGCGTTGATCGTGGTGCGCATCCCCGGGGACGCCGACCACGTGCGCGGGCGGGTGCTGCCCGGGCTCGTGCCCGAGATCACCGAGGGCACCGGCCTGCTCCAGGTGCGGGCCGGGGGAGGGGAGGAGGTCTTCAGGGAGGCCGTGCCGCTGTCCAGACAGGACTTCGTACGGGCCGAGCTGGTCATCTTCCCGCTGGCGTTCGCGCTGCTCTGGCTCTACCAGCGGCGCGCCATGGCGGCCCTGGCGCCGATCCTGGCCGGGGTGTTCGCGATGGTGATCGGGCTGGCGCTGCTGCGGGTGCCCCTGGCCTTCACCGGGATCTCCACGTTCGCCCTGAACCTGACCCTCGCGATGGGGCTCGGGCTCGGCATCGACTACTGCCTGTTCGTCATCCAGCGCTTCCGCGAGGAGACGCGGCGCGGCGCTGACCGGGCGAGCGCAGTGGCCGGGGCCGTGGAGCACGCGGGGCGGACGGTGCTGTTCAGCGGGCTCACCGTGGCCTCGTCCCTGGCCGTGCTGTTCGCGCTGCCGTTCGACTTCCTGAGATCCTTCGCGTACGCGGGCATCGCCGTCGTCGCCGGCGGCCTCTTCGCGGCGGTGATCGTGCTGCCGGCCGTGCTGGCCTCGATCGGGGCCGGCGTGCTCCCCAAGCGGGTCGGGCCGGAGCGGGACGCGGGGTTCTGGCACGCGCTGGCCGTCCGGGTGATGCGGCGGCCGCTGGTGTTCGGCGGGCTGGCCACGGCGGTGCTGCTGCTGCTCGCCTCGCCGTTCCTGGGGCTGCGGTTCGGCGTGGCCGACGACCGCATCCTGCCCCTGGAGGCGTCGTCCCGGCAGACGCAGGAGATCATCCGGCAGTCTTTCCCGGCGGAGGAGACCGACGCCATCCAGATAATCGCCAAAAATCAGACGTCAGGCGATATTTCGCAGTATGCGGTGGAGTTGTCCCGGCTCCCCGGGGTCGCCCAGGTCGACTCCGCCGCCGGCTCGTTCGCGGACGGCGACCGGGTGGGCGACGGCGACCCCGAGAGGTTCCGGCGCGGGTCGGTGCGAGACACCTGGCTGTCCGTGGTCCCGTCCGCCGAGGCGCTGGCCGACGACCCGGTGCGGCTGGTCCAGTCCGTACGCGCCGTCGAGCCGCCCTTCGAGGTCCTGGTCGGCGGCTACCCGGCCGAGCTGGCCGACTACCGCGCCTCCATCGTCGACCGGCTCCCCCTGGTGCTGGCCCTCATGCTCGGCGTCACGTTCCTGGTCCTCTTCGGGATGACCAGGAGCCTGATCATCCCGCTCAAGGCGTCCCTGCTGAACCTCCTCAGCATGGGCGTCATGTTCGGCGCCATCGTCTGGGTCTTCCAGGACGGCAACCTCGCCGGCCTCCTCGGCTTCACCCCGACGGGCACGCTCGACCCCAGCATCCCGATCCTGATGCTCTGCGTCGCGTACGGCCTGTCGATGGACTACGAGGTCTTCCTGCTCTCCCGCATCAAGGAGGAGTACGACCGGACCGGCGACACCGAGGAGGCCGTGGCCACCGGCCTGCAGCGGGGCGCGCCGCTGATCACGGCCGCCGGCGGGATCCTGGCGCTCACGTTCGCCGCCTACGCCACGGCGCAGGTGATGTTCGTGCAGATGCTGGGCGTCGGCATGGCGGTGGCCGTGCTGGTCGACGCCACCGTGATCAGGGCGGTGCTGGTGCCGAGCCTGATGCGCCTGGCAGGCCCGCTCAACTGGTGGCCTAGAGGTCGCGTGACCACATCTGCTCGGTGACCTCGACCCCGTTCTCCACGCCCCTCTCCTCCGAGTCCAGCGCGAACCCGGTCCCCTCGTAGATCCGCCGCGCGCTCACCAGGCAGTCGCGGGTCCACAGCGTGATCCGCTTGTACCCCTCGGCCCGCGCGTGCCGCAGGCACTCCTCCACGAGCCGCCGCCCGAGCCCCAGCCCTCTGGCGGACGGCTCCACCAGCAGCATCCGCAGCTTGGCCGTCGTCTCGTCCTGCCGCACGCAGAACACGCAGCCGGCCCGCTCCCCGCCCACCTCGGCGATCCACCCGGCGTCCCGGGAGAAGTCCAGATCGCCGACGATCCTGGCGACGAGCTGCTCGAACTCCGTGCCCCAGCCGTACTCGCGGCTGTAGAGGTCGCCGTGCCGGTAGACGACCCAGCCCAGGTCGCCGGTGCGCGGGGGCCTGATCACGTACGGTTGCCCGGCGCCCCCGTCGCCCAGCAGCTCCCTGATCGTGGCCATGCCGGCCACCAGCCGCCCCTGGCTCTCGTCCGGCAGCTCGGACAGCAGCCGCTCGATCTCCTCGGCCGAGCGCCTGTCGAGGTCCGCGAACGTCTGGGTGCCCGCGGAGGTGAGCCGTACGAGCTGCTTGCGGGCGTCCGACGAGGAGCGCTCGCGCGAGATCAGCCCGTCGGTCTCGAAGCGCGCCAGGATGCGGCTGAGGTAGCCCGCGTCCAGGTCGAGCAGGGAGCGCAGTGCCCCGGTCTCCATCGGCGCGGCGTGCGCCAGCTCGAACAGCACCCTCACCTCGGTCAGCGAGTACGGCGAGTCGAGCATGCCCGCCTGCAGCACGCCGATCACTTTCGTATAGAACCGGTTGAAGGCCCTGACCTCAGAGACCCTTGCCTCTGTCAACGAACTCATTGCTACAGTCAACCATGAGAGGATCCCTGTTGTGAAGCGCGTCTACATAGGCGGATACGGCCCCGGCATCGTCACGGTCGGCGGCGGGCTCACCAGAGTGGCCTCGCCGTCGTTCCTGGCCGCCCATCCCACCCTGCCGGTGCTGTACGCGGCGGGCGAGCTCGAACGCGGCTGGCTCACCGCGTTCCAGGTGGGCGAGACCCTCGACGTGCTGGACGAGCGGCCGAGCGAAGGCTCCCTGCCCTGCCACGTCGCCGTGGACCCGACCGGCAGCGTGCTCGCGGCGGCCAACTACGGCGACGGCGTCGCCGTCGTCTACCGCCTCGACGATCGCGGCGCGTTCGAGGGCGAGCCGATCGTGCTGCGCCACCAGGGCTCGGGCCCGGACCCGGAGCGCCAGGAGGGCCCGCACGCCCACGAGGCCGTCTTCCACGACGGGATCCTGCACGTCTCCGACCTCGGCACCGACGAGATCCGCCGCTACCGCTACGACGGCACCGCGCTGGAGCCGATCAAGCTCGAGCCCGGCACGGGCCCGCGCCACTTCGCCTTCTCCGGATCGCGCCTCTACGTGGCGGGCGAGCTGGCCGGCACCGTCACCCTCATCGAGGACGGGCGCCACACGGTCGTCCCCGCCTCGCGCGCGCAGGGCAAGAACGCCCCGTCCCACCTCCAGCTCGCCGGCGACCTCGTGTACGTCGCCAACCGCGGGCCCGACACCGTCACGGTGCTGCGCGCCGCCGACCTGTCGTACGTGGCGGAGGTGTCGGCGGGCGGCGACTGGCCCAGGCACTTCGCCATCGACGGGACCACCATGTACGTGGCCGGCCAGCACTCGGACGCCGTCACCGTCTTCCGGCTCGAGGACGGCGTGCCCGAGCCCGCGGAGGAGGCGTACGAGGTCGAAAGCCCGGCCTGTGTGCTGATCATGTAAGGAGTTCGCCAAGTCACGGCTCATCGGGTCGTTCGGTCATGACCATGGACGGGTGCGAAAGATCCTCGTCATGCTGTCGTCGCTGGTCGTCGTCGCCGGGTGCGGCGGCTCGCCCCCAGCTCCCGCCCCGGACCGGGTCCAGCGCCCGGACCCGGCCGGGACGCCTCCGTCCGTCGCGGAGGTGCAGGAGTCGTGGCGCATCACGCGGCTCGGCGCGGAGCACGAGATCGAGGGCTACGCCGACCGGGTGAGCGTCCTGCCGGGCGAGCGCTTCGGGCTGCGGGTCTCGACGACCGCTCCGCGCTTCTCGGCGCGCGCCTTCCGCATGGGCGCGAACCCGGTCAAGGTGTGGGAGTCGCCCGCAGTCCAGGGCGTTCGGCAGGCGCCGATGCGGCTCGTGGGCGGCACGGTGAGCGCGGCCCACTGGCGGCCCTCGCTCACCGTGGACACCGCGGGCTGGCCCGAGGGCGCGTACCTGATCAGGCTCGACGCCTCGACCGGCGCCCAGCGGTACGTCCCGATCACCGTGCGCTCGGCCTCCACCGCCGGCCGGGTGGTGATGGTGAACGCGGTCACCACCTGGCAGGCGTACAACCGGTGGGGCGGCCACAGCCTCTACACGGGCCCGCGCGGGTACGCCGACCGCTCCCGCGCCGTGACCTTCGACCGCCCGTACGACGACGACGGGGCCCGGCTCTTCCTGGACTTCGAGAAGGAGGCGCTGGCCGTGGCCGAGCAGAGCCACGTGCCGCTGGCGTACCTGACGAACCTGGACCTCAAGCCCGGCGTGCTCGACGGCGCCCGCGCGGTGGTGTCGCTGGGGCACGACGAGTACTGGTCGCCCGGCATGCGCACAGTCGTCACCACGGCCAGGGACGCCGGCACGAACCTGGCCTTCCTCGGCGCGAACGCCGTCTACTGGCGGATCGCGACGCACGACCGGACGCTCGCCTGCGACAAGGAGCGGCTCTGCCGGCTGTGGCGGGACTCCAAGCCGGAGAGCACGCTGGTGGGGCAGATGTACGACTGCTTCCCGGCGGAAGGCGCCTACCGGGTGACGCGGCCGCACCACTGGATCTTCGCCGGGACCAAGGGGAGGCGCTTCCCGGGGATGGTCGGCGTCGAGTCCGACAAGGTGTCGCGCGGGTCGCCGGGGAACGTCCAGGTGCTGGCGGAGTCGCCGTACTCCTGCGGCGGCGGGCGGGCGACCCACTCCGACAGCACCTACTACGTGGCGCCGAGCGGGGCGGGGGTGTTCGCGTCGGGGACGATGCGCTGGGTGTGCGCGATGCGGGGGGAGCGGTGCGGCCACGGCGTCTCCGACCGCGCCGCGGCCTTCACCCGCCGCGCGACCACCAACCTCCTGACCCGCTTCGCCCAGGGCCCGGCAGGCGCCCCCTGACGCGCCCCTCCCGGGACACCAGGGCTCGATCAGGACATGGTGTCCCGCAGGATCTCGCCGAGCGTCCGGACGATCTCACGCTCGGCGGGCTCCTTGGTCACGCCCAGCTCGGCCAGTGCCCGGGCCACCGGCTCGTCGTCCAGCGACAGCACGCCCAGCAGCAGGTGCTCGGTCCCGACGAAGGGGTGGCCCAGCCGCAGCGCCTCGCGCAACGTCAGCTCCAGCGCCTTCTTGCTCTGCGCCGCGAACGGCACGGCCTCGATCGTGGGCTCCCCGCCCGGCCCGAGCGCCGTTCTGGCGGCCTCCCCGACCGCCTCCGGCGAGGCCCCGAGCGTCACCATGGCCTTGGCCGCCAGCCCGTCCGGCTCGCTCAGCAGCCCCAGCACCAGGTGCCCCACCTCGATGTGGCCGTGCCCCGCGTCCTGGGCCTCCTTCTGCGCCCGCACGACGACCCGGCGGGCCCGATCGGTGTAGCGGGCGTAGGCCCGCAGCTCCCCGGCCAGGGAGCCGCCGTCCTTGGGCACGAACCGCTTCTGCACGGCCTGCTTGCTGACTCCCATGCTGCGCCCGATGTCGGTCCAGGACGCCCCGGACCGCCTGGCCTGGTCCACGAAGTGCCCGATCAGATGGTCGGCCACCTCGCCGATGTGCTCACCCAGCGACACGGCATCGGCCAGCTCTTCCAGCGGGTCGCCGTCCGGATGGCGGCCCTTGATCGTGTTGATGAGGTCGTCGAGACGAACGATGCTCTCCATGCGTCAACCATAGGTTGACGACCTACTCCCGTCAACTTTGGGTTGACGCTCGGAACGTGCCAGCATGAGGCGTCGTGGGACGCACCCGATGAGGCCATCTTGAACCTGTGATGGACAGTGACGGCACCGCGGCGGAGACACCCGCCCGGCGGCTCGCTTGCTTCAGCGGATGGCGCCGGATTATCAGCCCCTGGTGGTTACGGACCTGGCTGCGGACCGGCGGCCCGATCCCGGCGGTGCGGCGGCGAGTGCACGCCTGGGAGGAGAACCGGAAACTGACCTGGGACCGATGGTCGTCGGAACTGGACGCCCTCGACATGCTGGACAGCCTGGACGCGCCGATCCTCGGCTGGGCGAAGGTGATCGGCGCCGGGTGGGCGGTGGCGTACCTGCTGCTGTCGCTCGACCCCTCCATCCGCGACAAGGTGGACGTGTTCAGCCCGTTCCTGGGGGTCGCCCGGGAGGATGCGCGGGTGCGGGACGAGGCAGGACGCGACACTCGCTCCGTGGCGTGAAAAGGAGATGACGCGCCCGGCGTTGCGGCGAGATCCTGGCTGCGTGCGAATCGAGATCGTGGTCTTCGACGGCTTCGACGAACTGGACGTGTTCGGGCCGTTCGAGGTGTTGTCCATAGCCGGGCTCGCCGTCGAGCTGGTCGCCGCCGAGCGGCCCGGCACCGTGACCAGCATGCGCTCCGTCAGGGTCGAGGTGCCCACCGTCCTGGGGCGGGCCGACGGGGTGATCGTTCCGGGCGGCGGATGGCTGAACCGGGCCCCGGCGGGCGCCTGGGCCGAGGCGCAGCTCGGCGTGCTCCCGTCCAGGCTCGCGGAGGTGGCGCCCTCGACCCGCTGGATGGCCTCGGTGTGCACCGGTGGGCTGCTGCTCGCCGCCGCCGGGCTGCTGGCCGATCGGCAGGCGACCACCAACCACGACGCGTACGAGGAACTGCGGTCCTACGGCGTGGACGTCGTCGAGGAACGCGTCGTCGACGCCGGCGACCGCATCACCGCCGGAGCGCTGAGCGCCGGGCTGGACCTGGGCCTGTGGATCACCGAACGAGAGCTGGGCACCGCGACCGCCGACCGCGTCGCCGCCTCCATCGGGTACGCGCGGACGGCACGCGTCTTCCACGCACGAGGGCGGTGACGCACCGCGGGCGCGTCCTATCGCCGGGAGGCCAGCTCGACGGCGGCCCGCCAGCGTTCGTAGGCGGCGTCGTCCCGCGGGCCGGGCTCGAAGCGGCGTTCGAGCTGCCACGTATGGCGCAGCTCGGCCCGCGAGGCCCACACGCCCGCTCCCAGCCCGGCCAGGAAGGCGGCGCCGAGGGCCGTGGTCTCCTGGATCGCCGGGCGCTCCACCGCCGCCCCGAGCTGGTCGGCTTGGAGCTGCATGAGCAGGTCGTTCGAGGCGGCCCCGCCGTCGGCCTTGAGCACCGGTACGGCGCCCCCGGTCATCACCTCCACCACGTCCCGCACCTCGAACGCGATCGCCTCCAGCGTGGCCCTGACGAGGTGCGCCCGCGTCGTGCCCCGTGTGATGCCGGTGATCAGCCCGCGCGCGCCGGGGTCCCAGTGCGGCGCCCCGAGCCCCGTCAGGGCCGGTACGAACACCACGCCCCCGCTGTCGGGCACCGTGCGCGCCACGGCCTCGGACTCCGGCGCCGTGCCGATCAGCCCCAGCCCGTCGCGCAGCCACTGCACGGCGGCCCCGGTCACGAAGATCGACCCCTCCAGCGCGAACGTGCGCTCGCCCGACGGCGTCTGCCAGGCCACCGTGGTCAGCAGCCCCTTGTCGGAGCGGACGATCTCCCCACCGAGGTTGGCCAGCACGAACGAACCCGTGCCGTAGGTGCACTTGACGTCCCCCACGTCGAAGCACGTCTGCCCGAACAGCGCCGCCTGCTGGTCGCCGGCCACCCCGCTGATCGGCAGCTCCAGCCCGAGGAAGGCGGACGGCTCCGTGAGCCCCAGCGGCCCGTAGTTGGGCACGATGTCGGGCAGCGCCTCCATGGGCACCCCGAACAGCTCGCACAGCTCCGGCTCCCAGTCGCCGGAGGCGAGGCCGTACAGGAGGGTGCGTGAGGCGTTGGACGGGTCGGTCACGTGCCGCGCGCCCGCCGTGAGCCTGGCGATGAGGTAGGAGTCCACCGTGCCGATGGCGATGTTCCCCGACCGGACGCCCGCCCACGTGGTCTCGTCGTGCTCGGCGAGCCAGGTCAGCTTCGTCGCGGTGAAGTACGGGTCGAGCCGCAGCCCGGTCAGCTCCGACACGCGCGGCTCGTGGCCCGCCTCGCGCAGCCGATCGCAGATCGCGGCCGTGCGCCGGTCCTGCCACACGATGGCCCGGCACGGCGCGGCCAGCGTGTGCCGGTCCCAGAGCACGGCGGTCTCGCGCTGGGTGGTGATCCCGACGCAGGACGGGGAGCCGGTGGCCCCGCTCAGCGCGGTGCCGCACGCGGAGAGCGTGGCTTGCCAGATTTCTTCGGGATTGTGCTCCACCCATCCGGGGGAAGGAAAGTGCTGTGCGAACTCCTCGTAGCCCTTGGACTCGATTTGTCCGTTTTCAGTGACTACGAGAGCGGTCACGCCTGTCGTCCCGGCGTCAATGGCCAACACACTCACGAAATACCCCCGCAATCTGGGCAGACTGGCGTTTGGTCTAGACCACTGCCCGCGACGACGGGCAGAATGCGAGTCTGACATCAAGGTGACCCCCATCGGGAGGAACCCGCCATGCGTATTGGAGTGCTGACCGGGGGCGGCGACTGCCCCGGCCTCAACGCCGTGATCAGGGCCGTGGTGCGTAAGGGGGTGGGCGTCTACGGTCACGAGTTCGTCGGATTCCGTGACGGCTGGCGCGGCCCGCTTGAAGGCGACACGATGCCGCTCGACATCCAGGCCGTGCGGGGCATCCTGCCGCGCGGCGGAACGATACTGGGTTCTTCCCGCACGAACCCCATCAAAATTGAGGGCGGGGTCGACCGGATCAAGGAGAACCTCGCCACCACCGGCGTCGACGCCTTGATCGCCATCGGCGGCGAAGACACGCTGGGCGTCGCCAAGCAGCTGTACGATCGCCACGTCAACGTGGTGGGCGTGCCCAAGACCATCGACAACGACCTGTCGGGCACCGACTACACCTTCGGCTTCGACACCGCAGTCAACATCGCGACCGAGGCCATCGACCGCCTCCACACCACCGCCGAGTCCCACCACCGGGCGCTCATCTGCGAGGTCATGGGCCGCCACGCGGGCTGGATCGCGCTGCACGCCGGCATGGCGGGCGGCGCGAACGTCATCCTCATCCCCGAGCGGCCGTTCGACATCGACCGGGTCTGCGAATACGTCGAGTCCCGCTTCCGCACCCGCTATTCGCCGATCATCGTGGTCGCCGAGGGCGCCCACCCGATCGAGGGCCAGATGGAGCTGCAGACGGGCGAGCTCGACGCGTTCGGGCACGTACGGCTGGGCGGCATCGGCGAGATGCTGGCCAAGGAGATCGAGAAGCGCACCGGCAAGGAGGCCCGCACCACGGTGCTCGGCCACATCCAGCGCGGCGGCACCCCGACGGCCTACGACCGGGTGCTGGCCACCAGGTTCGGGCTGCAGGCCATCGACGCCGCCCACGAGGGCGACTACGGCAAGATGGTCGCCCTGCGCGGCACCGAGATCGTCCGCGTCGGGCTCGACGAGGCCACGGCCGAGCTGAAGACCGTGCCCGCCTCGCGCTACTCCGAGGCGGAGGTGTTCTTCGGCTGAGTGAAAGCCGCTTGCAAGCGCGCGGCCGTACCTTCTGAACCAGCGGGGGCGATCACCGACGACAACCCCGCCTCAGGGTACGGCTTGCGCCGCGGCGAGTTGGCGGCCCACCACGCGTCGCAAGCCGTACCTGGGAGATAGCTCAACCGCGGGGCGTGCCGAAGAGATCCACTTCCGGCGCGCCCTCGTCGTTCCCGCGCAGCCGATCCCGGTATTCCGCCTCGCTGCGCAGCTCCTTCTCCGAGGGGGAGAGGATGACGGCGAGCAGCAGCCCGACGGTGATCACACTGATGCCGACGATCAGCGGCAGCAGCAGGTCGACGGCCTTGACGCCGGGCACGGGCACCATGTCGGAGTGCACGGCCACCGACATCGAGTACATCCCCGTGTAGTGCATGCCCGAGACCGCCACCCCCATGACCAGCGCCGCACCGCCGATCTTGAGGGCGCCGCTGACCCGCACCGTGAACCAGAGCGCCACCGTCGCCGCCGCCACCGCGATCAGGACGGACACGGAGACGATCACCGGGTCGAAGGAGACGAGGGCCGACATGTTCATCGCGGACATGCCGAGGTAGTGCATGCCGGCCACGCCGAGGCCGGTCAGGACGCCGCCGCCGAGCAGGTAGGCCGGCCGCTCGCCGCCGTAGGAGACCAGGAACAGGCCCATCCCCACGACGACGACCGCGATGAGCGCGGACAGGGCGGTGAGCGGCACGTCGTAGCGGATCACCGAGCCGGTCACGGAGAAGCCGAGCATGGCCAGGAAGTGCATCGTCCAGATGCCCGTGCCGCCGATCGCGAAAGCGGCCCCCACCAGCCATAAATGACGCTCGCGCCCGCCGGCGAGGCGGGCTCTCGAGGTCAGCAGCAGGCCCAGCATGGAGCCCACGCTGGACATGACGTACGCGAGCACGGGCGTTGACAGCCCAAAGGAAAAATGATCGATCGGCGACACGACCCCCACCCCAAACCCCTACGCACCGATAAGGGAGTATGAACAGGGAGTCGCCGACCGCGCAACTATCTTCTGCGGCCCTGCATGGCCTGGCGGCGCTGCACCGGCATCGGCATCGGCGGCGCGGGGTAGGTGAGCTGCTCCTGCTGGGTGGTACGCCGGCGCAGCTCCAGCTTGGCGACCAGCTCGGCGTCCTCGTGCAGCTCCTCCTCCGAGGGCGAGAGGATCACCATGAGGAGCATGGTCAGCGTGATCAGGCTGATCACGGTCATGAGGGGCACGAGGAAGTCGAGCGCGTCGGCACCCGCGACCACGCCGGGTTCGGCGTCGACCGTGACGTGCATCGCGTAGATGCCGGTGTAGTGCATGCCCGAGACCGCCACGCCCATGACCAGGGCGGCGAGGGTGATCCAGATGGGCTTCTTGACGCGCAGCGTGAACCACAGCGCCACCGTCGCGGCCACGACCGCGATGGCCACGGAGGCGGCCACGGTGAGGCGGTCATAGGAGACGTGGGCGGACATGTTCATCGCGTACATGCCCAGGTAGTGCATGGAGGCCACGCCCAGGCCGGTGAGCAGGCCCCCGCCGAGGAGCGCCAGGACCCGGCCGCCACCGTACGAGACCAGCAGCAGGCCGGTGCCCACCACGACGATGGCCACGATCGCGGAGGCGACGGTGAGCCACACGTCGTACTTGATCTGGGTGCCCTCCACCTCGAAGCCCATCATGGCGATGAAGTGCATGACCCAAATGCCGGTGCCGCCGATCGAGATGGCCGCGCCCAGCAGCCAGCGCACCCGGGAACCGCCGCGGGAGGCGTGCGCCTGGGCGGTGAGCCGTAGTCCGAGCATGGATCCGATGCAGGACATCACGTAGGCGAGCAGAGGGGTCAGCAGGCCGTAGGTGAAATGATTCACAGCGGAGGTCATCTATCGGTCCTTGGTAATTAGGGGTTCCCGGATTGTGCCATCCGGGTTGTCCCATTCGCATGGATATCACCACTATCTGTCAACCTCTCTGTCGGAACATGAGAAGGACTCATGGCTATCGAAGGCCCGTTCTGGCGAGCGATCGCGGTCTACCGGGTGGCGTCGCTGGTGTACGCGGCCGTGCTGATGGCCCAGCACCGCGGCTACGAGCAGCCCGTGCTCGGCTGGCTGGTGATCGGGGTGATGGCGCTGTGGACGGCGGGGGCGACGTTCGCCTATTCGGCCGGGTCGGTGCGCCGGTGGCCGCTGCTGACGATCGACCTGCTGGTCGCCGTGGCCTGCCTGCTGGTCTCTCCGTACGTCGAGGGCGCCGGTCAGGGCGCGGAGGGCACCATGCCCGTGCCTGCGACGTGGATAGCCGCTCCCGTGCTGGCCTGGGCCGTGCACGGGGGCAGGCGGCTGGGCGCGGTGGCGGCGGCCGTCGTCGCGGCGGGCGACCTGTGGCTGCGCGTCCGCACCGGCCAGGCGCCCATCCTGATCAATGGCGCGGTCCTGCTCTTCCTGGCGGGCGTCGTGGTCGGCCACGTGGCCCGGCTGGCCAGGCAGGCCGAGGAGCGCATGCAGCGGGCCATCGAGATGGAGGCCGCCCAGCGCGAGCGCGACCGGCTGGCCCGTGACATCCACGACTCGGTCCTGCAGGTGCTGGCCCTGGTCCAGCGGCGCGGCCGGCAGATCGGCGGTGAGGCGGCGGAGCTGGGACGGCTCGCCGGCGAGCAGGAGGCCGTGCTGCGCCGGCTCGTCGCCCCGGCCTCCGCCCCCGTCCCCGTGGGGTCCGCCGACCTGCGTGCCCTCCTCCTGGCGCACGCCTCGCCCCAGGTGACGGTCTCGACGCCCGCCACGCCG
The DNA here is from genome assembly GCF_044593615.1 of Nonomuraea sp. NPDC051941. Lineage (NCBI taxonomy): Bacteria > Bacillati > Actinomycetota > Actinomycetes > Streptosporangiales > Streptosporangiaceae > Nonomuraea > Nonomuraea sp. NPDC051941. The sequence goes on from NZ_JBIUCF010000003.1 coordinate 129,747, forward strand.
ATGATCCTGCCCGCGCCGGTGGCCGCGGAGGCGGCCGCCGCCGTCCGGGCGGCGCTGGACAACGTACGGGACCACTGCGGGCCCGGCGCCCGCGCCTGGATCTTCGCCGAGTCGTCGGACGGCGCGATCACGGTGACGGTGCGGGACGAGGGTCCGGGCATCGCCGAGGGCCGCCTGGCCGAGGCCGCCGCGGCCGGTCGCCTGGGAGTCGCCCAGTCCATCCGCGGCCGGATCGAAGACCTCGGCGGCACGGTCGCCTTCGCCGGCAGCGTGGGGGAGGGCACGGAGGTCGAGATCAGTGTGCCCGCCTCGGGGGCGCCGCGGCCGGAGGGCGGGGCCGGGGCGCGCGGTTAGAGTTGCGGCATGGTGCGGGTGATGGTGGTGGACGACCATCCGATGTGGCGTGACGGCGTCGCCAGGGATCTCGCCGAGGCCGGATATGAGGTCGTCGCCACCGTGGGGGAGGGGCGGCAGGCGGTACGGGCGGCCGGGGCGGCGCGGCCGGACGTCGTGGTGCTCGATCTGCGGTTACCGGATATGTCGGGCGCGGAGGTGGCCGCCAGGCTGGCCGCGGTGGAGCCACCGCCGAGGGTGCTGGTGTTGTCGGCCAGCGCCGAGCAGGACGACGTGCTGGAGGCGGTCAAGGCCGGCGCGTCCGGATATCTGGTGAAATCGGCCAGCCGGGAGGAGTTCCTCGACGCGGTACGCCGCACCGCCGACGGCGACGCCGTGTTCACCCCGGGCCTGGCCGGGCTCGTGCTCGGCGAATACCGGCGGCTGGCCGCGCAGCCGGCGCCCGCCGAGGGGCCGCGGCTGACCGAACGCGAGACCGAGGTGCTCAGGCTGGTCGCCAAGGGTCTGTCCTACCGGCAGATCGCCGAGCGGCTCGTGCTCTCCCACCGCACGGTGCAGAACCACGTCCAGAACGCGCTGCGCAAGCTCCAGCTCCACAGCCGGGTCGAACTGGTCCGATATGCGATCGAGCACGGGCTGGACGCGGACTAAACTCGATGGCGCGCGGCGTTGCCTTCGACGCGTGCCCTTCCCCGTCTTTCCGGAGGTTCCACCATGACGATGTCCGCCCTGGGCGAGCCATGTGTTCTGCTCAAGCTGGGCGAGATCGTCCTGAAAGGCAAGAACCGCGAGCTGTTCGAACGCCGCCTGATCAGCAACATCCGTGACGCGCTCCGGTCGCTCGACCTCAAGCTCGACGTGCGCAAGCGGCACGGCGTGATCGCGATCTTCCTGCCCCAGGGCGCCACGGTCGAGCAGGCGCAGGCCGTGGCCCAGCGGGTCGCCGACGTTCCCGGGCTGGTCTGGATCCACCGGGCCTGGCGGGTCGCCAAGGACCCCGACGCCGTGCTGAAGGCCGGCCTCGAGCTGGTCGGCGAGACCGAGGAGGCCAAGCGGGGGGCCCGCTTCGCCGTCCGCTCCCGACGCCGCGACAAGCGCTTCCCGCTGCACTCCAACGAGCTCGACCGCCTCGTGGGCGGCGCGATCAACGACGAGTACGGCCTGCCGGTCGACCTGAAGAACCCCGAGCTGACGGTGTTCATCGAGGTCGACAGGGACGAGGTGTTCGTCTTCACCGGCGGCATCCCCGGCCAGGGCGGCCTGCCGGTCGGCAGCAGCGGCCGGGCCCTGGTGCTCATGTCGGGCGGCATCGACTCGCCGGTGGCGGCCTACCGGATGATGCGGCGCGGGCTGCACGTCGACTTCCTGCACTTCTCCGGCATCCCGTTCACCACCTCCGAGTCGATCTACAAGGCGTACGCGCTGGTCAAGAAGCTCGACCGGTTCCAGGGCGGGTCGCGGCTGTGGGTGGTGCCGTTCGGCAAGGCGCAGCAGTCGATCCGCACCTCCGGCCAGGACCGCCTGGCGGTGATCGCGCAGCGGCGGCTCATGCTCAAGACGGCCGAGGAGGTCGCCCACCGCATCCGCGCCGCCGCGCTGGTCACCGGCGACGCGCTCGGCCAGGTCTCCTCCCAGACCCTGACCAACATCACCGCCCAGGACAACGCGGTGGAGCTGCCGATCCTGCGGCCGCTGGTGGGCTGGGACAAGACCGAGATCATGGCCGAGGCGCGGCGCATCGGCACGCTGGAGATCTCCGAGCTGCCCGACGAGGACTGCTGCTCGCTGCTGGCGCCCAAGCGGGCCGAGACCCGGGCCAAGATCGAGGACCTGAAGCAGATCGAGAAGCGGCTCGACGCCGAGGAGCTGTGCGTGCAGCTCGCCGACTCGATCCAGGAGTACACCCTCGACTAGCGCCCTCAGGTGTTGACCTTGAAGGGGTCGTGCTCGGTCAGCAGCTTGTCCAGCCGCGCCTGGTCGACGCGCTGGCTGACCTCCGACTGCTCCTGCCGGTCCCGTACGACCTTGCACAGCGTGATCGTCGAGGTGACGACGTACAGCAGGCCGAGCCCGAGGAACGCCCTTACCCACCCCTCGACGGGCAGGTAGACCAGGGCGATCACCACGGAGGACAGCGAGACGGCGAACGACAGGAGCGTTTGGACGTAGTACGCGGTGGTCTGCGTGGGTTGGATGGGCTTCGTCATGCGGCCATCGTCGCGCCGCGCGACAGCCCGCCGCATGGGGTCACGTACTCAAGTTACTTCTGAGTACGGCCGGCCGCTCAGCTCGTGGCGGCGGCCGGCCGTACATCCGCGCGGGATCGCTCGTGGCAGGCCGGAATACGGCATCGGATCAGCGGGTCAGACGGCGACCGCGACCGCGGCGGACTTGCCGAGCAGCGCCGGGAAGTCGTTCATGACCTGGGCCAGCTCGCCCAGGTCGGAGTCGACCAGGGCCTGCGGGCCGTCGCAGAGCGCCTGCTCCGGCTGCGGGTGCACGTCGATGATCACGCCGTCCGCGCCCACCGCGATGGCCGCGCGGGTCAGCGGCAGCACCAGGTCGCGCCGCCCGCCCGAGTGGGACGGGTCGATGATCACCGGCAGGTGCGACAGGCGCTGCGCCACCGGCACGGCCGAGACGTCGAGCGTGTTGCGGGTCGCCGTCTCGAACGTCCTGACGCCGCGCTCGCACAGGACGATGTCCAGGTTGCCGCGCTGGGCGATGTACTCGGCGGCCATGAGCCACTCCTCGATCGTGGCGGTCATGCCGCGCTTGAGCATCACCGGCCTGCCGGCCGCCCCGACCGCCTGCAGCAGCGCGAAGTTCTGCATGTTGCGGGTGCCGACCTGCAGCATGTCGGCGTAGGAGGCCACCAGTTCGACGTCCTGGGCGTTCACGACCTCGGTCACGATCGGCAGCCCGGTCTCCTCGCGCACGTCGGCCAGGATGCGCAGGCCCTGCTCGCCCAGCCCCTGGAAGGCGTACGGCGACGTACGCGGCTTGAAGGCCCCGCCGCGCAGCAGCACCGCCCCGGCCGCCTGTGCCATTCTGGCCGCGTCCAGCGTCTGCTGGTGCGTCTCCACCGCGCACGGCCCCGCGATCAACGTCACGGTGTCGGGGCCGATCGGCACGCCGCCCACGTGGACCGTGGAGCGTTCCGGGTGGTTCTCCCTGCTGACCAGCTTGTACGGGGTGGACACGCGCATGACGTCGCGCACCCCGCCCATGCCCCGCAACGTGACCGGGTCGAGCTGGGTCACGTCGCCGACCAGCCCGACGATCGTCCGTTTCACGCCCTTGCTGACGAAAGCCTCGACCCCGGCCGCCTGGACGACCGACACGATCGCCGAAAGATCATCCGTGGTGGCCTCGGGGCCCATCACGATCACCATCTGAGCTTCTCCTTTGTCCGGAAACACAGAAGGCCCCGGGTCCTGTCGGACCCGGGGCCTTCGTTCGCCTGTCTGCTAGCGCAGCGTCAGATGGCGAACGGACTCGGGTCCGTCGCCATACCAAAACAGGAACGCGTTGCGCATAGGCCGTAAGGATAGCGCACCGAACCCGGCCGCGAAGCATCATCGATCCGATGGCAGGATGGCCCCACACGGCGAGTCAGGTGAGGAGAGTGATCGTGGAGGAGTCGCGCCTGCCTCCAGGCCAGTACGTGCCGCGCGGCCGACCCGTGATCCACTACGGCAGGGTGCCCCGGTTCAAACCGGAGAGCTGGGACTTCCGGGTCTTCGGCGCCACCGCGTCCGGGGCGGAGCACCCTTTCTCCTGGAGCGAGTTCGAAGGGCTGCCGCGGGCCACCCGCATCGCGGACTTCCACTGCGTCACCAAGTTCTCGCTCATGGCCAACGAGTGGACCGGCGTCACCCCCGCCACGATCATGGCGGCCGCCCCGCCCGCTCCCGGCGTGCGCCACGTGATGATCTGGGCCGAGTACGGCTACAGCGCCAACCTGCGCATGGCCGACTTCGCGGCCCCGGACACGCTGTTCGCCATGGAGCTCGACGAGAAGCCGCTCAGCCCCGACCGCGGCTTCCCGCTGCGGATCGTGGTGCCCCACCTGTACGCGTGGAAGAGCGTCAAGTGGGTACGCGGCATCGAATACCTCGTCGAAGATCGACGGGGCTTCTGGGAGGAGCGCGGCTACCACAACGTCGCCGACCCCTGGCGCGAGCAGCGCTACTCCTACCAGGAAGAACCCGGAGAGGGACCCCCTTAGACTTCACTCCTGGTTTTCCCCCGGACACGCTCTGTATTGGCTACGGTTTTCCCCGTGCTGACCACCGCGTGCGTGGCGCTGTCCTCCTCCTTGGCCTCGTTGGCCTTCGTCGCCGGCTACGGGCTCGCCCGCGCCCGGTGGCGCCTTGCGGCGCTGCCGGAGGGCCGTAGATCGGACGAGGCGACGTTCACCACGCTGCACATCGCCGCGATGGCCGCCCCCGCCCTGCGGGCCGGGCTCAACCGGGACTCCGCCCGCAAGGCCGTACGGCACCTGCGCACGCTGCTCGGCACCCGGGCCGTCGCGATCACCTCGACCGAGGCCGCGCTGGCCTGGGAGGGGCCGTGCACCGACGACGTGCTCACCTACGCCCGGGCGACCCTGGCCGCGGGGCGGTGCCAGGTGTTCGCGGGCGAGCCGCACGGCGCGGTCGTGGTGCCGCTGACCGTGGACGGCACGGTCGTGGGCACGCTGGCGGCCTTCGACGACGAGGTGAGCGCCGCGCTCGTGCGCACGGTCTCGGAGGTCGCCCGCTGGGTGTCGGGCCAACTGGAGCTCGCCGACCTCGACGCCTCACGGCGGCGCGCGCTGGAGGCGGAGATGCGCGCGCTGCGGGCGCAGATCTCGCCGCACTTCGTCTACAACGCGCTCACGACGATCGCCTCGTTCGTCCGCACGAACCCCAAGCGCGCCCGCGAGCTCCTGCTCGACTTCGCCGACTTCTCCCGGTACGCGCTGCGCCGGGCGCACGACTTCACGACCCTGGCCGACGAGCTGACCTGCGTCGACCGCTATCTGCTTCTGGAACGTGCCAGGTTCGGCGACAAGCTGCGCTTCAGCATGCAGGTGGCGCCCGAGGTGCTGCCCGTGCCCGTGCCGTTCCTGTGCCTGCAGCCGCTCGTCGAGAACGCCATCAAGCACGGCATGCGCGGCCGCGGCGGCAGCGGCGAGGTGCGGGTCGTGGTGCGCGACGCGGGCCCGGAGGCGCACATCACGGTCGAGGACGACGGCGCGGGCATGGACCCGGAGTGCGCGCGGCGGATGCTCGACGAGGACCCGGCCCGCGAGGGCAGCGGCATCGGGCTGGCCAACGTGGACCTGCGGATGCGCCAGATCTACGGCGACGGCTACGGGCTCGTCGTGGAGACGGCGCTGGGCGCGGGCACCAAGGTGCGGCTGCGGGTGCCCAAGAGTCAGCTTAGCTCGTTGTAGTCATTTCATTACACTGAGCTGGCGTGTCGCTTGTGACCTTTGCTTTCATACGGCAGCGTGGAGGACATGATGAGAGTCCTGGCCGTCGACGACGAGGTGCCCGCTCTGGAGGAGCTCGCCTATCTGCTGCGCCAGGACGAACGGATCGAACACGTCGCGACCGCCGCCGACGGCGTCACGGCGCTGCAGGACATGGTGCAGATGATCGGCGGGGGCGAGCGGCTCGACGGGGTGTTCCTCGACATTCGCATGCCCGGGCTCGACGGGCTCGACCTGGCCCGGCTGGTCGGCGGGTTTCCCAGCCCGCCCCGGCTGGTGTTCGTGACGGCGCACGAGGAGTGCGCGGTGCAGGCGTTCGAGCTGGAGGCCGTCGACTACCTGCTCAAGCCGGTCAGGGCCGAGCGCTTGGCCGAGGCCGTGCGCCGGCTGGAGGCCACCTCCCTGCCCGCGCCCGAGCCCGGCCAGGACGAGGTGATCCCGGTCGAGCTGGGCGGGCGCACCCGGTTCGTGCCGCAGCAGGCGGTCTGGTTCGCCGAGGCCAAGGGCGACTACGTGCGGCTGCACACCGCCGACGGCAGCTACCTCGTGCGCATGTCGCTGGCCGCGCTGGAGCGGCGCTGGTCGGACGCCGGGTTCATCCGCATCCACCGCAGCACGCTGGTCTCCGGACGGCACGTCAGCGAGCTGTGCTTCGAGGGCGGGCGGGTGACGCTCACCGTCGGCACCGAGACGCTGCAGGTCAGCAGGCGGCACAGTCGGCAGGTGCGCGAGCAGCTCGTACGCCACCACCGGGGTGTGATCTCGTGACGGCGGAGCGGCGGGTGATCGTCTCCCGCAGGCCGGCCGCGCTCGGGCGCTCCCGCGACCGGTTCGATTCGGACGACGGCGGGCCCGACGTGCCGGCGATCGTGGGGCGGCAGTTACGGCAGGCGCTGCTGACCGTGGGCGCCGTGGCCGCGCTGCTGGCGGGCGTCCCGGTGATCGCCGTGTGGGTGCCCGCTCCCTGGGCCTGGTTCGCGCTCTCGCTGGCCGTGCAGGGGGTCTGGGTCGTGCTGGCCGTGCTGCAGCTGAGGCGCGCGGAGCGGCTGGAAAGGTGAGCGGGCTGCGGCTGGGGCGGGCGGGGCGGCTGGAGAGATGAGCGGGCTGGGGCGGGAGAGATGACCGTCGCGGTGCTGACCGGGATCGCCTTCGTGCTGGTTCTGGGCGTCATGGTGGGCTCCGCGCGACCGCGCCGCGCCAGCGGCGTCTCCGACTTCTCCGTGGCGGCCAGGGCCGTTCCGCCCTGGTGGAACGGCGCCGCCATCGCCTCCGAGGTCACCTCGGCCGCGGCCTGCCTGGGCCTGGCCGGGCTCATCGCCACCAGGGGCGGGCCGATGCTGTGGTACCCGCTGGGGGCCACGGCCGGGTTCGTCGTCATCCTCGCCCTGGTCGTCGCACCCTTGCGGCGCTCGGGGACGTACACGCTACCCGACTTCGCCGAGTGGCGGCTGAGATCGGTCAGGCTGCGGCGCTCCGCCACGTTCCTCGTCCTGGTGATCGGGCTGGCGTTCATGGTCGCGCAGCTCCACGCGGCCGGGGCGGTGGTGCGGCTGCTGACCGGGCTCCCGCCGTGGCTCGGGTGGGTGGCCATCGCCTCGGCGGCGCTGGTCGTGGCCTGCGTGGGCGGGCTGGGGAGCGTGACGAGCGTGCTGGCCGCGCAGTTCTGGCTGAAGCTGGTCGTGTTCGCCGGGGTGGGGGCGGTGTGCTGGTGGGCGGCGGGAGCGCGGTCCGTCACCTGGTTCGAGGGGGCGTACCGGGCGGCCGAGCCGGGGCTGGCGGGGGTGGGCGACCCGTCGCTGCCCGGCGTGCTGACCGTGCTGGTGGCCTGCGCGCTGGGCACGATGGGGCTGCCGCACGTGATCGTCCGGGTCTACACCAACAGCGACGGGCGCGAGGCCAGGCGGTCGATCGTGGCGACGCAGGTCATGCTGGCGGTGTTCTGCGTCGTGCCGCCGCTGTACGGGCTTCTGGGGCACGTGCACGTGCACGAGGGGTCCTCGGACGAGATCGTGTTGCTGCTGCCCGCCAGGCTGCTCCCAGGGCCCGTGGGGGACGCGCTCACCGGGGCGCTCGCCGCCGGGGCCTTCGCCGCCTTCCTGGCCACCACGGCGGGCGTGCTGGTGGCGGTCGGGGGAGCGGTGTCGGCGTGCCTGGCCAGGGCCGGGGTCCGCGCCTTCCGCGCGGCCGTGTGCCTGGTGCTGCTGGCCGCGCTCGCCCTGACGGCGCTCACCGGGCCGCAGGCGTCGGTGGCGCTCGTCCTGCTCGGCTTCAGCCTCTCGGCGGCCACGCTCTGCCCGCTGCTGGTGCTCGGGATCTGGTGGCGGCGGCTGACGGACGCCGGGGTGGCGGCCGGGTTCGCGCTCGGCGGGGGAGTGACGGCGGTGCTGGTGATCGAGGAGCAGGCGGGCGTGAAGATGGGCGTTCTCACGTCCAACCCCGCGCCGGTGGCGGTGCCGGTCGCCTTTGCCGCGATGGTGATGATTTCCCTGGTCACACCGGGTCGGATGCCGCGCGGGGTGGGGCGGATGATGGCCAGGATGCACCTGCCCGAGCATCTCGCGGGCCCACGGGACTACCGCTCGTCGCAGCACGGCGACCGCTCATCGTAACAGCACTCTCCGTATATCGATGACTACGGACCGTTCAACGAGCTGTCCGAAAACAGGGTATCGCCCGCAAGATCGCGACCGTAGTGTTTCGGCAACGAAAGCCACTCCGGCGCATCGGGGGGGACGAGCCGGGGGGCTCACAACAGGCCTGATGCGCCGGCTTCGCCGGTGACCGCCCAGGTCACCACGGCTGCCGGGCCCCCATCCGGGGGTGGGGCCCGCCACGCCGGTCAGGTGAAGGGGCGCCTGCTGAGGCCCTCAGCCGGCCCCGCGATTCGGCCCTTCGGGGGCGGCCGGATCGCGCGAGCAGGCGCCCCTTTCACGACGAGCCGGCCGGGTCAGGAGTCGCGGAGCTTCTTCAGCAGGGCGATGTCCTCGGCGTGCTTGGGCGCCTTGCCCGGCGTCTCGATGCAGATCGGCACCCCCGCCACGGCCGGGTGGCGCATGAGGTCGGCGAACGGCTGCGCGCCGATGTGGCCGGCCCCGATGTTCTCGTGCCGGTCCTTCTTGGCGCCGCACACGTCCTTGGAGTCGTTGGCGTGGATCAGCTTGAGCCGCCCGGGGGCGATCTCGTGCAGCGCGTCGAACGTCTCCTTCACCCCGCCCGGCGCCGCGAGGTCGTGGCCGGCGGCGAAGGCGTGGCAGGTGTCGAGGCAGATGCCGACGCGCGGATGCCAGTCGAGCGCGGCCAGGTAGGGCTCGATGTCCTGGACGGTGGCGCAGAGCATGGCACCCTGCCCCGCCATCGGCTCCAGCAGCAGGTCGGGGCCGCCGTCGGGGATCTCCTCCAGCAGCGGCAGCAGGTTTTCGCGCACCTGGCGCAGCGCGTCGTCGCGCGACTGGGTGACCGCCGAGCCCGTGTGCACCACGACTCCCTTGGCGCCGATCTCGGCGCCGCGCCGCAGCGTGTGGCGCACCAGCGCGATGGAGTTGGCCAGGGTCTCCGGGCTGGGCGAGCCGAAGTTGGCGAGATAGGGCACGTGGACGAACGCCTCGACGCCCGACTCGGCCAGCTTGGCGTCCTCGTCGGGCTTGCCTTCGGCGAGCGCCCAGGCGCGCGGGTTGGTCACGAAGACCTGGATCATCTCGGCGCCGATCTCGGCCATGTATGCCAGGCCGCCCGTCGCGAGGCCGCCCGCGACGAGTACGTGCCCGCCGATCAGGGATGTTGGGGTCATGATGGGTCTCAGTGTAGGCGCACGCCCCGACATCCCGGGGGCCGGCGCGGACCGGGCGCGTCGGCACGCCGGTTGGATGATGACACGAAAAGTCCCGGCCGCGGGGGCGGCAGGTTCGGAGTTCTCGCGGATGGACCGGGCACGAAGCGGGTGTGTGTACTTCTGACATGCCCGACACGCTGAGCGACTTCAACGCCGGCTCCCCGGCCGGCGCCGAGGAGGAGCTGCTGGCCTGCTGCGCCTCGCGCGCCTTCGCCGCGAAGGTGGCGGCGTTGCGGCCGTACGACGACGTCGACGAGCTCGTCGCGACCGCCGAGGCGGCCGTCCGGGACCTGGGATGGGACGACGTGATGGAGGCGCTCGGGGCGCACCCGAGGATCGGGGAGCGGGCGGCGGGCGAGGCCAGGGAGGCGTCGTGGTCGCGCCAGGAGCAGTCCGGTGTGGAGGAGGAGGCGCGCCAGGCGCTGGCCGCGGGCAACAAGGCGTACGAGGACCGGTTCGGGCACGTCTACCTGGTCTGCGCCACCGGGCTCACCGGGGCCCAGATGCTGGCCAGGCTGCGCGAACGGCTGGGCAACGATGAGGAGAGCGAGCGGGCGGCCGTGCGGGGCGAGCTGGCCGCGATCACCGCGCTGCGGCTGCGCAAGCTCATGAAGGAGGGGACATGAGCTTCTCGACGCACGTGCTGAACGCGGTCACCGGGCTGCCCGCGCGCGGCGTCCACGTCCGCCTGGAGCACGAGGGCCGGGTGGTGGCCGAGGGGCGCACCGACGACGACGGGCGCATCAAGGGCTGGAACCCGGGAGCCGGCGTCCACCGGGTCGTCTTCGACACCGGGGCCTACCTGGAGGAGACGTTCTATCCCGAGGTCGTCGTCACCTTCACCGTCGCCGACCCCGAACGGCACTACCACGTGCCCCTGCTGCTCAGCCCGTACGCCTACTCCACCTACCGAGGGAGCTAGATGTCCATCAGGCTCGGACCCAACCGCTACGGCAAGGCGGAGACCAGGCTCGTCCGCGTGGTCAGAGACGGCCCCGTCCACCACGTCAAGGACCTCAACGTCAGCACCTCCCTCTCCGGCGACATGGAGGCCGTCCACCTGACCGGCGACAACGCCGCCGTCCTGCCCACCGACACGCAGAAGAACACCGCGTACGCGCTGGCGAAGAAGCACGGCGTCGGCCAGATCGAGGAGTTCGCCCTCCTGCTGGCCGGGCACTTCGTGCAGGCGCAGCCGACCGTCCACCACGCCAGGGTCGAGATCGACGAGTACGCGTGGACCCGCCGCGGGCCGCACTCGTTCGTCCGCGACGGCGGCGAGGTGCGCACGTGCGTGGTCCACTGCGACCGGGACGGCCGCTCCACAGTGGTGTCCGGGCTCAAGGACCTGGTGCTGATGAACACGACCGGCTCGGAGTTCCACGGCTACATCGTGGACGAGTACACCACGCTGCCGCCCACCACCGACCGCGTCCTGGCCACCGCCGTCGCCGCGCGCTGGCGGCACGCGGGGGAGACGCCCGCGTACGGCAAGTCGTACGAGCAGGTGCGGCAGTGCCTGCTGGACGCGTTCGCCGACACCCACAGCCTGTCGCTCCAGCAGACCCTTTACGCCATGGGCGAGCGCGCCCTGAACACCTGTCCCGAGATCTGCGAGATCCGGCTCGCGATGCCGAACAGGCACCACTTCGCCGTGGACCTGTCGCCGTTCGGCCTGGCCAACGAGAACGAGGTCTTCCACGCCGCCGACCGCCCTTACGGCCTGATCGAGGGCAGCGTGCTGCGGGAGGACGCACCCGGCGCCGGATTCGCCTGGGAGTAGGAGATATGGACTTCTTGCGACCCACGACGTGGGAGGAGGCGCTGGCCGCCAAGGCGGACCGGCCCGACGCGGTGCCCATCCAGGGCGGCACCGACGTGATGGTGGAGATCAACATGGACGTGCGCAGGCCCGCCGCGCTGCTCGACCTCAACCAGGTGGCCGAGCTGCGGGAGTGGGCCATGGTGGGCGGCATGTGCCGGCTCGGGGCCGCGGTGCCGTACGCGCGGATCATCGAGGAGCTGGCCGGGCCGCTGCCGGGGCTCGCCCAGGCCGCGCGCACGGTCGGCTCGCCGCAGATCCGCAACCGCGGCTCCGTCGGCGGCAACCTCGGCGCGGCCTCGCCCGCCGGCGACAGCCACCCGCCGCTGCTGGCGGCCGGCGCGGTGGTTGAGGCGGAGTCGCGCGAGCGCGGCGTCAGGATGATCCCGGCCGACGACTTCTACCTGGGGGTCAAGCGCAGCGCGCTGGAGCCGGACGAGCTGATCAGGGCCGTGCACGTCAGGCCGGCGACCGGGCCTCAATACTTCTCCAAGGTCGGCACGCGCAACGCCATGGTGATCGCGGTGTGCTCGTTCGCGATCGCGCTGCACCCGGACGAGCGGCGGGTCGGCACGGGGATCGGCTCCGCGGCGCCCACGCCGCGCCGCGCGCTGGAGGCGGAAGAACTGCTGGCCCGCGAACTAGACTGGACGGCGCCGCTCGATCCGGCGCTGACCAGGCGATTCGGCGAGCTGTGCGCGGCGGCCGCGGCGCCGATCGACGACGTACGGGGCAAGGCCGCCTACCGGGTGCACGCCATCGGCGTGATGGCCCGCCGCACGCTGGCCTGGGCCTGGAACGACCATCTGGGAAAGAGGGCCGCCTGATGCGCGTCACCTTCACCGTCAACGGCCGGGAAGAGATCGCCGACGACGTCTGGGAAGGCGAGAGCCTCCTGTACGTGCTGCGCGAGCGCGTCGGGCTCCCCGGCTCCAAGAACGCCTGCGAGCAGGGCGAATGCGGATCCTGCACCGTCTATCTCGACGGCCTGCCGGTCTGCTCCTGCCTGGTCGCCGCCGGGCAGGCCGAGGGGCGTCAGGTGCGCACCGTCGAAGGGCTGGCCGAGGAGGACCGGCTCGACCCGGTCCAGCAGGCGTTCGTGGAGTGCGGGGCCGTGCAGTGCGGGTTCTGCACGCCGGGGCTGCTGGTGCAGGCGCACGACCTGATCGCGCGGGTGGAGCGGCCCTCCGACGCGGAGATCAGGGAGGCGCTGGCCGGGAACCTGTGCCGGTGCACGGGCTACGAGAAGATCATCGAAGCGGTACGGCTGGCGGCGTCGCGGAAGGCGGCCGCCGAGTGAGCCTGCTCATCGAGAACGTCCACATCGCGCCGGTCGCCGGCCCGGAGATCCAATCCGGATATATCAGGATCGAGGGGGACCGGATCGCGGAGCTCGGCCCCGGTCCCGCCCCCACCACTCCGGGCACGGGGCCCGGCGCTGCCAGGATCGACGGCACCGGCTGCCTGGCCACCCCCGGCCTGGTCAACACCCACCACCACCTCTACCAGTGGGCCTCGCAGGGCCTGGCCCAGGACGCGACGCTGTTCGAGTGGCTGGTCGCGCTCTACCGGGTGTGGGCCGCCATGGACGCCGAAGTGGTCAACGGGGCGGCCACGGCGGGCCTCGGCTGGCTGGCGCTGTCGGGCTGCACCACCTCCAGCGACCACCACTACATCTTCCCCAAGGGCAGGGGCGACCTGTTCGCGGCCGAGATCGAGGCCGCCCGCGAGGTGGGCATCCGCTTCCACCCCGCCCGCGGCTCGATGGACCGGGGCGAGTCGCAGGGCGGGCTGCCGCCGGACGTCGTGGTCGAGGAGCTGGACGAGATCCTGGCCGCCACGTCGGAGGCCGTGGACGCCTACCACGACCCGTCGTTCTCCTCGATGCTGCGGATCGCGGTCGCGCCGTGCTCGCCGTTCTCCTCCAGCGCCGAGCTGATGACCGAGTCCGCCGCCCTGGCCAGGGCCAAGGGCGTACGCCTGCACACGCACGTCGCCGAGACCTCGGACGAGGACGAGCACTGCCTGGCCCAGTTCGGCCTTCGCCCCGTGGACTACATGGAGAAGCTGGGCTGGCTGGGGCCCGACGTGTGGTTCGCGCACTCCGTACACCTGAGTGACGACGACATCGGCAAGCTCGCCGCCACCGGCACGGGCTCGGCGCACTGCCCCTCGTCGAACGGCCGGCTCGGCGCCGGCATCGCCCGCGTCTCCGAGATGCTGCGCCGCGGCGCGAACGTGGGTCTCGGCGTGGACGGCAGCGCGTCCTCCGAGCTGACGCCGCTCGTGGGAGAGCTGCGGCAGGCCCTGCTGTTCCAGCGCGCCAGGTACGGCCCCCAGGCGCTCACCGCCCGCCAGGCCCTCGAGATCGCCACGCTCGGCGGGGCCCGCAACCTCGGCCGCGAGCACGAACTCGGCACCCTCGAACCCGGCAAGCTGGCCGACCTCGCCCTCTGGCGCGTCGACGGCCCCTTCACCTCGGCGGTGGCCGACCCGGTCTGCGCGCTCGTCTTCGGCCCCCCGCCGCCGCTGGCGCGGGTGCTGGTCGGCGGCCGGGTCGTGGTCGAGGACGGCGAGCTGCGGACCGTCCCCCAGGACGCCGCCGGGCGCGCGGGCGCCGAGGCCCACCGCCGGCTGATACGGCTGGCGGACGAACGTGGCCTGACCGCCGCCAAGGAGCTCCACTGACCGGGAGACTAGGGTGGGAATGTCCCGAACGAGCAGGAAGGCGATCCCATGCCCGAGGAACTCCCCGACGAGCGGCTGGCGCAGCTCAAGAGCACTTTCGCGTCGATCGACACAGACGGCGACGGCTACATCAGCGAGGCCGAGCTGACGAAGCACTTCCCGGGTCTCCCGGCGGAGGCGCTGGGGGCGATGAGCCAGGCCGCCGACTCCGACCAGGACGGCCGCTACTCGCTGGAGGAGTTCATCCGCACGGTCTCCTGACCTTTCCGGGTCACCTGGCGCATCCGCGTCGAAGAACCGGCCGCGACGCCCGTCGGTCAGGCGGGCAGGCCGGTGTGGTCCTCCTCGAAGATGTCGGCCGCCGACCGGACGATGAGCGGGTCCGGGGTGCCGACCACCTCGTAGTCCTTGTTGTCGTAGTGGAACAGGCTCAGCACGTGACGCATGGCCTCCACCCGGCCGCGCTTCTTGTCGTTGCTCTTGATGACCGTCCAGGGAGCCTCGGCGATGTCGGTGTGGAGGAACATCTCCTCCTTGGCGACGGTGTAGTCGTCCCACCTGTCGAGCGAGGCCAGGTCCATCGGCGACAACTTCCACTGCCTCACGGGGTCGACCTGGCGGATGATGAAGCGGGTGCGCTGCTCGGAGCGGGTCACCGAGAACCAGAGCTTGATCAGACGGATGCCGTCGCGTACCAGGGCCCCCTCGAACTGCGGCGCCTGCTGCATGAACTCGCGGCACTGAGCCTCGGTGCAGAAGCCCATCACGCGCTCGACCCCGGCACGGTTGTACCAGGAGCGGTCGAACAGGACGATCTCCCCGGCGGCGGGCAGGTGGGCGATGTAGCGCTGGAAGTACCACTGGGTGCGCTCGCGCTCCGACGGCTTCTCCAACGCGACCACCGTGGCGCCGCGGGGGTTGAGGTGCTCCATGAACCGCTTGATGGTGCCGCCCTTGCCCGCCGCGTCCCGGCCCTCGAACAGGATGACCAGCCGCTCCCCGTTCGCCTTGACCCAGTACTGCAGCTTGAGCAACTCGATCTGCAGCAGCCGCTTGACGCGGTCGTACTCCTGCCGCTGCATTCGCTCGGGATACGGATAGTGCTCGCGCCAGGTGTCGAACGGGCTGCCGTCAGGCCGCAGCAGTACCGGATCGTCATCGTCACTGTCGTCCACGATCAGGCCCGGCGTCGAATCCAGCAAGCGAACCTGCTCCGTGTCCGGAAGGGCAACCTGCTTCACGCCCACCGCCTCGTCGTTTCCGCCTCGCATCAGCTTCCCGTACCCGCCAAGCCATCAGGGGAACAATTCGGGACGATCGGGTTAATGCCGTACGGCATCACCAGCACCGTGCGGTCGTCCTGGCCGCCGGCGTACCGGTGTGGTTCCTTGAAACACACCAGTGTCAAGATGATGGGTCACGCCTTCCTGCCCGCTCGCACCGGGCAGGAAGGCGTGTCAGGACATTGTTCACCATCCTGTAGGGGTTCGTAGTGATTCAGCAGGTTCTGGTCGCCCCCGACAAGTTCAAGGGGTCGCTGACGGCGGCCGAGGTGGCCGCCCGGGTCTCGGCCGGGCTCGGCGTGCCCACGGTGGAGCTGCCGGTGGCCGACGGGGGCGACGGCACCGTGGACGCGGCCGTGGCCGGCGGGTTCAGCCGGGTCACGATCGAGGTCACCGGGCCCACCGGCGAGCGGACCTCCGCCTCGTACGCCTGGCAGGACGCCGACGCGACGGCGGTGGTGGAGCTGGCGGAGGCGTCGGGGCTGCGCCGCCTCCCCGGCGGGCACGAGCCGCTGACCGCCACCAGCCACGGCACGGGCGAGCTGATCGCGGACGCCGTGCGCCGGGGCGCCAAGCGCGTGGTCCTGGGGCTGGGCGGGAGCGCCTGCACCGACGGGGGAGCGGGCATGGCACAGGCGCTCGGCGCGCGCCTGCTGGACGCCGACGGCGGCGACCTCCCCCGGGGCGGGGCCGCGCTGAAGGAGCTCGCCCGGATCGATCTGTCGGGGTTCACGGACGTCTCCGGCGTGGAGTTCGTGGTGGCCAGCGACGTGGACAACCCGCTCCTCGGCCCGCACGGCGCCGCCGCCGTCTACGGGCCCCAGAAGGGCGCCACCCCGGACGACGTCAAGACGCTGGAGGCCGGTCTGACCCGGCTGGCCGCCGTCGCGACCGCCACTCACGGGCTGATGGGCGCGGTCGAGCACGACGACACGCCGCGCGCGATGGGCGTGGCGGGCGCGCCGGGGGCGGGGGCGGCCGGCGGGGTGGGGTTCGCCGCGCTGGCGTTCCTGCACGCCGAGATCCGGCCCGGCATCGGCTACCTGCTCGACCTGCTCGGGTTCGGCGAGCTGGTCAAGGACGCGCGGCTGGTGATCACCGGCGAGGGGTCGCTCGATGAGCAGTCTCTGCGCGGCAAGGCCCCCGTCGGCGTGGCGCGGGCCGCGGCCGAGGCGGGTGTCCCCGTGGTGGCCGTCTGCGGGCGCCGTACGCTCACCGACGACGAGCTGCGGGCCGCCGGCATCGAGGCCGCCTACGCCCTCACCGACCTCGAACCCGACCCCGAGCGCTGCATGGCCGAGGCCGGGCCCCTGCTCGAACGCCTGGCCGCGCGGCTGGCCGCCGTCCATCTCCAGGGGGACTAGATGATCGATCTGGTGATCCGATCCCGCCGCACCGTCACCCCCGAGGGGGAGCGGGCGGCGGCGGTGGCCGTGCGGGGCGAGAAGATCGCGGGCCTGTACGACTACGACGCCCCGCTCGACGCCGCCGAGGACATCGACCTGCGCGACCTGGTCCTGCTCCCCGGCCTGGTCGACACCCACGTGCACGTCAACGAACCGGGGCGGACGCACTGGGAGGGGTTCGGCTCGGCGACCAGGGCGGCCGCCGCCGGAGGCGTCACCACGATCCTCGACATGCCGCTCAACTCCCTTCCGCCCACCGTGAACGTGGCCGCCTTCGAGGCCAAGCTGCGGGCCGCCGAGGGGCAGTGCCACGTGGACGTGGGCTTCTGGGGCGGGGCCGTGCCGGGCAACGTCAAGGACCTCGCGCCCCTGCGCGAGCGCGGGGTCTACGGGTTCAAGTGCTTCATGTCCCCGTCGGGGGTGGAGGAGTTCCCGCCGCTCGGCGACTCCGAGCTGCGGGAGGCGCTGACCGAGGTCGCCGCGGTCGGCGGGGTGATGATGGTGCACGCCGAGGACCCGGCGCTGCTCGGGGAGCCGGCCGGGCCGACGTACCGGGAGTTCCTGGAGTCGCGGCCGGGGGAGTCGGAGCGCAGCGCCGTCGCGCGGGTGGTGGGGCTGGCGGCGCGGACCGGCGCCCGGGTGCACATCCTGCACGTCTCCAGCGCCTCCTGCCTGGAGGTGCTGGAGTCGGCCCAGGCCGAGGGCGTGGCGGTCACGGCGGAGACGTGCCCCCACTACCTGACGCTGACGGCCGAGCAGGTGCCCGAGGGGGCGACCGCGTACAAGTGCTGCCCGCCCATCCGCTCTGAGGCCAACCGCGACCTGCTGTGGGACGGGCTGGCCAGGGGCGTGCTGAGCTGCGTCGTGTCCGACCACTCGCCCTCGCCCGCCGACCTCAAGGTGCCCGACTTCGCCGCCGCCTGGGGCGGCATCGCCTCGCTCCAGCTCGGGCTGCCCGCGGTCTGGACGGAGGCGTCGCGGAGGGGGCACGGGCTGGGGGACGTGGTGCGCTGGATGTCGGCCAATCCGGCGGCGATGGCCGACATTCCCGGAAAAGGCGGGATAAAGCCGGGTAATGATGCCGATCTGGTGGCCTTCGACCCGGCCGCCGACAACCCCGTGGACGCCGCGCGCCTGCACCACAAGAACCCGGTCACCCCGTACCACGGCCAGGTGCTCAAGGGCGCCGTACTGACCACCTGGCTGCGCGGGCGGCCCGTGGACGACGTGCCGCACGGACGATTCCTGTTGGGAGAGCAGTAGTTTTGCCAGGTTTCAGCACCCTGCCGGACCTCGCCCTGCGCACGCTCGGCGGCTCGGTCGTGGCGGCGAGCGACGAGTCGTTCGCGGAGAAGGAGAGCCTGATCCGGCCGGGGCGGCCCGGCTTCCAGGCGGAGACGTTCGGGAGCAAGGGGCAGGTCTACGACGGGTGGGAGACCCGCCGTCGCCGCTCGCCCGGCCACGACTGGGCCCTGGTACGGCTCGGCGTCCCCGGCGTGATCCGCGGCGTGGTGATCGACACGGCCTGGTTCAAGGGCAACTACCCGCCCCACGCCCGCGTCGAGGCGGCCTCGGTCGAGGGCCACCCCTCCCCGGCCGAGCTCGAGGCCGCTGCGTGGACGGAGATCGTGCCCCGGGCCGAGCTCACCGGTGACAGCGAGCACCACTTCGCCGTCACCGACGAGCGCCGGTTCACCCACGTGCGGCTGAGCATCTTCCCCGACGGCGGCGTCGCCCGCCTCCGGGTGCACGGGGAGGCCCGGCCCGACCTGTCCGTGTACGACGGGCTCGGCCTCGACCTGGCCGCGCTCGCCAACGGCGCGCTGGTCACCGCCTGCTCCAACGAGTTCTACTCGGCCCCCAACAACGCCATCGCCCCCGGCCTGGCCCGCCACCAGGCGGAGGGCTGGGAGACCGCCCGCCGCCGCGGCGACGGGAACGACTGGCTGGTCATCCGGCTGGCCGGGCGCGGCGTGATCGGTCTGGCCGAGATCGACACCACGAACCTGCTGTTCAACGCGCCGGGCGCGGTCTCGCTGACGGGCCTGGACGGTGACCGGGAGGTGGAGCTCCTCCCGAGGACCCGCCTGCAGCCCGACACCCCGCACCGCTTCCGCCTGGCCCACCCGGACCCGGTCACGCATGTACGGGTGGACATCTACCCGGACGGCGGCCTGGCCCGCGTCCGCCTCCACGGCCACCTCGCGACGCCCTGACCAACCCGCGTCCGCCTCGCCAACCCAGGTCGTGGCGGCCGCCCAAGCCTCAGCGCCGCCTCACCCGTGCGACGGCTCTCTGCCGGCGGCGCGGGCGTTCCGGTGATCGCCCGCGTGTCGCCGAAGGGACCTCACTGCCAGAGGACGACCGTGGCCCCCTGCGGCCGCTCGCTGTTGGGCAACGGCCGCTGGAACTGGACCACCCCGCGGTTGCCCAACCGCTGCACCCGCACCTTGAACCCCAGCGCCTCTAACTCCGTCTTGGCGTCCCTGACCTCTTTGCCGATCACCGCCGGCACCAGGGCGAACTGCTGGTCGTCGCGGGCCTCGTCGTCCCTGTCGCCGTTGAACCAGTCCCAGAAGTCCGTCTGGCACCGGGCCACCGTGACCATGACCTGCGTGCCCTTGTCCACCTCGGACTTCGCCTTGGGCGTCTGCGCGATGACCGTGCACGGCTCGGCGTCGTCGTCGACCTCGTTGACCTGCACCTGGAAGCCCAGACCACCGAGATATTGGGCGGCCTCGTCCTTGGGCATGCTGTTGACGTCGGGCATCACCATGCCGGCGCTGACGTAGATGTCGACCTTGGCGCCCTCCCGCACCTTCTCGCCGACCTGCGGCGAGGTGCGGATGACCTTGTCGCGCTCGACCTCCTGGTTGGCCAGCCGCTTGACGACGCCCACGGTCAGCCCGGCATCGGCGATCTTGGCCCGGGCCTGGTCGCCGGTCATGCCCTCGGTGTTGGGCACGGCGACGCGCTTGGGCCCGAGCGAGGGGACCAGCGTGATCGTGGTGCCCTTCTCCACCTCGGTGGCGGCCGCCGGGTCGGTGCTGAGGACCAGGCCCGCGGCCATCTTCTCGTTGTTGACGCCGTCGGCCTCCTGGACCTTGAAACCGGCCGCGGCGGCGCTGCTCTTGGCCAGCGCCAGGTTCTTGCCGACCAGGTCGGGGACGGAGACCATCTCGGGCTGCGCGAAGTACCAGCCGGTCAGCCCGACCGCGACCACCATCACCCCGGCGAGCAGCACCAGGAACCAGTTGGGCTTGAACCCCGCCCGCTGCCCCTGCGGCGGCACCTCCGCCCGCGGCTGGATCAAGGTGTGGGCGGGGGCGGGCTGGGGCATCGAGGCGGCGCCGGAGGCGTTGAACACCTGCGTCTGGGCGTGGGAGGCCGGCGGGTTGGTCAGGCGCGGCAGCATCCGGTGCGCGTCGACGGCGGCCACGAGCATCGCGGTCGCGTCGGCGGGCCGCTGGTCCGGCTCGCGGGCCGTCGCCTGGGTCACCAGCGTGTCGATCAGCGCCGGCACGTCGGGGAACACCGAGGACGGCGCGGGCACGGTGTCGTGGACGTGCCGGTAGGCCACCGACATGGGCGTCGCGCCGTCGTACGGCTGCTGGCCGGTGACCAGCTCGAACAGCATGATGCCCGCGGCGTAGACGTCGCTGCGCACGTCGGCGGCGCCGGTGGTGACCTGCTCGGGCGCCATGTAGCCGATGGTGCCGATCATCACGCCGGTGCGGGTCTGGTTGGTGGCCTCGATGGCCCGGGCCAGGCCGAAGTCGACGACCTTGACCCGGCCGTCGTCGGTCATCAGGACGTTTTCCGGCTTCACGTCGCGGTGGACCATCCCGGCCTGGTGGGCCGCGCCGAGGGCGGCGAGCACCGGGATCATGATCTCGAGCGCCTCGCGGGCGGGCAGCCTGCCGCGCTCACGAAGGATGTCGCGCAGCGTCTTGCCGGGCACGTACTCCATCGACAGGTAGACGACGTCGTTGTCCGTGCCCTGGTCGAAGACGTGCACCACGTTGGGGTGTGAGAGGCGGGCAACCGACTTGGCCTCGCCGATGAACCTCCGCACGAACGCGGGGTCCTCGGCCAGTGAGCCGTGCATGACCTTCAGCGCCACCGTCCGGTCCAGGCGGACGTCCAGCGCGAGGTAGACGGTCGCCATACCGCCCCGGGCGATCCGGCTCTCGATGCGGTAGCGCCCATCGAGGAGCCGCCCGACCAGGGGGTCCGCAGTCGTCGTATCCACCCCGCTGAGTTTACGGGCGTTTTGCCACTGGGAGGGCCTCGCCGCCCGAAACCGATGCTGAGACGTTCCCGTTGGAACGTCCCAGCTCCCCACGCGTCCCTCGGGTCAGCGAGCCACCGTCACTCGGGCCGGGGGCCACCGGCACTCGGGCCGGGGAGCCGTCGGCACTCGGGGGAGGGGGCATCGGCACTCCGGTCAGGGAGTCATCGGTGAGGAGGCCTCGGCGTAGCGCCTGCGCGGGATGCGGCCCGCCAGCCGCGCCAGCCGTCCGGCCTCCACGGCCTGCTTCATGGCGGCCGCCATGAGATCGGGCCGCTGGGCCCTGGTGACCGCCGTGGCCAGCATCACGGCGGCGCAGCCCAGCT
This sequence comes from Nonomuraea sp. NPDC051941, assembly GCF_044593615.1. Lineage (NCBI taxonomy): Bacteria > Bacillati > Actinomycetota > Actinomycetes > Streptosporangiales > Streptosporangiaceae > Nonomuraea > Nonomuraea sp. NPDC051941. The sequence continues at coordinate 151,228 of NZ_JBIUCF010000003.1, forward strand.
CCATCGCCAGCGCGGCGTCGCTGGCCGTGCCGATGCCCGCGTCGAGGACCACCGGCACGGAAACGGCCTCCACGATCAGCTCGATGCTGTGCGGGTTGCGGATGCCGAGACCCGAGCCGATCGGCCCGCCCAGCGGCATGACGGCCGAGCAGCCCGCCTGCTCCAGCCGCCGCGCCAGCGCCGGGTCGTCCCCGATGTACGGCAGCACCACGAACCCGTCGGCCACCAGCCGTTCGGCCGCGTCGAACGTCTCGATCGGGTCGGGCAGCAGGGTCCGCTCGTCGGAGATGACCTCGACCTTGACCCAGTTCGTGCCGAGGGCCTCCCTGGCCAGCCGCGCCGTCAGCACGGCCTCGCCCGCCGTGAAGCAGCCCGCGGTGTTGGGGAGCACCTTGATGTCCCGCTTGCGCAGCACGTCCAGGACCGAGCCGCGGGCGTTCGGGTCGAGCCGCCGGATCGCCACCGTGGTCAGCTCGGTGCCGGACGCGGCCAGCGCCTGGTCGAGCACGTCCAGCGAGGGCGCGCCGCCGGTGCCCATGATGAGCCGGGAGGAGAAGCTCTCCCCGGCGATGATCAGATCATCCACCTTGCACCGCCGTCAGAACCTCCACCCGGTCACGGTCGCTGAGCGCCGTCGTCTCCCACGAGCTCCGCGTGACCACCTCGTCGTTGACGGCCACGGCCACTCCGGTGGTGGCCGTGGTCAATGTGCGTACGGCCTGCGCCACGGTCGTGCCGTCGGCCACCTCGTGCGAGGCCCCGTTGATCATCACAATCATGAAATATCCCGAAATCTCCCGGGCGAGCACATTGCCGCGAGCTCGCCCTCCTCGCCCAGCAGGATGTCCGCCGTGAGCGGCGCCAGGAGCACGCCGCCCCGGTGGTGGCCGGTGGCCAGCGCCAGCCCCGGGGTGCCGCTCGGGCCGATGAGCGGCAGGTTGTCCGGCGTGCCCGGCCGCAGCCCGGCCACCACGTCGGAGACCTCCAGCTCGGTGATGCCCGGCACCAGCTCCCTGGCGTCGCGCAGCAGCTCGTAGAGCCCGCCCGCGGTCACCCTGGTGTCGAAGCCCATCTCCTCCTGCGTGGCCCCGACCACCAGCTCGCCGTCACCCCGGGGGACGAGGTAGACCGGCGTGCCGTGCACGGTGCCGCGGACGCACCGGGTGAGCAGCGGCTGCGGCGAACGCAACCGCATGATCTGCCCCTTGACCGGCCGGACCGGCACCTCGGCCAGCCCGGCGCTCCACGCCCCGGCCGCCAGGATCACCCGCTCCGCCCGCAGCTCGGCTCGCCGGTCGTCGCCGCCGGGCGGCTCCAGGCGTACCCCTGTGACCCGGCCGCCGTCGCGCAGCAGCTCGCCGACGCGCGCCCGTACGAGCTGGACTCCCCGCCGGTCGAGCGCGGCGAGCAGCGCCGCCGTCACGCGGCGCGGGTCCACCCAGGAATCGCCGACGGCCAGCAGCCCGCCCCGCACCGAGGGAGCCAGCATGGGCTCCAGGCGGCGGCACTCGCGGCCGGTCAGCCGCCGGACGGGGAGCTCCAGCTTCTCCAGGTACGCGGCCAGCTCGTCCAGCGCGGCCAGGTCGTCCGCCCCGAACGCCACGTCGAGCGTCCCCTCGGAGCGCAGGTCCAGGGCCTCGGGGCCGGCCAGCCCCGCGTCGGCGGCCAGCTCGGCGGCGAAGGCGGGCCAGCGGCGCAGCGACGCCACGCCGAGCCGCAGCAGCGGCACCTCCGTGTAGGTGACCTCGCTGACCGGCGCCAGCATCCCCGCCGCCGCGTGTGAGGCCCCCGAGGCGGGGGCCGGGTCCACCAGGGTGACGGGCCGCCCTTCGCGGGCCAGCCGCCAGGCCAGCGAGAGGCCGACGACCCCGCCGCCCACGATCACATCCATCCGCGCTCCCTTCGCCGGCATGATCCGGATCAGGTGTCTTGCGGTCGAAGGCCCGATGGCAGCCTTCCTCTCAGCCCGGTCACGGCCGGACTCCCGCGCGTCTTACGCCCCCAGCCTACGGCCTCGCTGCGACGCCCGGACACCGGCCCACGTTAGGGTCATGAACGTGAACGAAGTCGTGGTGGTGGGAGCGGGCCTGGCCGGAGTGCGCACCGTGGAGGCGCTGCGCGCACGCGGGTTCGGCGGGCGGATCACGCTGGTCGGCGAGGAGCGGCATCGCCCCTACGACCGTCCACCCCTGTCCAAGGCCGTGCTGTTCGGCGACGCCGACACCAGCTATGTCGACACCGACCTGGCCTCGCTCGACGTGGTGTTCCAGCCGGGGGTCAGCGCCAAGGCGCTGCGCGAGGGGGTCGTGGAGACCACCGAGGGCGAGCTCGGCTACGACGGACTGGTCATCGCCACCGGCGCCGAGCCGATCAGGCTGCTCGGCGACGGCCCGCAACACGTGCTGCGCACGCTCGACGACGCCCACGAGCTCAGGGCCATGCTCGTCCCCGGCGCCCGCGTCTCGATCATCGGCGCCGGCTGGATCGGCGCGGAGGTGGCCACCGCCGCCCGCCGCGCCGGGTGCGCGGTGACCGTGATCGAGGCCGGCCCGGCGCCGCTCGCGACGGCCGTCGGCGCCGAGATCGGGGCCCGCACCGAGCGCTGGTACGACGGCATCGACCTGCGGCTCGACACCATGGTCGACTCCGTGGACGAGGGCGGCGTGCGGCTGGTGGGCGGGGAGTTCGTGGACGCCCACGTGGTGGTCACGGGCATCGGCGTGCGCCCGGCCGTCGAATGGCTCACCGGCGCCGACATCGACCTCCACAACGGCGTCGTCGTGGACGAGCACCTGCGTGCCTCCCTGCCGAACACGGTCGCCGTCGGCGACTGCGCCGCCTGGTGGTCGCGCCGCTGGCAGACCAGGCTCAGGGTCGAGCACTGGGACACCGCGCTCAACGCCCCCGAGGTGGCCGCCGCGAGCTTGCTGGGTGAGGACGTCGCGTACGATCCCGTTCCGTACTTCTGGTCGGAACAGTTCGGGCACATGGTGCAATACGCCGGTCATCATTTGGCAGGCGAGCGCCTGATCTACCGGGGCGAGCCGGAGGGCAAGTGGTCGGCCGTCTGGCTCACGGCCGACGACGCCCTCGCCGCGGTGCTCGCCGTGGACCGGCCGCGAGACCTCGTACAGGGGCGCAGAATCATCGACGCGGGACACCGTCTCGACGCGGAACGCCTGGTAGATCCAGAAGTCCCTCTACGGGATTGTGTTGTTTGAGCAAGCACGGCATGTGGTAGTTGTGGTTTCGTGACGCTTTCTGTTGCACAGATCGACCGGGAGACCGACCAACTCGTAGACGAGTGGCTCACGCTCCCCGAAGTGGCCTCGCGCCTAGACCTTCCGATCGGGCGGGCCAAGCAACTCCTCAAGGACCACAAGCTGCTCGGCGTACGCCGGGGGGGCGGCGGGCCACAGGTGCCCGCTGTGTTCCTCGATGGAAAGGATGTGATGAAGGGCCTGCCCGGCACGCTGACCGTGTTGCTGGACGCCGGCTACGACGATGTCGAGTCGCTGCGCTGGCTCTTCACCCCTGACGAGTCCCTGCCCGGATCGCCCATCGAGGCGATCAAGGCCGGCCGTCATACCGAGGTCAAGCGGCGTGCCCAAGCCCTCGGTTTCTGAAGCCCGCCTCTATCTCTGCACCGACGGCCGCCGCGACCGCGGCGACCTGGCGGAGTTCCTCGACTCGGTGCTGGCCGGCGGCGTGGACATCATCCAACTGCGGGAGAAGGGTCTGGAGGCCCGCGAAGAACTCGCGCTCCTCGAAGTCTTCCGCGACGCCTGCGACCGGCACGGCAAACTGCTGGCCGTCAACGACCGGGCGGACGTCGCCTACGCCGCCCGGTCCGACGTGCTCCACCTGGGGCAGGACGACCTTCCTGTGACGGTCGCGCGAGAGATACTCGGCGACGACATCGTCATCGGACGGTCCACCCACTCCGCGGCCGAGGCTTCCGCCGCGGCAGCGGAGCCGGGCGTCGACTACTTCTGCTGCGGCCCCATCTGGCCCACGCCCACCAAGCCCGGCCGCCCGGCCCCCGGCCCGCCGCTGCTCCGGCACGCGGCGGCGCTGGAGACCTCGCGGCCGTGGTTCGGGATCGGCGGCATCGACCTCGCGAACCTGGACGAGGTGATGTCGTACGGCGTGCGCCGCGTGGTGGTCGTACGCGCGATCACGGACGCGGAGGACCCGGGCGCGGCGGCGGCGGAGTTCGCCAAGCGCCTGTCCTCCGCCTGACCGACAAGCCCCCGACCGACAAGCCCCTGACCGACATGAGCCCCTGACCGCGGCGGCCACCTGACCACAGGAGGCCGCCCGGCCGTACGGGGCCCTGTGACCCACGAGGCGCCCGCTACCACACGGGCGCCTCCGAGTCGGAGGCCGGGCCCAGGGTGGCGATCCCCTGCCCAGGACAGGTCAGGTCAGGTCTTGCGGGAGGTGGCGGCGATGGCCAGCTCCGTCAGAGCCGCGCGCGCCTCCACCGTGATCGGCGCCTCGTCCAGCGCGGACAGCGCGTCCCCCAGATAGTCGCCGATCAGGTCCTCGCACTCCTGCAGCGCGCCCGTCTCGTCGATGATCTGCCGCAGCGTCTCCACCCCGTGCTCGTCCAGCCCGGGATCCCCCAGCAGCCGCCGGACGGTCTGCGCCGCACCCGGGGACGCGGCAGCCAGCGTGCGGGCCACGAGCATCGTCCGCTTGCCCTCCCGCAGGTCGTCTCCGGCGGGCTTGCCCGTCTGCGCCGGGTCGCCGAACACCCCCAGGATGTCGTCACGCAGCTGGAACGCGATCCCGACCCGCGTGCCGTAGCCCGTGCACAGCTCGTCCATCCAGGGCGCGAGCTTGCCGCCGGCGAGCACCAGCCCGAGCCTGAGCGGCTGCTCCACCGAGTATTTGCCGCTCTTGAACAGCGCCACCCGCAGCGCCGACTCGAACGTGTTCTCGCCGTGCGCCTGCTCCAGCAGGTCGAGGTACTGGCCGCACATCAGCTCCGTACGCATGTGGTCGTGCACGGGCTGGGCCGCCGCCAGGGACTCGGGCGGCAGGCCGCTGGTGCGCCACATCTCGCCCGACCAGATCAGCAGCAGGTTGCCCAGCAGGATCGCCGCGCCCTCGCCGAACTGCTCCGCGGACCCGTACCAGGCGGACTTCTCGTGCAGCGCCTGGAACCGGCGGTGCGCGGACGGCATGCCCCTGCGCAGGTCGCTCTTGTCCATCACGTCGTCGTGCACCAGCGCGCTGGCCTGCAGCAGCTCCAGCGAGGCCGCCGCGGTGAAGATCGCGGGCACGTCCGTGCCGCCCGCGCCGCGCCAGCCCCAGTAGCAGAACGCCGGACGCAGCCGTTTGCCGCCGGCCAGCAACTCGTCGGCGGCTGTGCGCAGCGGCTCGAGCTCGGGGTCACCGGGGGCGGGCAGCTGTCGTTCGACGAACTCTCCGAGGGCACGCTCCACCTGTGTGCGGAGGGTGTTCATGCCAACGGCGTCAGTGGTCATGCCTTGAGACTAGTGGCCGCGTGCGGGGGATCGGATGTGCAGGTGTCCCAATAGGGGCATCTGGGGTGGCGTGGATGGCGATGTGCCGCTCGTGCCGGTGACATGGCTGTGGCGGCAGGGGTGACACGGCCGTGACCTTGAGTCGGCGAGGTCCCTGTAACCTTGGCACATGGCGCTTGGTCGACCCTCCATCCTGCCCGATCGTGTTCCCACTGTCCGCGACATGCTCGCCGCCGGTGGCCGGTCGTTCTCCTTCGAGTTCTTCCCGCCGAAGACCGACGAGGGAGAGCGCCAGCTCTGGAAGGCGATCAGGGAGCTGGAGTCGCTGCGGCCGACGTTCGTGTCGGTGACCTATGGCGCGGGTGGTTCCACGCGTGACCGCACGGTCGACATCGTCGAGCGGATCGCCCACGACACGACGCTCACGCCCGTGGCGCACTTCACGGCGGTCAACCACTCGATCCGCGAGCTGCGTCACCTGGTGGGGCGCTTCGCCGACGCCGGGGTGCGCAACATCCTGGCCGTCCGCGGCGACCCCCCTGGCGACCCGACGGCCGAGTGGTTGCAGCACCCCGAAGGCGTCCTCTACGCCGAGGAGCTGGTGCGGCTGATCAGGCAGGCGGGCGACTTCTGCGTCGGCGTCGCCGCCTTCCCGTACAAGCACCCGCGCTCGCCGTCCATCGAGAGCGACACCGAGTTCTTCGTGCGCAAGTGCGAGGCGGGCGCCGACTACGCAATCACGCAGATGTTCTTCCGCGCGGACGACTACCTGCGGCTGCGCGACCGGGTGGCGGCCAGGGGGTGCGACACGCCGATCATCCCGTGCATCATGCCGGTGACGCAGATGAGCACGATCGCGCGCTCGGAGCAGCTGTCGGGAGCGCCGTTCCCGGCGGAGGTGGCGGCCCGCTTCGAGGAGGTCGCCGACGACCCTGCGGCGGTGCGGCGGCTGGGCATCGAGCACGGGGCCGAGCTGTGCCGGCGGCTGCTCGACGAGGGCGCGCCGGGCATCCACTTCATCACCTTCAACCGCTCCAGCGCGTCGCGCGAGGTCTTCCAACGCCTCGACGCGGTGCCCCTTTCCGCCTGAAAGCCTTTCGTTCTTTACGGCGGAGCACGGGCGGCGCCACCCGCCGCCCGTGGCCGGTGGCCTCCAGGAAGACGCCCGCTGACCCGCACGTGGCCGGCCGCCGCAACGGCGCAACGTGGGCCTCTTCGGGGGTTCACAAGCGTTGACCCTGGGCGGTGGGCAAGATCGCCCGACGAAGGCCCCCAACGCCTCCCACCCACCACACCGATTGCGCCACCCCACCGCCCACGCGCCGCACGCATTGCGCCGCCCCCACCGCCCACCTGCGGCACGCATTGCGCCGCCCATCTTCCCGCCGCACGCATTGCGCCGGGCTCCGCCGACCCCCTTCTCGCCGCACCGGCGCCGGAGGGGCCGTGCGGACCTGGACCGCACGCCGGGCGGGAGGAGCGCTGGGCGGGAGGCGCGCTGGGCGGGGTCGGACTCCGGGTGGGGGAGGCGCGCTGAGGTTGGGCGCGTCGCTTCGCGTTCCGCCGGCCGTTCTTCCGTCACCGCGCCGTGGGACCGGGCCCGATCCCGTCGCTCGCAGCGCTGGGTCCAGAGGGCGTCACCTCGTAGTGCTGGGTTCACGGGACCGTTGCCCTGTGGCTTTACCGGGTCGTCGCCTGCTACGTCGGGACCATCGGGTCGTCGCCCGCACGGCTGGGTCCAAGGGCCGTCGCCTCGTGGTGCCGGTCCACCCGGGTCGTCGCCCGCCGTGCCGAGACCGTCGGTCGTCGGTTGCCGTGGGGTTCGTCGGGGTGGTGAGTGCGGTGGGAGGAAAGGGGCCCGTCACCCGCCCGCAGGGGGACCGGGCGGGTGACGGGCAGGGGGTAGTAGACGGTTAGTAAAGGGGTGACTACCTTGCGTAATGGATGCTGCCCCAAGTGGTCGGCAGACAAACCCCATGGTCACGGGTTCGTCAGGGACGTGATCCTCACGTCAAGGGCAGGGGACGGCCCATGATGGCGTAGTCCTCGTAACCGCCCGGGAAGATGAACCTCGTGAGCAGGTCCGTGAAGCCCATGCTGGCGTAGAGGTGGCGGGCGGCCGTGGGCTGGTCGTGGGTGGACAGGACGGCCGAGCGCTCGGGGCGGCCCGCGCAGAGGGTGCGGATCATGGCGCGGCCGATGCCCTTGCTCTGGAAGTCCGGGTGGACGTGGATCTCGGCCAGCTCCAGCGCGTAGCCGAGCCAGGCGTTGGCGGCCTCCTGGCCGATCCGGTCCGTCAGGGCGCGGAAGACCACGTCGTGCCACCACTGCCCGGGGGTGCCGCGGAAGCCGTAGGCGAAGCCGACGGTGAGGGGGGTGGAAAGGGACGGATCGCGCAATTCTGCGAAATAACACTGAAAATGGGGATAAGTCGCGTGATTTCGCATGATGGTTTTGCGGCCGTTGATCTGGTCCGCGGGCGGGTTCATGGCAGCCGCGTAGACGTCGATCACCGTGTCCAGCCGCTCGACGAACTCGGCCGGCCCCGCCCCGCGAAACTCGATCACCCGTCGCACACTACTCGACGTCCACCGCCGTACCCCCGGTGATCCGCACGAGCTCGTCAAACGTCGTCGGGAACACGGTCAGCGGATGCCCCCCGGCCGCCCACACCACCTCGTGCTTGCTCAGCCAGTTGTCCACCAGGGTCCGCACGGGCGCCGGATGCCCGACCGGGGCCACGCCGCCGATGGGCTGGCCGGTCGCCGCCCTCACGAACTCCGGCGTCGCCCGGCGTACCTTCCCGACTCCCGCGGTGCGGGCGATCAGCTCCACGTCCACGCGGTGCGCCCCGCTGGTCAGCACGAGCAGCGGCGCGCCGTCCGCGTCGAAGATCAGGCTGTTGGCGATGGCCCCGACCTCGCACCCGACCTGGGCCGCGGCGGTCGCCGCCGTGGGCGCCTTCTCGGGCAGGACGATGACCTCACCGTCCGCCCCCAGCTCGCGCAGGGCGGATTGAACGACGACCGCGTTGGACGGCAACTTCTCAGACATGGACACACTCTAAACAGGTTGACCGCTTCATTACCGATTCATGATGAGTGGTATAAGGTCAACTGATCGTTTGCTCATGGTATGCGAGGTGGTACTGGTGGGGGCTCGACGGCTGCCCGGAGTGGCTGCTCTCCTGACGGCGGGCGCCGTCGCACTCTCGGGCTGCGGCGCGCATGGATTGCATCGTTCGACGGCGTCCATGAGGACGGCGTCCCCGACCTCCACACATACCTCCGCGGGAGCCCGATCCGGTCCCGCCGCCATCACCCCCGCCACGGTCACCGCGCCGCACAAGACGCTCAGGCTCGGCGCCAAGGGCAAGTCCGTCCAGTGGCTGCAGAGGCGCCTGGCCCAGCTCGGCTACCGCCCCGGCAGGGCCGACGGCCGGTACGGGGGCGCGACGCTGGCGGCCGTGTGGGCGTTCCAGAAGGTGAACGGCATCAAGCCGACCAGCACCGTCGCCAGGCGCACGTGGGACGCCCTGGAGACCCCCAGGTCGCCGCAGGTCCTGGTCAAGAACGGCAAGCCGACCCGCGCCGAGGTCAACCTCACCAAGCAGATCATGGTCCTGTACGTGGACGGCGAGGTGAAGCTGATCACCCACGTGTCCTCCGGCAGCGGCGTCCCCTATTGCGAGACCGCCGCGTGGCAGGGCAAGCAGCAGCGGTTCTGCGGCTCGGCCACCACGCCGACGGGCGACTACGCGACGACGTGGCGCGCTCGCGGCTGGCACAAGTCGTATCTGGGGCAGCTCTACAACCCGATCTTCTTCAACGGCGGCATCGCCTTCCACGGCGCGCTGTCGGTGCCGCTGTATCCGGCTTCGCACGGGTGCGTGCGCATGCCGATGAACGTGGCCGAGGTCCTGCCCGGGATGCTGGGCAAGGGCGTTCCGGTGCACGTCCGGGGCAGGTTCAAGCGGCTCTGAGACGCGCGTTCTGAGCACGCCCGCCGCGCCGCCGGCGGCATAACGCCCGCATAACCAGAAGCGGTGACGGGCCCGTTATGCCGCTTTTGCTGGACTCCCTCCTGACTTTCTTGGGGGGAGAGCATGACGACTGCGTTCATGACGCCGGCGCCCGTTCACACGACGGCGCGGCATACGGGACGGGCCCGCCTGTGGTGGCTGCTGGCGGCCGGGTGGGTCGCCCACGTGGCGTTACGGCTGTGGCTGTACCGGTATCACACGGGACCGGTGGCGAACCCGGACGAGACCGGATATCTCCTCGCCGCCCGCTGGCTGGCCGGCGGACCGGGCGCCGACCTCACCGGCTCGACCTTCTACCAGGGCGGCTATCCGCTGCTGCTGGTCCCGGTCTTCTGGCTGACCTCCGACCCCGTCCTGGCGTACCGGCTGGTGGCCGGGGTGGGGTCGATGGCGGCGGCGAGCGCGTACCCGCTGGCGTACCTGCTGCTGCGGCGGATGGGCCTGGGCAGGCGGGCGGCGCTGATCACGGCGTTCGTCGCGGCGCTGTCGCCGGCGCTGGTGGTGTTCTCCGGGCTGGCGCTGACCGACGCGATCCTGCCCGTGCTCGTCCTGGCCTGGCTGGTCGCGCTGCACGACCTGGTCGCGTACGGGTCGGCGCGGGCCGGGGCGGTGGCGGGCGCGCTGGCGGCGTTCGCGATGGCGGCCCATCTGCGGGGGACCGTGGTCCTGGCGGTGTGCGTGCTGGTCGTCGTGGTGGTGTGGGTCCGCAAAAGGGCGGTGGAGCCGGGCCGCGGCAGGGCGGTGGGTCCGGCGGTCGCGGCGCTGGTGAGTGCGGCCGTGGTCGCGGTGGCGGGCAAGGCGCTCAACGGGGCGCTGAGCGCCGCGCTGTATCCGGGCGGGCCCCGCGACCTGTCGGGGCTGCTGGTGTCCAGGCTCACGAGCCTCGAAGGCCAGGCGTGGGCGCTGTCGGGGGCGGTCGGGCAGCTCTGGTACCTCGTCGCCGGCACCTGGGGACTCGCGGGCGTCGGCCTGGCGGGCGCGGCGGCCACACTGGTACGGCGGTCCGCGCCGTACGCGCACCGCGTCCTGGCGGGCACGCTGCTGCTGACGACCCTGGGCATCGCGTACGCCTCCTCGGCCGCCCTCCCGGACGAGCACCGCGTCGGCAACTACGTCTACGGGCGCTACCTGGCCTGCGTCGCCGTGGCCTGGACGCTCGCCGGCCTGATCGTCCTGGTCAAGGGTGGGCGCCTGGCCGTGGTGCGGCACGCGCTGGCCGCCGCCGGGCTGATGGCGGTGACCGGCGGGGTGGCCGCCTGGTACGCGGGGGACCGGCTGGAGCGGTACGCGTTCATCGCGTTCGACTTCCCCGAAGTGATCTTTCTCACGGGTGAGAACGACGCGCTGAACCTGCTCGAGGCCTCCGTGCCCGCCCTGATCCTGCTGGCCTGCCTGACCGGGGCGGCCTTCCTGACCGCGCGCCGGGCCAGGCTGCTGCTGGTGGTGGGCGTGCTGGCGCTGATCGACATCGCGTTCACGGCGGGGCAGGCGCCCGCCCGACCGTCGGGCGGCGTGGACTGGATGCCCGCGCCGCCTCCCGGACGCGTGGCGGTGGACCGGCGGGTGCGGTGGAACATCTGGGTGCCGCTGTCGTACCGGGTGTCGTGGACCCGGATCGAGTTCTACAACGGCCGGCCCCCGGCGGGCGCGTGCACGGCCGTGGTCCCGTACGGGACGGCTCCGCCGGCGGGCTGGGCCGCCACGGGACGCGGCGGCGCCCAGATGGGCTGGACGACCTGGTCGAACGACGGCTGCCGCTGAGCCCTCAGGCCCGGGCGCCCGTGGCCCGCCTGCTCTTAAGTCCGGGCGCCTGCGTTCAGGCTCGGGCGCTCGCGGTCCGCCTGCCCTCCGCGGCGGCCATCGCCACCCCCGCGGCCTGTGCCAGCCCGGCCGCCACCAGGACGAGTACGGTGGCCGACTGCCACCCGGGAAGGCCGCCGGCGAAGTCAGGGGTGTCGTAGAGCCCCGCCAGCGCCCTGGCGGGGTTGACCAGCGCGACGAGGACCGCGAGGGCGTACGGGACGATCAGGACGCCCGACAGCACGAGCAGGGGCGTGCGGCCCCGGCCGCCCCGCCGCAGGAGCACGCCGATGACGGCGTACACCACTCCCAGGACCCCCACGACCACGGCGGTGGCCAGGACCAGCCGCCAGGAGTCCCTGCCCAGCCCCGTCATCCCGTCGGCGGCGAGCCGGCCGCCCGCCCACTCCGGGCCCGCGATCTGCGCCTTGACGGCCGCCTCGATGGCCACGTGGTTGACCCCCGCGTACGCCGCCGCCAGGACCGGCCCCAGCGCCGGCAGGACGAAATCGATCAGCCACCTCTTGCCCGCCATCCGCCCCCCTCTCCGCTCCGGACAGCTTCTCAGAAAGCGGGCATCCGGAGCTATCCGAGGGAGCGCAGGCCGGCGAGCGTGATCTCGGCCGCCCGGCGCGCCGTGCTCGACATCTGCTCCGCGGACAGGTCGTGGCCGAGGTCGGCGACGATCGCCAGCTTCACCGCCCCGAACATCGCGCCCACCGCGGCGGCCGCCTCCACCGGGTCCAGCTCGGGGTAGGCCTCCCGCAGCGCCCGGGCCAGCGTGGTCTGGCTCTCGAGCAGCATCACCAGCGCCCGCGCCCGCAGCGTGGGCTCCTTGAGCACGAGCCGGATCCGCAGCTCCGCGTCCTCGAACGTGAGCTCCTCGTACGTGGTCAGCCAGGTCAGGCTCTCCTCCACGATCCGCAGGAGGACGTCGCCCGGCGACTCGCCGGGAGCCCTGTCGGCCATCGCCGCGGCGGCCAGCTCCATCTTGCGGGCGGAGTCGTAGAAGACCACGTCCTCCTTGCTCGCGAAGTAGCTGAAGAACGTGCGCGTCGACACGTCGGCCTCCGCGGCGATCTCCGCCAGTGTGGTCTCGTCGAAGCCCTTCTCGTCGAACAACCGGAGCGCGGCCTCGACCAGTGCCCGGCGCGTGCGCTGCTTCTTGCGCTCCCGCAGTCCCACGCCGCCGTTATCCACCATGACGGAACTATACTGCATGCATATATGATTTTCATGCATTGAAATTTTGCAATGAATGAGGTTTTCTGGAGGTGAAGCTCGGAAAGGAGCCGAAACATGTCCGACGTGACGTTTCCCACCGACCGGCAGAGCCCGTTCGATCCGCCCGACGAAGCCACTGAGCTGCGAGAACGGGCGAACATGCACCGTATGACCTTCGCCGACGGCCACCGGGGCTGGCTGGTGACCGGCTACTCCGCCGCCCGCGCGGTGCTCGCGCACCCGCGCTTCAGCAATCGCCCAGAGCTCGCGCACCCGCCGATCGAGGGTTCTCTGCTCCGGATGAGGATGCAGAAGGACGCGAAGACGCCGCCCGGGTTCTTCCTGCGCATGGACGAGCCCGAGCACGCGCGCTTCCGCAGGCTGCTGACCGGCCAGTTCACCGTGCGCAGGATGAAGATGCTCGAACCCAGGGTCGAGGAGATCGCCAACGCCTGCCTCGACGACATGGCCGCCGCCGGCGGGCCCGTGGACCTCGTCGAGAAGTTCGCGCTGCCGATCCCGTCGCTGGTGATCTGCGAGCTGCTCGGGGTGCCGTACGAGGACCGCGGGCAGTTCCAGGAGGACACCAAGCTCCTGGTCAACCTGGAGTCCAAGGCCGAGGACGCGATGGCCGCGCTCGGCCGGATCACGGCGTTCATGTACGGGCTCGTCCAGCGCAAGCGCAAGGAGCCGGCCGACGACCTGATCAGCGGGCTCATCGAGGGCGGGGAGCTGAACGACGAGGAGCTCGCCGGAGTGTCCCTGCTGCTGCTGGTGGCCGGGCACGAGACGACCGCCAACATGCTGGGGCTCGGCACGTACGCCCTGCTCACCAACCCCGCGCAGCTCGCCGCCATGCGTGACGACCCGTCGGTGGTGGAGAACGGGGTCGAGGAACTGCTGCGCTACCTCACGATCATCCACCTCGGCCCGATGCGCACCGCGCTGGAGGACGTCGAGATCGAGGGCAACCTCATCAAGGCGGGCGAGTGCGTGGCGCTCCACCTGCCCACCGTCAACCGCGACTCGTCCCGCTTCCCCGATGGCGACCGGCTCGACGTCGCCAGGCCCGCGGGCGGGCACCTGACCTTCGGCCACGGTATCCACCAGTGTCTGGGGCAGCAGCTCGCCCGCATCGAGATGCGCATCGGGTACCCTGCGCTGCTGCGCCGCTTCCCAGGTCTACGCTTGGCCGTAACACCCGAGGAGGTGCCGATGCGCTCGGACATGAGCATCTATGGAGTGCACCGCCTCCCAGTCACTTGGTAGGTCACCATGGAAATCAAGGCAGATACGACGGTGTGCATCGGGGCGGGCATGTGCGCGCTGACGGTGCCGGAAGTGTTCGACCAGAGCGAGGACGAGGGCACGGTGGTGCTCCTGCAGAAGGTGCCTCCCGCGGAGCTGGAGGACGGCGTCCGTCGCGCCGTGACCCTCTGCCCGTCGGGCGCCATCTCGGTCGTCTGACGACCGTCCTTTCGTCCTCCTGAACCACCCGGCCGTCGCCGCAAGCTCCCCGCGGCGACGGCTTTTTCGCGCCCTTGGACTCATGCTGCTCGAACCTGTGTTCGTGGAATCAGTTGACACCGAACGTGATCGAAATTATGTTCGACGTAGTGACGGTGGGGCTCGCGGCTCAACGTCACCAGGACCTGGTCGCGGGCCGTTCGCTTCCCCAAGCGTTCCCCCGCGGCCAGGCTCCATGGGCGAAGGGCACGTCCTCGTCGTCGGCGGAGACGAGTGGGCGTGCCCTGGCCGGACGGGGAGTGGGGAAGCTCCACGTCCGGCCAGCCCGGTGGAAATGTCGGTGGGGTCTGCGATTGTTGGCACCACCGGCGGAGACGCCGGCGGCCGCCCACGACTCCAAGGAGGCGCGCAAGATGGCACCACGGCCTAGAGAAACGCCCGGGCCCCGGCTGTCGCCTGCGGTTCGGGCACACTTGACCGATTCTCGTTCCTGCCTGGCGGAGGCGACCGGCGCTCGCACTCCGGCATCCCGATACGTGGCCGCCCACCTGGCAGCTCTTCGGGCGGCGGCGGCGATCCTGGCCGCCCGTCCCCGTCCCATGGAAGGCCGCAGGCGCCGCCTGCGCAGCGCCTGGGAGCTGCTGCCCGAGGCCGAGCCGCGCCTGGCCGAGTGGGCCGCCTACTTCTCGGTGAGCGCCGCCAAGCGCGCCGCCGCCGAGGCGGGCATGGTCAGCCGGGTCAGCGCGGCCGACGCCGACGAGCTCCTCGCCGAGGCGGAGACGTTCGTCTCCACGGTGGAGGACCTGCTCGGCATGCCGGCCCAGCCCCAACTGCCGGTCAACGTCCCGCTGGCAGGCTGACCCTCCGACGTCCCTTCACCGGGCTGATCTCACCTTCATGGTCCGGGTGGACGTTCCCGTCACCGGGCCGATCCCAGCCCTGGATACGCCGGGCTGACCGCGGCGTCCGGGTGCGCCGGGTTCCGAGGTCGCCGCACCGCGCTCGAACGCGGCTTTCGCGCGGCCGGGCACCGACGATACGGCCCCGGTGGATGTCCCCTTGGCGGCCCATCGGCTCTTGCCGCGCCGTGACGCGGCCGACCACCGACGAGCTCCGGCTGAGCCGCAGACGCGCGCCTGCACGGCGTGCCCGCCCGACCCAGCCCCGGCAGGCGTCCCTTGACGGCTGACCTCGTCCTGTCCCGGTGGGTGCCCCGCCCTGGCGGTCGTGCCGGAGCGGGGCTTCCGTGCGGCTGAGCGCCGATGTGCGCCCTTGACCGGGACGTGCGTCGGCGCACACCACCGATCCCGCTCGCTCGGTGGTGCTCCAACGTGGACCCCCACACGCCAGTAAGCGCTTTCCGGGACGGCCGCCCTGTGCGGGGGCGGAAAGCGTCCACGGTGGCGCGAAACCAGGCTCCATGCCGCTCGGAAAGCACGACTCGGAAAGCGCGGCAGGCCAGGGGAGGGTGCTCGATGCCGGGTGGCTCGCCGGCCGCGTGGCGGTGGCGAGCCCTCAGGCGCGCGAGGCGGCCTCAGGGCGGGGTGAGACGGCCTCGGAGGGAGGGGGCGACCTCAGGGGAGAGGGACAGCCTCAGAACGACTCGACGGCGCGGCGGGCCTCGGCGTCGAGAACGCCCCAGCTGATCAGCTCCTCGGTCAGCTCACTGGGCGACTTGTCGTAGATCACGGCAAGCGAGCGCAGGTCCTCCTGGCGGATCGACAGCACCTTGCCGTTGTAGTCACCGCGCTGGCTCTGGATGGTGGCGGCGTAGCGGGCGAGTGCCCCCGCCTTCTCCTTCGGCAGCGTGGCCAGGCGCTCCAGGTCGATCACAAGCTTGGGTGTCGGTCCGAGCGGGCTGGGCGCGGCTCCGCCCGGCAGCAGCTCGGATACGGGCACCCCGTAGAAGTCGGCAAGCTCGGCAAGCTTCTGTACGGTCACCGCACGGTCGCCGCGCTCGTACGAGCCCACGACTACGGCTTTCCACCTGCCGCGCGACTTTTCCTCGACTCCATGCAGGGACAGGCCCTGCTGGGTGCGTATGGCGCGGAGTCGTGCACCCAGCGACTTTGCGTACTCAGACGGCATTGTGTGGCCCCCGGTCTTGTATGTATCGCTCTCAGTAGATTGTGCTCCCTTGCGGCGTATGCCCTAGCCACCGGGGGGTCTGGTGCCAAGCCCGGCACCATCGGTAGCCATGGCCCCAGGTTTACCCCAGAACGCCGCGAGGTGTGGTTACGCACAGTGACGGTAAAGGGGCGGACGCCTGAGGTCAAGCTGATTGGAAAAAAGATGCCGAATCCGATCCGGTAGGGATCGCCGCAATCGCCCCTCATGTCCCAGTGGTAACGCTACTTCGTCAGAGTTTGACGAGAAATTTCCCCGCCCTAGGTCTGCCGCGTGAGAATCATGACAGGGCAGGTCGCGGCCCGTACGATCTTGATCGAGGTGTCTCCGAGGAAGACCCGCCTGAGTGGCCCGGTGGCGCTGGAAGCGCATATGATCATCTCGCCGGGGAGCCACGAGGTCGCGCCGAGTGCCTGCGCGACGTTGCGGCCCTCCAGCACCTCCACCTCCACGCGTGGCCGTCCGTGGGCCGCCGCCCGCAGGTTGGAGGCCGCCTCGTCGCGCAGGCGGACGAGCATCTCCTCCTCGATCCTGGCGCGCCTGCCGTTGCTGATCACCAGCGTGACCAGCCGCAGGGGCACGTCCAGCGACGCGGCCACCGCCGCCGCGTCCTTGACCGCCGCGTCGCAGCCGGGGCTGCGCCGGTAGGCGACGGTGAGGCGTTCGAAGGCGGCGGGGGGCTTCTCGCCGTAGCCGCGCGGGGCGAGCAGCACGGGAACGGAGGACGAGTGCAGGAGCTGGTCGGCGGTGCTGCCGACGGTGATGCGGCCCTTGCCGCCGCCGGAGGCCGAGCCGATCACCACGACGTCGGCGCCGCGCCTGCGCGCCAGCTCCACCAGCCCGCGCCCGCTGCCCTTGTGGGTGTGGACCACGTAGTCGGCGTCGTCGCCGGCCAGCTCGCGCGCCTGCCAGAGGGTCGCGTCCGCCTGCTCCATCAGGTACGCGCGCCACGCGCTCTCCTCGGCCCTGGCCGGTCCGGGCGCGGACCACGCGGGCGGCTGCACGTAGGCCACCGTCAGCTGCCCGCGCACCTGTTCCTTGACCAGCGCGCCCAGCGCCAGCCCGTCCCTGCCCCTGGGCTCCGGGATGCAGCCGGCCAGCACGTTCTCGAGCTTCATTCAGCCCACCTCGGCATTCAGCCGCGAATGGCCGTAGCCGTACAGGAAGTAGCAGATCAGCCCCACCAGCATCCACAGCCCGAACGCCACCCAGGTGACCCCGGCCAGGCCCGCCATCACGATGAGGCAGAAGACGGCGCCGAGCACCGGCGTGGCGGGGAACAGCGGCGTGCGGAAGGTGCGCGGCAGCTCGGGGCTGCGGTAGCGCAGGACGAGCACGCCGACGTTCACGATGGCGAAGGCGAACAGGGTGCCGATGCTGGTCGCCTCGGCGAGCTGGCCGAGCGGCACCAGGCCGGCCAGCACGGAGATGAACGCGGCGACGATGAGGGTGTTCGCGACGGGGACCTGGTGGCGCATGTCGACCCGCTGGAAGACGCGCGGGATCAGCCCGTCGCGAGACATGGCGAACAGGATGCGGGTCTGGCCGAAGATGACGGTGAGCACGACGCTGGCGATGGCGATGACCGCCCCGAACGAGACGATGAGGCCCGGCCAGGTAGCGCCGACGGCCAGGTCGGCGATGTAGGACAGGCTCGCCTCGGTGTGCTTGGCGTCGAACTGCGTCCACGGCATCGCGCCGATGGCGGCCATCGCGACGAGCACATAGATGGCCGTCACGATGACCAGTGACAGGAGGATCGCCAGGGGCAGGTCGCGCTTGGGGTTCTTGGCCTCCTCGCCCGCGGTGGAGGCGGCGTCGAAGCCGATGTAGGAGAAGAACACCTGCGAGGCCGCCGCGGTGATGCCGGCCACCCCCAGGGGGGCGAAGGGCGTGAAGTTCTTGGCCTGGAAGGCGGTGAACGCCACCACGCAGAAGAAGAGCAGCACCACGACCTTGATCATCACGAAGATCGCGTTCGCCGTGGCGCTCTCCGAGGCTCCGTACAGCAGCAGCCACGTGGCGAGCAGGACGATGACGATCGCGGTGACGTTGATCACGCCGCCGTCCTGGCCGGGGGAGCGGGTGATCGCCGCGGGCAGCGTGAAGCCGAACAGGGAGCGCAGGAACGAGTTGAGGTATTCGCCCCAGCCCACGGCCACCGCCGCCACGGACACGGCGTACTCCAGCATGAGGCACCAGCCGCAGATCCACGCCACGAGCTCGCCCAGCGTCGCGTACGCGTAGGAGTAGGACGAGCCGGACACCGGGATCGTCCCGGCCAGCTCGGCGTACGACAGCGCCGAGAACAGCGCCGTGATCGCCGCCAGCACGAACGACACCACCACCGCCGGCCCCGCCTTGGGCACCGCCTGCCCCAGGATGACGAAGATGCCGGTGCCGAGCGTGGCGCCCACGCTGAACAGCGTCAGCTGCCAGAGCGACATGGTGCGCCGCAGCTCGCCCCCCTCGCCGTGACCGCCCTCCGCGATGATGCGCTCCGTGGGCTTGGTGCGGAAGAGCCGTCGGGCCACTGCCACGGGACACCCCCTACAGCGTGCTCGTCAGCGGCCACCTGCCGTTGGGTGTCACGATCGTTCCCGCTGTGCCGTCGAGTATGCGCTCGGCCTCGTCGAGTTTTCCGATCGCGGCCATGTCGCCGGTCGTCTCCACGAACCGGCACACCGCCTCCACCTTCGGCCCCATCGACCCCGCGGGGAACTCCAGGGCGCGCAGCTCGTGCGGCGTGGTGTGGGCGATCTCCGTCTGGTGCGGCGTGCCGAAGCCCCGCATGACGCGCGGCACGTCGGTGAGGATGAGGAACGCGTCGCACTCCAGGGCCTCGGCCAGCATCGAGGCGGTGAGGTCCTTGTCGATGACCGCCTCCACGCCGGTGAGCCGGCCGCGCTCGTCGCGGACGACCGGGATACCGCCCCCGCCCGCGCACACCACGATGACGCCCTCGCGGATCATCTGGTGGATCAGCCGGGTCTCGACGATGCGGCGCGGGGTCGGCGACGGCACGACGCGCCGCCATTGGTCGCCGTCCCGCCGGACCGTCCACCCGTACTCGGCGGCCAGCTTCTCGGCCTCCTCGCGCTCGTAGACCTGGCCGACGAACTTGGTCGGGTGCTCGAACGCGGGGTCGACGGCCGTCACCAGCGTCTGCGTGACCATGGCCAGGACCTGACGGCCGGGCAGGGCGTTCTGCAGGGCCTGCTGCATCCAGTAGCCGATCATGCCCTGCGTCTGCGCGCCGAGCGTGTCGAACGGGTACGGCCTGGCCAGGTTGGGGTCCGCGGCGCTCTCCAGGGCCAGCAGGCCGACCTGCGGGCCGTTCCCGTGGGTGATGACCAGCTCGTGCCGGTCGGCGAGCCGGGCGAGCGTCTTGACGGCCGCGCGGACGTTGGCCCGCTGGACGTCCGCGTCCGGCGGCTGGCCGCGCCTGAGCACCGCGTTGCCGCCCAGAGCGACGATGACCCGCATCCGGCCCCTCCTCAGACTCCGTCGCGTTCGAGCGGGCAGCTCATGCAGCGCGGGCCACCGCGCCCCCGGCCGAGCTCGCTGCCCCTGATCGTGATGACCTCGATGCCGTTGTCGCGCAGGTAGGCGTTGGTGGTGGTGTTGCGCTCGTAGGCGACGACCACGCCGGGCTCCAGCGCCAGCCCGTTGCAGCCGTCGTCCCACTGCTCCCGTTCGGCCGCGTGGAGGTCCTGCGTGGGCGTCAGGACCGTGATGGCGGGCAGGTCGATGGCGTGGGCGATGGCCCGGTGCATGTCCTGCGGCGGGTGGTCGGTGACCTTGAGCTCCTTGCGCGTCTCGCCGGGCTCGATGGTGTACGCGGGCAGCATCCCGAGACCCGCGTACTGGGTGAACACGCCCACGTCCAGCATCGTCATCACGGTGTCGAGGTGCATGAACGCCCGCGCCTTCGGCATGTCGAGAGCCACGATCCTCCGCGCGGAGCCGGCCGCGAACAGCCGCTGCGCCAGCATCTCCACCGCCTGCGGCTGGGTGCGCTCGCTCATCCCGATCAGCACCGCGCCCCTGCCGAGGACCAGCACGTCGCCGCCCTCGATGGTCGCCGGCGCGACCGGCTGGCCCGGCATCCAGCAGTGGAAGCCGCCCTGCCCGGGCCGGTTGAAGCCGTCGGCGAACGTCGGGTGGTACATGTAGACGGCCTCCATGTTGACCGTCTCGCGCATGCGGGCCTTCTTCTTCATCGCGTTGATCGACACGCCGTCGTAGATCCAGCAGGACGTGTCGCGGGTGAAGAGGTGGTTGGGCAGCGGCGGCAGGATGAAGTCGTCGTCGTGCATGGTGTGGAAGGTCACGGAGCCGGGGCCGCAGCCCCTCTCGAGCAGCTCGCCCTTGGTGATGCCGCCGGTCAGGTAGACCTGTAGCGTCGCGGAGTCCATCCCGTCGAGGATGTTGCGGACGTCATCGGTGGCGCCGGGGCCGAGCCAGCGCTCGTCGACGACGGCGTCGAGGATGTGCTTGCGCGCCTCGGGGATGTCGACGGTCTCCCTGAGCAGGTCGGCCAGCAGGTGGACCGTGATGCCGCGGCCGGTCAGCACCCGCTGGAACTCCTCGTGCTCCTCCATCGCGCGCTGGACCCACAGCACGTCGTCGAAGAGGAACGCGTCCTTGTTGGACGGGGTCAGCCGTCTGAGCGCCCGGTCCGGCCCGTGAACGAGCACCTGGCGCAGGCGTCCGACCTCGGAATCGACGTGAAAGGCCATCTCGCTGCATCCCCTCCTGGCGGCTTCCCCGGGCAGTATCAGCGTCTCCCCGAGGAAGCCGGTACGCCATCCGTACCCCGATGAAGCTTCGTGACGCCACGGGAGCCCACTCGCGTTGTTCCTGGTAGCCCCTGGTACTGTGTGTGCCGACCAGCACCCTTTTAAGACCCGTCCCGTGAGGCGGGAAAGGTGGTGAGATTCGCCATGTCCGATTCCAGGGCTGTCCTCGAGGCCCCTGACATCCACCGGGCGCTTACCCGCATAGCGCACGAGATCCTCGAGCGCACCAAGGGCGCCGACGACGTCGTGCTCCTCGGCATCCCGACCCGCGGCGCCACGCTGGCCCGCAGGCTCGGCGACCGCATCGAGCAGTTCGAAGGCGTCAAGATCCCGGTCGGCTCCATCGACATCACGATGTACCGCGACGACCTGCGGCTCAAGCCCGCCAGGCCGCTCGGCCGCACCGAGCTGCCGCCGGACGGCATCGACGGCAGGGTCGTCGTGCTCGTGGACGACGTCCTCTACTCCGGCCGCACCGTGCGCGCCGCGCTCGACGCGCTCAACGACCTCGGCCGGCCCACCGCGGTGCAGCTGGCCACGCTGGTCGACCGCGGCCACCGCGAGCTGCCCATCCGCGCCGACTACGTCGGCAAGAACCTCCCGACGGCCAAGAGCGAGAAGGTCAAGGTCTACCTGCAGGAGATCGACGGCCGCGACGCCGTGCTCCTCATGAAGGGGGACGCCAAGTGAACCGCCACCTGATCTCCGCGGGCGACCTCACCAAGGACGACGCGCTCCTCATCCTCGACACCGCCGAGGAGCTGGCGAGGGTCTCGGAACGTTCCATCAAGAAGCTGCCCACGCTGCGCGGGCGCACCGTGGTCAACCTGTTCTTCGAGGACTCCACCCGCACGCGCATCTCGTTCGAGGCGGCGGCCAAGCGGCTGTCCGCCGACGTGATCAACTTCTCGGCCAAGGGGTCGAGCGTCTCCAAGGGCGAGTCGCTCAAGGACACCGCGCTCACCCTCGAGGCCATGGGCGCCGACGCGGTCGTCATCCGCCACGGCGCCTCCGGCGCGCCGCACCGCCTGGCCAACTGGGTGCGCGGCAGCGTCGTCAACGCCGGCGACGGCACCCACGAGCACCCCACGCAGGCGCTGCTCGACGCCTTCTCGATGCGCCGCCGTCTGGGCAGCCTCGAAGGGCGCAAGGTCACGATCGTCGGCGACGTGCTGCACAGCCGGGTCGCCCGCTCCAACGTGCTGCTGCTCGACACGCTCGGCGCCGACGTCACGCTGGTGGCGCCGCCGACACTGCTGCCCGTCTCCGTCGGCTCCTGGCCGTGCGAGGTCTCCTACGACCTGGACGCGGTGCTGCCGAAGTCGGACGTGGTGATGATGCTGCGGGTGCAGAAGGAGCGGATGAACGCCGCCTACTTCCCCAGCGAGCGGGAGTACTCACGCCGGTACGGCCTGGACCGGGACCGGTTCGCCAAGATGCCCGAGGACGCCATCGTGATGCACCCCGGGCCGATGAACCGGGGCATGGAGATCGCCGCGGAGGTGGCCGACTCGGCGCGCTCCACGATCGTCGAGCAGGTCGCCAACGGTGTGACCATTCGCATGGCGGTGCTGTACCTGCTGCTGGGGGGAGAGAGCGCATGATCATCAGGAATGTCAGGATTCTCGGCGGGGAGCCCGTCGACATCCGCGTCGCCGACGGGGAGATCGCCGAGATCGGGCCGGGCCTGGAGGGGCCCGAGACCGTCGACGGCGGCGGCGCGATCGCGCTGCCCGGCCTCGTGGACCTGCACACCCACCTGCGCGAGCCCGGCCGCGAGGACGCCGAGACCGTGCAGACCGGCACCCAGTCGGCCGCCCGGGGCGGTTACACCGCCGTGCACGCCATGGCCAACACCTCGCCGGTCGCCGACACCGCGGGGGTCGTCGAGCAGGTGTGGCGGCTCGGGCGCGAGTTCGCGCACTGCGACGTCCACCCCGTCGGCGCCGTCACCGTCGGCCTGGAGGGCAAGCAGCTCGCCGAGCTGGGCGCGATGGCCGACTCGGCCGCCCGCGTGCGGGTCTTCTCCGACGACGGCAAGTGCGTGGACGACGCCGT
This sequence comes from Nonomuraea sp. NPDC051941, assembly GCF_044593615.1. Lineage (NCBI taxonomy): Bacteria > Bacillati > Actinomycetota > Actinomycetes > Streptosporangiales > Streptosporangiaceae > Nonomuraea > Nonomuraea sp. NPDC051941. The sequence goes on from NZ_JBIUCF010000003.1 coordinate 174,243, forward strand.
GCTGATGCGCCGTGCCCTGGAGTACGTCAAGGCGTTCGACGGCGTCATCGCCCAGCACGCCCAGGAGCCCAGGCTCACCTCAGGGGCCCAGATGAACGAGGGCGTGATCTCCGGCAGGCTCGGCCTGACCGGCTGGCCCGCGGTCGCCGAAGAGGCGATCATCGCCCGCGACTGCCTCCTGGCCGCCCACGTCGGCTCCAGGCTGCACATCTGCCACGTCTCCACGGCCGGCTCGGTCGAGATCATCCGCTGGGCCAAGTCCAAGGGCTGGAACGTCACCTGCGAGGTCACCCCGCACCACCTCCTGCTCACCGACGACCTGGTCGAGGAGTCCCCGGTCGGCGCGTACAACCCGATCTACAAGGTCAACCCGCCGCTGCGCACCCGCGCCGACGTCGAAGCGCTGCGGGCCGCGCTGGCCGACGGCACGATCGACATCGTCGCCACCGACCACGCCCCCCACCCGGTCGAGGACAAGGAGACCGAGTGGTCGGCCGCGGCCATGGGCATGGTGGGCCTGGAGACGGCGCTCAGCGTGGTCCAGGAGGCCATGGTCGAGACCGGGCTGCTCGACTGGGCGGGCGTCGCCCAGCGCATGTCCGCCGTCCCGGCCCGCATCGGCCGGCTCGGCGGCCAGGGGCAGCCGCTGGAAGTGGGCGCCCCGGCCAACATCACGCTGTACGACCCGTCCGTGCGCACCGAGGTGGATCCGTCCGCATTCGCGTCGAAGAGCAGGAACACCCCGTACGAGGGGATGACGCTGCCCGGCCGGGTGGTGGCCACGTTCCTGCGCGGCAGGGCGACCGTTCTCGAAGGGAAGCTGGTTTGAACACATCGGTGCTCGTCCTGGAAGACGGCCGCGTCTTCCAGGGACGTCCGTACGGCGCCGAGGGCGAGACGTTCGGCGAGATGGTCTTCAACACCGGCATGACCGGCTACCAGGAGACCCTCACGGACCCGTCCTACCATCGGCAGATCGTCGCCATGACGGCGCCCCACATCGGCAACACCGGCGTCAACGACGAGGACCCCGAGTCCGGGCGCGTCTGGGTCGCCGGCTACGTCGTGCGCGAGCCGTCCAGGGTCGTCTCCAACTGGCGGGCCAACCGCTCGCTCGACGACTACCTCAAGGAGCAGGGCGTCGTCGGGATCGCCATCTCCGGCACCCGCGCGCTCACCCGCCACCTGCGCGAGCGCGGCGCCATGCGCGCCGGCATCTTCACCGCGCCCACCGTGCCGGTCGAGGAGCTGGTCGAGCGCGTGCGGCAGTCGCCCCGCATGGAGGGCGCCGACCTGGCCGCCGAGGTGGCCACCGCCGAGCCGTACGTCGTGCCGGCGATCGGCGAGAAGAGGTTCACGGTCGCGGCCGTCGACCTCGGCATCAAGGGCATGACGCCGCACCGGATGGCCGAGCGCGGCTGCGAGGTGCACGTGCTGCCCGCGACGGCCACGTACGAGCAGATCATGGCGGTCGAGCCGGACGGGGTCTTCTTCTCCAACGGGCCCGGCGACCCCGCCACGGCGGACGTGAGCGCGCTGCGGGGGATCCTGGAGGCCAGGGTCCCGTTCTTCGGGATCTGCTTCGGCAACCAGCTCTTCGGGCGGGCCCTGGGCCTTTCCACCTACAAGCTGCGTTACGGGCACCGGGGCGTCAACCAGCCCGTCCAGGACGTGCGCACCGGCAAGGTCGAGATCTCGGCGCACAACCACGGGTTCGCCGTGCGGGCACCGCTCGACGCGCCGTTCGAGACCCCGTACGGTCAGGCCGAGGTCAGCCACGTCAACCTCAACGACCGCTGCGTGGAGGGGCTGCGCCTGCTCGACGGGCGGGCCTTCAGCGTCCAGTACCACCCGGAGGCCGCCGCGGGCCCCCACGACGCCGCCTACCTTTTCGACGAGTTCTGTGAGGTCATGAGCCGTGCCCAAGCGTGAGGACATCAGGTCCGTCCTGGTGATCGGCTCGGGGCCGATCGTGATCGGCCAGGCGTGCGAGTTCGACTACTCCGGCACCCAGGCGTGCCGCGTGCTGCGGGCCGAGGGGTTCCGCGTCGTCCTGGTCAACAGCAACCCGGCGACGATCATGACGGACCCCGAGTTCGCCGACGCCACGTACGTCGAGCCGATCACCCCCGAGTTCGTCGAGAAGATCATCGCCAAGGAGCGGCCCGACGCGCTGCTGCCGACCCTGGGCGGGCAGACCGCGCTCAACACCGCGGTCGCGCTGCACGAGTCGGGCGTGCTGGAGAAGTACGGCGTCGAGCTGATCGGCGCCGACTTCGACGCGATCCAGGCGGGGGAGAACCGCGAGCGGTTCAAGGAGATCGTCGCCAAGGTGGCCCGCGAGCGCGGGCTCAACGCCGAGTCGGCCAGGTCGGCCATCTGCCACACGATGGAGGAGTGCCTGGCCGCCGCGGGCGAGCTGGGCTACCCGGTCGTGGTCAGGCCGTCGTTCACCATGGGCGGGGCCGGCTCCGGCTTCGCCTACGACGAGACCGACCTGCGCCGCATCGGCGGCGCCGGGCTCGACGCCTCTCCGACCACCGAGGTGCTCCTGGAGGAGTCGATCCTCGGCTGGAAGGAGTACGAGCTGGAGGTCATGCGCGACAAGCACGACAACGTCGTCATCGTCTGCTCCATCGAGAACATCGACCCGATGGGCGTCCACACCGGCGACAGCGTCACCGTCGCGCCCGCGCTGACCCTGACCGACCGCGAATACCAGAACATGCGCGACGTCGCCATCGCCGTCATCCGCGAGGTCGGCGTCGACACCGGCGGCTGCAACATCCAGTTCGCGGTCGACCCGCGCACCGGCCGCATGATCGTCATCGAGATGAACCCGCGCGTGTCCCGATCGAGCGCTCTGGCCTCCAAGGCCACCGGGTTCCCGATCGCGAAGATCGCGGCCAAGCTGGCCATCGGCTACACCCTCGACGAGATCCCCAACGACATCACCAAGGAGACCCCGGCCTCCTTCGAGCCGACGCTCGACTACATCGTGGTGAAGGTGCCGAGGTTCGCGTTCGAGAAGTTCAAGGGCGCCGACCAGACGCTCACCACGCACATGAAGTCCGTGGGCGAGGCCATGGCCATCGGCCGCTCCTTCCCCGAGGCGCTGCAGAAGGCGCTGCGGTCGCTGGAGAAGAAGGAGTCCTCCTTCACCTGGGCGGGCGAGAGCGGCGACAAGGCCGAGCTGCTCGAGCGCTGCCGCACCCCGCACGACGGGCGGCTGCGCACGATGCAGCAGGCCATCAGGGCGGGCGCCACGCCCGAGGAGGTGTTCGAGGCGACCAGCGTCGACCCGTGGTTCGTCGACCAACTCTTCCTGCTCCACGAGGAGGCCGGGGAGGTCGCCGCCGCCGCCGAGCTGACCTCCGAGGTGCTCGAGCGGGCCAAGCGGCACGGGTTCAGCGACGCGCAGATCGGCGAGATCCGCGGCATCGACGAGGCTCGGGTCCGCGACCTGCGCCACGCGCTGGGGCTGCGCCCGGTCTACAACACCGTCGACACCTGCGCCGCCGAGTTCGCCGCGAGGACGCCGTACCTCTACTCCACCTACGACGAGGAGAACGAGGTCCCCTACGGCGAGCGCGAGAAGGTCATCATCCTCGGCTCCGGGCCCAACCGCATCGGGCAGGGCATCGAGTTCGACTACGCGTGCGTGCACGCCTCGTTCGAGCTGTCCAGGGCCGGGTTCGAGACCGTCATGGTCAACTGCAACCCGGAGACCGTCTCGACCGACTACGACACCTCCGACCGGCTCTACTTCGAGCCGCTCACCCTGGAGGACGTGCTGGAGGTCGTCCACGCCGAGCAGCAGACCGGCCCGGTCGCGGGCGTGATCGTGCAGCTCGGCGGCCAGACGCCCCTCGGCTTGGCGCAGGCGCTCAAGGACGCGGGCGTGCCCGTGGTCGGCACCTCGCCGGAGTCGATCCACCTGGCCGAGGAGCGCGGCGCGTTCGGGCGGGTGCTGGCCGAGGCGGGGCTGCCCGCGCCCAAGCACGGCACCGCGCTCACCGTCGCCGAGGCCCGGGAGATCGCCGAGGAGATCGGCTACCCCGTGCTCGTCCGGCCGTCCTACGTGCTCGGCGGCGCCGGCATGGCCATCGTGTACGACGACGAGACGCTGACGACGTACATGGCGGCCCAGGAGGGCGGCCACCCGGTGCTGGTGGACAAGTTCCTGGACGAGGCCATCGAGATCGACGTCGACGCCCTCTACGACGGCTCGGAGCTCTATCTCGGCGGTGTCATGGAGCACATCGAGGAGGCCGGGATCCACTCCGGCGACTCGGCGTGCGCGCTGCCGCCCATCACGCTCGGCAGCCACGACATCAAGCGCATCCGCGCCGCCACCGAGGCCATCGCCGCCGGGGTGGGCGTGCGCGGCCTGCTGAACGTCCAGTACGCGATGTCGGCCGGCGTCCTCTACGTCCTGGAGGCCAACCCGCGGGCCAGCCGCACCGTGCCGTTCGTGTCCAAGGCCACGGCGGCGCCGCTGGCCAAGGCGGCGGCCCGGGTGATGCTCGGCGCGTCGATCGCCTCGCTGCGCGAGGAGGGCATGCTGCCCGCGACCGGCGACGGCGGGACGCTGCCGTTGGACGCGTCGATCGCGGTCAAGGAGGCGGTGCTGCCGTTCAACCGCTTCCGGGGCGTGGACATCGTGCTGGGGCCCGAGATGCGCTCCACGGGCGAGGTCATGGGCATCGACGAGTTCTTCGGGATCGCGTACGCCAAGTCCCAGGCGGGCGCCTACGGCGAGCTGCCGACCAAGGGACGCGCGTTCGTGTCGGTGGCCAACCGGGACAAGCGTGCCATGATCTTCCCTGTGAAGGCGCTCGCGGATCTCGGATTCGAGATCCTGGCCACCGAGGGGACCGCCGAGGTGCTGCGCCGCAACGGCGTCCATGCCAAGATCGTGCGCAAGCAGAGCGAGGGTCCCGGTCCCGGAGGTGAGCGCACGAGCGTGCAGGCCATTCTCGACGGCGAGGTCGACCTGATCGTCAACACGCCGTTCGGCAGCCCCGGGCAGTCGGGGCCGCGGCTCGACGGCTACGAGATCCGCACCGCCGCGGTGCTGCGCGGCATCCCGTGCATCACCACGGTCTCAGGGCTCGCCGCGGCGGCGGCGGGCATCCAGGCGATCGTGCGCGGCGATGTCGGCGTACGGTCGCTCCAGGAGCACGCACAGGCACTCCGGGGCTGACCCCGCACGGGAGGTGAAGACGACTGGCCGGCACTCCGGTGCAGGTGACGGGCACGGTGCTGACCACGCGCCGGGTCGACGCCTACCATGCGCTGACGGTGGTGGCGCCCGGCATAGCCGAGCGCTACCGCCCCGGTCACTTCGTCTCCGTCGCGGTCGGCGGGGGCCAGACGTCGATGGTGACGCGCCGCGCGCTGTCCATCCATGACGTCAAGTCCGACTACGGCGGCACGGTCGAGCTGGTCTTCACCGCCCGTGGCCCCGGCACGGCCTGGCTGGCCGAGCGGCGCGCCCGCGACACGCTCGACCTGGTCGGGCCGCTCGGCCGGCCCTTTCCGCTGCCGCGCGACCCGGTGCACTGCGTGCTGGTCGGCGCCGAGTACGGCTCCGCGTTGCTGTTCCCGCTGGCCGACGCGCTGCTGGCGCGGGGCTGCCGGGTCGACTTCGTGCTGGGCGGGGCCGGGGCCGAGCGGGTGTTCGGTGCCATGCGGGCCCGCCGCATCGCCGAGACCACCACGCTGACCACCGAGGACGGCTCGCTCGGGCTTCGCGGCAAGGTCACCGACGCGCTACCGTCGGTGATCGCCGACACGCGGGCCGACGCGGTCTACGCCTGCGCTCCGATGGAGACGCTGCGGGCCGTGACGGCGGTGTCGATGGAGTTCGACATCCCGGTGCAGGTGGCCGTCGAGGAGTCGATGGCCTGCGGCATCGGGGTGTGCATGACGTGCGTGCTGCCCGTCATCGGGGATGACGGGGTGACCAGGATGGTGCGGGCATGCGCGGAAGGACCGGTGTTCCGGGGGGAGCGGGTGCGCTTCGAGGACGTGGGAACGATCCCGTTCGACGCGCTCGGCGCCCCCGGAGGCGGTGCACGACATGTCAGTTGATATGCGGACATTTCTGGCGCATGTGGAGCTCGCGAACCCGATCACCACGGCCGCCGGATGCGCCGCGTCCGGGCGGGAGCTGGCCCAGTTCTTCGACCTGCACCGGCTCGGGGCGCTGACCACCCGCTCGATCACCATGGCCCCGCGCGCCGGGCGGCCCACGCCGCGCATGGCCGAGACGCCCTCGGGCATGCTCAACGCGGTCGGCCTGCAGGGGCCGGGCATCGACGCGTTCCTGGAGCGCGAGCTGCCCTGGCTCGCGCAGCGGGGCATCAAGACCATCGTCTCGATCGGCGGCGGCACCGTCGCCGAATACTCCGAGCTGGCCCGCAGGCTCGCCGACGCGCCCGGGGTCACCGCTCTCGAGGTCAACCTCTCCTGCCCGAACATGGAGGACCGCGGCCGCGTCTTCGCCCGCGAGGGCAGCGCCGCGGCCGAGGTGATCGCCTCGGTCCGCTCGATCATGCGCTACGACGTGCCGGTCGTGGCCAAGCTGGCCCCCGACGTGGCCGACATCGTGTCGGTCGCGCGGGCCTGCGTGGACGCGGGGGCCGACGCCCTGTCCATGATCAACAACCCGCTGGGCATGGCCATCGACACCGAGGCGCTGCGGCCCTCGCTCGCCGCCGTGACCGGAGGGCTGTCGGGGCCCGCGATCCTGCCGCTCGCCGTACGGTGCGTGTGGCAGGTCCACGCCGCCCTGCCCGGGGTGCCCCTCATCGGCATCGGCGGCGTGATGAGCGGCAGGGACGCCTTCCAGCTGGTCCTGGCGGGCGCCTGTGTGGTCGGAGTGGGCACGGCGCTGTTCCATGACCCCTACGCCTGCCTGCGCATCGAACGCGAGCTTGAGGACCTTCTGAGGGCCCGCGGTTTCCAGCGCCTGGCCGACGCCGTCGGCCTCGCCCACCGCCCGCCGGGGAGCGCCCCCCGCCACCTGCTCGTCGACTCCGAAGAGAGCACACCATGATCATCAGCTGCCGTATCGAGGAGAGTTCGTCTTGAGTCCCGCCCCGCTCCTGACTCCCGCGCCCATCGCCGTCGCCCTGGACGCCCCGGACCTGGAGACCGCCGCCCAGTGGGCGGCCCTGGTGACGCCGCACGTCAGCACGGTCAAGGTGGGCCTGGAGCTCTACCTCCGCTACGGCCCCGACGTGATCGCCTCGGTGCGGGGGGCCAGCGGCGTGCAGGTGTTCCTCGACCTCAAGCTCCACGACATCCCCAACACCGTCGCCGGCGCCTCCCGCGCCGTCTCCCGGCTGCGCCCGGCCATCCTCACCGTGCACGCCGCCGGGGGCCCCGCCATGATCCGCGCCGCCGTGGAGGCCGCCGACCCGCAGACCCAGATCGCCGCGGTGACGATCCTCACCTCGCTGTCGGAGGCCGACCTGGCGCGCATCGGGCTCGTGGGGCCCGCCGACGACGCCGTGCGCCGCCTGGCCGCCCTGTCGGTGGAGTCGGGCGCCAAGGGGCTGGTGTGCTCGCCCAACGAGGTGTCCGCGGTGCGGGCGGAGGTGGGGGAGGGGATCACGCTCATCACGCCGGGGGTGCGGCCTGCGGGGGCCGACACGCAGGACCAGGCGCGGGTCGCCACGCCCGAACAGGCCCTCGCCGACGGCGCCGACCTCCTCGTCATCGGCCGCCCCATCACCGCCTCCCCCGACCCGGGCGCAGCCGCCGCCGCCATAGCCTCTTCTCTCCGCCGCGCCTCTTAACCCACTTCTGCGGCTGCGCGCCGTTCAAGCCCATCTTTACGGTGGGCCGCACGTCGATCTTCAAGCCCATCTTTTACGGCTCCGCACGGTGGGCCGCACGCGCCGACGCCCGTGGCCGTCTGTCATGGCCGGTCGTGAAGGCTCACGGGCCGGTCGCCGTGACGACGCGCACTCTTGGCCGGCTCCGTGGCGAATCGCCGGCCCATCGCGCCCGCACCCTCGGCTAGCCAGCCCCCTCAGTCAGCCGACGCCTGCCGTTCCGCCCATCGGAGCGCTCGCCCCGACCGGGTGGACGGACGACCAGCCCCTCAGACCGGCCTCTCAGCTTGGCCCCCAACCCCGGTCGGTAGTCGATCGCCCGCCGGCCTCTCAACCCCGCCTGGGAGCCGATCGCCCTTCAGGCCCGCCGTCACGGTGCTCAACGTGGCGCGGTCGGGTCCGCGACGCGGGTGATCGCGTGGCGCGGTGGGTGGGTGATCCGCGGGCTCGGATCGGGGTGGTGGGTCCCTCGGCGCGGGGGTGCCGTCCGTGGGGTGGGCGGCGGGGATTGTGGATCATGCCGTGCCGGGGTGCCTGGCAAGATCGTAATGCATCCGCGGGGGCCTGCGCACGCGATCTTCGGAATGGGTTTCGGCCCTGGTCTGGGCGGGGTTTCGGACATCGGTGGATGGCTGGAATGCGATCATCGTTGCGTTTCGCGACACCGTCGCGGGCCGACGCGCGAACCGGGAAGTGAGGGCGATTTGATCAGCACAATGTGATTTTACGATCACGCAGAGTGATGAAGTGGATTTTGTGAGGAGAGAAACGGCGCTTGACGTTGCTTAGGGGGCGATGACCAGCTAGTTTCCCTTCCCGTCCGAGTACATCGACAGAAATTCGAGGTGACCCGGCGTGGCTCTTCCTCCACTGACCCCTGAGCAGCGCGCCGCAGCCCTGGAGAAGGCTGCCAAGGCCCGTAAAGAGCGTGCCGAGGTCAAGAACCGGCTCAAGCATGGCGCGGTTTCTCTGGCTGAGGTGCTCAAGGATGGGCAGACCGACGACGTCATCGGCAAGATGAAGGTGTCGGCTCTGTTGGAATCGCTCCCCGGCGTCGGCAAGGTCCGCGCCAAGCAGCTCATGGAGCGGCTTGCCATCGCCGAGTCCCGCCGCGTGCGGGGTCTCGGCGCGAACCAGAGGGCCTCCCTCGAGCGCGAGTTCGGTGGCAACGAGAGCTAATCTCTGTTCCACAAGAAAGCGCAGGTTCAACGGGGGGTAGGAAAGTGACCGACAGGTCCTGGTCCGGCGAAGTCAGTGCCTACGAGGCATTCGGGCCCGGCGCGGAGGTCGGATTCTTGCCCTTGAGCGAACGGCGGCTGACGGTCCTTTCAGGGCCGTCGGGCGTCGGAAAGTCCACGGTCGTCGCCGAGCTCCGGCGGGCACACCCCGCGGTGTGGCTGTCGGTCTCGGTGACCACCAGGAGGCCCCGTCCCGGTGAGGTGAACGGGGTCCACTACTACTTCGTCGACGGCGAGGAGTTCGACCGGCTGGTGACGGCCGGGGAGCTGCTCGAGTGGGCGGAGTTCGCGGGAAACCGCTACGGCACGCCGCGCGAGCCGGTGCTGAAGAAGCTCGCCGACGGGGTCCCCACCCTGCTCGAAATCGACCTCGAAGGCGCCAGGCAGGTGCGCAGGAGCATGCCCGAGGCCCTGCTGGTGTTCCTGGCCCCGCCCACCTGGGAGGAGCTGGAGAAGCGGCTGCGTGGCCGTGGCACCGAGCCCGAGGACGTCATCGCGCGCCGCCTGGAGGCAGGGCGGGTCGAGATGGCCGCGGAGCAGGAGTTCGACTTGACACTCGTGAACACAAGTGTCCAAGACGTGTGCCGCCGGCTGATAGCCTTGATGACTGACCCTCAGGGGGTCACGACAACCACCAACCGAGAGGTCTGACAATCGTGGCAGGCACCACCCCGGCCGCGGAGGGCATCACCAACCCGCCGATCGACGCGCTGCTCGACATCGTCGACAGCAAGTACTCCCTGGTGATCATGGGCGCCAAGCGCGCCCGCCAGATCAACGCTTACTACTCCCAGCTCGGCGAGGGCCTGCTGGAGTACGTCGGCCCGCTGGTCGAGACGCACGCGCAGGAGAAGCCGCTGTCCATCGCGCTGCGCGAGGTCTCCGAGGGCCTGCTCAACGCCGAGCCCATCGAAGGCGCGGTCTGACTCCTTCGATGAAGGTCGTCCTGGGCGTCAGCGGCGGCATCGCCGCGTACAAGGCTTGCGAGCTGCTGCGCCTGTTCACCGAGTCGGGGCACGAGGTGCGGGTCGTGCCGACCCGCGAGGCGCTGAAGTTCGTGGGCGCGCCCACCTGGGCCGCCCTGTCCGGCAACCCCGTGTCCGCCGAGGTCTGGGACGACGTTCACGAGGTGCCCCACGTGCGGATCGGCAAGCAGGCCGATCTCGTCGTGGTGGCGCCCGCGACCGCCGACGTGCTCGCCAGGGCGGCCCACGGGCTGGCCGGCGACCTGCTCACCAACACGCTGCTGACGGCCACCTGCCCGGTCGTGTTCGCGCCCGCGATGCACACCGAGATGTGGCAGCACCCCGCCACCCGCGCCAACGTCGAGACGCTGCGCGAGCGGGGCGCCGTCGTGATCGACCCCGCCGTCGGGCGCCTCACCGGCGCCGACACCGGCCCCGGGCGCCTGCCCGACCCCGCGGAGATCTTCGAGGTCTGCCTGCGGGTGCTGCGCGGCCGGCCCCGCGACCTGGCCGGGCGCAAGGTCGTCGTCTCCGCCGGAGGCACGCGGGAGGCGATCGACCCGGTCCGCTACCTCGGCAACCGCTCCTCGGGGCGGCAGGGCTACGCGCTGGCGCGCACGGCGGCCGCCCGGGGGGCCGAGGTGACGCTGGTGGCGGCCAATGTCACGCTGCCCGACCCCGCCGGGGCCAAGATCGTACGGGTGGAGTCGGCGTCCGAGCTGCGCGATGCGGTGCTCGCCGCCGCGGCCGACGCCGACGCGGTGGTCATGGCCGCCGCGGTGGCCGACTTCCGGCCCGCCACGCGGCACGAGGCGAAGATCAAGAAGACGGACGGCGAGCCGGAGCCGATCTTCCTGGCCAAGAATCCCGACATCCTCGCCGAGCTCGGCACCCTCCGCCGCGAGGCCCGCGCCGCGCAAACGCGCCACGCAGACGCGGCCCAGCCCCTCCCGGCCGCCGCGGATCCGGATCCTGTCGTCGCCGGGCTTGAGCCGGGTGATGTCGTGCCGCGCCGGGAGCGTGGGGCGTACCCCGAGGTGATCGTCGGGTTCGCCGCCGAGACGCACGACGTGCTCGCCAACGGCCAGGCCAAACTCGCCCGCAAGGGGTGCGACCTGCTGGTCGTCAACCAGGTGGGGGAGGGGCTGGCGTTCGGCACGCCCGACAACGCGGCCACCGTGCTGGTGGCGGGCGGCGACCCGGTCGAGGTGCCGTTCGGGCCCAAGGAGGCCCTCGCCGACGTCGTGTGGGACCTCGTGGCGGCCCGCCTTCCCTAGCGTGGCCCCGGCCCTGCCGGGATGTGCGTATCCGGTGCTCGTACCCGGTATTGGACCGTTCAAATCGTGCAAGAGCGATTACCCGATCACCTATTGCTACACCCCTGTCGCCTGCGGATACTTGGGGCGAAGGGGGATGGAATGCCGGTGGGTTCTGCTGTCAGAGACCGTTGTAGAACATTGCTCGGCGACCAGGGGGAGATCCGCTACGTCTTTCCGGCGGTGTCGGCGGGACCGGGCGGGACGGGGAATTTCCTGATCGTGGTCACCGCTTCCTCGATATCGGTGCTGGCCACCAGGACGCTCAGGAGCGATCGGCCGGTCGCGGTGTTCGCGGAGTTCCCGCGACACACCAGGCTCGGCCCCATCCTGCCCGGACCGGTCATCGAGCTGGACTCCATGGTGTTCGAGTTCGATGAGGAGTACGCCGCGGTGGTGGCGGCCGCCGACGCGGAGATCTTCGCGCCGGAGACCCTGCCGCCCGACCCCCTGCCCGAGCTGTGACGGAAACAGGAGCGCGGACGGTTTCGCGCCCTGGCGCCGGGTGGGGCTAGACTTCGGCGAGGCCCAGGTATGCCTATGCGTCCCGGGCCTTAAATCCGTCAGCAGCCGCTGCATGAGGAGCCACTGAGTTGTCACGTCGCCTGTTCACCTCCGAGTCGGTCACCGAAGGCCACCCGGACAAGATCGCTGACCAGATCAGTGACGCGATTCTCGACGCCATGCTCAAGGACGACCCCAAGAGCCGGGTCGCGGTCGAGACGCTGATCACTACCGGCCAGGTCCATGTCGCAGGCGAGGTCACCACCGAGACCTACATCGACATCCCGGCCCTCATCCGGGAGAAGATCCTCGAGATCGGCTACGACGCCTCCCACAAGGGCTTCGACGGCGCTTCGTGCGGCGTGTCGGTGTCCATCGGCGCCCAGTCCCCCGACATCGCCCAGGGCGTCAACGACGCCTACGAGAGCCGGGTCGACCAGGCCGAGGACGAGCTGGACCGCCAGGGCGCGGGCGACCAGGGCCTCATGTTCGGCTATGCCTGCCGCGACACCCCCGAGCTCATGCCGCTGCCGATCACCCTGGCCCACCGGCTGGCGCAGCGGTTGTCGGAGGTGCGCAAGAGCGGCACGGTGCCCTACCTCCGTCCCGACGGCAAGACACAGGTGACGATCGAGTACGACGGCGACACGCCCGTCCGCCTCGACACGGTGGTGGTCTCCACGCAGCACGCGGCGGAGATCGACCTGAAGGAGATGCTGACGCCGGACATCAAGGAGCACGTGGTCGACCCCGTGCTGGCCGGCCTCGACCTCGACACCGAGGGCTACCGCCTGCTGGTCAACCCGACCGGCCGCTTCGAGATCGGCGGCCCGATGGGCGACGCCGGCCTGACCGGCCGCAAGATCATCATCGACACCTACGGCGGCATGGCCCGCCACGGTGGCGGCGCCTTCTCCGGCAAGGACCCGTCCAAGGTCGACCGCTCGGCGGCCTACGCCATGCGCTGGGTGGCCAAGAACGTCGTCGCCGCCGGCCTGGCCGACCGGTGCGAGGTCCAGGTCGCGTACGCGATCGGCAAGGCGCAGCCGGTGGGTCTGTTCGTGGAGTGCTTCGGCACCGAGAAGCTGCCGGTCGAGAAGATCCAGGACGCCGTCCTCCAGGTCTTCGACCTGCGCCCGGCCGCCATCATCCGCGACCTCGACCTGCTGCGCCCGATCTACTCGGAGACCGCCGCCTACGGCCACTTCGGCCGTGAGGGCTTCTCCTGGGAGTCCACGGACCGCGCCGAGGCCCTGCGCACCGCCGCCGGTCTCTGACCCACGCCGTCCGAGCTCAAGGGGCGCCGCCTTGGTGTGCGGCGCCTCTGGGCGTGTCAGGCGCGCCCCGGAGCCGGCGCGGCTCCGGAAGGCGGCCCTCGCGGCCTTGAGGTCCGGGGACGCGCGGCGTGCTCGACGACCGGCCCACCTGGGTTGACGCGGCCTTCCGGCGTGCCCGTAACCGCTGGGGGCAAGTGGCCCCGGCAACCGTTCCGCTCTCGCTCGGTCACGGCGAACGGTCTGGTAGACGTTATGCGTGACCGACTCCGACGACGCCCTTCTGCCGCTCGACGCCGTGCGGCCCCCAGCGTCGTCGAAGGACACCAAAGGGGCCCCCGCGCCCGCCCCTGAGCGCCCCGTGGCGAGGGTCGCGGTGGACAGCCCGCTGCCGCACCTCGACCGCCCCTTCGACTACCTGGTGCCCGACTCCATGCATGAGACGGCCGGGCCGGGCGTGCGGGTGCGGGTGCGGTTCGCGGGCAAGCTGGTCGACGGGTTCCTGCTGGAACGGGCGGACGAGAGCGACCACGACGGCAGGCTCATGCCGCTCGAACGCGTGGTGTCCCCCGAACGCGTGCTCACCCCCGAGATCGCCGGGCTGGCCAGGGCGGTCGCCGACCGGTACGCGGGCACCCTGACCGACGTGCTCCGTCTGGCCGTCCCGCCCCGCCACGCCAAGGCCGAGTCGGAAGAGCCCGCCAAGCAGGACCTGCCGCCCGCGGAGCCGTCCCAGACCGAAAGCGCATGGAACGCGTACCCGACCGGCCCCTCCTTCCTCGGCGCGCTGCGCGACGGGCGCGCGCCCCGCGCCGTGTGGTCCGCCCTGCCGGGCGCCAGGGGATGGGCGGGGGCGACGGCCGAGGCCGTGCGGGCGACGCTGGACGGTGGCAGGGGAGCGGTCGTCGTGGTGCCCGACGGGAAGGACGTGGCGCTGGCCGACGGTGAGTTCGCCCGGGTGCTGGGGCCGGGCAGGCACGTGGCGCTCACCGCCGACCTCGGCCCGGCCGAGCGCTACCGCCGGTGGCTGAAGGTGCTGAGAGGCCAGGTGCGGGCCGTCGTCGGCACCAGGGCCGCGATGTTCGCCCCCGTCGCCGATCTCGGCCTGGTGGCCATCTGGGACGACGGTGACGACCTTCACGCCGAGCGCCTGGCGCCGTATCCGCACGCCCGCGAGGTTCTCGGCCTGCGCGCCCACAGGACCGGCGCCGCGATGCTCATCGGCGGATACGCGCGCACGGCCGAGGCCACCCAGCTCGTCGCCTCCGGCTGGGCCAGGCCGATCGTGGCCGCCCGCACGATGATCAGGGGCCTGGGCCCCCGGGTGCGCCCCGCGGGAGAGGACGCCGAGCTGGCCAAGGACCAGGCGGCCCGCCAGGCCAGGCTGCCCAGCCTCGCCTGGCGGGCCCTGCGTCACGGCCTGGACAGCGGGCCCGTGCTGGTGCAGGTGCCCAGGCGCGGCTACCTGCCCGCCCTGGCCTGCCGGCACTGCCGTACTCCCGCCCGTTGCGCCCTGCCCCCCACACGGCCCCCCACGCGGAGGACGGCGGTGCCGCCGGACCCGCACGCCGGCACGGCCTTCCCGATGCCGGAGGCCCCGGCGGAGGCCGGTCACCTGTGCCACGGGCCGCTCGCCCTCCGAGGCGGCCACGCGGCCCCCTACTGCCGCTGGTGCGGCCGGGTGGACGCCGACTGGCGCTGCTCGTCCTGCGGCAGCCCCAGGCTCCGCGCCGTGGTCACCGGCGCCCGGCGCACCGCGGAGGAGCTCGGCAGGGCCTTCCCCTCCGTGCCGGTGCGCACGTCGGGCCGCGACGGCGTCCTGGCCACCGTCCCCGCCACCCGCGCGCTGGTCGTCGCCACGCCGGGCGCGGAGCCCGTGGCGGAGGGCGGCTACGCGGCGGCCGTGCTGCTCGACGGCTGGGCGCTCCTGGGCAGGGCCGATCTGAGGGCGGGCGAGGAGGCGGTGCGCAGGTGGATGAACGCCGCCGCCCTGCTCCGCCCAGCCGCCGAGCTGGTGGTGCTCGGCGACGCCGCGCTGCCCGCCGTTCAGGCCCTGCTGAGGTGGGACCCCGTCACCCACGCCGAGCGCGAGCTGGGCGAGCGCGCCGAGCTGGGTTTCCCGCCGGCGGTGCGGATGGCCACGCTCACCGGCGTGGCGAGCGCGGTCAGGCAGATGCTCGACGAGGTACGCCTGCCGCCCGACGCCGAGGTGCTCGGCCCCGTCCCCGTGGACGAGGCCGGCCAGGAACGCGCCATGATCCGGGTACGGAGGTCCGGTGGGGCGGCCCTGGCAGCCGCGCTCAAAGGGGCCAGTGGGGTGCGTGCGGCGCGTAAGACGCCCGATGTCGTGAAGGTGAGTGTCGACCCCCTCGACCTGATTTAGACCATTTCCCCGATTCGCTCATCTGAAGGCCAGCCGTTAGCGTGCCCATGTGTCGATCGAATGGGTGAACCAGGCCATCGACGACCTGCGCGCTTGGGGGCACGCGCGGGAAGTCGAGGTGGACGCGGACGAGGTCCGCCTGCTCTGCGACTACGCCAGCGACTATCTCAACGTCAACGAACTGGGCGATTTCAGCCCGGAGACCTTCGACGAGCTGCTGCTGTCCATCTACCCGCGCAAGGTCATCGCCCCGCCGGAGAGCGCTCCGGAGACCGTCGCCGCCGCCCGCACCTTCGTCGACTACCTCAGCGAGGCGGGCGCGGTCCCCGAGCAGACGGCGGTGCTCATGCGCCACAGGCTCGACGACATCGCGCCGCGCATGCCCGAGGCCCTCGCCGACCCCGCGAACTTCGGCATGGCCAAGAGCCTCTTCAGCTCCATCGGCCCCGAGTCGCTCGAGCAGGCGGTCGCCATCCCCTCCGGCGAGGTGCCCGACCTGGGCGAGGCGCCCTGCGACTGTCCCGGATGCACCCCGCTGCCCGCGGCCCGGCTGGCCGCGCGGGAGGACCTCGTCGCGGCGCTGGAGAGCGTGCCCCTGCTGGCCGAGGACCCGCTGCCCGACACCGGCGACCCGCTGGAGACCTGGGCGGCGCGCGTCGCCGACCTGGTCGAGCGGCACGAGGGCCATTACGACCTGTTCGACATGCTCTACCGGCTTCAGGTGCGGGTGCCCGTCACCGTGATCGGCGACTACCTCGACGAGATCGCCGAGGACGGCGAGGCCGACCTGGCCGGCACGCTCGACCGGCTGTCGTGGTGCGGCATGATCCAGGTCACGGACGACACCGCGGAGCTCACCCCGCTGGCCGTCTGGGGGCTGCGCGAGCACTACCTGTCGCTCGACCTCGACGCGCCCGAGGCCCCCGACCTGGCCGAGGCCGACGCGCTCGGGCTCATCGAAGGGCTGCTCGACGGCGTGCCCGCCGAGCTCGCCGAGCAGGACATCAGCCGCTGGCTGAGCGGCCGGGCCTCCGGCGAGGCCGCCGCCGAGCTGCTGGCCGCCGCCTCCGGCGCGCCCGCCGTGGCCCGCGGCATCGCGATCACCATCGTCGACCGGCTGGGCGCCGAGGCCGAGAGCCAGGTCCGCGACCACCTCGACGACCAGGAGCTGCGCCCGCACGCCATCCACTGGCTGGCCGCCAGAGGGCTGCCCGCGCCCCAGCTCACCCAGGAGGAGCTGCTCTGGGTCAGCGTCGACATGCTGGCGCTCGCGATGCCCGCGGCCGAGGAGGATCCCGAGATCTTCGCCGAGAACATGGCCGCCTCGGGCCCGCCCGCCCATATGATCGAGGAGATGTGGCGGGTCGACCACCCCGACGTCGTCGAGGTCCTGGAGCTGCTGGGACGCTCCATCCCCGACGGCACGGTCGCGAAGGCGGCACGCAAGGCGGCCTTCAAAGCCCGGTCCCGCGCCATCCGTTAAGTACGCCCATGTGACTCCTGTGCAGTAAGTTTCGTGGGTGGCAAACAACGTCTTCGACCTCGCCGAGCTGCGCAAGCTGATCGATGAGCAGGCCGCCGTGCCCCCACGGCCTCCTGAGGAGACTCCCGTGGAGCACGAAGCGCTGACGTTCCCGCCGGTCCTGCTCGCGCCCGACGCCGAGCTGGCCGCGGCGGTGCCCGGGGTGCCGATCGTCGCCGACGCCATCAGGCTCACCACGTGGACGGGCAGCCGCCAGGTCACCCCGCAGGGGCACCTGAGCGAGTCGGACGCCGAGGCCGCCGCCCGGGAGCTCGGCCTGCCCGCCGCCCGGCTGCGCCTGATCTGGATCGTCGCCGTCAACACCGGGCTGCTGCAGATCCTCGGCGGCCGCGTTTCGCGAGGGCCGCTGTCGATGCAGCTCACGGTGGAGGCCATCCTGGAGTTCTGGGACGGCGTGGTCATGGACGTGCTCGACCGCGCCGACGAGGGCCTGACGGGCTCCGCCGTGGTCGACGGCCACCTGGCCGAGATGCTCGCCACGATCTACTCCGTGCGCTCCGGCGTGGCGACCGCCAACCTCGCCAGGGGCATCCTCCAGTCCCACGAGGTCGCCTGCGCGCCCGGCCCGGTCGAGATGCGCCGGCTGGCCGCGGCGCTGCCCGCCGAGCTGCTGGAGGCGCTGTCGCTGCTGACGTACTGCGGGCTCGTCGAGCAGACCGCGGCCGGCCGCACCGCGCTCACCCCGCTCGGCGTCTGGGCCATCCGCCGCGACCTGCTGCGCGAGGGCCACGACGCGCCGACGGCGGCCGAGGTGGAGGTGTTCGCCGACCTGTCGGCGGCCGAGCTGGTGGCGGAGCTGGTCAAGGGTTCGGCCACGCAGAGCGCCGTCGCCGGGTGGCTGGAGCGCCGCGAGCCGGAGTCCGCGGCCCGCGACCTGATCGAGATCGCCGCGTCCGGCACCGCCGGGCAGCGCGGCGCGGTCGGCGCCATCCTCGAGGAGCTGGGACCGGAGGCCGAGGGGCCCGTCAGGCAGGCGCTCGGAAATCCGCTGATGCGCCGCTACGCCGCCTCCTGGCTGCACATCCGCGACCTCGAGGCGCCCACGCTCAGCCCCGAGGACCACACCTGGATCGCGGTCGACTCCCTGGCCGCCCTCATGCACCTGTCGGGCCCGGCCGCGGGCCGGCTCGACACGCCCGAGCCGGGTGAGGACCTGATCAAGCTGGTCGGCGAGATGACCGCGGTGGACCACCCCGACACGATCGCCGTGCTCGACATGCTGGCCTCCGCCCACGACGACCAGGCCGTGGTCAAGGCGGCGCGCAAGGCGGCGATGAAGGCGCGCTCCCTGGAGAGCACTAAACTGGGTTGATCCACAGACGAGAAACGGAGTAACCCCCTTGGCGATCCAGTCGATCCGGCTGTTCGGAGACCCGGTGCTGCGCACCCCGGCGGCCCCGGTCGTCGACTTCGACAAGGAGCTCCGCAAGCTGGTCAAAGACCTCACCGACACGATGATGGACGCGCCGGGCGCCGGCCTGGCGGCCCCGCAGATCGGGGTCGGGCTGCGGGTGTTCACCTACTACGTGGACGAGCAGCTCGGCCACGTGATCAACCCCGACCTCGACCTGTCCTCGGAGCTGGACGAGGAGGGCGAGGAGGGCTGCCTGTCCTTCCCCGGCCTGTCCTACCCGACGCCGCGCGCCATCCGCGCCGTCGCCAAGGGCTTCAACATGCACGGCGAGCCCGTCACGCTGGAGGGCACCGACCTGATGGCCCGCTGCTTCCAGCACGAGACCGACCACCTCGACGGCATCCTGTTCATCGACCGCATGGACCCCAAGCAGCGCAAGCTGGCCATGAAGGCCGTGCGCGAGGCCGAGTGGAGCGGCCTGTCCGCCCCTGTGATCAAGGTCTCGCCGCACGCCACCGGCGGAAGGGCGCTCTGAGAGCATGCGTCTCGTCTTCGCGGGCACGCCGGAGACGGCGCTGCCGTCGCTGCGCGCCCTGATCGACTCGCCGCGCCACGAGGTCGTCGCGGTCGTCACCCGCCCCGACGCCCAGTCCGGGCGCGGGCGCAAGGTCCACCCCTCGCCGGTGGCCGAGCTCGCGGAGGAGGCGGGCATCGAAGTGCTCCGCCCGGCCAAGGCCGGCGACCCGGAGTTCCTCGACCGGCTGCGCGCGCTGGAGCCCGACTGCTGCCCGGTGGTCGCGTACGGGGCCCTGCTGCCGCAGTCGGCGCTGGACATCCCCCGCCAAGGGTGGATCAACCTGCACTTCTCGATCCTGCCCGCCTGGCGCGGGGCCGCCCCCGTGCAGCACTCGATCCTGCACGGCGACGAGATCGGCGGGGCCACGACGTTCCAGATCGTCAAGGAGCTGGACGCCGGGCCCGTCTACGGCGTGGTGACCGAGGAGATCCGCCCGGACGACACCAGCGGGTCGCTGCTGGAGCGGCTGTCGGTGTCGGGGGCGGGGCTGCTGGCCGCCACCCTCGACGGCGTCGAGGACGGCAGCCTGGAGGCCCGGCCGCAGCCCGCCGAAGGCGTGACCATCGCCCCCAAGATCACGGTGGTCGACGCCCGGATCGACTGGACCAAGCCCGCCATGCACGTCGACCGCCGGATCCGGGCCTGCAGCCCGGCGCCCGGGGCGTGGAGCGAGTTCCGGGGGCAGCGGGTGAAGCTGGGGCCCGTGCGGATGGTGCCCGGCGAGCGGCTGCCCGAGGGCGAGATCGCCGCCTCCAAGGCGAGGGTGCTGGTCGGGACGGCCACCGACGCGGTGGAGCTGGGTGAGGTGCAGCCGCAGGGCAAGCGGCTCATGGGGGCCGTGGAGTGGGCCCGCGGGGTTCGCCCGGAGAGTAAAGAGATCTTCAAGTGATCCGGCGGGCCGGTGCACGAGGCGTGAGGGAAGTCTGAGGGGATGAGGACGAGGGGGGACCAGGGCGCCGGAGGCAGGGGCGGCGGGACGCGCAGGCCGCCGAGGCCGGCGCGCGACCACGCCCGCAACGCGGCCTTCGACGTCGTACGCGCGGTCGACGAGCGCGACGCGTACGCCAACCTGCTGCTGCCACGGCTCCTTCGCGATCGTGGCATCAGGGGGCGCGACGCGGCGCTGGCGACCGAGCTCGCCTACGGGACGCTGCGCGGGCTCGGCACCTACGACGCCGTCATCGAGATGTGCAGCGACCGCGTGCCCGACCCGGACGTGCGCGACGCGCTGCGGCTGGGCGCGCACCAGCTGTTGCGCATGCGCGTCCCGCCGCACGCGGCCGTCGGCACCACCGTCGATCTCGTACGCCTGCGCATCGGCGCCGGGGCGGCCAAGTTCGTCAACGCGGTGCTCCGCAAGATCGGCTCCAGGACGCTCGAAGAGTGGGTGCCCATCGTCGCGCCCGACCCGGCCGACGACCCGGTCGGCCATCTGGCGATCGCCTACGGCCACCCCCGCTGGATCGTCTCCGCCTTCCGCGACGCGCTCGGCGGGCCCGACGAGATGCCCGACCTGCTCGACGCCGACAACGCCCGCCCCCTGGTGACGCTGGTGGCGCGGCCGGGGCGCAGCTCGGTGGAGGAGCTCGAGGCCGTGGGCGCCCTCCCCGCCCGCTATTCGCCGTACGCGGCCTACCTGCGCGAGGGCGATCCCGGCCAGATCGAGGCCGTGGCCGAGACCCGCGCCGCCGTCCAGGACGAGGCCAGCCAGCTGGTGGCGCTCGCCCTGACCCGCGTCCCCCTGGAGGGGGCCGGCGACGAGCTGTGGCTCGACATGTGCGCGGGCCCCGGCGGCAAGGCGGGCCTGCTCGACGCCATCGCCACCCATGGGGACCTCGCGGGGCTGAGCAAGGAGGCCAGGGACCGCGCCCACGCCCCGTCCGCCGGCACCGGCCCGACGGCCTTCCCCGGGGGCGCCCGGTTGGTGGCGGCCGACCTGCAGCAGCACCGGGCGCGGCTGGTCTGGCAGACGACCAGGGACGCGACCGTGCTCACGGCGGACGGCACCGAGCCCGCGTGGCGGCCCGGGGTGTTCGACCGAGTGATGCTCGACGCCCCCTGCACCGGTCTGGGAGCGCTGCGGCGGCGGCCGGAGGCGCGCTGGCGGCGGGATCCGCACGGGATCGCCGAGCTGGGCAAGCTGCAGCGGCGGCTGCTCGGCACCGCGCTGGACGCCGTACGCCCCGGCGGTGTCGTGGCGTACGTCACGTGCTCCCCGCACCTGGCCGAGACCCGGGTCGTGGTCGGGGACGTGGTGGCGCGCCGGGACGACGTCGAACAGCTCGACGCCCGCGCCTACCTGCCCGAGGCCGACGACCTGGGCGACGGCCCGCACGTCCAGTTCTGGCCGCACCGGCACGGCACCGACGCCATGTTCCTGGCCCTGCTCCGCAAGCGTTCCCAGGCGTGATCCGATCGCCGGGCGGGGCTCCGCCCGGATGCGGGCCGAGCCACGACGTGGCCCCCTGCCTGTGGCAGAGCAGGGGGCTCATTGCTTCGAGCGAGTGTCTCCAGCAAAGTGAGCGAAGCCGGGACCGATCTCCCGCGTGAAGCGCATGCAGACCTCTCCGTTCGCCTACGGATCGGCCTGATTCGAAATAAGATGCGAGCGTGCGTACGGCCTACAAGGTGCGGGCTTATCCCACCCCCGAACAGGCCGCAGTGCTGACCCGCACGTTCGGTTGTGTGCGCCTGGTATGGAACAAGGTCTTGGCCTGGCGCCAGGCGCGTTACCACACCGAAGGCCGGAAGACCTCCTACGCCCAGACCGATCGATATCTGACCGAGCTCAAGCGCGACGCTGAGCACGGCTTCCTCTACGAGGTGTCGTCGGTGCCGTTGCAGCAGGTGCTCAGGCATCAGTACGCGGCGTTCGTGAACTTCTTCGCCGGACGTGCCCGCTACCCACGGTTCAAGTCCCGGTCGGGTAAGCAGTCGGCCACTTACACCCGCTCGGCGTTCCGCTGGCGCGATGGGCGATTGCACCTGGGCAAGATGGATGGTCCGCTGGAGTTCGTGTGGTCCTGGCCGCACATCGACCCCGCCGCGATCAATCCGACCACGGTGACCGTCTCTCGAGACCCGGACGGACGCTGGTACGTCTCCATCGCCGCCGACACCCGAAGCGACGACAGTACGAGAGGCGATGACGAGCAGTTCTCACCACCCCTGCACGCGGTGGGCGTCGACATGGGTGTGAAGGACTTCGTCGTAACCAGTGATGGGGACCGGATCGCAAACCCGCGCTTCCTGGAACGCAAGGCCCGTAGCCTGGCTCGCTATCAGCGCAGGATGGCCCGCAAACAGCGTGGGTCGAATAACCGGGCCAAGGCCAAGACCAAGATCGCCCGCGCCCACCGCAAGGTGCGCAACGCCCGCGCCGATTTTCTGCACCGGACTTCCACACGGCTGGTCCGCGACAACGACGTGATCGTGATCGAGGACCTTGCCGTCAAGAACATGATCCGCAACCGGAGCCTGGCCAAGGCGATCTCCGATTGCGGTTGGCGTGAGTTCCGCCGCATGCTGGAGTACAAAGCGGCCCGGTGCGGCCGCCATCTGATCGCGGTCGACCGCTGGTACCCCTCGACCAAGACATGCTCGGGCTGCGGGTATGTGCTCGAGGAGCTGAGCCTTTCCACCCGGCACTGGACGTGCCCGGGCTGCCGCTCCCGGCACGATCGGGACATCAACGCGGCCAAGAACATCCTGGCGGCAGGTCTTGCCGTGTCTGCCTGTGAAGGTGGTGTCAGACACGCCGGGTCCTCCGGGGTGCAACCGCCGGTGAAGCAGGAACCACAGCGGGCGACCGCTGGAATCCCCGTGCTTCGGCGCGGGGAGTAGTCAATAGACTTGCCGAATCATGGCCGTACAGATCTCGCCCAGCATCCTCGCCGCCGACTTCGCCAGGCTCGCCGACGAGGCCGCCGCCGTGCCCAATGCCGACTGGCTGCACGTCGACGTCATGGACTACCACTTCGTGCCCAACCTCACCATCGGGTTGCCCGTGGTCGAGGCGTTGCGCAAGGCGACCCCGACGCCGCTCGACTGCCATCTCATGATCGACGACCCCGACCGTTGGGCGCCGCAGTACGCGGAGGCCGGGGCGGGCAGCGTGACCATCCACGCCGAGGCGGCCAAGGGGCCGATCAGGACGCTGCGCGAGATCCGCTCGCTCGGCGCCAGGGCCGGTCTCGCGCTCAACCCGGCCACGCCCGTCGAGCCGTACGAAGACCTGCTGGCCGAGGTCGACATGCTGCTGCTGATGACCGTGGAGCCGGGGTTCGGCGGGCAGAAGTTCCTTGACGGGGTGCTGTCCAAGGTCCGGCGGGCGCGGCAGCTGATCGAGCGGCACGGCGGGCGGGTCTGGCTGCAGGTCGACGGGGGAGTCGACGCGGGCACGATCGAGCGGTGCGCGGACGCGGGCGCCGACGTGTTCGTGGCGGGCAGCGCCGTCTACGGCGCCTCCGACCCGAGCGCCGCCGTTGACGCTCTCCGGGCCGCCGCCACCCTCAAAAGCGCATAAATCACCCATCGCCTGGGTAACCATTCACTTATGGGCGACCATGGGATCTTCGGGCCCCGCTCGGTGACGTGGCGGGTGATGGGCGAGCCGATCCTGCTGGTGGGCGGCATCCGGGCGCTGCTGATGCAGGGTCTGCATCCGCGGGCGATGCGCGGGGTGCTGCAGAACTCCGCGCTCATGGATCCCCATGAGGCCTGGTCGCGGTTCGTGCGGACCACCGAGTTCGTACGCGTGCGTACGTACGGGACCGATGCCGAGGTCGAACGGGCGGGGCGGCGCGTCCGCAAGATCCACAAGAACCTGACCGCCTACGACCCCGACACCGGCGTCACCTTCCACCTGGACGAGCCGGACGCCCTGCGCTGGGTCCACGTCGGCGAGGTCGACTCCTACCTGTCGGTCGCCCGGCGGGCCGGGGTGCGGCTGACGGACGCCGAGGCCGACGCGTTCGTCGCGGAGTGGCGGCGGGCGGCCGAGGTGGTGGGGCTGAAGGCGGAGGACGTTCCGGGGTCGGTGGCCGAGTTGCGCGACTACATCGACGCCGCGCGGCCGGGGCTGCGGTTCGTCCCCGAGGCGGCCCACCCGCTGCGCCTGTCGCTGAACGCCCCGCTCCCGCGCATGCTGACCCCGCTCAAGCCCGCGCTGCCCGCGCTGACGCTGCTGTCGTTCGCCACGCTGCCGCGCTGGGCGAGACGGCTGTACGGGCTGCCCGCCACTCCCGTCGGCGACCTGTGGGCCACGGCGACCCTGCGCACCCTGCAGACCGGGATCGGCCTGGTCCCGGGGGACGTCCTCTACAGCCCCGCCGCCCGGCGGGCGCGCCGGCTCATGGCCGCTTGACCTAGCGCTTGGTCAAATATGCCGGGCCGGTCGCGCAGGGCAATTCGGGCATGGCACACTGGTAGCCAAGAGAGCTAGCGTGCTCCGGGGTCGGTGTAATTCCGAACCGGCGGTTAAAGTCCGCGACCCGGCCGATGCCATCGGCCGGTTGACCTGGTGAAATTCCGGGACCGACGGTTAAAGTCCGGATGGGAGGAAGCGCGCGAGGTGTCCGGTGTCCCAGCCGGGCGCCTGCCCTGATGCACAGCAGGATCAGGGCCGAAATCCCCCGGGGCCCGCCGTGGCTTGGAGCTACTGGCGAGTAGGAGTACCCCGGGGTGGAGATACCCGCGCAGGACGCCGCGCACATGGCGCGCGCCGTCGAACTGGCCGGGCACGGACACGGCACCACCAGCCCCAACCCCGTCGTGGGCTGCGTCGTGCTCGACGCCGGCGGCCGGGTGGCGGGCGAGGGCTTCCACGCGTACGCGGGCGGGCCGCACGCCGAGGTCGTGGCGCTGGCGCAGGCGGGGGAGCGGGCGCGGGGCGGCACCGCGTACGTGACCCTCGAGCCCTGCGACCACACCGGCCGGACGGGGCCGTGCAGCCTGGCGCTGCTGGCGGCGGGGGTCGCGCGGGTGGTGATCGCGGTGCCGGACCCCAACCCCAAGGCGGCCGGCGGCGCTGCCCGGCTGCGGGCGCACGGGATCTCGGTGACGTCCGGGGTGCTGGGCGCCGAGGCGGAGCGGGTCAACGAGGAGTGGCTGACGTACGCGCGGCTCGGGCGCTCGCACGTGACCTGGAAGTTCGCGGCCACGCTCGACGGGCGGTCGGCGGCCGAGGACGGGACCAGCCAGTGGATCACCTCGCCGGAGGCCAGGGGGGACGTGCACCGGCTGCGGGCCGCCGCGGGCGCGATCGTCGCCGGGATCGGCACCGTCCTCGCCGACGACCCCCATCTCACGGCCCGCCCCGGCCCCACAAACGACCCCACCTCGGCCGGTCCCGCGTCGGTCGGTCGCGGGTCGGAGGCGCGCGTCGGCCGGGTGGCCCCCGTATCGGAGACGCGTCCCGGCGGAGGGGCGGGAGGCGGGGAAGCGGGCAGGCGGCCGTTGCGGGTCGTGGTCGACACGCGGGGCAGGACGCCGCAGGACGCCCGGGTGCTCGACGACAGCGCCCCCACGCTCGTCGCCATCGCAGAGGACACCGACACCGGGCTCAAGGCCGACCTCCTCCGCCTTCCCCGCGACGGCCGCGGTCTCGACCTCGAAGCCCTCCTCAAGGAGCTGGCCGCGCGCGAGGTCGTCAGCGTGTTCCTGGAGGGCGGCCCCACGCTCGCCGGGGAGTTCCTGCGGCGGGGCCTGGTGGATCGCGTGGTCGCGTACCTGGCCCCCGCGTTGCTCGGCTCCGGGCGGGCCGCGCTCGGCGCGGCCGGGGTGGGGACGATCGGCGAGATGCACCGCCTGACTTTTGACGAAATTTCCCCCATAGGGCCGGATGTGCGGTTGATCGCCCGGCCTGCCACCCAACCAGGCAGGGAGCAGTGATGTTCACCGGAATCATTGAGGAAAAGGGCGAAGTGGTGGCCATCGACCAGGCGGGCGGCGGGGCCGTGCTGTCGGTGCGCGGCCCGGTCGTCACCTCCGACGCCAAGCACGGCGACTCGATCGCGGTCAACGGCGTGTGCCTCACCGTCGTCGAGGTCGAGGACGGCGTGTTCACCGTGGACGTGATGAGGGAGTCGCTCGACCGCAGCTCCCTCGGCGGGCTGAAGCAGGGCTCCCCCGTGAACCTGGAGCGGGCCGTACGCGCCGACCAGCGCCTCGGCGGCCACATCGTGCAGGGCCACGTGGACGGCACCGCCGTGCTGCTGTCCAGGGAACCCGGCGAGAGCTGGGACGACGTGCGGTTCTCGCTCCCCGAGGCGCTGAGCCCGTACGTGGCGGAGAAGGGCTCGATCGCGATCGACGGAATCAGTCTGACGGTGACCACGGTTGACGACGACAGCTTCGGTGTGAGCCTCATCCCCACCACGCTCAAGCTCACGACCATGGGCGAGCGCCAGGTGGGCGACACCGTGAACATCGAGGTCGACGTGATCGCGAAGTATGTGGAAAGGCTGGTGGTCAGGCAGTGAACTGGGCCGACGCCGGATTCGATGTATTCGGCACCCATGTGCTCTGGACGGACCTGATCGGCAACATCGCCGCCCTGTCGACGGTCCTGCTCGCCATGCGCAAGTCGATGTGGACCTGGCCGGTGCAGTTCGCCGGTTCGGTGCTGTTGTTCATCGCCTCGATCAACGCGCACATCACCGGGAACGCGCTCAAGCAGGCCCTGTTCGCGGGCCTGGCGGTCTACGGCTGGTGGGCGTGGCGGAGAGGCACGCAGGACGGCAAGCAACTGCGCGTCCGCCCCGCCGCGTGGTGGGAGCGGTCGCTGCTGATCGGCGGGATGCTGCTGGGCACGGCCCTGGTCGGCCTGCTGTTCTTCGTCACCGGCCTGTCGTGGGGCGCGCAGGTGCCGCTGCCGAAGGGCGCCTTCCTGGTGGCCGCCGACGCCTACATCTTCGTCGGCAGCGCGATGGCCACCTGGGCGCAGGGCCGGGCGCTGGTGGACTTCTGGATCGTGTGGGTGGCCGTCGACCTGGTGGGCGTGCCGCTGGCGTTCAGCTCGGGGCTGGTGGTCTCCGGGTGGGTGTACGGGATCTTCTTCGTTCTGGTGGTGATCGGGTTCGTGAAGTGGCTGCGTGAATACCGGGCGGCCGAGGTCGGCGTGGCGGTGGCGCGATGAGCGACATCAAGCTGGACCCCATCGAGCGGGCCATCGACGACATCCGCAACGGCCGGCCCGTCGTCGTGGTCGACGACGAGAGCAGGGAGAACGAGGGCGACCTCATCTTCGCCGCGGCCAAGGCCACGGTGGATCTGTGCACGTTCACGATCAGGCACACCAGCGGGATGATCTGCGTGGCCATGGAGGGCAAGGAGCTCGACCGGCTCGGGCTGCCCCTCATGGTGGTGCACAACAAGGAGCGCATGCGCACGGCGTACACGATCACCGTGGACGCCCGCGACGGTGTCACCACGGGCATCTCCGCGGCCGACCGGGCGCAGACCATCCGCACGCTCGCCGACTCCGCGACCGAGCCCAACGAGCTGGTGCGCCCCGGGCACGTCTTCCCGCTGCGCTACCACGAGGGCGGCGTGCTGGCCAGGCGCGGCCACACCGAGGCGGCCGTGGACCTGGCCCGGCTCGCCGGCCTGTCGGCCGCGGGCGCGCTGGCCGAGGTGGTCAACGACGACGGCACCATGGCCAGGCTGCCCGAGCTGCGCCGCTTCGCCGACGAGCACGACCTGGCGCTGGTCTCCATCGAGGATCTCGTCGACTACCGCCGCCGGGCCGAGAGCATGGTCACGAGGGTGGCCGAGACGCGGCTGCCGAACGCGTACGGAATGTGGCGGGTCTACGGCTACGCCAGCGCGCTCGACGGCGGCGAGCACGTCGCGCTCGTCTTCGGCGACCTGTCTGACGGCGAGAACATCCTGGTCCGGGCCCACTCCGAGTGCCTGACCGGCGACGTGTTCGGCTCGCTGCGCTGCGACTGCGGGGTGCAGCTCGGCAACGCGATGTCGGCCATCGCCCAGGAGGGCCGCGGCGTGGTCGTCTACCTGCGCGGCCACGAGGGCCGGGGCATCGGCCTGCTGGCCAAGCTCAAGGCGTACAACCTGCAGGACAACGGCAGCGACACCGTCGACGCCAACGTGGAGCTGGGGCTGCCGGTGGACGCGCGGGAGTTCTCCAACGCGGGGCAGATCCTGGCCGACCTCGGTGTCAGGTCGGTGCGGCTGCTCACCAACAACCCGGCCAAGCTCAAGGGCATGGACGGGTACGGCATCAAGGTCCTCGGCCGCGAGCCCCTGCCCGTGGCCATGAACCCGCACAACGAGCGTTACCTCACGGCCAAGCGCGACCGCCTCGGCCATCACATCTCGGAGGCATCGTGAGCGAGCGTAGCGAGCGACCAATCAGACACAGCCGGGTGCCGCTCATGCGGCCGACGGAGGAGGCCGCATGAGCGGCGAAGGCAGGCCGGGCGTCGCGGCTCCCGACGCCTCGGGGCTGAGCGTGGGGGTGGTGGCGGCCAGCTGGCACGCCAAGATCACCGATCAGCTGGTGGCGCGGGCTCTTCAGGCCTGCGACGACAGCGGCGCCACGGCGACCGTGGTGCGGGTGCCGGGCTCGCTGGAGATCCCGGTGGTCGCCCAGGCGCTGGCCCGCCGCTGCGACGCGGTGGTGGCGCTGGGCGCGGTCATCAAGGGTGAGACCGCCCATTTCGACTACGTCTGCGACTCGGTGACCGCGGGCCTGACCCGGATCTCGCTGGACGAGGAGACGCCCGTCGGCAACGGCGTCCTCACGTGCGAGACCCTGGACCAGGCCCTCGATCGGTCGGGCCTGCCGGGCAGCAAGGAGGACAAGGGGTACGAGTCTGCCGTCGCCGCGCTGGAGACCGCCCTCCTCCTGCGGGACCTCCACTAGCCTGCGGTAGGTTTCCTTCGTGCCCGAGCCGATCACTCCACCGCCCCTGCCCGTCACCTGGCGTCCCAGCAGGCCGCGGATCGTCGCGTACGGCTCCGCCGCCGTGATCGTGCTCGGGTCGGTGATCATGGCGGTCTTCATCGCCGAGCCGTTCAAGCTGCCCGACCGGCTGGCGATCGTGGCGTTCGGATGCGCGGTGGCGTTCGTGCTGCACATGCTGGGGCGGGTGCGGGTGGAGGCGGACGACGAGGGTGTCACCATCGTCAACGCCGCCCGCACCCACCGCTACTCGTGGCCGGAGATCCTGGAGGTCACGCTGCTGGTGGGCGACCCCTGGCCGAAGATCGACACCTCCGATGGGCGCACCATCGGGGCCATGGGCATCCAGGGCTCGGAGAAGGCCCGCGCCGTCCGGGCCACGGCCGAGCTGGAGGCCCTGATCCGGGAGCGCGGCGAGGCTCGCGAGAAGTAGCCGGTCGACGACCCCGTGTCATGGTCGGCGGGCGAATATCGCCGGACCGGGTGTCGACGTAGCCTGAAGGAGTGCTGCGGCGGACAATCAGGGCAATGGACATCGAGTCGCCGGCCAAGCTCATCGAGCTCCTCGACCGGCACGCCTACCTGGCCGACGAAGGGCTGGCCACGGCGGCCTTCCTGGCGTTGAGGATGGGCCGGCCACTCTTCCTCGAAGGAGAGGCGGGGGTCGGCAAGACCGAGCTCGCCAAGACGCTGGCGACGCTGCTCAAGGCGCCGCTCATCAGGCTCCAGTGCTACGAGGGGCTGGACGCCGCCCAGGCGCTGTACGACTGGGACTTCGCGCGCCAGCTGCTCCACCTGAAGGCCGCGGAGGCCGCGGGCGTCACCGACGTGGGCCGGCTGGAGGGGGAGATCTACGACAGGCGGTTCCTGATCGCGCGGCCCCTGCTCAAGGCCATCGAGACGCAGCCGAGCGTGCTGCTCGTGGACGAGATCGACCGGGCCGACGACGAGTTCGAGGCGTTCCTGCTCGAGGTGCTCTCCGACTTCACGATCTCCATCCCCGAGCTCGGGACCGTCAAGGCCACGAAGCCGCCGGTGGTCGTGGTCACCTCCAACAGGACGCGCGAGGTGCACGACGCGCTCAAGCGGCGCTGCCTCTACCACTGGCTCGAACACCCCAGCTTCGACCGCGAGGTCGCCATCCTGCTGCGCCGGCTGCCCGGCTGCACCGAGACGCTGGCCGTGCAGGTGGCGCGGGCGGCCGAGCGGCTGCGGCAGGCGGACCTGGTCAAGCCACCGGGCGTGGCCGAGACGCTCGACTGGACCGAGGCGCTGCTGACGCTGGGAGCCAAGGAGTTCGATCCTGCCCTGGCCGCGGCCACCCTGGGGGCGGCCCTGAAATACCGGGAGGACGTCTCGAACGTGCTCGGCAACGGGCTGCTGCCCCATGGATGAGCTGGTCGCCACGATGACGGCGTTCGCCAGGACGCTGCGTGCGGCCGGGGTCGCCGCCGACCACGAGCGGACCCAGAACATGCTCAGGGCGCTCGACCACCTCGACGTGGCCGACTCCGGCGAGGTCTACTGGGCCGGGCGGCTCACGCTCTGCGCCACACCCGACGACCTGCCCCGCTACGACCGGTGCTTCGCCGCGTATTTCGGCGGCGTACGGGCGAGCGTCGCCCGTACGAGCACGACCAGCGTCACCAGGCACCTGGCGGCCGAGACGCGCGGCGAGGCGGACGGCGGCGACGAGGGGACGGCCGCGCCCGCGACGGCGGGCCGGGCCGAGGTGCTGCGGCACCGCGACGTGGCCCGGCTGACCGAGGCCGAGCGGGCCGAGGTGCACCGGATGCTGGCCATGCTGAGGTGCGGCCGCGAACGACGGCGCTCGCGCCGCTTCGAGGGCGCCCACCGGGGCGTGCTCGACCCGCGCCGCACCATCCGCGACGCGCTCAGGAAGGGCGACATCGCCCGGCTCCGGCACAAGAGGCACACCACCCGTCCGCGCACCGTCGTCCTGTTCGTGGACGTCAGCGGCTCGATGGCTCCGTACGCCGAGACCCTGCTGCGCTTCGCCCACGCGCTGGTCAGGAGCGAGCCCCGGGCCACCAAGGTCTACTCGGTCGGCACCAGGCTCACCCCGATCACCGCCGAGCTGCGCCACCGCGACCCCGGCACCGCCCTGAACGAGGTCTCCAAGACCATCCCCGACTGGAGCGGCGGGACCCGGCTGGGCGACGAGCTCAAGGAGTACCTGTCCCGCTACAGCGCGCGCGGGGCGACCGCCGTGATCGCCTCGGACGGGTGGGAGCGCGGCGACCCCGCTCTGCTGGGGGCGCAGATGGCCAGGCTGGCCAGGCAGGCGCACCGGGTGATCTGGGTCAACCCGCACAAGGGGTATGAGGACTACCAGCCTCTCACGGGCGGTATGCGGGCCGCCCTGCCGTACGTGGACGACCTGGTGGCCGGGCACAGCCTGGCCGCCTACGAGCGACTCAGCGAAAGGCTGGCCCATGCGTGACGTGCTGCCGGAGATCATGAGGTGGTGGAGGTCGGGGCTCAAGTTCGGGCTGGCGACGGTGGTGAGCACGTTCAGCAGCGCGCCCAGGCCGCCGGGCGCGGCCATGGCGGTGCGCGGCGACGAGGTGGTCGGCAGCGTGTCCGGCGGGTGCGTCGAGGGCGCGGTGTTCGAGCTGGCCGCCGAGGTCGACGAGGCCGTCCTGCAGCGGTACGGCGTGAGCGACGACGACGCGTTCGCGGTCGGGCTCACCTGCGGCGGCATCATCGACATCCTCGTCGAGCCGATCTCGATCGAGACCTTCCCCGAGCTGGGGGAGATCGCGATGTCCGTGGACGCGCACGAGCCGGTGGCCGTCGCCACCATCGTCTCCGGCCCCGGCCAGATCGGCGCCCGCCGGGTCGTCTGGCCGGACCGCTCGTCCGGCACGCTCGGGCTCGACCGGCTCGACGAGGCCGTGGACGACGACGCGCGCGGCATGCTCGCCCAGGGCCTGACCGGCATCAGGCACTACGGCGGCGAGGGTGAGCGGCGCCTGGACGACCTGGCGGTGTTCGTGCAGTCGTTCGCGCCGCCGCCGCGCATGCTGGTGTTCGGGGCGATCGACTTCGCGGCGGCGGTGGCCAGGGTGGGCAAGTTCCTCGGCTACCACGTCACGGTCTGCGACGCGCGCCCGATCTTCGCCACCGCCAAGCGCTTCCCCGACGCCGACGAGGTCGTGGTCAAGTGGCCCCACGACTACCTGTCCTCCGTCCAGGTGGACCAGCGCACGGTGATCTGCGTGCTCACCCACGACCCCAAGTTCGACGTGCCGCTGCTGGAGGTGGCCCTGCGCACCGACGCCGGGTACGTGGGCGCCATGGGCTCGCGCCGCACCCACGAGGACCGGCTCGCCCGGCTGCGCGAATCCGGGCTCACCGACGCCGAGCTGGCCAGGCTGCGCTCGCCCATCGGGCTCGACCTCGGCGCGCGTACCCCCGAGGAGACGGCCGTGTCGATCGCCGCCGAGCTGATCCAGCTCCGCTGGGGCGGCTCGGGCCGCCCGCTGTCCAGCACCGAGGGCCGCATCCACCACGAGGGCGCATGAAGAGCGCGAAGGTGGCCGGGCTGCTGCTGGCCGCGGGGGAGGGCGCCCGGCTGGGCACGCCCAAGGCGCTGGTCGAGTACGCGGGCGAGCGCCTGGTCGACCGCGGCGTGCGGCTGCTGGAGGAGGGCGGCTGCCACCCCGTCGTGGTCGTGCTCGGCGCGGCCACCGTGCAGGTGCGCGGCGCGGTGACCGTGCGCAACCCGGACTGGGCGTCCGGCATGGGCTCGTCCCTGCGGGTCGGGCTCGCCGCGCTGCCGCAGGGGGCCGAGTCCGTGGTGATCGCGCTGGTCGACCAGCCGTTCATCGGCCCGGGCGCGGTACGGGCGCTGATCGCCTCGGGCGCCGGGCTGGCGGTCGCCACCTACGAGGGGAGGCGCAGGAACCCGGTGCTGATCGCCCGCGAGCACTTCGCCGAGGTGGCGGAACTGGCCGTGGGGGACGTGGGGGCGCGGCCGTTCATGAAGGCGCACCCCGAGCTGGTCACCGAGGTGCCGTGCGACGAGCACGGGGACCCGGCCGACATCGACACGCCCCAGGACCTGCGGCTGCTGGAGCCGCACCTAGAGTCGCAGTGAGGCGATGGCGGCGCGGTGGTCGCTGCCGGTCGCGGGGGCGACGCCCGCCTTGGTCGCCGTCATGCCCTTGAACAGGATGTGGTCGGGCCGGGTGATCGGGAACTCGGACGGCCAGGTGAACCCGAACCCGTCGCCCGCCACGATCTGCGCGTCGCTCAGCGGCGGGGTCAGCCCCCGCATGCCGCGGTCGGTGGTGGCGGTGTTGAGGTCGCCGAGCAGCAGGATGCGCTTGCTCGGGTCGTCGTCGATGAGCTGTCGCGCGTGCGCGAGAGAGACGTCGCGCGACGCGGTCTCCCCGGGCCGGGCCGAGGCCAGGTGCATGACGTAGACGGTCACCTTGCCCTTGGGGGTGGCGACCACCGCGCGCAGCGCCCGCGGCCAGCCCAGGCCGATGTCGAGCGGCTTGGTCTCGCTGATCGGGTAGCGGCTCCACAGGCCGACCGTGCTGACCGGATAGTGGTACTTGAACATCTTGTTGAGCTGTTTGGCCGCGGGGCCGCCGCTGGTCAGCTCCTGGGCGGCCAGCAGGTCGAGGTCCTTAGCGATCATGCGGACGGCCTCGCCCGAGGCGTTGTTGGTCACGCCCACGTTGACCGTGCCGACGGCCAGGTCGCTCGGGCCGCCCGGCGGCGTGCGCAGCAGCGTGGAGCCGAACATCGCCGCCCACACCACCCCGGGCACCAGCGCCGCGATCACGGCCGCCCTGGAGCGTGCCAGCGCGGCGGCCAGGAGCAGCAGCGGGACGGTCACCCCCAGCCAGGGCAGCAGACTCTCCATCACCGGCGTGAACCCGCCGAGCGCAGGAATCAGCTGGTGTCCGGCCATGGCCACGGCGACCACGGCGGACACGATGACGACCAGCCGACTCAGCACCTGATCCAGGCTAGTGGCTCCCTGCCCGCCACGCCGACGCGATAGCCTGTTCGCGTCGCAACGGAATATCATTCGGTTTCATCGGGAGCCCGGCATGCGCATCGGTATGGCACTCAACTACTCGGGCGGCTTCAAGGAGACGGTGGCCGAGCTGGCGGACTACGAGAAGGCCGGGCTCGACATCGTCTTCGTGGCCGAGGCCTACAGCTTCGACGCCGTCAGCCAGATGGGGTACATCGCGGCCAGGACCGAGCGCCTGGAGATCGCCTCCGGCATCCTGCCGATCTACTCCCGCACGCCGACGCTGCTGGCCATGACGGCCGCGGGCCTGGACTACGTCTCCGACGGGCGCTTCACGCTCGGCCTCGGCGCGTCGGGGCCGCAGGTGATCGAGGGCTTCCACGGGGTGCCGTACACGGCGCCGCTCGGGCGTACCAGGGAGGTCATCGAGATCTGCCGCCAGGTGTGGCGGCGCGAGCGCCTGGTGCACGAGGGCAAGCACTACACGCTGCCGCTCCCGCCCGACCAGGGCACGGGCCTGGGCAAGGCGCTGAAGCTCATCAACCACCCGGTACGGCCCCGCATCCCGATCGTGATCGCCGCCATCGGGCCCAAGAACGTCGAGCTCGCCGCCGAGCTGGCCGAGGGCTGGGAGCCGATCTTCTACGTGCCCGAGAAGGCCGCCGACGTGTGGGGCCGGTCGCTGGCCGCCGGCAAGGAGAAGCGCGACCCCGAGCTGGGCGAGCTGGACGTGATCGCGCAGGCGTCCCTGGCGGTCGGCGACGACGTGGCCGGGCTGCTGGAGTTCGGGCGGCCGATGGCGGCCCTCTACATCGGCGGCATGGGCGCCAAGGGCCGCAACTTCTACAACGACCTGGCCCGGCGCTACGGCTACGAGAAGGAGGCCGAGCGGATCCAGGATCTCTACCTCGAGGGCAAGAAGGACGAGGCGGCCGCCCTGGTGCCCGGCGAGCTGCTGGAGAGCATGTCGCTGATCGGCAGCGAGGGGTTCGTGCGCGACCGCGTCCAGGCGATGAAGGAGTCCGGGGTGACCACGCTGAACGTGGCGCCGCTCGGCAGGACGCACGAGGAGCGGGTGCGGCTGATTGAGCTGATCAAGGACATTGTGGGGTGAGTCACACCCTTTAGTGGAATACGTCCGTTTTAACGGGTGTTGTGGGAGCTCGTGAGGTTCTCCCTGGTGTTCGTGTGGCTCGTCGAGCGGCTGCACATCGATCTGTGCCGGTTGCACGGATCGCTCTGTCGCTGAACCGCGTCAGCCTCGATCACCCCTTCCTCACCTGGCATGCCCGCTCGCGCGGCGGGCCGGCATGCCCTTTCCCCGGGAGCTTCCCCCACCCATGAAGAGATTCTCCTTCTCCCTGCAACTGCTGGCCGGCCTCGCGGCCGGCATCGCGCTGGGCTTCGTCGCCAAGATCTGGGACGTGGCCTGGCTGGCCGAGACGCTGACCCGGATCGGGCAGATCTTCGTCCAGCTGCTCAAGCTCGCCGTGCCGCCCCTGGTCTTCACCGCCGTGCTGGTCAGCGTGGCCAACCTGCGCAACGTCAACGGCGCGGCCAGGCTCGCCTCCAAGACGCTGCTGTGGTTCCTCGTCACCGCGTTCGTCTCCGTGGCGCTCGCGATCGGCCTCGGCCTGCTCATCAACCCCGGCCAGGGTGTCACCCTCGACACCGCCGCCGCCAAGGCCGTGGACACCGAGGGCGCGGGCACCTGGCTCGACTTCGTCACCGGCATCCTGCCCACCAACATCGTCACCGCCTTCACCGAGGTGAAGGTCCTGCAGATCGTCTTCCTGGGGGTCGTGCTCGGCGCGGCGGCCCTGGCGGCCGGCGAGAAGGCCGAACCGTTCCTGAACCTCGCCCGCTCCGTCCTGGAGCTGGTGCAGAAGGCGCTGTGGTGGGTCATCCGCCTGGCACCCCTCGGCACCGCGGGCCTGATCGGCAAGGCCGTGTCCACGTACGGGTGGGACCTGCTGGCGCCGCTGGCCAAGTTCAGCGCCGGGGTGTACATCGGCTGCTTCATCGTGCTGCTGGCCGTCTACCCGACGGTGCTGGCCGTGTGGGGCAAGGTCAACCCCGTCCAGTTCTTCCGCAACGCGTGGCCCGCGATCGAGCTGGCCTTCGTCTCCCGCTCGTCCGTCGGCACGCTGCCGCTGACGCAGCGGGTCACCGTCGAGCGCAACGGCGTGGACCGCGACTACGCCTCCTTCGCCGTGCCGTTCGGCGCCACCACCAAGATGGACGGGTGCGCCTCGGTCTACCCGGCGCTGGCCGCGATCTTCGTGGCCCAGGTGTTCGGCGTGCCCCTCGGGTTCGGCGACTACCTGCTGATCGCGTTCGTGTCAGTGGTCGGCTCGGCCGCCACGGCGGGCCTGACCGGCGCGACCGTCATGCTGACGCTCACGCTCAGCACGCTGGGGCTGCCCCTTGAGGGCGTCGGCCTGCTGCTGGCCATCGACCCGATCCTCGACATGATCCGCACCGCGACCAACGTCGCGGGGCAGCTCGTCGTCCCCGTCCTGGTGGCGCGCTCGGAGGGCCGTCTGGACGAGGCCGTCTTCAACGCGCCGCCCCAGCCGCTGGACGTCGCCGCGCCGGTGGGCCGCGTGCCGCAGCCCGCGGCGGCCTGACCTCGCCGCCCGGCCCGCCCCATCATCCCGCCGGGCGGGATGATGGGGCGGCAGTGTCTGCGGGGCCCTATGGTGGTCGGAAATCCTGATTTTCGAGTAATTGGCGGGGATATGTCCGACGCGACGCCGTCCTTGGTCGCTGACCGGTATCGGCTTGACGAGCGCATCAGCAGCGGGCCGATGGGTGAGGTGTGGCGAGGGTACGACACGCGGGCCGACTGGGTCGTGGCCGTGAAGGTGCTCGGCGCCCGGGTGGCGGGGGGCGCGACCCGGGAGGTGCTCAGGCAGCACGCCCAGGCCGTGGCCCGGGTCATCCATCCGAACGTGGCCATGGTGCTGGACGTCGGCGACCACGACGGGGCGCCGTTCCTGGTGATGGAGTTCCTCACCGGCCCCAGCCTGGGCGAGGAGCTGGCCGCGCGCGGTCCGCTGCCGATCGTCGAGGTGTGCGACCTCATCGGGCAGGCCGCGGCCGGGCTCGACGCCGCGCACCGGGCGGGGGTCGTGCACGGGCACGTCGCCCCGCACAGCTTCCGGATGGCCGGGAGCGGGGTGCTGAAGGTCGTCGGGTTCGGGATGGACGACCGGGTGCCGGGGGACCCGCGGTACGTGGCGCCCGAGCGGGCGGCGGGGCAGGAGGCCGCGGCCGCCGGGGACCTGTACGCGCTGGGGTGCGTCTGCTACGAGCTCCTGTGCGGCCGCCCGCCCTTCGGCGACGAGGCGGGGGATGATTCCGGCGGCGCTTCCGGACGGGGTGTGCCCGCTCCGCCGAGCGCGTCGAGGGCCGAGGTGTCCGCGGAGCTGGATCGGCTCGTGCTGGCCATGATCGCCGAGGATCCCGCGCAGCGGCCCGGCAGCGGTGAGGCGATCCGGCGGGCGCTGGCCGCCATCGCGCGGCCGCGCGCCAACCCGGCCGCACCGCCCGCCGCACCGCCCGCCGCACCGCCCGCCGCGGCGCCACCCATGCCGCCCGGGCCCGGGCAGGCTCCCCCCGGGTCGCTTCACCCTGGGGCGACCCACCCCGGGGCGCCCCACCCTGGGGCGGCTCCGGCAGGGTCGCCTCCGCCAGGGGCGGCCATGCCCGTGACGGGCGTTTCCTTCCGGGACGGCGGCGTGCCGTCCAGCGGGCCGGGCGGCGCGCCCGGGGCCGGGACGTTCGGGGGCGACGGATCGACCGAGGTCTTCCAGGTCCCCGGGCACGGCGGGCCTCCTCCGAGGGCCGGTGACACCGCCGTCTACCAGGCGGGCGACCTCGAGCCCGCCCCGGCGTCGAACCGCAAGCTCATCCTCCAGCTCGGCGCCGCCGTGGTGGTCATCGCGGTGGTGACCGTCGTCATGGTGATGTGGGCGGGCGCGAGGAAGGAGGAGCCGCTGACCGCCTCCACCCCGACCGCCGAACCGACCACGCTGCCGAGCACACCGCCGAGCACGCTGCCGACCACGCTCCCCACCGAGGGGCCCACGCCGGACGCCACGCCCGGCCTGGTGAGCACCCTGGGACCGACCTCGCTGCGCGAGACGGTCCAGCCCAAGGCCACCCTGGGCGAGGCGATGCCGCCGGGCGGCTGGCGCAAGTGGTTGTCGGAGTTCGACGAGGCGTTGACGGCCCAGCAGGCCATGGGCGCGATCGACCCCAAGGTCGCCGGCAAGGCCCGCGACAAGATCAGGAAGGCGGCCAGGAAGTTCGAGGAGGGCCGCATCGACTCGGGGATCGACCAGATCGCCGGCGTCTACCACGACCTGAGGCGGGCGCAGGAGAAGGGCGACATGGGCGGGTCCGGGCCGGCGGCGCAGGTCATGGACGACTGGCGGCTGCCCGACGACTAGGAGCTCCGGGCGGGCTCGGCCGGGTGGCGGGCGATAGTGACGCCAGGGGCGGAACACGTACATTGGCGCCATGAGCGTCGACTATGTGGCACGCCGGGCCCGCCTCGCCGGGTTGCTGCCCGCCCGTGAGGTGGCCGCCCTGCTCGTCACCTCACCCGTGAACGTCCGCTACCTCACCGGGCTGGTCAGCTCGAACGCCGCCGTCCTGGTCAGGGCCGACGGCACCGCGCTGCTGGCCACCGACAACCGCTACATCGAGGTGGCCCGTACGCTGGACGTGCCGTCGGTCGAGGCGTACGACGTGGAGAGCGCGCTGGTGGAGCCGGGGGCGGGGATCGAGGCGGCGTGGATGAGCGTGGCCACGTACCGGCGCCTGGGCGGGGGGCTGGTGCCGCTGGAGCCGGTGGTGGAGCTGCTGCGGGCGGTCAAGGACGACGGCGAGCTGGAGCTCCTCCGTACGGCCTGCGAGATCACCGACCAGGCATTTGCCGATATTTCAGGGAAAATCGTCCCGGGGATCACCGAGCGCGACCTCGCCCGCCTCCTCGACAACCGCATGGCCGAGCTGGGCGCCGACAAGCCCGCGTTCGACACGATCGTGGCCGCGGGCGAGAACGGGGCGATCCCGCACC
The DNA here is from genome assembly GCF_044593615.1 of Nonomuraea sp. NPDC051941. Lineage (NCBI taxonomy): Bacteria > Bacillati > Actinomycetota > Actinomycetes > Streptosporangiales > Streptosporangiaceae > Nonomuraea > Nonomuraea sp. NPDC051941. The sequence goes on from NZ_JBIUCF010000003.1 coordinate 213,275, forward strand.
ACGCCCCCTCCGGCAGGGAGCTGCGCGCCGGCGACCTCGTCACCATCGACTTCGGCGCCCGCTACCAGGGTTACCACGCCGACATGACCAGGACGGTCTGCCTGGGCCCGCCGACGGACTGGCAGCGCGAGATCTACGACCTGGTCGCCGAGGCGCAGCGGGCCGGCAGGCACGCGCTCGCGCCGGGCGCGGGGGCCAGGGAGGTGGACGCGGCGGCCCGTACCGTCATCGAGGACGCGGGGTACGGGAGCCGCTTCCGGCACGGGCTGGGACACGGAGTCGGCCTGGAGATCCACGAGGAGCCGTTCCTCGGCCCCTCGCGGACCGGTAGACTAGAGGATCGAGTTCCGATCACCGTCGAGCCCGGGGTCTATCTCCCGGGCCGGGGCGGGGTTCGCATCGAGGACACCCTGGTGACACGTGAGGGCGGGCCGGAACTTTTCACGAAGACGACCAAGGAGCTGCTCGTCCTTTAGAGCGGCCGCACGCGGGAGAAGAACGAGTGGCGACGACCAACGACCTCAAGAACGGCATGGTGCTGAAGCTCGAGGGCGGTGAGCTCTGGGCCGTGGTCGAGTTCCAGCACGTCAAGCCGGGCAAGGGTGGCGCGTTCGTGCGCACCAAGCTCAAGAACGTCCTCTCCGGCAAGGTCGTCGACAAGACCTTCAACGCCGGCGTGAAGGTCGACGTGGCCAACGTCGACAAGCGCGAGATGCAGTACTCGTACAAGGACGGCGACGACTTCGTGTTCATGGACACCGAGACCTACGACATGGTCAACGTGCCCAACAACACCGTCGGCACCGCCGCCAACTACATGCTGGAGAACACTCTGGCCACGGTCGCGTTCAACGAGGGCTCGGCCCTCTACGTCGACCTGCCCGCCGCGGTCGAGCTGACCATCGCCGAAACCGAGCCCGGCCTGCAGGGCGACCGCTCCACCGGCGGCACCAAGCCCGCCACGCTGGAGACCGGCGCCGAGATCAAGGTGCCGCTGTTCATCACCACCGGTGAGAAGGTCAAGGTCGACACCCGCAGCGGCGATTACCTCGGCCGGGCCTGAGGTGTCGGCACGCGGCAAAGCACGCCGGCGGGCGCTTGACATCCTCTTCGAGGCCGAGCTGCGCAGCGAGGATCCGCTGAAGATCCTCGCCGAACGCGTGGAGCGGCAGGAGCCCCCGGTGAACGAATACACCTCGACCATCGTCGAGGGCGTCGCCAGACACCACACGCGCATCGACGAGCTGATCACTACCTACGCCGAGGGCTGGACCCTCGACCGGATGCCCGCCGTCGACCGCAACCTGCTGCGCGGGGGCACGTACGAGCTGCTCTGGATGCCCGGCGTGCCCGAGGGTGTGGTGATCAGCGAGTGGGTGCACCTGGCGGGTGAGCTGTCCACGGACGAGTCGCCGCAGTTCGTGAACGGGCTGCTGGCCCGCTTCAAGCAGCTCAAGCCAAGCCTCACCCTTTAGACACCGTCAAAAGACCGAGTTCGGGGTACGTTCCAAAGCAACAAGGCGTACCTTTCATGGCAACAAGGCGTACCTTCCAAAAACTAGGGTCCGAAGACACAACACGACGCCTGCCCGCACGGCTCGCCGAGACGAGGGCCGTGCGTTGTCACACGGCCGGGCGCCTATGCGCGCAAGCCTGACGTGTGGCCAGGGGGCGTGCGGACAAGTGGCGCGTCACCAGCCGCGACGCGCCCCTTGCCGCTCGTCCGGCGGTGCGTATCGTGTGGGCATGGTGACCGAGGACGACGTACGCCGGCTCGCCCTGGCGCTGCCCGGGACCGTCGAGAAGACCATGTACGGCACGCCCGCCTTCTACGTCCGCGGCAAGTGGTTCTCCCGGGTGCGTGAGGAGGGCGACGTGCTGGTGCTGCCGGTGGGCTCCGAGGAGGAGAAGGCGGGGCTGATCGCGGCCGGACCGGCCGCGTTCTTCACGACCCCGCACTACAACGGGTCCGCCGCCGTGCTGGTGCGGCTCGGGGCCGTGGACACCGAGGAGATGGGCGAGCTGCTGACCGACGCCTGGCGGCTGCGGGCGCCCAAGCGGCCGGCCGCCGGCTTCGACGCCTGACCCCGCTACCCCGGCATCGACGGCGAACCGCCCGTGCGGCGTGCGCGACCCGGGAGCGGGCGGTGCCGGTGACGGCGAGCGGGGGACCGGCGCACGGCGTAGGCTGGGGCCCGACCGCGAAGAAGCGCAGTTCACGATGTGCGCGATCGCGAGGGCCCGAGCGCGGGCCGTCGCGAGGGGAGAGGGAGGCGAGCCGACGTTGCGTGCTGAAGGCGTCACGAGGACCCCGGCGGTGCGGACCGCCGTCGTCTGGGACGCGTTGCGGTCCGCGCTGGCCGAACGGACGGCGGCGACCGGCCGGGAGGGGCTCGACATCGTCGATGCCGGGGGCGGCACCGGCGGGTTCGCCGTGCCGCTGGCGGCGCTGGGTCACGCCGTGACCGTCGTGGACCCGAGCCCCGACTCGCTGGCCGCGCTCGAGCGCCGCGCCAAGGAGAAGGGCGTGCGCGTGCGGTCCCTGCAGGGCGACGCCGCCGACCTGGGCGAGCTGCTCAGCCGCGACAGCGCCGACCTGGTGCTCTGCCACAGCGTGCTCGAATACGTCGAAGACCCGATCAGCGCGCTGACCGCCGTCGCGGGCGTGCTGCGCAGGGGTGGCGCGGTGAGCGTGCTGACCGCCAACCCCGTCGGCAGCGCCATCCACCGGGCGCTCGCGGGGCAGTTCGACGAGGCGCGGGCCGTGCTCGACGACCCGCGGGGCACCTGGGGCGACCGCGACCCCACACCGAGGCGCTTCGGCGCCGAGACGCTCTCCGAGCTGCTGGCCGCGACCGGGTTCGCCGTCGGCGCCGTCCACGGCGTGCGCGTCTTCGCCGACCTGGTCCCGAGCAGGCTCGTCGACGGCGAGCCCGGCGCCGCCGAGGCGCTCGTCGCCCTCGAGCAGGTCGCCGCCACCCACCCCGTGCTGCGCGACATCGCTACTCAGCTGCACGTGCTCGCGCACAGGTCATGAAGCGCCGGCACTGGGTATAGAACGCATGTTCGGATAGAATCGGCGGCGTGTCTCGCAAGCAGATCACCGGCATCGGCCCCGCTCCACGCACCGGGGCCGACGACAGCGGCTGCCCGATCCTGCACGTCGACATGGACGCCTTCTTCGCCAGCGTCGAGCTGCTCGAGCGTCCCGAGCTGCGCGGCCGCCCGGTGATCGTGGGCTCGCCCGCGGGGCGCGGCGTCGTGCTCAGCGCCACGTACGAGGCCAGGGCCCACGGCGTGCACTCCGCCATGCCGATGAGCAGGGCGCGCCGGCTCTGCCCGCAGGCCACGATCATCCCGCCCAGCCACGGCAAATACTCCGAGGTCTCCAAGGGCGTCATGGAGATCTTCCACACGATCACCCCGATGGTCGAGCCCATCGCGTCCGACGAGGCGTTCCTCGACGTCGGGGGCGCCAGGCGCCGGCTCGGCCCGCCCGCCGTGATCGCCGCCATGATCAGGGAGCAGGTCCTCGACCGCTACGGCATCACGTGCTCGGTCGGCGTGGCGAGCAGCAAGTTCGTGGCGAAGCTGGCCAGCAAGCAGTGCAAGCCCGACGGGCTGCTGGTGGTGCCCGCCGGCCAGGTCGTCGACTTCCTCCACCCGCTGCCGGTCTCGGCGCTGTGGGGCGTCGGCGAGCGCACCGAGCAGTCTCTCGTACGCCTCGGCATCCGCACGGTAGGCGACCTGGCCAGGGTGCCGCCCGCCACCCTCCAGCGCGAGCTCGGGCAGGCCGTGGGCGGCCACCTGGCGGCGCTGGCCTGGGGCCGTGACGAGCGGGCGGTGAGCGCCCACGTGCCCGACAAGAGCATCGGCAACGAGGAGACGTTCGCGGCCGACGTGGACGATCCCGAGGTGATCAAGCGGGAGTTGCTGCGTCTTTCCGAGCGGGTGGCCGCCAGGATGCGTAAGGGCGGACACGTGGGAAGGACTGTAAGTGTGAAGCTCCGCCGCGCTGATTTCACGACGATCAACCGCTCGCGCACACTGCGCGAGGCGACCGATGTGGCCCAGGTGATCTATGCCACAGCCTGCGAGCTGTTCGAGGCGGCCGGCCTCCAGCGCGTGCGGCTGCGCCTGGTCGGCGTGAGGATGGAAAACCTGCGCCCCGCAGGCGAGGCCACCCACCAACTCGGCATCGGAGAGCGGGAGACCGGCTGGCGCGAGGCCGAACAGGCCATGGACAAGGCGATCCGGCGATTCGGTCCCGATGCGGTGCTCCCAGCATCGCTCGTACGTGGCAAGCTTGATGATGTAGAGACATGACGCAGATGTCCGGATTTTTATGGGGCATCGGTGTCGCGATTTTGGGGGAAGGGGGGCGAGATGGGCCACAATGGAGCCATGACGACACCTCCGGTTTGGTCTGCGTTGGACGTTTGCTTTCGCCTACGTCTACAGCCTCGTATTCTGGGGATAACCGACCGCGAGGTTCGGACACCCCGTGTCGTCCGTTGCCGTCTTCCCCGTCCTGGGGCTGTCCTTGGGAGGCGCCGTGCCGCTCTCTGAGCACGAGCAGCGCTTGCTCGACCAGATCGAGCAGGCCCTCTACGCCGAGGACCCGAAGTGGGCCAACACCGTAAGGATCAGTGACCCGCGCAGCCATTACAAGCGTCGTCTGATCAAGGCCTCCATCGGCTTTGCTCTCGGCGTCGTCATCATGATGGTCGGCGTGGTGATGAGTGGCAGTGCCCTGATCCCTCTCGGCGTCGGCGGTTTCGTGGTCATGCTCGCCGCGTGTCTGTGGGGCCTGTCCAGTTGGAAACGCATGAACGGGTTCGGTGACTCCGCGCCCGCCTCGGGCTCGGCCCCTCCTCCGGGCAAGCAAGCCCGTCGGCCGCGCCGGGGGACGTTCATGGAGCGCATGGAAGAGCGCTGGCGCCGCCGCAACGATGAGCGCTGACCGCTGACCTGCGGAGCCGCCCGGACACGCGTCCGGGCGGCCCTCGTGTGGGTGGGAGGCGGCCCTTCCGGGTCCCGTCGTGCGCTCGTCCGCCCAGGCGCGCGACGGCGCAACCGGTGGCCGCCCGTCCCCTGCCCCCAAGGTGAGCCCGGCCAGGCGCCGGCGTTCCCGCTGCCGAAAACGAAACCGGCCGTCCCCCTCGACGAGGGGGACGGCCGGTCGCGTCGGTCGGTCAGGAGCCCTTCGGGGCGGACGTCCGCCGCAGCCTGATGTTCTCCAGCAGGTCGAACCCGTCGAGCAGGCGTTCGCCCAGCCCCCGCAGCCGCCGCAGGGTGGACGGCGGCAGCAGCACCGCCCGCAGCCGGCGTCCGCGTGACACCGTGGCCGCCAGCGCCTGGCGCACCTGACGCAGGTCCTTGCGCAGCGGCCCGATCTGTCCCGGATCCCTGGCGAACAGCACCCGCTCCACCGCGGACGCGATGGCCGTGATGGCCGCCGCCGAGTCGGCGTCGAACTCGTACTGCTGGGTCAGCCGCCGTGCCAGCGCCCGCGGGGTCTCGCTGAGCTGGCGGGCCATGCCGTAGTCGTACAGCACGTCGTCCAGCTCCGCCCACGCGGCGGCGACCGACGGATGGCCGCCCCCCGACTTCGACGCGATCCGGGCCGTCAGATCGTCGGACGGCTCCGAGACCTTCCAGCCCAGGGTGCGCACGCGCCGGTTCCTGGTGATCAGACGCAGGCCCGCGGGGATCAGCAGCACCAGCAGCAGCGCCGCCGCGCCGATGCCGATCTGGCCGATCAGCGGCATCGAGTCGTCCGTCGGCAGCCCGCCGGTGGCGACCACGCCCTCGCGGTCCAGCTCGCGAGGGTTGCGCCGGGCCTGCGGGTCGACCGGCTCGTCAGCGGACGAACTCGTCGAACCCGGCGTCGGCGTCGACGCCTCCCCGGTCGCCTCCGGCCGGGGCTGGCTGTACTCGGGCACCCGCGCGCTGCCCTGGCCGGCCGAGCCCGCGGGAGTCGGCTCGAACGGCAACCAGCCCACACCCTCGAAATACAGCTCGGGCCAGGAGTGGGAGTCGTTCGTGCCGACCTGCCACCGGTCGCCGACCTTCGTGCCGCCCGTGTAGCCGATGGCCACCCGCGACGGGATGCCCACCAGCCTGGCCAGCACCGCCATCGACGCGGCGAACTGCTCGCAGTAGCCCGCACGGTCGCGCAGCAGGAAGTCCCGCAGCGCCGAGTTGCCGTGCCCCTGCGTGCTCAGGGTGTAGGTGAAGTCGCCGCCGGTGAAGAATTCCTGTAGCTTCACCGCCGCCTCGTAGTCCGTCTTGGCGTTCGCGGTCAGCGTGGTCGCCAGTTCGGCGATCTCGGGCGGGAGGTTGTCCGGCAGCCTCAGGAAGCGGGGATCGACGCTGGGCCGGGTCTCGCTGAGCGAGTCCAGCAGGTCCGGCGTGGGCTCCGGCTCGCTCGTGGTCACCTCGTACTCGACGCCGGAGGCCTCGTCGCGGGTGGAGAAGACCATGAGCGTGTCCACGTCCGCCCGCCAGTCGCCGTCGATCTGGATCTGTCGCGGCGGGTACGGCAGGGGCAGGAACTGCAGCTTCGTGATCTCGTCGCTGATCCGGATGTCCGTGGTCACGGTCTTGACCTTCGGCTCGGGGCCGAGACCGGGCGGCGCCGGGAGGGGGCCGTTGTCCGTCCTGTTCTGCGGGGCCCCCTTGGGCTCCGTCATGCCGAACTGCTGGCCGTCGAACGTGTCGAGCGCGTAGATCCGCAGATAGCGGGGTTTGTCGTCGTTGTTGGCGTAGGTGAGGACCACGCGCCGTTCCGGCAGCTCCAGCTGGCCCTTCAGGCTCGCGATGGGGCTGGGGATGCTGATCGAGTTGCCCCGGCCCGAGCCGCTGCCGCCCACGCCGAACGTGAAGAACGACACCGGCTCCATGGCCGGCAGCAGGGCGGGCACCAGCACCGCCAGCACGATCGCGGCGAACCCGATGCGCTTGCCCGACAGCCGCAGCCCGCTGGTGTCCGCCGAGGTGCGGGCCTCGGGCCGGGAGGACGTGGCGCGGGTCGTCCGCCGTACCAGCACCGCCCTGCCCCAGTGGCCCACCCGCTCGCGCCCGTCGGCGATCAGCAGGCCGATGAACCCGAGCGCGGCCAGGATGAACGCCGGCCAGCTGATCGGGTCGGGCAGGATCGTCGCCGGCACGGTGGCCAGCGCCAGCAGCGGCAGCCCGGCCAGCGCCGCCTTGCGCAGCCGCGCGGCCAGCAGGTCGACGGCGATCGCGATCAGCGCCACACCGCCGGCGGTCAGCAGCGTGATGCCCTCGGTCTCCGGCACGGGAGCGGCGAAGCGCTGGATGTCGGCCCAGCCGACCCCCAGCAGCCTGCCCAGTTCCACCACCGACCCCCGGGTCGGCACCACCAGCGCCCACGCCTTGGCGGAGGCGAACGCCGCGGTCAGGTAGACCCACACCGCGAGCAGCGCGACCAGCGGCGCCGCCCACGCGGGCAGCGACAGGCGGCTGCTCAGCAGGCCCGCGGCCATCACGGCGAGCACGGCGCCCAGCGACGACCAGAACCAGGAGCCACCCTGGAAGAGCGGGTAGAGCAGGAACGCCGCGGCGAACGCGGCCACGCCGGAGGCGACGGTCAGCCTCATGCCGCGCCTCCCGCCGGGTTGAGCGCGTATCTGTCGCGGTTGGCGGCGTTCTGCCAGACGGAGGCGATCGAGGTGCCCGCGGGCAGGCGCACGATGCGCCAGCCGTACCCGGCCAGGACCGTCTGCACGGCCTGGTGGTTCTCGGCGGCCGCGCGGTCCCCGCCGTCCCACGTGCTCACGTCCAGCATCACCGCCACCGCGGTGATGCCGCTGTGCCTCAGCCTGGCCAGCTCTCTCGCCTCCTCCGGGTCGAGGTCGCCGAGCACGGCCACGATCAGCCCGTCGCCCCCGCCCTGGCGCAGGGCCGAGACGCCCATCTCCAGGGAGCGGGCCGGGCTGTGGCGCACGACGGCGAGGGTGTCGAGCAGCGACCAGCTCAGTCCGGTGTCGGTCAGGTGCTCGGCGCCCTGGTCGGTCACCAGTCGCAGGCCGAGGCCCTCGCGGGCCAGGTGCACGCCGATCGAGGCCGCGGCCGAGACCGCCACCTCGAACGACGAGCGCGGGCCCTCGCCGCGGTGCGCATACCTGCGGGTGTCCAGCAGGAGCGCGCCGCGGCTCTGCCACTGCTGCTCCTCGCGGCGCACCATCAGCTCGCCGCGGCGGGCCGTCGAGCGCCAGTGCACCCGGCGCAGGTCGTCGCCCTGCCGGTATTCGCGTGGCGCCACGTCGTCGTCGCCGGCCGCGGCCACGCTCCTGGTACGGCTGTCGCCGCCGCCCGTCCACTCACCCGACAGCCGCACGTGCGGGAGCGCCGCGACGTGCGGCGTCACCACGAGCGTGTCGCTGATCGTGAACGAGCGGGTCAGCTCGACGAGCCCGAACGGGTCGGCGATGCGGACCGACAGCGGGCCGATCGTGTAACGGCCGCGCAGGTCCGAGCGCACCCGGTAGTCGATCTCCCGCACGCCCCGCGACTCGACCCGGTCCAGCACGAACCGGGGCCGCACGCCCAGCGCATAAGGAACGGTGTCCTCGATGAGCAGCAGCCCGGTCGGGAGCCTGGTGACGTTCTCCAGCCGCAGGGTCACGGTGGCCTCGCCACCGACCTCCGCCCGCGGCGGGTCGAGGCGCCTGGCGCAGCTCAGCCGGTAGCGCGTGCGCGCCACCACCATGGCCGCCAGCAGCGGCAGCGCCGTCACCAGGACGCCGATCCTGAACAGGTCGTTCTCGCCCAGGATGACGGCCATCAGCAGCGCCGCGATGCCGGAGGCGAGGAACGACCTGCCCCTGGAGGTCAGCGCCCGCAGTCCGGCCCTCACGACGCCCTGGCCTCCGGCACCGGTACGCGCCTGATCAGATCGGTCACCACCTGCTCGGGCAGGCGGCGCTGGCCCTGGGCCTCGACGCTGGGCAGCAGCCGGTGCGCCAGCACGGGGATGGCCAGGTCCTGCAGGTCGTCGGGGATGACGTAGTCGCGACCGGCCAGCGCGGCGTGCGCCCTGGCGGCCCGTACGAGCTGCAGCGTGGACCGGGGCGATGCGCCCAGCCGCAGGTCGGGGGAGTGGCGGGTGGCCACGACGAGGTCGATGGCGTACTTCTTGACCGCCTGCGAGACGTAGACGCCGCGTACGGCCTCGATGAGGGCGCGCACCTCGGCCGTCGTCGCCACCGGCTCCAGCTTGTCCAGCGGCGAGGTCTGGCCGTGCACGTCGAGCATCTCCAGCTCGGCGTGCGGCTCGGGGTAGCCCATCGCGATGCGCGCGGTGAAACGGTCGCGCTGCGCCTCGGGAAGGGGATAGGTGCCTTCCATCTCGATGGGGTTCTGGGTGGCGATCACCATGAACGGCGTGTCCAGCTGGTACGTCTCGCCGTCCACCGTCACCTGCTGCTCTTCCATGCACTCCAGCAGCGCGGACTGCGTCTTCGGAGAGGCGCGGTTGATCTCGTCGCCGACCACGATGTTCGCGAACACCGGGCCGGGCTTGAACTCGAACTCCCGGGTCTGCTGGTTGTACGCGCTGACCCCGGTGATGTCACTGGGCAGCAGGTCGGGAGTGAACTGCACGCGGCGCACCGGACAGTCGATGGAGCGCGCCAGCGCCTTGGCCAGCATGGTCTTGCCGACCCCTGGAACGTCCTCGATCAGGAGGTGGCCCTCCGCGAGCAGGACGGTGAGCATGATGCGGACGGCGTCGCCCTTGCCCTCGATCACCGATTCGATGGCGTTCCGAATCCGATGCGCGGTGGAGACCAGCTCGTCGAGCTGGGGAGGGACATCATGGGTTACTGCCACCGGGCCTCCATGAGAGAAGTGCGACGGCTGTCCCGTAGGGTGCCTTTGCGGGAGCCATGCCATTCCTTTTCCATTGTGTGTACGACCCTACGACGCTGTGGGTTCTCGGGCGACATTTGTGGATATTCCAGGGAACACCGGTGATGTTCCTGTTCTTGTCGCATAGCAGTACGAATCCCGTGACACGACACCCCACCGGGCGCTCCACTTTCCTCCACCGCGGGCTTCCCGAACGAGCCGAGCCCCTATTTCCGCGGCCTTTTGAACCCTCGACACGCCCATGAGGGTTGACCGCCCGGTCACCCCCCTCCACCCCGCTCCATCGCTCTGACCTGCGGTAATGCAACGGAAACCGATGATGAAGACGGTTCGAATCAGTTGACGGTGGGGAGAAGTGGAGTATGGTGGTGCGCAGTGGAGGGCCCGGTGCACCAGCGCTGAGCGCTTCACGAGGCACGGGAGGTGGGGCCGGTGTTCCTCGGCACCCATCAACCGCGTCTGGACGACAAGGGACGGCTGTTCCTGCCGGCTAAGTACCGTGAGGAGCTGGCGGAGGGTCTTGTGATCACCAAAGGCCAGGAGCGATGCCTCTACGTCTTTCCCGTGGAGGAGTTCCAGCGCATTACCGAGGCTCTCAGCACCGCCCCGGTCACCGCCAAGGCGGTGCGCGACTACAGCCGCGTCTTCTTCGCCAGTGCGTCCGACGAGAAGCCAGACAAGCAAGGGCGTATCACGATCCCGCAGAGCCTGCGTCAGTACGCGGGTTTGGAGCGTGACTGCGTCGTCATCGGGGCCAACACCCGGCTGGAGATCTGGGACGCGCAGGCCTGGGACACCTATCTCAGCGCGCAGGAGCAGGCGTTCGCCGATCTGTCGGAGGAGGTGCTGCCAGGGATCTTGTAGTGACCACGGTCGATCCGTCGGTGTTGTCGTTCGGCGAGGTCTCCACCCGCAACCACTGCCGGTCAGCTGATGCACCTTCCCCGGTGTCAGATGACAGGCGTCCACGAAGAGGGTGCGGATGGGGACCTGGCCGGGCGGCGCCGGGTGGGGACTCAGAGGTGGCCGACGATCGATCTATACGCGTCATCCGCGGGCAAGGGCGCGAGAGGGGGGTTGGAGATGCAGGACAACGCTGGCACGGGCGGTCACGTTCCGGTGATGCTCGAGCGCGTTCTGGAGCTGCTCGGGCCTTCGCTGACCGGCAGCGAGCCGGTCGTCGTCGACGCCAACCTCGGCCTCGGTGGCCACTCGGAGGCCCTGCTTGCCGCCTATCCTTCACTTCATCTGATCGGGATCGACCGCGACCCTTTCGCGATCGACTTCTCGACCCGCCGGCTGAGCCCGTACGCGGACCGGATCACCCTGGTCCACGCCTCCTCCGGTGACCTGGCCGAGGTGCTCGCCCGTGCGGGGCGCACCACGGTCAACGGAGCCCTGTTCGACCTGGGGGTCTCCTCGCCGCAGCTCGACGAGGCGGAGCGCGGGTTCGCCTATTCCTACGACGCGCCGCTCGACATGCGGATGGACACCGACCAGGAGCTGACGGCGGAGCTGGTGGTCAACACCTACTCCGCCCCGGAGCTGATCCGCATCCTGCGCGATTACGGAGAAGAACGATTCGCTCCGCGTGTCGCGGGCCTGATCATCAAGGAACGGGCCAAAGAGGCCATAACCTCGACTAAGCGGCTTGCGGACATCGTGCGTGAGGCGATTCCCGCCGCGACCCGGCGCACCGGGGGAAACCCCGCCAAGAGGACTTTCCAAGCGCTGCGCATCGAGGTGAACGCGGAGCTGTCCGCCCTGGAGGCGGCGTTGCCCGCGGCACTCGACGCGCTGGCGCTGGGTGGGCGAGTCGTCGTGCTCTCGTACCACTCGCTCGAGGACCGGCTCACCAAGCAGGCCCTCACGGCGCGAACCAGGGACACCAGCCCCCCCGGGCTGCCCGTCCCCCTGCCGGCTCACCAGCCGAGGTTCCGCCTCCTGACGAGGGGAGCCGAGCTCCCAAGCGAAGAAGAGCTCGCCCGCAACCCGCGGGCGGCCTCGGCCCGGCTACGGGCGGCAGAGAGGATCCGTGTTGACGACTGAGCAGGAGACCGGCCGGGGAGCGCCCGTCCGCCGCGCGACCCCCAAGACGGGCACGCGCCGGCTCGGGGCGCCGCACCAGTCCAAGCCGCGGCCCCGTCCTGACGTCGAGAGCAAGCTGTCGGCGGCCGAGCGGGCACGCCTCGACCTCGATGGCAAGCGGCCCGGCGCCGAGCGGGAGCGCGCCGACGGCGCCACCCGCGTGCGTCCGGGCACCCGTACGGGCACCCGCACCGGCACCGGCACCGCCGGCAAGCGGATCGCCTCGGTGAGCGCGCAGATCAGGCGGCCGATGGCGCGGCGCCGGCCCGCGCGCAGCCAGCGCGCGCCGTTCGTGCTGCTCGTCGTCGGGCTGCTCTGCGGCGGCCTGGTGAGCCTGCTGCTGCTCAACACCATGCTGGCCAAGGACGCCATCACCGACGCCGACCTGCGCGACGAGATCGCGGTGGCGCGTCAGGAGAAGGAGAAGATCGAGCTGGAATACCAGCTCAAGACGCAGCCCGACGTCCTCGCCACGATGGCCGAGAACCAGGGCGAGCACCGCAACTGGGACAACGTCGACAGCTGGAGCGGCGCGGGCACCGACGGCCAGAGCGGTCAGGCGGACAGGGAACGGTGAGCAACTCAGGCGGCAGGGGGCAGGGACCCGGCCGCGGCGCTGGCGGCGCCGGCTCTCAAGGAGGGCCCGGCGCCGCTCGTCGTACGCCGGGAGGTCCGGGACGGGCGGGGCGGCAGGGCGGCTCCGCCCGTTCTGACGGGGGCCGTTCCGACGGGTCGGGCCGCCCGGCGTCGCCGGAGAACCCGCCACGCCAGCCGCGCAAGCGCCCGCCGGACCCGCTCGACCTGCCGTTCGGCCCGGGCGACCCGCCACGGGGCCGTCCGCCGCGCGAGTCCGGCGACGAACCGCGCGGCCGTTCCCGCCGCGACGACGCCGACAGCGCCGACCCGGGTGAGACCGGCCGTCCCCGCTCCGGCGGCAGCCGCCAGAGCGGCCCCGACCGTGCCCGCCGCGACGGCACCCGCCAGAGCGGCCCGGACCGCGGCCGTTCAGGCGGCTCGGGCGGCTCGGGGCGCGGCCGCTCGCGCGGCGACGCCGCGGACGGCACCCGCAGGCGCCCGCGCGACGAGGACGACCGCCCCCGGAGCGGCACGGGACGGAGTCGCGATGACGACGACCGGCCGAGGGGTGGCGCGGGACGAGGCCGTGACGAGGACGACCGCCCCAGGGGCGGTGCCGGGCGCGGCCGCGATGACGACGACCGCCCGAGGAACAGCGCGGGGCGGGGCCGTGACGAGGGCGACCGGCCCAGAGGGCGCGCTCCCCAGGGCCGCGACGAGGCCGACCGGCTCCGCGGGCGCGTCCAGGGAGGCGACGAGCGAGCCCGCGGCCGGCAGGAGGACGACGCGCCGCGCCGCGGCCGGCAGGAGGACGACCTCCGGAGCCGGGCCAGGGAGGACGGCGCGCTGCGGCGTCCCCAGGCGGGCGGCCCGAGGCCGCAGGCCGCCAGGCCGGAGGCGGCCCGGGGCAGCGAGCGGGTGGCGGCGCGCCGCGGCGGGGAGGTGCCTCCGCCCAGAGGGCCGCGCCGACCGCCGCCGCGCCCGCCCAGGCCGCCGCTGGTGCTGCGGCTGGGCAACCCGCGCAGGCGCATCAACATCGGCCTGATCGGCATGACGTTCGTGCTGTCGATCTTCGCCGGGCGGCTGATCCAGATGCAGGGCCTCGACTCCAAGGTGTACGAGGCCGCGGCGGTGGGCCAGCGCACGCACACCGAGCAGATCCCCGCCGAGCGCGGCTCGATCACCGACGTCAACGGCCACGGCCTGGCCATCACCGTCGAGGCGCGCGAGCTGTCCATCGACCCGTCCAAGGTCACCCCCCAGACCCGGGCCAAGTGGGCCGCCCTCCTGGCCCAGCAGCTCGGCAAGAGCGAGCAGGAGATCTCCGCCAAGCTGGCCAGGACCAACACCCGCTACCAGCGCCTGGCCACGGACGTCGACCCGGTCGTGGCCACCCGCCTGCAGCAGGCCGGGGTGCCTGCGCTGGCGGCGAAGAAGACCTACCGCAGGCTCTACCCGGCGGGCGACCTGGCGGGCAGCCTCATCGGGTTCGTCGGCGACGAGGGCGCCGGGCTGGGCGGCATCGAGCAGGCCAGGAACACCCTGCTGGCCGGCCAGGACGGCGAGCAGCGCGTCGAGACGGGCCGCGACGGCCTGCGCATCCCGATGACCAGCAGCCAGCACACCGCCCCCGTCAACGGCCAGGACGTGCGGCTGACGATCGACCGCGACATCCAGTGGGCCGCCCAGGAGTCGATCGCCGAGCAGGTCGAGAAGGCCGGCGCCGACAGCGGCACCGTGATCGTCATGGACGTGCAGAGCGCCCAGATCATCGCCATGGCCAACGCCCCCGAGCTCGACCTGAACAACTGGCGCAAGGCCCCCGCGTCCGCGTACGTCAACAAGGCCGCCGCCGACGTGTTCGAGCCCGGCAGCACCAACAAGGTGATCACGGCCGCCGCCGCGATCGAGGCCGGCGCGGTGACGCCCGACACGGTGTTCCAGGTCCCCGACCGGATCAAGTGCGCCGACCAGGTGCTGCGCGACGCGCACCCGCACAAGGCCGAGTCGATGACGTTCCGCCAGGCCGTGGCCGAGTCCAGCAACGTGGCCACGATCATGGCCGCGCGCAAGGTCGGCAGCGAGCGCCTCTTCCGGATGCTGAAGGCGTTCGGGTTCGGCACGCGGCCGGGTGGCGGCGTGCCGAGCGCGGAGGCCGGGCTGCTGCCTGACTACAAGAACTGGTCGGGCAGCCAGAGCTGCACCGTCGCCTACGGGCAGGGCGTTTCGGTGACCGCGCTGCAGATGGCCAGCGTCTACCAGACCATCGCCAACGGCGGCGTCAAGATCGAGCCGCGGATCGTGGCCGGCACGACGGACACGTCCGGCAGGTTCGTTCCCGCTCCCGCAGGTAAGCAGACCAGAGTGGTGAGCGCGACGACGGCGAAGGAGATCACGACGATGCTGGAGACCGCGGTGAGCGCGGAGGGCACGGGAGAGCTCGCGGCCATTCCCGGCTACCGGGTGGCGGGCAAGACGGGCACGGCCAACCGCTACGATGCGAAGCTCGGCCGGTACGAGGGCTACACTGCCTCGTTCGTCGGGTTCGCGCCCGCCGACAAGCCCCGGCTGGTGGTGCTGTCGGTGCTGCAGAACCCGAAGAACGGCCACTTCGGCGGGCAGTTGGCGGCCCCCGTGTTCAAGGATGTGATGACGTTCGCCATCAAGAGCAAGAAGATTCCTCCCACAGGCTCCGCCGCGCCGCCGGTGCGGATGCGCGCGGGACAGTGACCAGGGAAGGTACGCTCTCGCCGTGCGTCCCCCGTCGTCTATGCGTCCTACGACCAGCCCGCCCCGCCCGCTGACCGGGCTCGCGACCATGCTCGACGCCGACTCAGGCACGTCGCGGTCGCCTCATGCCGCCCTGACCGGCGTCACCATCGACTCCCGCGACGTCAGTCGCGGAGATCTCTACGTGGCGTTGCCCGGCAGACAGGCCCACGGAGCCGCCTTCGCCGCCGAGGCGATGGCGAAGGGAGCGGTGGCGGTGCTCACCGACCGCGCCGGCCGCGACGAGGCCGTCGCGACCGGGCTGCCGGTGCTGATCGTGCCCGACCCGCGCGCCCTGCTCGGGCAGATCTCCTCCTGGGTGTACGGGCAGCCGGCCCACGACATCCAGATCCTCGGAGTCACCGGCACCAGCGGCAAGTCCACCACCACGTTCATGATCGAGGCCGGCCTGCGGGCGGCCGGGCACCGGGCCGGCCTGGTGGGCGGCGTCGAGATCCGCGCCGGCGAGGCGCGCTTCCAGCCCACGCTCACCACGCCCGAGGCGCCGCAGCTGCACGGCCTGTTCGCCCTGATGCGCGAGGAAGGCGTCAGCGCGGCCGTCATGGAGGTCTCCAGCCACGCCCTGGCGCTCGGCCGGGTCGACGGGATCTTCTACGACGTCGCCCTGTTCACCAACCTCTCCCAGGACCACCTCGACTTCCACAAGGACTTCGAGGACTACTTCGCGACCAAGGTGCGGCTGTTCCAGCCGGAGCTGAGCCGGGTCGGCGTGACCAACATCGACGACCGCTACGGGCGGGAGCTGCTCGACCTGGCGAAGGTGCCGATGACCACGTACTCGGCGCTGGGCGACCCGGAGGCCGAGTGGCGGGCGCTGGACGCCCGGCTGGGCGCCGACGGCAGCGCGTTCAGGGTCGTGGGGCCCGGCGGGGTCGAGGCGGACGCGCAGATCGCGCTGCCGGGGCCGTTCAACGTCGCCAACGCGCTCGGCTCCATCGTCACGCTCGTCGAGGCCGGGGTGCCGCTGCACACCGCCGTGCACGGCGTGGGCACGCTCACCGGGGTTCCGGGGCGCATGCAGCGGATCACGGCCGCGGGAGACGAGTTCCAGGCCGTCGTGGACTACTCCCACAAGCCCGGCGCCGTGGAGTCGGTGCTGCGCTCGCTGCGGTCCGTCACGGCGGGCACGCTGACGATCGTGCTCGGCTGCGGCGGCGACCGAGACAAAGGCAAACGGCCCGTCATGGGCGAGCTCGCCGCCCAGCTGGCGGATGTGGCCATTTTCACGAGCGACAATCCGCGCTCGGAGGATCCGCTGGCCATTCTCGTGACGATGATGGAGGGAGCGCTCCGCGTTCCGCAGCACGACCGCGCTCATGTGATCATTGAGCCCGACCGCGCGGCCGCCATCGGCCTGGCGATCGCCCGGGCCGGGCAAGGCGACGTGATCGTCGTGGCCGGCAAGGGTCATGAGCAGGGTCAGTACATTTCAGGCGAAGTGATCCCCTTCGACGACCGTGAGGTGGTCGCGGAGGCGATCGCCGCACGCGAGGAAAGCACGGAAAGCAGGAAGCACTGATGATCCCCTTGCCTCTGGCCAGGATCGCCGAGATAACCTCGGGCGCCCTGACGGGCATGGCCGATCCCCGCGCGGTCGTCCGCGGGCCCGTCGTGATCGACTCGCGGGCCGTAGAACCGGGATCGCTGTTCGTGGCCATCAAGGGCGCGCGCGTCGACGGCCACGACTACGCCGCGCAGGCGATCAGGGCCGGAGCCGTCGCCGTGCTGGCCACCAGGCCGGTCGAGGGACCCGCGGTGATCGTGCCCGACGCCGCCGCCGCGCTGGCCGAGCTGGCCACCGCCCAGGCGGCCGCGCTGCCCAAGGTCACCGTGATCGGCGTGACCGGCTCGGCGGGCAAGACCAGCACCAAGGACCTGCTGGCGCGGCTCACCGCCCGCGTCGGGCCCACGATCGCCCCCGTCGGCAGCTTCAACAACGAGCTCGGACACCCGCTGACCGTGCTGCGGGCCGACCTCGGCACCCGCTTCATGGTGCTGGAGCTGGCCGCGCGCAACATCGGCCACATCAAGGACCTGACCCGCATCGCGCCGCCGGAGATCGGCGTGGTGCTCAACGTCGGCACCGCGCACCTCGGCGTCTTCGGCGGCAAGGAGGCCATCGCCAAGGCCAAGGGCGAGCTGGTCGAGGCGCTGCCGCGCACCGGCGTGGCCGTCCTGAACGCCGACGACCCGCTGGTGCGGGCCATGGCCTCGCGCACGGACGCGCGGGTCACGTTCTTCGGCCGGGGCGAGTCCGCCTCCATCCGGGCCGAGGGCGTCACGGTCGACGCCCGCGGGCGGGCCTCCTTCACGCTGCGCACGCCCTCGGGGTCCGCGCCCGTGTCGCTCCAGCTGTTCGGGGAGCACGCCGTCGAGAACGCGCTGGCCGCCGCCGCGGCCGGTTACGAGCTGGGCCTGCCGGTGGCGACCATCGCCGCCGAGCTGTCGCAGGCCACGCCGCTCAGCCGGTGGCGGATGGAGGTCACGGACCGGGCCGACGGGGTGACGGTCGTCAACGACGCCTACAACGCCAATCCCGACTCGATGCGGGCGGCGTTCGCGGCGTTCGAGGTGCTGGGCCGGGGACGGCGGCGCTTCGCCGTCATCGCGGCGCTGCGCGAGCTGGGCGAGGAGGGCCCCGTGCTCAACGCGGAGCTGGGCCGGCTGGCCGGCGGCTCCGGCCTGGCCGGGCTCATCGTGGCCGGCCCCGACGCGGGCCCGGTGCTGGAAGGGGCCTCTTCCGCCGCGGCGGAGGCCCAGGCGGCCGCTCAGGCGGCCCTGGACGCCCAGGCGGCGGCCCAGGCCGCGGCCGGGGTCCCGCAGGCGCCCGTCCCCCATCAGGAGGCGCCTCAGGGTTGGCACGGGCCTTCCCCCGACCAGGGCTGGCACGGACCCGCTCAGGACCAGGGCTGGCATGGACCCGCTCAGGACCAGGGCTGGCACGGGCCGTCCCCCGAGCAGGGGGCCCCGCAGCCCGGCTGGCAGGCGCCGGACGCCGGTGGCGTGCCGCCGCAGGGATGGCAGGCGCCTCCGGCGGGTGGACCTGTGCCCGGACAGCCGCCGGTGGGCGGGCCTCCCATGGGCGGCGTTCCCGCCGGGCCGCACGCGGGCGGGCCGCACCTGGGCGGGCCGGTGGCCGGGGCGCCACCCGGTGGCGGGGCCGCGTATCCTGCGCAGGCGATGCGAATTGTGCACGTGCCCGATGCCGAGGCGGCCGCGGCCGAGCTGGCCGGATGGCTGCGGCCGGGTGACGCGGTGCTGGTGAAGGGACCGAGAGCCATGGGTCTGGAACGGACGGCCGAGCTCGTGCTCGGAGGTGCCGCTCAGTGACCGAAATCATCATCGCCGGTGCGGTGGGCCTGATCCTCTCGATGCTGGGCACCCCGCTGGCGATCCGGCTGTTGTCGCGGCGCGGCTACGGCCAGGAGATCCGCGAGGACGGCGTGCAGGCCCACCTCGGCAAGCGGGGCACCCCCACGATGGGCGGCATCGTGTTCGTGCTGGCCTCGCTGCTCGCCTACGGCGCCTCCCACCTGGCCACCTTCGCCGCGCCCACCGTGTCGGGCATGCTGGTGCTGTTCCTGATGACGGGGCTCGGCGCGGTCGGGTTCCTCGACGACTTCATCAAGATCTACAAGCAGCGCAGCCTCGGCCTCCGCAGCGGCGCCAAGGCGCTCGGCCAGCTCGTCGTCGGCGCGGTCTTCGCGTTCCTGGTGGTCCGCCAGCCGAACATCTACGGCATCACCCCCGCCGAGACCCGGGTGTCGTTCCTGCGGGACATCGGCCCGTCGATCGGCATCGTCGGGTTCACCATCTGGGTGCTCTTCATGATCGTCGGGTTCTCCAACGCGGTGAACCTCACCGACGGCCTCGACGGCCTGGCCAGCGGCGCGACCGGCGTCGTGCTGGCCGCGTACGTGCTGATCGGCAACTGGCAGCTGCGCAACAACTGCATCGACCAGCTCGGCCCCAACTGCTACTGGGTGCGCGACCCGCTCGACCTGGCCGTGGTGGCCGCGGCCGTGCTCGGGGCGCTGATCGGGTTCCTGTGGTGGAACGCGCCGCCCGCCCGCATCTTCATGGGCGACACCGGCTCGCTGGCCCTGGGCGGCGTGCTGGCCGGCCTGGCCATCGCCACCCGCACCCAGCTCCTGCTGATCATCCTGGCCGGCCTGTGCGTGATCATCACCCTGTCGGTCATCATCCAGGTCGGGTTCTTCAAGATGACCGGGAAACGGGTGTTCAGGATGGCGCCGTTGCAGCACCACTTCGAGCTGAAGGGCTGGGCCGAGACCACGATCGTGGTCAGGTTCTGGCTGGTCGCGATGCTCTGCTCGGCCCTCGGGCTCGGGCTGTTCTACGTCGAGTGGATGCCCAAGCCATGAGTGTCACGTGCGTGGCCGGGCTCGGCGTGTCCGGCACCGCCGTGGCGCGGGTGCTGGCCGAGCGCGGCGAGCGCGTCGTGGTCGTGGAGGCGGTGGAGGGCGAGCGCCAGCTCGCCGCCGCCGCCGAGCTGGCCGCGGCCGGCGTGGAGACCCGCTTCGGCGCGATGGAGATCCCGGAGGGCGTGACCCGCCTGGTCACCACCGGCTGGGCGCCGCACCACCCGCTGATCGCCGCCGCGCTCGAGGCGGGCGTCGAGGTCGTGGGGGAGGTGGAGCTGGCCTGGCGGCTGCGCCCGGCGCAGGCGGCCCCGTGGCTCGCGCTGACCGGCACCAACGGCAAGACCACCGCCGTACGCATGCTGACCTCGATCCTGCTGGCCGCCGGGCACAAGGCCCTGGCCGTCGGGAACGTGGGCGTCCCCGTGGTGCGGGCCGTCGCCGAGCCGTACGACGCGCTGGCCGTCGAGCTGTCCAGCTTCCAGCTCCACTGGTCCAGCACGCTGGCCCCGCACGCCGCGGCCATCCTCAACGTGGCCCCCGACCACCTCGACTGGCACGGCTCCATGGAGGAGTACGCCGCCGCCAAGGGCCGCATCTTCGAGCGGGCCGCGCACGTGATCTACAACGCCGACGATCCCGAGGCCACGAGGCTGGCCGCGCCCTATCCGGGAGCGGTCGGGTTCACGCTGCGGGTGCCCAGGCGCGGCGAGATCGGCGTCGTGGAGGACCTGCTGGTCGACCGGGCCTTCGTGGCCGATCCCGTGGAGGCGGCCGAGGAGCTGGCGACGCTGGAGGACGTACGGCCCTTCGCGCCGCACAACGTGGCCAACGCGCTGGCCGCCGCCGCCCTGGCCCGCTCGCTCGGCGTGCCGTCGGAGGCGGTGCGCCAGGGGCTGCGCGACTTCGTGCCCGACCCCCACCGCCTCGCCCACGTCGACCGGGTCGGCGAGGTCGACTACATCGACGACTCCAAGGCGACCAACCCGCACGCCGCCGCCGCGGCGCTGGCCTCGTACCCGTCGATCGTGTGGGTCGCGGGCGGGCAGCTCAAGGGCGCGGACGTCGACGACCTGGTGCGCCAGGCGGCCCCCAGACTGCGCGGAGCGGTGCTGCTCGGGGCAGATCGGGACAGGATCGCCGAAGCCATCGCGCGACACGCGCCGAATGTCCCCGTCGTGGACATCGCTGATCGGGACACTGGTGCGATGGAAAGAGTCGTCACCGAAGCCGCCCGGCTGGCCTCGCCCGGGGACACCGTGCTGCTCTCCCCGGCGGGGGCCTCGCTCGACATGTTCGCCAACTACCCGGCGAGGGGGGAGGCCTTCGCGCGCGCCGTACGCGAGCTGAGGCTGCGACGTGAGCGCGAGCGCTGAGGAGCCGCGCGCCGTCGAGGGGCCGGGCGGCTGGGCGCGGGAGCAGCTCGGGTCGCTGAAGGAGCTGCTCGACAAGCCGCTGACGACGTACTACCTGATCATCATGTGCAGCGCGCTGCTGCTCGCGCTCGGCCTGATGATGGTGCTGTCGGCCTCCAGCGTCGAGGCGCTGCAGAAGACCGGCAGCCCGTTCTCGTGGTTCTTCAAGCAGTCGCTCTCGGCCGCGGTGGGCCTGCCGGTGATGTGGGCCTGCTCACGCCTGCCGGCCAAGTTCTTCCGCTGGGCGGGCTATCCCATGATGGCGCTGTCGATCCTGGCGCTGGTCATGGTGCTGTTCATCGGCTCGTCCGAGCTGGGCGCGCAGCGGTGGATCTACATCGGCCCGTTCACCCTCCAGCCGTCCGAACCGGCCAAGCTCGGGCTCGTGCTGTGGGGGGCCGACCTGCTGTCCAGGCGGGCGCGGCAGGGCCGCATCGAGTGGCGGCAGCTGCTGATCCCGCTCATGCCCGGCACCGCGATCCTGGCCGTCATGGTCATGCTCGGCCGCGACCTGGGCACCACGCTGGTGCTGTTCATGATCTTCCTGGCGCTGCTGTGGGTGGTGGGGGCGCCGATCAAGCTGTTCGGCGGCATCCTGTCGCTGGCGGTGCTCGCCGCGGTCATCATGATCAAGGTGGAGCCGTACCGGATGGCTCGCATCGGGGCCTATCTCAACCCGTGGGCCGACGCGCAGGGCGACGGATACCAGGCCGTGCAGGGTCAGATCGCGATGGGCTCGGGCAGCTGGTTCGGGCTCGGGCTCGGCAGCAGCCGGCAGAAGTGGAACTGGCTGCCGCACGGCGAGAGCGACTTCATCTTCGCCATCCTCGGCGAGGAGCTCGGGCTGATGGGCACGCTGATGGTGGTGGCGCTGTTCGGGCTGCTCGGGTACGCCGGGCTGCGCGTCGCCGTCCGCGTCAACGACGCCTTCACCAGGCTCGCCGCCGCCGCCATGGTGGCCTGGATCGTCGGGCAGGCGACCGTCAACATGGGCGCCGTGCTCGGCGTCCTGCCGATCACCGGCATCCCCCTGCCGCTGGTCTCGTACGGCGGCTCCTCGTTGCTGCCCACGCTCGCCGCGCTCGGCATGCTGCTGTCGTTCGCCAAACGCGAGCCTGGCGCGAGGGAGGCCTTGAAGGCTCGTGGCCCCGGACCGGCCGCCCGGGCCCTAAGCTGGCTTGGCCTGGGGGGTATGACCAGAGGCCGAGCGACACGTTAGGGAGTGACCGAGATGAGGGTGGTCCTCGCCGGTGGTGGGACGGCCGGGCACATCGAGCCCGCGCTCGCCCTTGCGGACGCGCTGCGCCATCTTGACCGGAGCGTCGGCATCACCTGCATGGGCACCGAGCGCGGTTTGGAGACGAGGCTGGTGCCCGCCAGGGGCTACGAGCTGGCGCTGGTGCCGGCCGTGCCGCTGCCAAGGGCGATCACTCCGAGCCTGCTCACCGTGCCGGGCCGGCTGGCCGGGGCGATCAACGCCGCGGCCGGCATACTCGACCGGGTCCAGGCCGACGTCCTCGTGGGCTTCGGCGGCTACGTCGCGACCCCCGCCTACCTGGCGGCCAAGCGGCGCGGCGTGCCGATCGTCGTGCACGAGGCCAATCCGCGCCCCGGCCTGGCCAACCGGCTGGGTGCCCGGCTCACCGAGCACGTCTTCACCGGCTTCCCCGAGGCCGCGATGCCCAAGGCCGAATACATCGGCACCCCGCTGCGCCGCGAGATCGTCACGCTCGACCGGCTGTCGGCGGGCGACAAGGCGCGCTCCTGGTTCGGGCTGGAGAACGACCGGCCGACGCTGCTGGTCTTCGGCGGCTCGCAGGGCGCCAGGTCGCTCAACCAGGCCGCGCTCGCCGCCGCGCCCGTGCTGCGCAGCGCGGGCGTGCAGGTGCTCCACGTGCTCGGCCCGAACAACACCGTCGACCGCGAGCCGCCGCCGGGCGACCCGCAGTACGTGCTGCTGCCCTACGTCGACCGCATGGACGTCGCCTACGCGGCCGCCGACTTCGCGCTGTGCCGCGCCGGCGCGCTGTCGTGCGCGGAGCTGACCGCGGTGGGGCTGCCGGCCGCGTACGTGCCGCTGCCGCACGGCAACGGCGAGCAGGCCATCAACGCCGGGCGCATCGCCCGGGGCGGCGGCGGCCTGATGGTCGACGACGCCCAACTGACACCCGAATGGATCATCCACAACGTGCTGCCCATCCTCCGTGACCCCGAGCGGGTCGCGGCCATGTCGGAGGCCGCCTCCAGACTTGGCCGGAAGGACGCCGATATCATGCTTGCCCGGAAAGTGTTGGAGATAGCCCGATGAGTCTCGTCAAGCTGGTCGATCCCATTGCCGTAGCGGATCTGGGGCGGGTGCACTTCATCGGCATCGGCGGCGCGGGCATGTCGGGCATCGCCCGCATCCTCCTCAAGCGCGGCGTGCGGGTGTCCGGCAGCGACGCGCGCAGCTCCGAGCTGATCACCGAGCTGCGCGAGCTGGGCGCCACGGTCCACATCGGCCACGCCGCCTCGCACATCAAGGACGTCGACACCGTGGTCGTCTCCACCGCCATCCGCGACTCCAACCCCGAGCTGGGCGAGGCGCTCAAGCAGGGGCTGCGGATCATCCCGCGGGCCGCCGCGCTGGCCTCCGTCATGGCCGGGCGCACCGCCGTGGCCATCGCGGGCACCCACGGCAAGACCACCACCAGCTCGATGCTGACCGTGGCCCTGCAGAAGTGCGGCGCCGACCCGTCCTACTGCGTGGGCGGGCAGCTCGTCACCACCGGGCTCGGCGCCGACGAGGGGCAGGGCCAGGTGTTCGTGGCCGAGGCCGACGAGAGCGACGGCTCCTTCCTCATGCTCGCGCCCGACATCGCCGTGGTGACCAACGTCGAGGCCGACCACCTCGACAACTACGGCGACCCGGGGGCCGTGCACGCCAGCTTCGCCCGCTTCGCCGAGCGGGTGGGCTCGCTGCTGATCGCGTGCGCCGACGACCCGGGCGCCGCCGAGCTGGCGCAGCGGGCGCGCGAGCGGGGGCTGCGGGTCAAGACGTACGGGGCCGAGGGCGAGGACTACCGCGTGAGCGGGATCAGGCCCGACGGGTTCGGCACGGTCTTCGCCATCGAGGGCAGGGGCGAGGTCCGGCTGGCCGTCCCCGGGGCGCACAACGCGCTCAACGCCACCGCGGTGATCGCCGTGGCCGACGAGCTGGGGCTGCCCTTCGAGGAGACCAGAGAGGGGCTGGGGGCCTTCACGGGGGCCAAGCGGCGCTTCGAGGCCAAGGGCGAGGCCGGCGGCATCGCGGTCTTCGACAGCTACGCGCACCACCCGACCGAGCTCACCGCCGACCTGAAGGCCGCCCGCGACGTGGTCGCCTCCTACTCCGGCCACGGCCGGGTCATCGCGATCTTCCAGCCGCACCTCTACTCGCGCACCCGGTTCTTCGCCGACGAGTTCGGCGCGGCGCTCGCGCTGGCCGACGAGGCCATCGTGCTCGACGTCTACGGGGCCCGCGAGGATCCCGAGCCGGGCGTCTCGGGCGCGATGGTGGCCGGGAAGGTGCCGCTGCCTCCGGAGCGGGTCGCGTACGCGCCCGACCGGGCCCTGGTGCCCGCGATGGTGGCCGAGCGGGCGCGGCCCGGCGACATCGTGCTCACCATGGGCGCGGGCGACGTCACGGAGCTCGGCCCCCAGATCGTGGCCCGCCTCTCCTGACACCCCCTGCGGACTGACGGCGCGCGAGCACCGACGGGAGCGCGGTGCGTCCCGTTGGGGGGCGTTTGGGCGTGGCGCGCGGTGCCGTGGGGCGCGTCGGCGTAGGTTCTGTGCCGACGCTCGGGGGCCGGAACCCCGGGGGCCGACATGGGGAGGGCGATGAAGGCGAGGACCGCGTTCCTGGGGCTGCTGACGGCGGGAGTGGTGGGCACGGCCGCCTGGCTGGTGTTCTTCTCACCCGTGCTGGGCGTGCGCTCGATCGAGATCGTGGGAAATCTCACAGTGCCGAGCGAGCGCATCAAACAGCAGGCCGGCGTGCCGGACCTCCATCCCCTCGCCACCGTCAACCTCGCCGACGTCGAGACCCGCGTGCTCGGCATCAGACAGCTCGCCAAGGCGAAGGTGGACCGGATCTGGCCGGGCACGCTCAAGATCGAAGTGGTCGAGCGCGAGCCCGTCGCCGCGATCCCCGCGGGCGGCAAGGTGGCGATCGTCGACAAGCAGGGCGTGGTGATCGAGGTCAAGTCCGCGGCGCCGCCCATGCTGCCGGTGCTCAAGGTCGACAACCCCGCCGTCGGCGACCCGGCCATGATGGCGGCGCTGCAGGTCATCCAGGCGGTCCCGGGCGTGCTGGCGCCCAAGGTCCGGGAGGTCCGCGCGGGCACGGCCGAGGGCGTGACCCTGCTGCTTTCCGACGGGCGCACCGTCATCTGGGGCGGCGCCGACCGTCCCAAGGAGAAGGCGCGCATTCTTACGTCACTGCTCAAACGAGAAAAAGCCACGGTGTACGACGTCAGCTCCCCGGACGTGGTGACGCTGAAGTGATCAAGACTGGGCAAGTGCGCGGCAACGGCATCGCCCAGCTTGTGCGAGGTGGGGGTCGCGGCGTGAGAGCCTTAAGTCGTACGTCGGGCCAGGAGCCCCCGACCAGGCGCGACTTCGGAGCGAAACGGACAGCCCGCGACACGCCGGACGTGCTTGCGGCGCGGTTAGTTGACCCGCCAGGTAGGGGACTCCTACTGTCCGTATCAATCCTCAGGTTGACATAAATCTAAATCTCAACCTGAGGTTGAGAGTTACCCGAAGTGACAAAAAGCGGAGACAATCCGCACCGAAATGGCAAGTCAACGAGCGGAAAGGCCCCTCGTCGTGGCAGCACCGCAGAACTACCTCGCGGTCATCAAGGTCGTCGGCATCGGCGGCGGCGGAGTCAACGCCGTCAACCGGATGATCGAGGAGGGACTCAAGGGCGTCGAGTTCATCGCGATAAACACCGACGCCCAGGCGCTGCTGATGAGTGACGCCGATGTGAAACTCGACGTGGGCCGTGAGCTCACGCGCGGACTGGGCGCGGGCGCCAACCCCGACGTGGGGCGCAAGGCGGCCGAGGACCACCGCGAGGAGATCGAGGAGGTCCTCAAGGGGGCCGACATGGTCTTCGTCACGGCCGGCGAGGGTGGTGGCACCGGCACGGGCGGCGCGCCCGTCGTGGCCAACATCGCCCGGTCGCTCGGCGCGCTCACCATCGGTGTCGTGACCAGGCCGTTCAGCTTCGAGGGACGGCGCAGGGCCATGCAGGCCGAGGCCGGCATCGAGACGCTGCGCGACGAGGTCGACACGCTGATCGTGATCCCCAACGACCGTCTGCTGTCGATCTCCGACCGGCAGGTGAGCGTGCTCGACGCGTTCAAGGCGGCGGACCAGGTGCTGCTGTCCGGTGTCCAGGGCATCACCGACCTGATCACCACCCCCGGTCTGATCAACCTCGACTTCGCCGACGTCAAGTCGGTCATGTCGGGCGCCGGTTCCGCCCTCATGGGCATCGGCCACGCCCGCGGCGACGACCGTTCGGTGGCCGCGGCCGAGATGGCGGTCTCCAGCCCGCTGCTGGAGGCCAGCATCGACGGCGCCCACGGCGTGCTGCTGTCGATCGCGGGCGGCTCCGACCTCGGTCTGTTCGAGATCAACGAGGCCGCGCAGCTCGTGTCCATGGCGGCCGCGCCGGACGCCAACATCATCTTCGGTACGGTCATCGACGACGCGCTCGGCGACGAGGTCCGCGTGACGGTGATCGCGGCCGGGTTCGACGACGTGCCGCCTCCGGTGGAGAAGCCGCTGCCCCGCCCGGCGAGCCGTCCCGCCGCCCCGCCGGCCGCGCCGCCCGTGTCGTCCCCTGTGCGGCCGAGCGTCGCGTCCCCCAGCGTGAAGTCGGAGCAGCCCGGGCTGCGCCCTGAGCCGCGCGCTGAGGCACGTCCGGAGCCGCGTACGGACTTCCGGCCCGAGCCGCGTGCCGAGTTCCGTCCTGAGCCCCGTCCGGAGCCGCGGGCCGAGTTCAGGGCCGACCCCCGGCCGGAGCCGCGCGCGGAGTTCAGGGCGGATCCCCGCCCGGAGCCCCGTCCCGAGCCGCCGCGCCCGGAGCCGGTGCGCCCGGTGGAGTCGGCGCAGATCCCCGGGTCCGTCGACGACGAGCCGCTGGCCGACGAGCCGTCCGGCCCCGTCTCCATCCCCCGGCCCACGCCCGAGCCCGCCAACCCGCCCACGCCCATCACCTCCCGCATGTCGGAGCCCGCCAAACGTCCTCGGGTGATCTTCGAGGAACAGGAAGAGGAGCTCGACGTCCCCGACTTCCTCAAATAGCCCGGTAGCCTGACGCCGCTCCCCGGCAGGGATCCGGGAGCGGCGCCGTCGTGCGCGAGGCGTACCGCACGGGCGTGTAGTGAAAGGGAGGGCCACGTGAGAAGGGACGAGATCGCGGCCGGGCTCGCCGAGGTCGACACGCGCATCGCGGCGGCCTGCCGCGCGGTGGGTCGTGACCGGGGCGAGGTCACGCTGGTCGCCGTCACCAAGACCCGCCCGGCCGAGGACGTGCGCATTCTGGCCGAGCTGGGCGTGCGCGACGTCGGCGAGAACCGGGACCAGGAGGCCGCGCCCAAGGCGCACGAGCTTGCGGACCTGCCGCTGACCTGGCATTTCGTCGGCCAGCTCCAGACGAACAAGGTCCGCTCGGTCGTCGCGTACGCCGACGTGATCCACTCCGTCGACCGGCTCCGGCTGGTGGAGGCGATCAGCAAGGAGGCGGTCCGCCAGGGCCGCAGGGTCGGCTGCCTCATCCAGGTCGCGCTCGACGACGACCCCGAAAGGGGCGGCGCCCGCGCCGCGGACGTGCTGGAGCTGGCCGACGAGGTGGCGCTGGCCGAAGGGCTGTGGCTGGGCGGCATCATGGCCGTGGCGCCGCTGGGGGAGGAGCCCGCCAAGGCGTTCGCCAGGTTGCGTGACGTGGCCACGCGCCTGGAGGAGCAGCACCCGCGCGCCACGATGATTTCGGCCGGTATGAGCGAGGACCTCGCCGAAGCCATCGCGTACGGCGCGACACACGTGCGGGTCGGTACGGCGTTGCTCGGTCGTCGCAAGCCCTTCGTCAGGTAATGTCCCCTCAAGTGGGTCTTCAGGCCCATGACCAAGTAGAGGTCGATCAGCGGTGAGCTCCAAGGGGGTACGGCTACCGCCTCGGGATCCGGTGTCGGGCTCGAGCGAGTGCGACCGTGAGCAGGAGGACGACGTAGCGATGGCCGGCGCGATGCGCAAGATGGCGGTCTACCTCGGTCTCGTGGAGGACGACCGCTACGAGAGGTACGAAACCTACCCGGACGACTACGCCTACGAGGACGAGGTACAGCGGCCCGGCGACGAGCGGCCCGTAGCGGTCCAGGAACGCGACGAGGAGCCCGAGGCGGGGGTGCCCGCGCCCAGGCCCGCCACGACGATCCTGGAGCGCCGCACGACCGATCTGGCCCGCATCACGACACTCCACCCCCGGACGTACAACGAGGCGCGTACCATCGGAGAGCACTTCCGAGACGGCACCCCGGTCATCATGAACCTGACGGAGATGGTTGACAGCGACGCCAAGCGTCTTGTCGATTTCGCGGCAGGTCTGGTCTTTGGCCTACATGGCAGCATTGAACGTGTTACCAACAAGGTGTTCCTGTTGTCCCCTGCCAATGTCGAGGTGACCGCCGAGGACAAGGCCCGAATCGCGGAACGCGGGTTCTTCAATCAGAGTTAGAGTCTCTGTATGTCTATCGCACCCAACCGGGTCTCGCCGAGACCGGGAGGGCACATCGGGAGTGGAGGCGCGGCCGGGCCGTGGGGATCGTAAGCCAGATCTTGGTCGTAGTCCTGTCTCTCTACCTGGTGCTGCTCATCGGCAGAATGATCTTCGAGACGGTGCAGGCTTTCGCCCGTCAGTGGCGCCCCTCCGGCATCGTCCTGGTGCTGGCCGAAGCCACTTACACCGCAACCGACCCACCTCTCAAGTTCCTCCGCCGTTTCATTCCCCCGCTCCGGTTGGGTACGGTGGCCTTTGACCTAAGCTTCACTGTCCTGTTCATCGCCGTGCTGCTGCTGATCCAGATCGTGGGGATGCTGCGATGACGGGGGCGGTGTGGCGCAGGTCGTGATCCAACTCGTGTCCGCGCTGAAGTGATTCGGGTTACCGTCCCTCCGGACAGACTCCAAAGCGCGCCAAGGAGACCAAAAAATGCCGCTGACGCCCGCTGATGTGCGGAACAAGCAGTTCAGTACCACCCGGCTGCGGCCGGGCTACGACGAGGAAGAGGTCGACGCCTTCCTCGACGAGGTGGAGGCTGAGCTCGACCGTCTGATCCAAGAGAACGAAGAGCTCCGCGCCAAGCTGGCCGAGTGCCTGCGGGGGAAGGTGCCGGGCGGCATGAACATGCCCATGGCCTCCGCCCCGGTCCAGGAGCAGCCCAAGCCTGAGATGATGGCTCCGCCGCCCCAGCCGGAGCCCATGCGCGCCCCCGAGCCGCCGCCTGTGCAGCAGCCGGTCCCCGTCATGAACATGCCTCCCGCCGAGGACAACATGGACACGGCGGCCCGCGTGCTCGCCCTCGCCCAGCAGACCGCCGACCAGGCGATCTCCGACGCCCGCCGGGAGGCGGACGAGACGGTCACCCGCGCCCGCCGCGAGGCCGACGAGATCCTCACCAAGGCACGCCGCCAGGCCGAGCAGGTCATCGGCGACGCCCGCGCCCGCGCCGAGACGCTCGAGCGCGACGCGCAGGAGCGCCACCGCCAGGCGATGGGCTCGCTGGTGCAGACCCGCGACGAGCTCGAGCGCAAGGTCGAGGAGCTGCGCAGCTTCGAGCGCGAATACCGCAGCAGGCTCAAGCTCTACCTGGAAAACCAGCTCGCCGAGCTCAACGTCTCCGCTGAGGGCAGCGGTGGGTTCCCGGTGATGTCCGGTGGTCCGGCGGGTCAGGCTCCCGCGATGTCGCACGCCGTGTCGCAGGGTCAGCCGCCGCTTCCCGGTGGTCCCAGCCCGTTCGGCGGCGAGGCTCCCCAGGGTGTCTTCCCCGGCGGTGACGGTCCCCACAACGACCGCCGGTAAAGTAGCGGGTCACTAGGACCTGTCACTCGAAAGAGCCCCCTGTGATCCTTATCAGTGCTGGTTTGGTGCTCGCGGCGGTCGTGTTGCTGATCGCGGGCTTCGTACTGGCTAAGCCGTTCCTGATCATGTGGTCCATCGTGGTCAGCGTGCTGTCCGCGCTGTTCCTCGTGATCGGGGCGTTCCTGCGGCGAAACGAGCTTTTTCCCGGTGGTGGGCAGGCCGCTGCGCCGGCCACCCCCCCGAAAGGGCTCATGCCGCCGGGCCCCGGCTCGCCGTACAGTCAGACCGGCCCCATGGGTCACCAGCCCCCACCGCGACCCCATCCGCATCCGCAGACGCCGCAGCGGACGGCTACCGTTCCCGCCGCCGCACCCCGCCGCCCCGCGGCGAGCGGCATCTCGCCGGATGCGATCGTGTTGGTGATCCCCGGACGCAAGCGCTACCACGTGTCCGGCTGCCGACAGCTGAGCGGCCGGGACACCGAGGAGCTCACGTACGAGGAGGCACGCGAGGAGGGCTTCACGCCCTGCACGGCGTGCCTGCCTGACGCCGCGCTCGGCGGACGGCAGCTGCCGCCTGCCGCCGACCCCGAGCCCGTCGTCGCCCCCGGCACCGCCGTCACGGCGGCGAGCCGGGCGGAAGACGCCGCGGAGACCCGCGACGTACGTCCGCCGGTCGCCCCGCCGAAGCCTGCCGCGAAGGCTTCCACCCCCGACCCGGAGCCCGCCTCCCGCGAGGAAGGCGCCACCGCGTGGTTCGGCCGCCCGTCCACCTCCTCCGCCGCCGAATCGGATGACGATCAGGCGGACGCGGAGACTTCATATTTCCGGCCGCCGCCTTCCGCGCGCAGGCCCGGCTCGCCCTCCGCCGCTCCGGAAGGTCCCGCCACGGGAGCCCCCGGCAAGGCCGGAGCACCCGCGGCCAAGCCTTCGCAGCGCACCGGCTCGCCGGAACAGCCCGGCCCCAAGGCCGGCCGTCCCACGGACGCACCCCGTCCGTCCGGCACCAAGCCCGGCCAGCCCGGCCAGTCCACCGGCTCGCCCGAGCAGTCCGGCACCAAGCCCGGCCGGCCTGGCGACAAGCCTGTGCAGACCGGCGGCCCGTCGTCGAAGCCGGGATCGACCGATGGTCCGGCGTCCGGCGCGAAGCCGGGACAGCCCGCCGGTGGGCCCTCTTCGAAGGCGACCGACGACGACGATTCCGCGGGGCCCGCCACGGCACCGCAGCCGCGCGTGACCTCTTCCGGGACGCCGGTCCGCCCTGGACCCTCGGGTGGGGCCTCCGGGTCGTCACAGCGTCCTTCTGGGGCCGCCAAGACGCCTGCCACGGCGGGGGAGAGTGCGACGGTGCCGGAGCGGCCCGCGTCCTCCGCCGAGTCGGAGGCCAAGCCCAAGGGCCCGCTGCCCCCGGGCCCCGGCGCGAGCGCCGGACGCCCTTCCGGCCCGAGCCCGGCCACCAAGCCTTCGACAACGGAAAAGTCCGGCCCCGACCGCCCGTCAGCCTCGGATCGGCCGTCCGCCTCCGACCGCCCGTCGGCCTCGGATCGGCCGTCCGCCTCCGACCGCCCGTCGGCCTCGGATCGGCCGTCTGCCTCTGACCGCCCGTCCGCATCCGGGCGGCCCTCTGCGGCGAGTGGCCCGGCCAAGGCGGGCACGTCCGGCGGCGCCAGCCCGAAGCCCGGGACCTCCGGCACCGGCGGGCCTGCCGGCTCGGGGGCGAAGTCCGGCACGACCGGCACGGGCTCCAAGGACGACGCCACTTCCACCAAGCCAGATGTGTTCAAGGGCGAGGGGAGCGGCTCGACGCCCAAGCCCGGCACCCCGACCAAGCCCACCAAGCCTGAGGCCTCCGGCTCGGCCAAGGCCGCTGACAAGTCCACCGGCCCCTCGGGCGGCGCTGAGGGCAAGGACGAGCGTTCCGGCATGGTGAAGGTCATCATCGGCACCCGCCGCTACCACAGCACCGCCTGCCCGTTGATCAGGGGCGCGGGGGAGTCGGGCGTGGAGACGATGACGCTCGCCGCGGCGGAGGCGGCCGGGCTGACGAGCTGCTCGGTGTGCCAGCACGACCGCGAGACGGTCAGCTGAGATCCCGCTGAACGACGTTCCTGATCAGGTCGCGCCGGCTACTCGGCAACGGGTGCTCGACGTGGTCTCGGTTACCGGCGCGAGCCAGGAAGACGGGCAGCACCGACTCGGTCGGGCTGGTGTTGCCTGAGATCACGCCGTCCTCCTTCGCGGGACTGACCCAGCACATCACCGACGCGGCTCGCCGGCACCAGCTGAGCGTGACCGTGGCGACGTCCAACGGCGATGTGGAGGTCGAGCGGGAGCACGTCGCCGAGCTTGCGCGACGACGGGTAAGCGGTGTGATCCTGCTCAGCGTGGAGCCGTTCCAGGATTCCTCCTGGGCCGCAGCGGTCGGGGTGCCCGTGCTGGTGCTGGGCCGTCCCTTCACCGTCGTGGAAGGCGCGGCGCCCGCCTTCCACCTGGCCGGGCATGGCCGCCGGAGAATCACTCGTGTGTCGGGGTGCGCCGCGATACTCCTTCATCCAGCAGCGCGTGCTCGGGGTCACGCGCGCGCTCGGTGAACGCGGCATCGACGGGGACGACCCGCAGATGCTGATCCACGTCGAGGCCACCGAGTGGGGCGGCTATCTCGCGGCGCGGCAGGTGCTGGCACTGCGGCCCAGGCCGGACGGCGTCATCATCGACAACCCGCGCCGGGCGATGGGCTTCCTCCGGGGCGCGGCCGACCTCGGTGTATCCGTCCTCGGCGGCACTGGCGGCACTGGCGGCGCGGTCTTCTTGACGCCGCTGCCGGCGGCAGCCCATCCGATCATCCCCGGGCGGCGTGTCGGATGTTGGAGTTCCTCCTCGGCGTGGTGCGGCCGCACTGACGCCTTCGCGAACCTTGGCCGGCCCGTACCGCCTTCGGCGCAAACCGCCCTCACCTGCGCCGACGCCTCCTCCTGCAAGGCGCTCCCGGAAGGTCATCGGCGGGGTCGAGCACTCGTGTAAGTGCGGCGCCGATGATTCGAATCGCCTCCGTGGTTCGTGCTCGCCGCGTGCGCGGCATGGTCCGCTACTCCGTGGTACCGTGTACTGGTACTCGGTAGCACCGAGTACCAAGGGAAGGCGGAAGAGGACCCACGATGGACGGCCTGACAGAGATGCTGAAGGGCACGCTTGAAGGCTGCGTGCTGGAAATCATCGGCAGCGAGGAGACCTACGGGTACGCCATCACGCGTCGGCTGAACGAACTGGGCTTCGCCGACGTCGTCGAGGGGACGGTTTACACCATCCTGTTGCGACTGGAGAAGAACGGGCTCGTCCAGGTGACGAAACGACCGTCCGGGCTGGGCCCGCCGCGCAAGTTCTATGAGCTCAACGAGGCAGGGCGCGAAGAACTCGCGACGTTCTGGGCGAAATGGGAGTACATCACATCGCGGATCGACAAGCTCAAGGAGGGCGGGAGATGAACTTCTGGGAGACCATGACAGGCAGCGATCTCACCAGGGAATGGAAGGCGTTCGAAGCTCGGGCCGAGGCATTGCCGGCCGACTACCGGGCGGCGTGGGAAGAGATCAAGGGTCATCTTTTTCCCTACGGGGACTTCACGGGTCGAAACCTGATGCCGATTCTCGACGGTGCTCTGGGGCTGCTCGAAGAGACGGCGGCCGATGGGCGGAGCATTCACGAGGTGCTGGGGGACGACATCGGGGGCTTCTGCGCGGCGCTGGCAGGCGGGAAAGGGGCCCGGAGCTATCGCGACAGGTGGCGTGAGCAGTTGAACAGGAACGTCGCAAGGAAATTGGGCCGGCTAGGAGGCTGACGTGGGCATCCAGGACATCATCGAGGGCAAGAAGCAGTGGCGGGCGCACATGGCGCGGGTCAAGGCACTCCCGCCGGACTACCAGATCGTCTACAAGGAGATGCAGAGGTACTTCTTCAAGGTTGGACCGATCGACTTGCTTGAGGGTCCCCTGCTCTCAGGGATCGTCGATTTCTTCGAGGAGGGCGTCGCGGCCGGTAAGGGAGTCCTGGAACTCATCGGCAACGACGTCGCCGCCTTCTGCGACGACCTGATCAAGGACTCGCGCACCTTCGCGGACATCTATCAGGAGTCCATCAGCGGGGAATCCGGCACGGCCGAGAAGTAGCACCCGTCGACCCGGCCTTGAACACGAGCTGCTCGGTCGGTGTCTCCAGCGCGGCCTCGATCATCTTCGATCTGAACGCCGGCCCTTCATCGGCCCGCTCATCGGCGCGGCCCGTCGATATCTCCACCGGCGCCTGCGGGGCCATCAATGAACTCCGGCGGATACCCCGAATCGGCGAGGCCGCCGGCGACCTGCCGGGTGAACTCGCCCAGCGGCGACATCGTCGTCGACCAGCCTCACTCAGGTGGTCGAGCGCAATCCGAACATCAAGATCACGCGAAGATCCCCGGCGACCACGGTGCAATCCTGCGCAACGACGCCCCGGCTGCGGGTCCCGCGCGGACGGCGCCGGGGGTGTGCTTCGGGGGAGGGCGGTGGGCCGTGAGGAGGCGGCCCATCGGGGGTGGGGGTCAGGGGGTGGGGGGCAGGGGGCGGGGCGTGAGGGGCGTTCCAGCACAGGGGTGGGTGGCGGTGGGGCGGGTTGTGAGGGTGCGCCCCACCGCCGTAGTGCGTGTCAGGCGCGGCGGAGGTGGAAGGTCAGGGACAGGTCCTCGTCCGTGTGGGACGGGAGGTCTGTCGCCGTGCCCTCCGTGACCGTCGTCGCCAGGACCTCCTCCGCCACCACATGCCCCTCGGTGCGCAGGGCCGTGGCGAGCTCGGGGGAGGACGTGGTCCACCACAGGTCGATGCGGTCCGTGATCGACAGGCCGGTCGACTTGCGGGCGTCCTGGACCAGGCGGATGACCTCGCGCAGGAGACCGGCGCGGCGCAGCTCGTCGGTGAGCTCCAGGTCCAGGGCCACCGTCTCGCCCGTGCCGGTGCCGATGGCGCCCGTCTCCACCGCCCAGCCCGAGCGGGGCTGCTCGTTGACGATCACGTCGTCCGGGCCGAGCATGATCTCGCCCAGCTCGTCCGCCTCCACCATGACCGTGGATCCCGAGCGGAGGGCCCGGGCCACGCGGGTGGCGTCGGCGGCGGCCACGGCGGCCGCGACGAGCTTGGTCTGGGAGCCGAAGCGCTTGCCCAGGGCCCGGAAGTTGGGCTTGACCGAGTAAGTCACGAGATCGGCGCTAAATCCGGACATGTCTTCGAGGGTGTGGACGTTCAGCTCGTCCGCCACCAGGCCCCGGAGCTCGCCGGGCAGCGACGGCCAGCCGTGTGCCCCCACCAGGGCGCGGCGGAGCGGCTGGCGGGTCTTGACGCCCGACGAGGCGCGGGCCGAGCGGCCCAGCTCCACCAGGCGGCGTACGAGGGCCATCTGGTCGGACAGCACCGGGTCCAGCAGGTCCTCGCGCACCTCCGGCCAGTCGGCCAGGTGCACCGAGGAGGGCGCGTCGGAGGAGCGAAGGACGTCCCAGAGGTAGTCGGTGATGAACGGCGTGACGGGGGCCATCAGCCGCGTCACCGTCTCCAGGCACTCGTAGAGCGTCGCGAACGCCTCCGGCGACCCCTGCCAGAAGCGGCGGCGCGAGCGGCGCACGTACCAGTTGGACAGGTCGTCGAGGAAGTCCGCCAGGCGGCGCCCGGCGCGCTGGGTGTCGTACTCGTCCAGCGACGCCGTGACGTCGGCCACCGTCCTGTGCAGCTCGGCCAGCACCCAGCGGTCGAGCAGCGGGCGCTCGGCCGCGGGCGTGGCCTGCGCGAGCATGGCCGGCGACCAGGACTCGGCGTTGGCGTAGAGGGTGAAGAACGACGAGGTGTTCCAGAGCGTCAGCAGGACCTTGCGGACGATCTCCTCGAGGGTGTTGTGCCCCACCCGGCGCGACGCCCACGGCGAGCCCGAGCAGGCCATGAACCACCGCAGCGCGTCGGCCCCGTGCTGGTCCATGAGCGGGATCGGCTCGAGGATGTTGCCCAGGTGCTTGCTCATCTTGCGGCCGTCCTCGGCCAGGATGAGGCCGAGGCAGAGCACGTTCTCGTAGGAGGACTGGCCGAAGACCAGCGTGCCGACGGCCATCAGCGAGTAGAACCAGCCGCGCGTCTGGTCGGTGGCCTCGCAGATGAACTGCGCCGGGTAGACGCCCTCCGGCTTGCCGCGCTCGCCCCACTGGGCGAACGGCATGGAGCCGGAGTCGTACCAGGCGTCGATGACGTCCGGCACGCGGCGCGCGAGGGCGCCGCACGACGGGCAGTCGAAGGTCACGTCGTCCACGAACGGGCGGTGCGGGTCGAGCGCCGAGATGTCCTGCCCCGCCAGCCCGCCCAGCTCCTCCAGCGAGCCGACGCACGTCACGTGGGACTCGTCCGCCGAGCACACCCACAGCGGCAGCGGCGTGCCCCAGTAGCGCGAGCGCGACAGCGACCAGTCGACGTTGTTGCGCAGCCACTCGCCGAACCGGCCCCACTTGATCGTCTCGGGGTACCAGTTGGTGCCGGCGTTCTCGGACAGCATCTTGTCCTTGACCGCGGTGGTGCGGATGTACCAGGACGGGAGCGCGTAGTAGAGCAGCGGGGTGTGGCAGCGCCAGCAGTGCGGGTAGCTGTGCTCGAAGTGGCCGCCGCGGTAGAGCAGCCCGCGGGCGCGCAGGTCCTCGGTCAGCTCCTCGTCGGCGTCCTTGAAGAACCGGCCGCCGACCATGGGCACGTCGTCGAGGAAGCGGCCGTCGGGGCCGATCGGGTTGACGACGGGCATGTCGTACTGCCTGATCACGGCCATGTCGTCGGCGCCGAAGGCCGGCGCCTGGTGGACCAGGCCGGTGCCGTCCTCGACCGTGACGTACTCGCCGAGCACGACGTAGTGGGCGCCGGG
Source organism: Nonomuraea sp. NPDC051941 (assembly GCF_044593615.1). Classification (NCBI taxonomy): domain Bacteria; kingdom Bacillati; phylum Actinomycetota; class Actinomycetes; order Streptosporangiales; family Streptosporangiaceae; genus Nonomuraea; species Nonomuraea sp. NPDC051941. The sequence continues at coordinate 250,446 of NZ_JBIUCF010000003.1, forward strand.
GATGTCGACCAGGTCGAACGGGCGGGAGTACGCGGTGTGCTCCAGCTCGCGGCCCGTGTAGCGGGCCACCTCGGTCGCGCCCTCGCCGAGGACCGACAGCAGCGGCTCTGCGACCACCAGGACCTCGCCGTCCGCGGTGCGGGCCGCGACGTACGTCACGTCGGGGTGCACGGCGACGGCCGTGTTGGACACGAGGGTCCACGGCGTGGTCGTCCACACCAGGAGCGCGGCGCCCAGCTCGGCCAGCGGCCCGGCGGTCACCGGCATGCGGACGTAGACCGACGGGCTGGAGACGGTCTCGTAGCCGCCGGGCTGGCCCAGCTCGTGGTCGGACAGCCCCGTGCCGCAGCGCGGGCAGTACGGCGTGATGCGGAAGTCGCGGAACAGCAGCCCCTTGTCCCAGATGACCTTCAGCGACCACCAGACCGACTCGATGTAGGACGGGTCCATGGTCCGGTACGCCTGGGACAGGTCGATCCAGTAGCCCATGCGCTCGGTCAGCTGCTCGAAGGCGTCGACGTGGCGCAGCACCGACTCGCGGCACTTGGCGTTGAACTCGGCGATGCCGTATTCCTCGATGTCCTTCTTGCCGGTCAGGCCCAGCTCGCGCTCCACGCCGACCTCGACGGGCAGGCCGTGGCAGTCCCATCCGGCCTTACGCGGGACGCTGAATCCGCGCATGGACTTGTAGCGCGGGAACAGGTCCTTGAACACCCGCGCCTCGACGTGGTGCACGCCGGGCAGGCCGTTCGCGGTGGGCGGGCCCTCGTAGAAGACCCAGGACGGGTTTCCGGAGTTCTGCTCCACGGAGCGCTCGAAGATCTTCCCGTCCCGCCAGCGGTCGAGGACCTCGCGCTCGAGCGCGGGCAGGTCGACCTGCGCGGGAAGAGAGCGGAAAGATGGCGAAGACATTTCGGGTGTGACCTCCACGCTTGATCGGCCGGTAGGGCGAGCGTGAAGGGACGAAGCCATGCGGCCCCGCGGTACCACCCTTCTTGACCTCGCACGCGGGCGAGGCCCTCTTCGTTTGATCTGCGGCCGGGTCTAATGAGCTCTCGCGAGCCGTTCTTCCGGCGGCTCCGGGGTGATATCCCTCACAGTCGGGCCCCATCAACGCCTTGCAGTCTCAAACCATAACGCAGAGTGGGGCCGAAGGCTTCCTGGTATCTCAGGGCGAGCCGCCTTAGGGGCCGTCGGTACGCAACCGACAAAGTTGCGGGAATGGACGCCCCTGTGGAGGAGTTTAATGCGCGAGGCGGGATAGTACGGGGGAGGTAAACCGTCCGGCGGGTCGTTTGCCGTTCCGTTATGTGGATCCCTAAGCTGCCCGCACCATTTACGGCCTTGATCAGCAATGGAGGCAGCCATGGCGGCAGTCACGCAGACCGCTACACCTTCGATGTGGTCGGAAGAGGAGCTGGCCGAGGTACGCGGCAGGCTCCAGAGCGAGATCGACCAGCTCAACGCGGACATTCACCGCCACGAGACGGAGATAGCCTCTGGAGACGTCACTCAGGGGGCGGGCGACGACCAGGCGGACGCCGGCGCGAAGACGTACGAGCGCGAACGCGAGATCGCCCTTACCCTGAATGCGCGCGATCTGGTCGCGCAGAACGAACGTGCGATCGCCAGGATCGACGCCGGGACCTATGGAGTGTGCGAATCGTGCCACAAGCCGATCGGCAAGGAACGCCTTCAGGCGTTCCCGAGGGCGACGCTGTGCGTGGCCTGCAAGCAGAAGGAGGAGCGCCGGTAGGCCGCCCCCGCGGGCGTCTGGTCGCCGTCCTCGTCGTGCTGGCGGCCGTGGTCTACGCGGCCGACCTCATCACCAAGACGGTGGTGCTTCGCACGCTCGAGGGTCAGGCGCCGCTCGTCGTCCTCCAGGACGTGCTGCAGTTCCGGGTGATCTTCAATTCCGGTGCCGCGTTCAGCCTCGGCACCGGAATGACCTTCGTCTTCACCTTCATCGCCGCGGGCGTGGTCGTCGCCATCGTGCGCACCGCCCGCAAGCTCGGCAGCCGGGCCTGGGCGGTCACGCTGGGGCTGCTGCTCGGCGGCGCGCTCGGCAACCTCACCGACCGGCTGCTGCGCTATCCCTCGGGGATCGGGCGCTCCACGCAGCTGCAGGGGCACGTCGTCGACTTCATCGAGGTGCTCCCCGGGCATTTCCCCGTGATCGACTACTTCCCCGTGTTCAACATCGCCGACTCGGCCATCGTCTGCGGCGGCATCCTGGCGGTGCTGCTGGCCTGGCGCAACGTGCAGATCGACGGGTCCCGGGAGACCCCGGAGACCAAGGGGGCCGAGAAGGGTGAGTGAGCAGCGGAGCCTGCCCGTACCCGACGGGCTGGAGGGCGAGCGGCTCGACGCCGCGCTCTCGCGGCTGTTCGGCTTCTCCCGCACCCGCGCGGCCGAGCTGATCGGCGCGGGCGAGGTGCTGGTGGACGGCCGGCAGCCGGCCAAGTCCGACCGCGTGCACGCGGGCGCGTGGCTCGACGTGACGATGCCGCCGCCGGTCACCACGCCGATGCCGGTCGCCGAGCCGGTGCCGGGCATGACGGTCGTGTACGAGGACGACGACGTCATCGTGATCAACAAACCGATCGGCGTGGCCGCCCACCCGACCGTCGGCTGGACGGGGCCGACCGTGATCGGCGGGCTGCTCGGGGCCGGTCACACGATCGCCACCAGCGGGGCCGCCGAGCGCCAGGGCATCGTGCACCGCCTCGACGCCAACACCACGGGGGCGATGGTGGTGGCCAAGAGCGAGGTCGCGTACTCGCGGCTCAAGCGGGCCTTCAAGGAGCGCACGGTCGACAAGCGCTACCACGCGCTGGTGCAAGGGCATCCCGACCCGTTCAGGGGCACGGTGGACGCGCCCATCGACCGCCACCCGTCCGGGGACGGGCGTTTCGCGGTGGTGGCCGGGGGGAAGCCGTCGGTCACCCACTACGACACCGTCGAGGCGTTCCGCGCGGCCTCGCTGCTGGACATCAAGCTGGAGACCGGGCGTACGCACCAGATCAGGGTGCACATGGCGGCGCTGCGGCACCCCTGCGTCGGGGACCTGCTCTACGGGGCGGATCCGACGCTGGCGGCCCGGCTGGGGGTCACGCGCCAGTGGCTGCACGCGGTGGCGCTCGGGTTCGAGCACCCCACCACGGGCGACTGGATGTCGTTCAGCACGGACTATCCGCAGGACCTGCAGAAGGCGCTGGACATCGTCCGCGCCGAGTCCTGACCGGACCCGCCTACCCGGGAGAGCGGGTCGCGCACGGGCCGGTGCAGGCGGGCGTGGGCTCGCCGGGCCACCCGGTGTCCGGGTCCAGCGTGACCGCCGCCGCCAGCTCGGCCAGCCGGTCCCCCGAGTCGCCGCGCCCGGCCTCGGCGTAGGCCGCGTAGCCGTCCCTGAGCACCGTGACGCGGCGGTCCTCCCGCACGGCGGGCAGGCCGCGCACGGTGGTGGCGGGCTTCAGGGCCGGGGTCCGTTCCACGACCCCGACCTCCAGCCACGAGCCCGCGTCGCCGTAGCGGAGCCCCACCCTGGCCGGGGAGCCGTACGAGGTGACCGCGCCCACCGGCGCGCCCAGCTGTCCCGGGACGGTGAACGGCACGTCGATCCGTTCGCCCGCGGAGGGCAGGACGCTCTGGGCCACCCGGTGGGCGAGCTCGCGGTCGCCGCCCTTGACCGACACCACGCCCCACGCCCGCGGCCCCCACTGCCAGGCCACCTCGGCCGTGCCGGGCCTCAGGACGGGCTCCCGTGGCCAGATCGCGGCCCGGCCGTTGACCGGGGGAGCGGCGGATCCGTCGGTGGTCATGGGCCGGCTGCCCTGGGCGTACAGCTCGATCACCGCGTCCCCCGGCCGTGACGGGTCGGCGGGGCGCAGGGTGACCCGCTGGACGAGGCGGCCCGTCACGTACGTGTCGGGGGTGAAGCCGCCCGCGGAGCCCACCGTGAAGGCCCTGGTCAGCACGTCGAACCCGGCTTGCGGGGCGACCGCGGGCTGCGGCCGGGGCCGGGCCGCCCGGTGGCCGAGCACGGTCGTCAGGGCGATCACCGCGACCACGGCGCTGACGGCCGCCACCGCCCCGAGCGCCGCGCGGGCGCGCGTCCGCCGCCGCCCGGCCCGTACGGCGGACGCCACGCTCACCCGCCCCGTCGGATCGGGCTCCATGCCGCGCAGCGGATCGAGCAGCCGCCCGCCGTCCACGGCGGGACCAGGGCCGCGGTCACGGGCGTCCATGCCGCATCGCTCCCTCCACCACCAGCGTCGGATCGTCACCGAGCACCTCGCGCAACGTGGCCAGGCCGCGGGCCGACTGGCTCTTCACGTTGCCCGCCGAACACCCCAGGATCTCCGCCACCTCCGACACGGGCAGATCGAACAGGAACCGCCGCCCGACCTCGAGACCCGCCCGCTGTCGCGGCGGCACCTTGGCCAGCGCCGCGCGCACCACCGACCGGGTCTCGAGGTCGGGCGGCGGCCCGGCGCGCTCCTCGGTGACCTCGTGGGAGGAGCCCGCCAGCCTGACGCGGGTCCACCAGCCGAGGCGCTGGTCGTTCAGGAAGCACCGGACGAGCATCGCGTCCACGTACCTGTCCAGGTCGCGGGCCGCGCAGGCGCGCCGCCAGTGGACGTAGAGCCTGGTGATGGCCATCTGCACGACGTCGTCGGCGCGGTGGGCGTCCTTGCACAGGTAGTGCGCCAGCCGCCGCAGCGCCGGGAGCCGCGCGGTCACGTAGTCCACGTAGTCCCGCTCCTCCGCCGCGTGCACCCGACACCTCCTCGGTCATCCTTCACTCCCCTGTGACAGCGCCGGACGCGGCAAAGGTTGCATCACACATCCCACACCCACACGCCGCCCGCGAACAGGGGCGGCCCCAGGAGCGCGGTGAGGGTGCGCAGGAGCGCGTCCTGGTGCTCGTACGGGCCGAGCACGACCGCGTCGGCCCGCCAGTACGCCAGGTCGGCCCGCGCCCGGGCCCGTTCCGCCGGCCCGACGGCCGGGACCTCGCCCTTGTCGCGCACGTCGCGCAGCAGCGAGGCGGTGGGGCGGGGCGGTGCGCCGTACGCACCCTCCCGGCCGGGGCCGGCAGGGCCGACGAAGTACCCCTCGGGGAGGGGGAAGCCGAGCCCCGCGTCGACCTGCCAGCGCAGCGCCCGGGCGTCGGCGGCGTCGGGCGGCGGCGCGGGCACGAGAGAACGCCCGGGGCGCACGTACGAGCGCCACATGCCGGTCGTGAAGAACGCGGGCGTGTCCGGGCGGTCGGCGGCCACCAGGGGCTTGGGCGCGAGCGGCAGCAGCGCCTCGGCCAGCGCCAGCCCCAGCAGCACCCGCGCCGGCGCGCCCCGCCACGACACCTCCAGCACCCGGTCGGCCGCGATCGCCAGGAGGGCCCCGACGGCGGGGACGCACACCAGCGTGAAACGGGACTCCAGCACCGACTCGAACAGCGGCAACTTGGACATCCACCACCACGGCCCAAAATATCCAGTCTTCTCGCCGTAAAAGGTGATCTCAGGCCCGAGAGACAGCACCGCCGACACCACGGCCACCAGCGTCAGCGGCGCCACCATCGGGACCCGCCGCAGCCACACGGCCACCCCGGCGACCAGGACGGCCAGCGGCCAGCCGAAGAACGCGTTCTGCTCGGTGGGGTTGAGCGACAGCGCCGCCGCCACGTTAGCGTCCCCGGCCAGCGACCTTCCCGCGTACGAGACGAGCGCCTGGACGTCGTTGCCCGCGGGCCCGTGGATCAGCGAGGAGTAGCTCTGCGGCCCGGCGAACTGGAACCACAGCGCGGGCCCGCTCAGCGCCAGGCTCACCGCCGCCGCCACCGCCGTGCCCGCCAGGAGGGGCCGCAGCGCCGCCAGGGCGACGCCGGGCCGGACCGCGACGTACCCGGCGGCGAGCACGGCGAGCCCGGTCGCGGCCAGCAGCAGCGCCTCCTCGCCCAGGAAGACCTGGTACGCCACCAGCAGCCCCAGCACGGCCCCGTCACGCCGGACGCGGCAATCCCGGACCAGCAGCAGCACCCGGCCGATGATCAGCGGGATGGCGAACAGCACGACGAAGTTCGGGTGGGCGTTGGCGTGGGAGATGATCGGCGGCGCGAACGCGCAGAACGCGCCCCCGATCGCCGCCGCGGCCGGGGAGCCCACCAGGTGCCCGGACAGGAGCCGGTACCAGGCGCCGGCGCTGCCCGCCAGGCCGCCGGTGAGCACGATCGCCCACGTCACCGAGGGGCCGAAGGCCAGCGTGACGGGCGCGAGCGGCGCGGAGACGCCGAGCATGACGGTGTTGGCCATGAGGTTCACGCCGAGCGGGTGGTTCTGCAGGGTCGTGAACAGCGGGAAGTCCCAGGAGGCCAGGTTGCGGGCGGTGACCGCGAAGAACCACTCCCACTGGTGCTGGTCCTGGCCTCCGTCGATCAGGTAGCGGTGGGACGGGTCGGCCCACAGGTGGGCGTACACGAAGACGGCCAGGGCGAGATAGACGCACGCGACGGCCAGGCCGGTCCGGCGGCGCGTCATCGGCCCTCGCACCGCAGCAGGCACAGGTCGCCGAGCGTCAGCAGGTAGTGGTGGGCGCGTAATTTGGAGCCGGGCCGGTGGGACCAGCGCACCGGGACCTCCCTGACCGGCCATCCCCGCCGGGCGAAAGCCCGCAGGATCTCCACGTCGAAGGCCCACCCGTCCAGCCGCGCCCGGCCGAACACCACCCGTGCCTTGTCCCCGTCGAACAGCTTGAACCCGCACTGCGTGTCCGCGATCCCCGGCACGGCCAGCGTCCGGATGAGCCGGTTGCCCAAGGTGCCCAGCAGGTGCCTGGCGGGGTGCTGGCGCACCAGGATGCGGGACCCGGGGCGGGCGCGGGAACCGATGGCCGCGCCGGCGTCCCGGCCCAGCGCCGCCCGCAGCCGGCCGAACTCCTCGATCGGGGTGGCCAGGTCCGCGTCCGTGAACAGCACCTGGTGACCGCGTGAGACCAGCACGCCGCGGCGTACCGCGTGGCCCTTGCCCCGGTTGGCGGGCCAGCGGATGACGCGGATCCGCGGCTCGGTGCCCGCCGCGGCGGAGGCCACGGCCAGCGTGCGGTCCGCCGAGCCGTCGTCCACGACGATCAGCTCCCAGCTCAGCGGCGTCGCGCTCAGGTGGGCTTGGACGGCGGCCAGGGTGGCGCCGAGCCTGGCCTCCTCGTTGTAGGCGGGGATCACCACCGACAGGTCGATCTCGCTCATGCCCCGGAGACAGGGCCGGGCCTCACCGGGGTTGCACGATCAGCCCTCCGGCTCCGACGGCTCGACCGAGTCCGGGGTCCGGGAAGGGGTGGTGTTGTCCCGGTCCTTCTTGCCGCTCGCGCTCGGCGTCGGCGTCCGGTCGGGGTTCTTCCGCTCACCGGTCGGCGTGGGCTCCCGGGTGGGGTCCTTCCGCTCGCCGGTAGGCGTCCTGTGCCGGTCCTCGACGGCCGTCGGGGAGCTTTCGGGTGTGGAGGGCGTCGGGGCGAGCTGCGGAGCGCCGGTGGTCGGAGCGCCGGTGGAGGGCCCGGCGGTCACGACGGCGGGGGCGGGGCCCGGGCTCCGGGGCAGGTCCCGCGTCCGGCCGGACCACCAGGCAGCGCCGCCCGTGACCGCCGCGACGACCAGCGCGCCTCCCGCGATCACGGCCACCGGAAGCCTGCGCCGCCGCGGGGAAGCCCCGCCCGGCCCGGTCGCACTTGGCTTGATCGCGCCGGGCCCGGCCGGGCCAGGCTCGGTGACGGGGCCCGTCCGCTCGGGGGCGCCGCCGGTCAGGATCGCGGCCAGCCGCTGCTCGGCCTCCTCCAGCGACATGCGCTCGGCCGGGTTCTTGCGCAGCAGCCCGAGCAGTACGGGACCGAGCACGCCCGCGCGGGCCAGCGGCTCCGGCTCGGCGTGCAGGACCGCGCCCAGCGTGGCCAGGGGGTTGTCCCGCTGGAAGGGCGAGTGCCCCTCGACCGCGATGTAGAGCGTCACGCCCAGCGACCACAGGTCGGAGGAGGCCTTGGCCTGGCTGCCCGCCGCGCGTTCCGGCGCCATGAACGCGGGGGTGCCGAGCAGCACGCCCGTGCTCGTCACGGGAGCCTCGTCCTCCGTCGTGGCGATGCCGAAGTCGGTGAGCACCGCCCGGCCGTCCTCGGCCAGCAGCACGTTGTCCGGTTTGACGTCCCGGTGCAGCACGCCCGCCGCGTGCGCCGCGCGCAGCGCCTCGAGGAGCTGCAGCCCGATGTCCGCGGCCTCCGGCGGGGACATGGGGCCGTCCTCGCGGATCAGCTCGCCCAAGGTGCGGGAGTCGACGAGCTGCATGACGATCCACGGGTGACCGTTCTCCTCCAGGACGTCGTACACGGTGGCCACACCCGGATGCGCCACCCGGCCGGCGGCCCTGGCCTCCCTGAACGTGCGTACGGCGAAGACCTCGCGCTCGGGATCCGTCAGGTCGGGCGGCGGCAGGATCTCCTTGACCGCCACGTCCCGGCCCAGCACCTCGTCATGAGCCTGCCACACCGTGCCCATCCCGCCCCGGCCGATCGTCCTGAGCAGCCGGTAACGCCCACCGACCATCTCTGTTGCATCGGACATGCACGGCGACTACCCAAGAAAGAACCGGACAAGCGCGGTGACGAGGGCCGCCGCGGCCAGGATGACCAGGAACGGCGCCCGCAGCAGCAGCCCGACGACCGCGGCGCCCAGCCCGGCCGTGCGCGCCGGGTCGAAGCTCAGCCCGCCCTCCTCCGTGAACACCTGCACCGCGATCAGGGCCGCCAGCAGCGCCACCGGCACCAGTTCGGCGAACCTGCGGATCGCCGGATGCTCCAGCACCCGGCGCGGCGCCGCCAGCCCGGCCAGCTTGAGCACGTAGCAGCCCGCGCAGACCGCGGCGATGGCCCACCACAGCGTCATCGCGCCATCACCACCAGCACGGCGGCCGCCGACAGCAGCACGGGCACGCCGGGCGGCAGGAACGGGGTGGCGCACAGGGCGATCGCCGCCGCCGCGCCGGCCAGCCGGCGCAGCTCGGCGCTGGCCGTCAGGCGCGGCCACAGGATGGCCAGGAACGCGGCCGGGCCCACCACGTCCAGCCCCAGCACGCCGGGGTCGCCCAGGAACGACGCGCCGTAGGCGCCTGCCAGGGTGGTCAGGTTCCAGGTGAGGTAGAGGCTGGCGAACGTGGTGACGAAGCCCGTACGGGCCGCCTCCGGGGTCGGCTGGGCCAGCGTGACGGCCGTCGTCTCGTCGATCACCCCTTGCGCGGCCAGCAGCCGACGGGGCCCGCGTACCCGGAGCAGGTCGGCCAGGCGCAGGCCGTAGAGCGTGTTGCGGCCGCCCAGCAGCAGCGCGCCCAGCGTGGCGGTCACCAGGTCGCCGCCCGCGCCCACCGCGCCGGTCAGCGCGAACTGCGAGGCGCCGGTGAAGGCCAGCAGGCTCAACACGCACGCCTGCGGCACGCTCAGGCCCGCGGTGATCGCGGCGGCGCCGAAGGCGATCCCCGACAGCCCCACGGCCACGCCCACGCCGAGGCCGTCCCGCACGGCGGCGGAACGGTGAGTTGTCTGTTCCATGCCGCAAGAGGCTAGGAGGTGGGGGAACCGCCGGTCTTGTACGTTCCTGCAGCACGCTGGTACGCCGCGGGCGGCACGCCCACGATGCGCTTGAAATGCCGGTTGAGGTGGGCCTGGTCCGTGAAGCCCACCTCGGCGGCCACCTGCGCCGGGCGTACCCCGGACTGCAGGAGGCGGCGCGCCTGGCGCACCCGCAGCGAGGTGAGGTAGGCGTGCGGCGGCAGGCCGGTCTCGGCCTTGAACGCCCGCAGCAGCGCGAACGGCCGCGCGCCCACCGCGTCGGCCAGGTCGTCCAGCGTCGGCGGGTCGACGAGGCTGCCGTGCAGCAGGTCGAGCGCGTCCCGCACGGCCCGCCGGCCCTCGGCGGGCAGGATCGCCGTCGGCCTGGGCGTGGCGTGGCGGGTCACCAGCCGCGCGAACAGCGTGCGGCTCAACGTGGAGGCGGCCAGCGCGTCGCCGCGCTCGGCCGCCTGGTGAGCCCGGCCGAGCAGCAGCGCCACCTCCTCGTCACGCACCACCTGCCTGGGGAAGTGCGGCGTCGCGTACGGCACGCCCAGCTCGGCGGCGATCCCCGCCAGCGTGTCGATCGACGGGTAGAGCATGCGGTACGACCAGCCGTCCGGCGTGCCCGCCTGGCCGGTGTGCACCGACTCGGGGTTGACCAGCACCACCTCGCCCGCGCCCGCCCGGTGCAGGGTGCCGCGGTAGTCGAACTCCTCCACGCCCCTGACGATCACGCCGATGGCGTAGCCGTCGTGCACGTGCCGGGTGAAGCGGTGGGTGACGTAGCGGGCCTTGAGCAGGTCGGTGCCCGGCACCGCCGGATGCCGCCAGAAGTGCGCCTGCTCTTTCATTGAGGTCTGAAGGTCTTCGCGAACGTCTCGAAGTAGCGCCGGTCCGAGGCCCAGCGGGCGTCGGTGGTCTCCCAGTAGAGGGCGTATGGGCGGCCGTCGGCGGTGCGGAAGCCGCGGTTGATCACGTGGATCCGTTGCCCGTCGCGGATCCTGGTGAACTCCCAGTCGGCGGCCTTGCGGCCGAGGTAGGTGGTCGAGACGATGCCGATCCGGCTGTATCCCTCGAACTCGCCCTTCGCCCGGATCTCCTTCTCCAGGCTGGCCCACTGCTTCGCCGGGTCCGTCCAGGCGAAGTCGGGGACGGTCCACTCCACGATCATCGCCCCTGGGCTGTCGGGGCCCTTGAAGGTGATGCTGTCCCTGGTGGAGTGCTTCACGGCCCGCCACCCCTCCGGGACGGCGACCCCGAAGCGGCCCTGCGCGCTCCTGAACGCGCGCCATCCTGCGGGCACCGGCTGCGTCGTCGTGGTGGGCGTACGCGTGGGCTCGGGCGTGGCCGTGGGAGTGCTCGACGTGGGCGGCTCGGCGGTGGGGGTGGGACCCGTCGGTGTGGGGCTCGGGGTCGCGGCGGTGCTCGTCCAGTGGTTGGAGACCAGGAAGCCGCCCGCGCCCAGCACCGCCACGGCGGCGGGCAGGCCGATCCACAGCGCCCTGCCGCGCCTGGGCCGCGTCGAGAGCGTGGGGCCCTCGGTCGTGTTCGCGGCCCCCGCCGGCCGCCAGGCCCCGGGGGTCGTCGGGTGGGGGGAGGGGCCCGTGGCGGCCTCGTACAGCAGCCTCGCGGCCTCCGCGGCGGGCAGGCGCTCGTCCGGGCTCCTGCGCAGCAGCCCCATGATGACCGGCTGCAGCGCGCCGGCCCGCGCCGGCGGCTCCGGCGCGTCGCGCAGCACCGCCGCGACCGTCGCGGCCCACGAGTCGCGCTTGAACGGCGGCTCGCCCTCGACGGCCGCGTACAGCGTCGCCCCCAGCGACCACAGGTCCGACTCGGGGCGCGCGGGCTCGCCGTTGAGACGCTCGGGCGGCATGTACGCGGGCGTGCCCACCAGCCCGCCGGTCGCCGTCAGCCCCGCCTCGGCCTCCAGCGAGGCGATGCCGAAGTCGGTGAGCACCACCCGGCCGTCGTCGGCCAGCAGCACGTTCTCGGGCTTCACGTCACGGTGGAGCACCCCGGTGGCGTGCGCGGCGCGCAGCGCGTCGAGCACCCGCCCGCCGATCACCGCGACCTGCCCCACCGTGAGCGGCCCGCGCTCGCGCACCACCTCGGCCAGCGAACGCGAGCGCACGAGCTGCATCACGATCCACGGGCGGCCGTCCTCCTCGACGACGTCGTGGATGACGATCACCGACGGGTGGTCGAGGCGGCCCGCCGCCCTGGCCTCCCTGATGGTCCTGCTGTTGAGCTCGGCCCGCTTGGCGTCGCCGACGCCCGTGTAGCGGACCTCCTTGATCGCCACCGTACGGTCGAGCAGCTCGTCGTAGGCACGCCAGACCACGCCCATGCCACCCTCGCCGAGCGGCTCGATGAGGCGATACCGGTTGCCGACCTGCCTTTCCACGCCGTGAAGCCTACTTGGCCGGTTTGAAGGTGGCGCAGAACCCTTCAAAGAAGTCGTAGTCGGCCTTCCAGTGGCTCTTCAGCGTGTGCCAGTAGATCGCGTATCCCCGCCCGTTGTCGGTGATGAAGCCCCGGTTGCGCACGCGCGTCTTGCCGGTGTTGGTGTTCCAGGTGAAGTCCCAGTCCGCGGCGGCCTTCTGGAAGCCCTCGACCCGCTTGATGTCGAGCTTCTTGTAGCCGCCGAAATTGTTCTTGAGACTCGGCTCCTGCTTCTTCCAGTCCTTGTACGGGTCCCTGCTGCTCTTCCCGCCGTCCTCGATCATGAGGTACGCGTTGGAGGCCGCGCCGGGGCCTCGGAACTTGACCTGGTTGCCGCCGCGGGTCAGCACGTCCCAGCCCTTGGGCAGGCCGACGGAGAAGCCGAGCTTCTTGTCCTTGTACATCTTCCAGCCGGCCGGCAGCACGTTCTCCTTCTCCTTCTCCTTCTCGGGAGTGGGAGCCGGGGTCGTGGCCGTCGGTGACGGCGGCTGGGACGCACTGGGCTCGGCGGAGCCCGACGTGGACGCGCTGGGCGACGCCTGCGAGGCGGTGCCCGTGGGGACCGTGGCCTGGGACGAGCCCTTCTTCGTGTCGCGCTCGTCGGGGGCCGAGCTCAGCCCGAGGTAGCCGCCGATCACGGCCACGAGCACGACGGCCACGGCCGCCGCGATGACCGGCCCGGCCCGGCGCGGGTCCGTCCTGGTCGCGTCCATCGTGGACTCGGCGGTGGCGGGGGCCGGGGCCGCGGTCGGCGACGGCGTGATCCGCGACCCGGTCTCAGGGACGGCGGGCGACGGGACCGGAGCGGCGGAGCGGATCAGGTTGGGGTCGGTCGGGGTGTCGTCCTCGACGGGCGGCGCCTGGCGCAGCTTGCCCAGGGCGCGGAACCTGTTCTGGACGGCGGCCTTGCCCTGCGCCGAGGCCTCGCTCTGCGACGGCGGCTGGGCCGGGGCGGGCACCTCGCGCGGCGGCGCGGTGGGCCGCGGCACGCGGACCGTCTGGGCCGCGGGGAACTGCGCGGTCGGCGGCGGGCTCGCCTGGGCGATGACCTGCCGCAGCATCCGCTGCGCTTCCTCGTACGTGAGCCGCTGGACCGGCTCCTTGTTCAGCAGGCCCAGGATCACGTCGGTGAGCGGGCCCGTGTGCGGAGCCGGATCGGGCTCGTCGGTCAGCACGGCGTGCATGGTCGCCAGGGCCATCCCCCGCTCGTGCGGGGAGCGGCCCTCCACGGCCGTGTACAGCGTAGCCCCTAACGACCACAGGTCGGACTCGCGCCGCGCGGGCAGCCCCTTGAGCCGCTCGGGCGCGATGAACGCCGGCGTCCCGGCCAGCCCGGTCACGGTCAGCTGCGTCTCGGTCTCCAGCGTGGCGATGCCGAAGTCGGTGAGCACGACCCGGCCGTCGTCGGCCAGCAGCACGTTCTCGGGTTTGACGTCGCGGTGCAGCACGCCGGCCTCGTGGGCGCGGTGCAGCGCGTCCAGCACGGCCAGGCCGATCTCGGCCACCCGCTTGGGTGCCAGCGGCCCGTCCTGCTTGATCACGGCGCCCAGCGAGCGCGACTGGACGAGCTGCATGACGATCCAGGGCCGGTCATCCTCCTCGATCACGTCGTGAACGACGATCACGTTGGGATGCTCGAACCTCGCCGCCGCCCTCGCCTCGCGCATGGTGCGCCGGTTCAGCAGCTGCACTTCCTCGCCCAGGGCGGCCGCGTACCTGACCTCCTTGACCGCGACCGTGCGGTCCAGGAGCTCGTCGTACGCGCGCCAGACGATACCCATCCCGCCCCTGCCGATGGGTTCCTGCAGTTGGTAGCGGCCGGCGATGCGGCGTCCCTCCTGCTTGCGATCCGACATCAACGGCCTCAAACCCTCCTCTAGGCCAAGAAATACTCCCATAGAGAGGGATCAACGGCGACTCGCCTGAAGGACAGTCCGTCATGTGAGCGGCACCGTCCAGCAGGTGAAGCCATGGGTGTAGTGTTTCAGACATGACTTGTCGCTACGCCTTTATCGAGCCGGCTCCGGGAGAGCCGGTCGTCAGCTAGCGACCACCTGGAGCCGGCACGAGGCAGAGACGACCCGTCTCTGCCTTTTTGGTTTTCCCGCCGGCTGCGCAGGGGCCGGCCCGAATTGGGGGAGTCGAGGATGTCATCGACCTTGGAACGGCGCGCCGTGGCGGTGGGCGGAACGCTCGTGGGCGAAGGGCCCGCCGTGGTGATCGGCGGCCGGGTCGACCTGCGGGCGCACCGCGGGGAGGCCGACGCGTACGAGGTGCTGGGCGAGCACGCCACGCTGGTGGAGCCGTACTCGGCCGCCGATCTGCCGGCCATCGCCGAGCGGGCGGACGCGGTCGTGGTGGGTTCGTCGTGGACGCGCGACATCCCGCTGGTGCGCTCGGCGGCCGGGCTCGGGCTGCCGGTGGTCGTGGAGCGGCGGCCCGCCGCCTCGCTGGAGGAGTGGCTGGAGCTGGCCGACTACTGCGCGCGGGAGGGGGACGGGCGGGTGCTCCTGTGCGAGGGCGGCCGGCTGGACCTGGGGATGATGCGGGCGGCCCGGGCGGTCTCGGGGCGTCCCGTGCTCGCCGACGTCTCGCGGGACGCGGCGCTGTCCGCGGCGGCGGTGGCGGCGGGCGCCGACGGGCTCGTCGTGGACTCGGCCGAACGGGGCACCCCGCCGGTTGGTGGGCCGGCCAAGCTCGGGACCTACGTGGGAGCCCGGACGGCTGAGCCCTCCAGGAGCGGGGTGCTGGAGTTCGTGGGCCCCGGGAGCCTCGCCGAGGCCCGTCAGGAGCTCTCCCCGGCGACGGTGTTGCGCGCGGCCGAGGAGGCCGTGACGGTCGTGGGAGCCCTGGTGCGGCCCGAGGCGCCCGCCACGCTGCCGGAGTGCCGCGAGGCGATCGACCGGGTGGACGCGGCGCTGGCCACGCTGCTCGAACGGCGCGCGGCGCTGGCGGGCATCGTGCAGCGGATCAAGCCGGTGGGCGGGTTCGCGGGGCGCGACATGGCCCGGGAGCGCGCGCTCGTGTCGCGGATGGCGCTGCGCGCCCCGTCGCTGGGGGAGGCCCGGCTCGCGCCCATCATGAACGCCGTCATCGAGGCGGGCCTCCACCTGGCCGAGGAGCGCTCGGCCGAGTGAGCGGGCGTCAGGGTGCGTCGAGGCGGACGTTGTTCATGGGGCGGCCCGGTCCGGCGGCGATCTGCTTGGTGATGAGCTCGGCGAAGCGGCGGTAGCCGTCGCCCGTCGGGTGGTAGCTGCGGGCGTTGACCTTGAGCTCGTCCATGTTCACGCTCAACCCGTTCAGGTACGGCTGCGGCCGGCCCACCTCGTGCCCCGTGAACGCCTCGTACGCGTCCACGTACTCCACGCTCCCCGGCACGCCGAACGCCGCGATCGTGCGGTCGAAGTCGGACACCACCGAGGCCACCGTGTCGTTGAGCCGGCGCGTCATCCCGTTCAGCCAGGTCTGGTCCTCGGCGCTCATGTTGTCGACGGTCGCCACGGGGTCCTTGGGGAAGGGCCTGGGGTAACCGAGGACGATGATGCGGGCGTTCGGCGCCCGCGTCCGCACCTCGCGCAGCACCTTGGTCAGGCTGGGGCGCAGCTCGTCGATGCGGCGGGCGACGGCGGCGTCCTGCTCCACGCACGCCGACGACCACGGCAGCTTGACGATGCAGCCCGTGAGCACCTTCGTGAACCCGGCGTCGTTGCCGCCGATACTCAGCGTCACCAGGCTGGCGTTCGGGCCGACCCGGGTGATCTGGGGCTTCTGGCCGTACTGGCCCGACAGGATCTGGGTGGTGGTGGCGCCGCTGCAGGCGTAGAAGGCGGTCCCGCCCCCGAAGCGGTAGGTCTGCGCCACCAGCGGCACGTACGAGCCCGTCGCCCGGTGGCAGCGGTCGGCGCCGTCGTTGATCGGCTCATGGTCCAGGTCCCAGACGCCCTCGCCGGAGGAGTAGGAGTCGCCCAGCGCGACGTACATGCCGCCCTGCGCCACCTGCACGGGCGTCAGGCGGGTCGCCTGCGGCAGCCTCCCGTTCGGCTCCTGATCGGCCGGGCAGCCCGCGCCGAGCACGGCGCAGGCCAGCCTCGGTAAGACGCCCAAGGGCGCGCATGCCACGGGAAGCGCGGCGCCGACGGCGGCGGCCGCCACGGTCTGGACTATCGCCCGCTTTGTCCACCTCGGCGTCTGTCGTGTCGCCTCGTCCAGTGCGGCCTCCCCCGTGTGCGGCGGCTCTGTGCCGGCACATCGAGAGTACTCAGTCAGGGGCGGCCGCCGTTGACGATCCGGCGGCGGCTGACCACCCGCCAGCCGAGGGCGATGGCCACGGCCAGCGCCGGGATGAGGAAGAACGCCACCCGCTGGTCGGGGTCGGCGAAGGGCATCAGCAGGACGACGAGCACCAGGAACGCCAGCGTGAGCCAGTTCGTGTACGGCGCGCCGGGCATCGGGAACACCGACAGGTGGCCCGACCGGCGCAGCCGCATCTGGCACCAGACGAGCACGCCCCAGGTCGTGATCACGCCGAGGGAGGCGACGGCGGTGGCGATGTTGAAGGCGCGCTCGGGCAGGAAGTAGAACAGCGCCACCCCGGCCAGGAACATGGCCGCCGTGAACAGGATGCCGCCCATCGGGACGAACCTGGAGCTGAGCGTGCCCGTGAACCCGGGCGCCTCCTGCTTCATGGCCATCGAGCGCAGGATGCGGCCCGTGGCGTACAGGCCGGAGTTGCAGGACGAGAGCGCGGCGGTGATCACCACGAGGTTCATCGCGTCGGCGGCCCACGGGACGCCGAGGCCCGCGAAGACCGTCACGAACGGCGAGGTGTCCGCGTGGTACGCGGTCCACGGCAGGACCATCGCCAGCAGCGCCACCGAGCCCACGTAGAAGATCGCGATGCGCCACACCACGCCGTTGATCGCCTTCGGCATGACCTGGTGCGGCCTGGCCGTCTCACCCGCCGTGATGCCGACCAGCTCGATCGACGCGTACGCGAACACCACCGACTGCAGGCTCATCAGCACCATCGGGAAGCCCTTGGGGAAGAAGCCGCCGTGGGAGACGAGGTTGTGCGGGGTCGCCTGGCCGACCGCGAAGACCACCAGGACCAGGCCGACCACCAGGAAGATCGTGATCGCCAGCACCTTCAGCATGGCGAACCAGAACTCCAGCTCGCCGAACAGCCGGACCGACACCAGGTTGACCGACAGCACGAAGCCCAGGGCGATGAGCGCCGTCAGCCACTGCGGGAACGCCGGAGCCCAGTAATGGATGTAGGCGGCGATGGCGGTCAGCTCGGCGATGCCGGTGAACGCCCAGTTGATCCAGTACATCCAGCCGCTGGCGAACGCCGCCCACGGGCCGATGAACTCGCCCGCGTACTCGACGAACGACCCCGCCACCGGGCGGTAGAGCACGAGCTCGCCGAGCGCCCGCATGACGAAGAACGCGGCCGCCCCGGCGGTGGCGTACGAGATCACCAGGGCGGGCCCCGCGGCGGCCAGCCGGCCGCCCGAACCGAGGAACAGGCCGACCCCGATCGCCCCGCCGATCGCGATCATCTGGACCTGGCGGTTGCCGAGCGCGTGCCGGTAGCCTTCGTCCGTCTGCGTGCGCACCGAGTGTCTCCTCAACTACGTACAGTGAATACGACGATATCGGTGCTGCCGGCCACGGGGGTCCCGGCGCGCCGGTCCGGGCGGGGGCCGGGCGCGGGCATCAGGATCTCGGTCCGGACCACCGGAGTCGGAGCGCACAACCCCACTCGAGAGGGGCCGGGATCCGCCTGGGGGCGTGCCGGCGGTTGTCGTGGTCTCCCGGTGGGGGCGCGATCCTCTTGGGGGCGTGACGGCGGTCGTAGCGGTCTCCGGGAGGGGCTGGGATCCGCCTGGGGTGGGACGGTGGTCGTCCGCGGTTCGGGCCCGTGCGTGATGGGGTGGCGGGGGTCAGGAGGGTGGGGGGTCCTTGAGGTGGAGGGCGAGGCGGGTGCGGTCGCGGAGGGCGTATTTGCGGAGGAGGCTGGAGACGTGGTTCTTCACCGTGCCCTCGGCGATGCGCAGCCGGGCCGCGATCTCGCGGTTGGAGGCCCCCGCGGCGATCAGCGCGGCCACCTGCGCCTCCCGGGCCGACAACCGGTCCCGAAGCGCGGCCGGCGGGGGCGGCGCGGGCGGGGTGCGCCGGAGCTCGGCGACCAGGCGGGCGGCCACCGGTGAGGCGAGCACCGTCTCCCCGCGGCCGGCGCGGCGGACGGAGTCGATCAGCTCCTCCGGCGTGCAGTCCTTGAGCAGGTAGCCGACGGCGCCGCCGCGCAGCGCGCCGAAGATGTAGTCGTCCTCGTCGAAGGTGCTGAGCACGATCGACGCCAACCCGGGCTGCCGGGCCGACAGGCGGGAGATGAGCTCGACGCCGTCCATCCTGGGCATCCTGGCATCCACCAGCGCCACGTCCGGGCGGCACTCGGCGGCCACCAGCAGCGCCTCCTCGCCGTCGGCGGCCTCGCCCGCCACCTCGATGCCGTCCTCGATCTCCAGCATCTTGCGCAGGCCCTGCCGCATCAGCTCCTGGTCGTCGACCAGCAGCACCTTGATCGCCCTCACGTCGCCACCTTCACAGGGACGGGCAGCTCCACCCGCACCTCCAGCGGCACTCTGATCGCCCTCACGTCGCCACCTTCGCCCGGACGGGCAGCTCCGCCCGCACCTCGAAGCCGCCGCCCGGCCGGTCGCCCGCGACCAGGGTGCCGCCCACGGCGCGGGCGCGCTCGGCGAGCGAGCTCAGGCCGAACCCGCCACCTCCCTCGCGGTCGCGGCCCTTGCCGTCGTCGGCGACCGCCAGGACGACGGCCTCGCCGGAGAAGGTGAGCGTGCCGTCGACGTGGCGGGCTCCGGCGTGCCGGACCGCGTTAGTGAGCCCTTCCTGCAGCACGCGGTAGAGCACCAGCTCCACGTCGGGCTCCAGGGGCACCTCGCCGCCCACCACCTCGAAGGACACCGCCAGCCCCGTGCCGTCGAACGACGCCGCCAGCCGCTCCAGCGCCGCGCTGCCGACGCGGCCCTCGAGCGCGAGCGGGCGCAGCGCGCGGACCCATCGGCGGGCATCGGCCAGCGCCTCCACGGTCAGCCCCTTCGCCTGGCGCACCTCGTCCCAGGCGGCCTCGGGGCGGCGTGAGCGGAACCGCTCGGCGTTCTCCAGGCTCAGCTTGATCACCGTCAGGTGGTGGCCGATGGAGTCGTGCATCTCGGCGCCCATCCGCGCCCGCTCCTGGGCGACCGTCAGCTCCCTGACCCGGGCCAGCAGCCGCCGCGCCTCCTCCCGCCTGCGCCGCGCCTCCAGCACGGCCGACGTCATGCCCAGCACGAACGCGGCGAAGACGACGGTGACCACCGTCTGCACGGTGGCCTCCGGAATGCCGTGGGCCACCGCGGTCGTGACGAAGAGCCCGCCCATCAGGCAGCCGACGATGACGGCCGCGGTCCGCATGCCGTGGACGAACGCCACATTGGCGATCGCCAGGAGCGTCAGCAGCTGGTGGATCTCGGCCGAACCCGTGAGTCCCAGGGCGAACGTCGCCAGCAGGAACGCCACCGGCAGAGGCCGCCGCCACCCTTCGCAGCGCCGCCAGGGCAGCAGCAGCCAGAGCACGGCCACGAGCGCCAGGTTGACGCCGAAGGGCACGGCCCATGGCGGCGTCGAGGGCTCGGCCGCGTACGCGACGGCCCCGGTGGCGACGAGCACCACCCAGAACACGACGGTGAACAGGACGGGCCGGTCGGGGACGCGCAGCCGGGCCAGAGGACGCTGCATGGCTTCGACCATAGTTTCCCGCGAGCGTGTTGTGATCCTCCTTGAGGACCCATGACGAAGGTCATGGCGGGTTCAGACCGCGGGCCGATGTGCGGCGGCGCAGGGCTGCCTAGCGTGACGGTCCATGAAAGCCACTCATCCTGTCTGGGCCGTGCTGATCGCCGTCGTCGCGATGTTCGCGCAGGTGTACGGCGGCTCCCTTCCCGCGATGCTGCTCTTCGACCGGGGCGACCCCCTCTATCAGCCGGTGGGCGTGATCGGAGTCACGCTGGCCTCGCTCGGGCTCGTCTACCTGATCCGCCGCTTCCTCGGCCGCCAGTCGTGGCGGGGCGTCGGGCTCACGAGGACCTGGCGGGCCGTGCCGCACCTGCTGGCGGGCATCATGGCGGGCGCGGTCGCGGTGATCGCCGCCAACGGGCTGTCGGTGGCCCTCGGCGTGGCCACCCTGACGCCGTGGTGGGACGTGGTGGGCCCCCAGCTGCCCTGGGTGTTGCTCAACGTCGCCATAGTCCTGCTCGGCCAGGCGTTCCCCGAGGAGCTGCTGTGGCGGGGGCACCTGTTCGACACGCTGTCGGGCCGGCTGTCCCCGAGGGCCGTGCTGATCGTGGTGTCCGTGTGCTTCGGCGCGCTGCACATCCTCTCCCGGAGCCCGGCGGACACGCCCGCCGAGCGCCTGCTCTACGTGCTCCAGGCGATCGGCATCGGCTTCGCCTGCGCGGCGGCGCGGGCGCGCACCGGAGCGGTGTGGATGGCGGTCGGCGTGCACACCGGCTTCCACACCGGCAACATCGTGCTCCCGACCCAGGACATCCAGTACGGCGTGCAGCTCGTCATCGTCGCCTGCGCGCTCGCCGTCACCGGCCTGCTCATCCTGGCCAGACGGAGGGACGGCCACATCGCGCCACCGGAACGGGGGCTGGTGCGGGAGAGTTCCTGAGCGGTGGTGATCCGACGAGCGGTCGCGGCCGGGGTGGGCAACCCTCGCCGTCGTCGGGCCGCGGCCCGTGGGGGAGGATCCAAGGGTGAGCGAACTGCACTACTCGACCGCGACCGAGCTGGCGCACCTGATCAGGACCAGGCAGGTGAGCGCCGTCGAGGTCGTCCAAGCCCACCTCGACCGCATCGAGCAGGTCAACCCGCGCGTCAACGCCATCGTGACCCTGGTCGCCGAGCAGGCGCTTGACGCGGCCAAGGCGGCCGACGCGCGGGAGCCGGCCGGTCCGCTGCACGGCCTGCCCGTCGCGCACAAGGACCTCGTCGACACGGCCGGCATCCGCACCACGTACGGATCGCCGCTCTTCGCCGACAACGTCCCGGCCCAGGACGACCTGATCGTCCGGCGGCTGCGCGCCGCCGGGGCCATCACCATGGGCAAGACCAACACACCGGAGTTCGGCACCGGCTCCCACACCGTCAACGAGGTGTTCGGCGCCACCGGAAACCCCTACGACCTGTCCAGGTCCGCCGGAGGCAGCAGCGGGGGCGCGGCCGCGGCCCTGGCCACCGGCATGGTCCCGCTGGCCGACGGGTCCGACATGGGCGGCTCGCTGCGCAACCCGGCCTCCTTCTGCAACGTCGTCGGCCTGCGCCCGACCCCGGGCCGCGTCCCCGACCCGTCCGACACCAACGCCTGGTACACGCTGTCCGTGCAGGGGCCGATGGCCAGGACGGTCGAGGACGTGACGCTGATGTTCGGGGCGATCGCCGGGTTCGACCGGCGCTCCCCGTACTCGATCAAGGAGGTCTTCGCCCCGGAGCCGGAGGAGGGCGTGCGGGGGCTGCGCGTGGCGTGGAGCCCGGACCTGGGCGGCCTGCCGGTGGACCCGAGGACGGCGGCGGTCACCGCGACGGCGCCGGCGGTGTTCGAGCGGCTGGGAGCCCTGGTCGAGCAGGTCGAGCTGGACCTGTCGGAGGCCGAGGACGCGTTCCGGACCTACCGGGCGTGGAACTACGCGCTGTCCTTCGGCGACCTGACCGGGCTCGGCCCCAACACCGCGTGGAATGTCGAGCAGGGCCGCAAGGTCACCGGCGCCGACCTGGCCCGGGCCGAGCGAGGCCGTAGCCGCCTCTACCAGCGGATGGCCGCGTTCTTCGACACCTACGACGTGCTGATCGCGCCCGTCAGCCAGGTGCCGCCGTTCCCGGTCGAGCAGCCTCACGTCAGCGAGATCAACGGGGAGCCGATGCCCGACTACCTCGCCTGGATGCGCTCCGCGTACTGGATCAGCGTGCTGCACGCGCCGGCCGCGTCCGTGCCGGCCGGGTTCACGGCGGACGGGCTTCCGGTGGGGGTGCAGATCGTGGGCCGGCCGTTCGAGGACGCCAGGGTCCTGCGCGTGGCCCGCGCGTTCGAGCAGGCCACCCGCCACGGCGAGCGCCGCCCACCGCTGTAGCCCCCGCACGGGCGGGTCGGAGAGGTTCGGGCGGGTCGCCGTGCGGGCGGGCAGGTTAGAGGGGTTCGGGCGGGTCGCCGTACGGGTGGCGCAGCGGCGACTCGCGGTACCCGTGCATGCCCTCCAGGAACCCGAACAGCCCCACCGCCAGCAGCGGCCAGGACACCAGCACGCCGGAGGCCGTCAGCTTCAGCGCGCCCGGGACGACCTTCACCCCGGGCGTGGCGGCGGCCTCGATGACGACCGCCCCGATCGTGAACGTGGACCCGATCCACAGCGTCAGCATCGCCCCCAGGACGCCGCCCGCGCAGAGCCCGAGCAGCACCGGCAGCATCCACCGCCGCGCCGCGAACCACGCGACCCCGCCGCACAGCAGCCCCAGCCCGCCGGTGATCACCGCGAACCACCCGTCGGCCGCGATCAGCGCCTGCGTGGACGGGTCGGCCAGCACCGTCCCCTGATCGGTGACCTGGTACGGCGCCCGTGGCGTGATCCCTGACCAGACCAGCCCGGCAGCCGCTCCGAGAGTGGCAAGTGCGAGGACAGTTACCGCGAAAGCGCGCACTTCCCTCGTCACGCCACTCCCCCTTACATGTGTGTCCGAATCAGCTCGATGGTATCCCCCGGCTAGGCTCGCCTCGTGATTGCAGAAGAGGTCTGGTTGATAGAACCCTCCGGCCCGCTCCGGGGGGACGTCGAAGTACGCGGCTCCAAGAACGGAGTCTCCAAGCACATGGTCGCCGCCATGCTGGGCGGCGGGGAGAGCAGCATCCACAACGCCCCGGAGGTGGGCGAGGTGGAGATCACCGCCGCCATGCTGCGGGCGCTGGGCATCCATGTCGAGATCTCCCGCACGGAGATCAGGATCGCGCGGGGACAGGCCATCGAGCCGAGGGTGCCCGACGCGTTCACCGGCCTGAACCGCATCCCCATCCTCATGCTCGGCCCGCTCCTGCACCTGGCGGGGGAGGCGTTCGTCCCGCTGGTGGGCGGCGACCCGATCGGGCGGCGGCCGGTCAACTTCCACGTGGAGGCCCTGCGCGCGATGGGCGCCGAGGTGGAGGTGGGCGACACCGGCATCTTCGCCAAGGCCGGCCGGCTCCACGGCACCCGGATCGAGCTGCCGTACCCGAGCGTCGGCGCCACGGAGACCGTCCTGATGTCGGCGGTCCTGGCCGAGGGCAAGACGGTGCTGAAGAACGCCGCGATGGAGCCCGAGGTGGTGGAGCTGGCGCTGTTCCTGCAGCGGATGGGGGCCAGGATCGAGCTCTCCCCCGACCGCAGGATCGTCATCGAGGGCGTCGAACGGCTGCGCGGCGCCTCCACCTGGCTGACCGGCGACCGCATCGAGGCGTTCTCGTACCTGGCGGCCGGCCTGGTCACCGGGGGAGAGGTGCGGGTGCACGGCTGCCCGCAGGACCGCCTGGTCACCGCGATCACCACGCTGGCCAGGATGGGCGCCCAGTTCGACATCAACGACGAGTACCTGTGCGCCACCGCGCCGCCCGAGGGGCTGCGCTCGGCGGCCGTGCAGACCGACACCCACCCCGGGTTCATGACGGACTGGCAGACGCCGCTCATGGTGCTGTTCACGCAGAGCCAGGGCATGTCGGTGCTGCACGAGACGGTCTTCGAGAACCGCCTGGTGTACGTGCCCGCGCTGCAGAAGATGGGCTGCGAGATCGAGGTGTTCGACCAGTGCCTGGGCGGGCCGGCCTGCCGGTACCACGACACCAACGCCAGGCACTCGGCCGTCGTGCGCGGCGTGTCCAAGCTCAAGGGCGCCGACGTGACGCTGCCCGACATCCGGGCGGGGTTCTCGGCCGTGCTGGCGGCCGCCGTCGCCGACGGGCCGTCCACGCTGCGCGGCGTGCACCACATCGAACGCGGTTACCACCGGCCGTTCGAACAGTTCGCCTCGCTCGGTCTGCACATCCGCAGGCAACGGTAAACAGGTGACAAGCGGGCGTTTGGCGCGGATCCGGACGTCGCAGATCATGTGACGTGACCGTACTCAGATCCGTCGGCGCGCTCGGGCTGGCGGGGGCGCTCGGAGGGGTGCTGACCGCGGCACTGGCCGCGCCCGTGGTGAGCGGGGGCGGCATCGCCGCCAAGAACGTCGCGAGCACCTTCGTCGACCTGCCGCCCGCCCCGCGTGAAGAGCCCCTGGACCAGGTGACCAGACTGCTGGACAAGGACGGCAGGACGTTCGCCCAGTTCTACGAGGCCAACCGGACGGCCGTGCAGCTGAGCGCCGTCGCCCCGGTGATGCGCAAGGCGATCGTGGCCATCGAGGACGCCCGCTTCTACGAGCACGGCGGCCTCGACATCCGGGGCACGTTCCGGGCGCTGCTCACCAACACGCAGGCCGGCGGCATCAAGCAGGGCGGCTCGTCCCTGACGCAGCAGCTCGTCAAGAACATCCTGATCGAGGCCGCCCGCACCGAGGCCGAGCGCGACCGCGCCCGCGCCCCGAACCTGGCCCGCAAGATCACCGAGCTGCGGCTCGCGCTGGCGCTGGAGAAGAAGTACCGCAAGGACGAGATCCTGGAGCGTTACCTCAACATCGCCTACTTCGGCGCCGGAGCCCACGGCGTGGAGGCGGCGGCCAGGCGCTTCTTCTCCACGTCGGCCTCCCGGCTGACCCTGGGCCAGGCGGCCACGCTGGCCGGCGCGGTGCGCATGCCGTACTCGACCGACCCCTCGCTCGGCCGGGACCATCGCGAGCGCCTGAAGACGCGGCGGGACCTCGTGCTCGACCGCATGGCCGGGCTGAAGCTGATCAGCCCGCAGGAGGCGGCGAGCGCCAAGGCCGCGCCGCTGGCCATCAAGCTCAGGCCCGAGCCCGGCGGGTGCGAGCAGAGCGCCTATCCCTTCTACTGCCTCTACGTCCAGCGCGAACTGCTGTCGAACCCCGTCTTCGGCAACACCGAGGCCGAGCGGCGGACCAGGATGGCCAGGGGCGGCCTGACGATCAGGACCAGCCTCGACCCGATCGCGCAGAGCGCCGCCGAGCAGGCCATCCGCCGCCACGTCTGGCCGGAGGACACCGAGGTGGCCGCCGAGGCCATGGTCGAGCCGCGAACCGGGCGGATCAGGGCGATAGCGGCCAGCAAACGCTTCGGCCGCAACCCCGGCAACCGGAAGAACGGCCCCAAGACCACCTTCAACCTGGCCGCGGACGTGGCGCACGGAGGCGGTCAGGGGTTCCAGGCCGGGTCGACGTTCAAGGTGTTCACGCTGGCCACGGCGCTCCAGCAGGGGTGGCGGTTCGGCGACGGCTTCATCACCCCGGGCGAACTCGTGCCCGGGCAGGGCTACCGCGACTGCGCGGGCCACGCTGTGAACGACCCGGACACCCGCATACTCAACGCCACCGGCGAGGGCTCCGGCGGCCCGCACAGCATCGAGACCGGCACCTGGAAGTCGGTGAACATCTTCTACATGATGCTGGAGCGCAAGGTCGGGCTCTGCAACGTGGTGCGGACGGCCAAGGCGCTCGGGATCGCCAGGGCGGACGGGGAGCCGCTGAAGGAGGTGCCCACGTTCACGCTGGGCGTGAACGAGATGGACCCGGTGACGGTGGCGGCGGCGTTCGCGGCGTTCGGGGCCAGGGGGATCTACTGCCGGCCGCTGGCGATCGTCGAGATCGTCGGCAGGGACGGGCGGCGCACCCACGTGCCGCCCGCGTGCGAGCGTGCCATCGAGGAGGAGGTCGCGGACGCGGTCAACTACGTGCTGGAGGGAGTCTTCTCCAAGGGCACCATGCAGGGCCAGAGCATCGGGCGGCCGGCAGCCGGCAAGACGGGCACCAACAACGGCTACACCTCGGCCTGGTTCGCCGGTTACACGCCCGCGCTGGCGGCGGCGGTCAGCGTGGGGGACATCCGCGGGTCGTACCGCTTCCCGTTGCAGGGGGTGCAGATCGGGGACGATTACTACGGAGCGGTGCAGGGGGCGTCGCTGCCCGGGCCGATCTGGGTGGAGTCGATGGATTCAGCGCTGCGGGACGTCGAGCCCAAGGGCTTCTCCGGGCCGGACATGGCCCGCTTCGGCGGCGGCAACACGCCGGGGCTGGAGCAGGCGCTCGCCGAGGAGGAGCGGAAGAGGCGCGAGGCGGAGGGCGGCCGGGGACGCGGCGACCACCCCTTCTTCTGGGGGCGCCGGCGGCTCTTCGAATGGCTCGTCGGCCAGTCGCCCCTGGAGAGGTCGGAGCCCGGGCGGCGGCGATGAGCGCGGTCAGGAGGACTTGCCGATGGGGGCGGTGACGGCCCTGGTGAGCGTGATGAGGTTGTCGGGCGCGGTCTCGATCTGGAGGCCGCGCTTCCCGGCCGAGAAGTAGATCGTCTCGAAGTCGAGCGCCGAGGAGTCGACCACCGTCGGGAGCTGCTTGCGCTGGCCCAGGGGGCTGATGCCACCCACGACGTAGCCGGTGACGCGCTCCACCTTGGCGGCGTCGGCCATGGCGGCCCGCTTGCTGTTGAGAGCGCCGGCCAGGGCCTTGAGGTCGAGCTTGCCCGACACGGGCACGACCGCCACCGCCAGCCCGCTCTCCACCTCGGCCACCAGCGTCTTGAAGATCCGCTCATAGGGGACGCCGAGCGCGTCCGCGGCCTCCTCGCCGTAGGCCTGGGCCGAGGCGTCGTGCTCGTACGGGTGGAGCGTGAACTCGGCCTTGGCCTTGGTCAGCGCCATGGTGGCCGGGGTCCCGCCCTTGCCTTTCGATTTGCTCACAGGATCACATTGTAGCGAATCTACAATGTAAAGGCCTTGCCCGGGGTGTACCCGAACGCCCGCCCGAACACGTCGATGAACGCGCTCGCGGAGGCCCACCCGCACCGGTGGGCGACGGTGGTCACGGCGACGCCGTCGGCCAGCAGGAGCAGCGCGTGGTGCAGGCGGAGCTGGGTGCGCCACTGCGGGAAGCTCATGCCCAGCTCGCGCCGGCACAGCCTGGCCAGCGTACGGTCGCTGGTGCCGGCCTGGACGGCCAGCTGCGCCAGGGTCCTGCTGTCGGCGGGGTCGCGGTGCAGGATCGCGCAGACGGCGGTCAGCCTGGGGTCGCGGGCGGTGGGCAGGTGCAGCCGCTGCTCGGGGGCGCGCTTGAGCTGGTCGACGAGCACGGCCCACAACCTCTCGCGCTCCCCGCCGTCCGGTGGGGAGCGCTCGTCGGAGGTGTAGGTGATGATCAGCTCGCGGAGCAGGGGGCCGACGACGAGGACGGTGGGGTGGCCGAGGCCGAGGGGGTTGTCGGCGAGGCCCACCAGGCGCAGGTCGGTGTCGCCGTGGGCGCGGTGTTCGTGGACGGTGCCGGCCGGGATCCAGATGGCGCGGTTGGCCGGGGCGACCCAGGTGCCCGCGCCGGTGGTGACCGAGAGCACGCCGTGGCAGGCGTAGACGATCTGGTGGGTGTCGTGCCGGTGCGCGTCGATGCCCGCGCCGGGGGCCAACGGCCGTCGCCCCGTCGGCGCTTCGGGTAGATGGCGGATTGCCGTCATGAATTGGCATTTTATCGGAAGCGGGCCAGCCGCCATCGGGAAAGGATCGGGGGGTGAACAGGACCCCCATGCTCGCCGCCGGCCACGCGGCCGTGGACTTCTACCAGGGTGCCGTCCCCGCGCTCGTGCCCTTCCTGGTGGCCGGCCGCGGCTACGGGTACGTCGCCGTGTCCGGCATCGTGCTGGCCGCGACGCTGCTGTCGTCGGTCGTGCAGCCGGTGTTCGGGGTGCTGACGGACAAGTGGCGGATGCCGTGGCTGATCCCGGTGAGCACGCTCGTCGCGGGCGCCGGGGTGGCGCTCGGCGGGGTGACGGACTCCTACGTGCTGACCTGGCTGGCCGTGGCGCTGTCCGGCCTCGGCGTGGCGGCCTACCATCCGGAGTCCGCGCGGCTGGCCAGGATCGCGAGCGAGGGCAGTCACGTGCGGATGAGCTGGTTCTCGCTGGGCGGGACGCTGGGGTTCGCGTCGGCTCCCGTGCTGGTGACGCCGTTGCTGGCGGGGTGGGGGCTGGGCGCCTCGCCGTTCCTGGCCGCGCCGGCGGTGCTGGGGGCGGTGGCGACGCTCCCGGCGGTCCGGGCGCTGGCCGGGGGAGGGCCGGCGGCGCGGGCCGCGGCCCCGGTGTCCGGCCGGGACGACTGGCCGTCGTTCGTCAGGCTGACGCTGGTGATCGTCTTCCGCTCGGTCGTGTACGTCGGGCTGAGCGCCTTCGTGGCCCTCTACATGGGCGGCGGGGCGGCGGGCGCGGTGGCGCTGTTCGTGCTCTTCGCGGGCGGGGCGGTCGGGACCGTGCTGGGTGGCAGGCTGGCGGCCCGGTGGGGGCGGATGCGGACGATGCGCCTGGCCTACGCGCTGGCGGTCCCGGCGGTAGCGGGGGTGGTGCTGGCGCCGGGACCTGTCGCGTACGTCTTCGTCGCGGCCTCGTCGATCGCCCTGTATGCGCCGTTCTCGCTGCATGTGACCCTGGGCCAGGACTTCCTGCCCACCCGGGTGGGCACGGCCGGCGGCGTGACCCTGGGGCTCGCGGTGAGCGTGGGCGGCCTGGCCAGCCCGCTGGTGGGCGCGCTCGCCGAGGCCACCACGTTGCGGACGGCGCTGGCGTGCCTGATCGTCTTCCCGGCCCTGGCCTGGCTGCTGGCCAGGACGCTGAAGGAGCCGGTGCTGGAGCCCGCCGCCTGACCTCCCGCAGCCCGGGACGCGCCGGTCAGCGGCGGTAGGTGGAGAGGGCGACGGTGCTGGTGTTGTCGACCTGGTTCGTGTCGAGGCGGCTCGAGTCCACGTGCGCGGTGACGCGCGGGTAGCGGGCGGCCCGGCGGGTCACGCGGACGCGGGCCGTGAGCTGGACCGGGCGCTCGGGGTGGATGGCGGCGATCGTGCAGGTGGCCTGTCTGCCCGAGCGCTTGCACGAGGCGCCGTTCACCGAGGACAGGCTCGTACCGGCCGGGAGGTTGAACGTGACGGGCACCTGGGCGGCGCCCATCAGCCCGCGCATGGTCACGGTGGCCCTGACGTTCGCGGTGCCGCCGCCGCGCCTGACCGCGCGGCGCGGGCCGGCGGTGCTGATGGACAGCGCGTCGTACACCCCCTGCGGGTCGGCCTGCTTGATGATCGCGCCGTAGCTCTCGGCGTTGAGGGCGTTCGCGACGGAGTAGCCGTCCGCGCCGCCGTCCTCCGTGCCCGCCGACAGCACGCCCATCAGGTCGTCGGTGTCTCTGAGCAGCCACGGGCCGCCGCTGTGGCCCTTGAACAGGTGGCAGTTGCGCGTCTCCATGCGTCCGCCGGCCGACGTGGCGGTGATGCGGGAGGCGAAGAGGGTGCCGGTGTCGGCGATGCCGCCGGCCGGCTCGGTCTTGGCCAGGCACCAGAGCTGTTCCCGGCCGTCGTATGGCTTCCTGCCGGCCACGCCGGGGTAGCCCGTCGTGGCGACGGTGTACGCGCCGCCCTGGTTGCGGATCGGGGTGAAGGCGCCGACGGCGTCCTGGAGCGTGCGGCTCTTCCTGCCGACCTCGATGAGGGCGATGTCGTAGTGCGAGTTCCAGTCGCCGCCGCTCATGCCGGTGTAGGGGTCGGGCTTCCACGCCCGCCGGGCGCCCCACCGCCCGTACGGCTCGCGGCCCCGCACGTCGGCGGCCTGCCCGTCGTAGGCGGGCACGAACGCGAAGTTCGTGTGCCACTGGCCGGCCGACGCGCCCAGCGGCACGCTGTACACGCAGTGGGCGGCGGTGACGATGAGCAGCCCGACCGCCGAGCGCACGACGGACGCGCTGCAGGAGTCGTCCAGCCCGCTGGAGTTGACGTAGAACAGCCGGCCGGTGACGCGGCTCTGGGTGGCGGCGGTGTAGGGGCGGGGCATGGGGGCGTAGCCGTTGGCGTCCCCGCCCGGGGTGATCCGTTTGCCCTCCGGCACGCTGCGCAGCTGACCCAGCGCCTCCAGGCTCTTCGGCAGCTCCATGACGCCCTGGGCCCGTGCTTTCAGGCTCTTGGGCAGCTCCGTGGCGTTGGCCTGGGCCTGCTTGCTCGCGGTCCAGTAGCGCACGGCGCGGGCGGGGCGCATCAGCGGGGACGACGCGGCGCCCCAGGCGCGGTCCTGGACGGGCGTCAAAGGGGGCTGCTGCCCGGCGGCCGCGGGCACCGCGAGCGCGACGCCGGCCAGCGTGGTGAGCGTGGTGACCAGGACCTTCGGCACGGTGTCCCCTTTGAGTGAAATCGGCAACGTCTCGATCACTCTAGGTTACGAAATGCAGACGAAGCGTAGTTAGGCGCTCCGTGTCGTCATAGCTTCCCGGGGCTCAGCCGGGCTTCAGCCGGCCGCGGCGTCGCCGGTGCGGCCGGGGGGCAGGAACTCGGCGGTACTGGTCTCGGACGGCTCGCGATCGGGCCGCAGCCCGCGCCACGACGGGTGGCGCAGGCGGCTGTCACCGGTGACCTCGGCGTACTGCACCTCTCCGACCAGGCGCGGCTCCACCCAGCGCGCGTCCCTGGCGTGCTCGCGCGGCACCGGCTCGTCGAACGGCGGGTCGGCGCGTTCCAGGGACGCCAGGCGTTCGCCCAGGTCGCGCAGCATGACCTCGGTGAACCCGGTCCCGACGTGCCCCACGAACCGCAGCCGCCCCCGCTGGTCGTAGGCGCCCAGCAGCAGCGACCCGATCATCCCCGAACGCCGCCCGCCCCCCGGCTTCCAGCCGCCGATCACGACCTCGGCGGTGCGGACGTTCTTGACCTTCGTCCAGTCGCTGCTGCGCCGGCCGGGCCGGTACGGCGAGCCCATCCGCTTGCACACGACCCCTTCGAGCCCGAGCTGCCGGGAGGAGTCGAACGCGAGCCCGGCGTGGTCGGCGAACCACACGGGCACCTCCCAGCGGTAGCCGGGCGTGAACGTGGTCTCGAGCAGCTCCCTGCGGGCGCTGTAGGGGCGGGAGACGGTGCTGTCCTCGTCGAGGTGCAGGATGTCGAACGCCATGAACGTCACCGGCACCGACCTGGCCAGTTCGGCCACCGCCGCCGGGTTGCGCTGGTGCATCCGGGGCTGCAGCGCCTCGAAGCTGGGCCGCCCGGTCTCGTCGAACGCCACGATCTCCCCGTCGATCACGGCGGGGTGTCCGCCGGTGGCGCCGG
This sequence comes from Nonomuraea sp. NPDC051941, assembly GCF_044593615.1. Classification (NCBI taxonomy): domain Bacteria; kingdom Bacillati; phylum Actinomycetota; class Actinomycetes; order Streptosporangiales; family Streptosporangiaceae; genus Nonomuraea; species Nonomuraea sp. NPDC051941. Next base: position 281,784 of record NZ_JBIUCF010000003.1, read on the forward strand.
CCATGAGCTGGAGCTCGGGGTAGGCGGGGGTGATGTCCTTGGCGTTGCGCGACATCAGGCGGACGGCGCCGCCCTGGAGGTAGGCGAGGGCGCGCACGCCGTCCCATTTCATCTCCACGGCCCAGTCCGCACCCTGGACGGAGGTCAGGGTGCCGAGCTGCGCCAGCATGGGCGCGTAGGCCGGCAGCCGCACCATGGTGCAGGCCGTACCCCGGACGGCTGATCGACAGTGGCGGGCCGGGGTCTACAGATGGTCAAGCGCGGTGTCCTCGACGAGCTCGGCCAGGTCCACGCCGTGGGCGGTGAGCTCGGCGACGGTGGCGCAGTAGCCCTGCAGGTACGTCGTGCCGTTGACCCGGTGCGAGACACGCAGCAGCGGGCGATCGTCCAAGATGATCGCCTCGACCAGGATGCCGCCGGGGGCTCGCCACTGTCCCACCCCGGTAACTGTAGGGGTGCGGACAGAATGGACACGTAATGGGAAAGTACGCACCTGGCCTTGCCGGGCGGGGTGATGGCTTTTCCGGGACATGGGCGCTCGACCTTTGGGTAAAGAGAAATTGGCGCCTTTTTAGGCGTTCGGCGTTATCGGGGGGTTCGGGGCGGGCAGGGGTGACGGCTCTCGGCTTTCCCGGCCGTGGCCATGCCCCCGCGACGGCCACGGCGATGCCCCGGCGGGCCCGGTCCGGGGCTGCGGCGGCCGCGGGCTGCGACGTCGGCGAGCGTCGCCCGCGGCCGCCCTCCGCACCGCCGGGTGAGGGGCGGCACGCCGTCCCGGATGGTGGACAGAACCTGATTAAGGGGCCGGACTCCGTAGACTGTGATGGTGATTTCCCGTATTGACATGCGTGGTTCTCTTCCGGAGAACCTGCGCGACGTGCTGCCCCGCGCCGAGCTCGACGTCGAGGCCGCCCTGGAGAAGGTGCGGCCCATCTGCGACGACGTGCGCCATCGCGGGGCGGCAGCCGTACGGGAGCTGACCGCCAGGTTCGACGGCGTCGAGATCGCCTCCACCCGCGTCTCCGCCGAGGCCATCGACCAGGCCCTGCGTGAGCTCGACCCCAAGGTCAGGGCGGCGCTGGAGGAGTCGATCAGGCGGGCCAGGCTGGTCCACCGCGACCAGCGGCGCACCGACGTCACCACCCAGGTCGTGCCCGGCGGCACCGTGACCGAGCGGTGGGTGCCGGTCGACCGGGTGGGCCTCTACGTCCCCGGCGGCCGCGCGGTCTATCCCTCCAGCGTGGTCATGAACGTCGTCCCGGCGCAGGAGGCCGGCGTCGGCTCGCTGGCCGTGACCAGCCCGCCGCAGAAGGAGTTCGGCGGGCTGCCGCACCCCACGATCCTGGCCGCGTGCGCGCTGCTCGGCGTGGACGAGGTCTACTCGGTGGGCGGGGCGCAGGCGGTGGCCATGTTCGCCTACGGCACGGAGGAGTGCCCGCCCGCCACGATGGTGACCGGTCCGGGCAACATCTGGGTGGCGGCGGCCAAGCGACTGCTCAAGGGGCGCATCGGCATCGACTCCGAGGCGGGCCCGACCGAGATCGCCGTCCTGGCCGACGAGACGGCCGACCCGGTCCACGTGGCCGCCGACCTGATCAGCCAGGCCGAGCACGACCCGATCGCCGCCGCCGTGCTGGTCACCACCAGCGTCGAGCTGGCCGACGCGGTCGAGAAGGAGCTGCCGGGCCAGGTGTCGGCGACCAGGCACTCCGAGCGCATCGCCGAGGCGCTGGGCGGCAGGCAGTCGGGCATCGTGCTGGTCGGCTCGATCGACGACGGCATCAAGGTCGTGGACGCGTACGCCGCCGAGCACGTGGAGATCCACACCGCGAACGCCGCGGAGATAGCCGGAAGAATCCGGAACGCCGGAGCCATCTTCGTGGGCCCGTACGCTCCCGTGTCGCTCGGCGACTACCTCGCCGGGTCCAACCACGTGCTGCCCACGGGCGGCTGCGCCTGCCACTCCAGCGGCCTGTCGGTGCAGTCGTTCCTGCGCGGCATCCACGTCGTCGACTACACCCGCGACGCTCTCGCCGACGCGGCGGCCCATGTGTCGGTCCTGGCGGACGCCGAGGACCTTCCGGCCCACGGCGCCGCGATCCGCGCCCGATTCGACTGGCAGATTCCCACGGAGACCGCGTGAACCTCGACGACCTGCCCATCCGAGACGACCTCCGGGGTAAGTCGCCGTACGGCGCACCCCAGATCGACGTCCCCGTCAGGCTCAACACCAACGAAAACCCCTACCCGCCCTCGCCCGAGCTGGTCGCCGACCTGGCCGAGGCGGTCCGGGAGAGCGCGGGAGAGCTCAACCGCTACCCCGACAGGGACGCCACGGCCCTGCGCGCCGACCTGGCCGGCTACCTCGGCCACGGCCTGACCACCGAGCAGGTGTGGGCCGCCAACGGCTCCAACGAGGTGCTCCAGCAGATCCTGCAGGCCTTCGGCGGCCACGGCCGCACGGCCATCGGGTTCGAGCCCTCGTACTCGATGCACCCGATCATCACCAGCGGCACCAGCACCGAGTGGATCTCGGCCAGCCGCGAGGACGACTTCTCGATCGACCCCGGCAAGGCGACGGCGGCGATCGAGGAGCATCAGCCCGACATCGTGTTCCTGGCCTCGCCCAACAACCCGACCGGCACCGCCCAGCCGCTCGAGACCATCAAGGCCGTCCTGGCCAGCACCCGGGGCATGGTCGTGGTCGACGAGGCCTACGCCGAGTTCGCCCGCGAGGGCACGCCGTCGGCGCTCACCCTGCTGCCCGAGCACCCCAGGCTGATCGTCACCAGGACGATGTCCAAGGCGTTCGCCATGGCGGGCACCCGGCTCGGCTACCTCGCCGCCCACCCGGCCGTGGTGGAGGCGCTGCTGCTGGTGCGCCTGCCGTACCACCTGTCCACGCTCACCCAGACGGCGGCGCGCGTGGCGCTGCGGCACCGCGCCGAGCTGCTGGGCACGGTCGACGCGCTGCGGCGCGAGCGCGACGACACGGTCGCGTGGCTGCGCTCCAAGGGCCTGGCCGTGGCCGACTCCGACGCCAACTTCGTGCTGTTCGGGCGCTTCCCCGACCGGCGCAAGGTGTGGGAGGGGCTGCTGGAGCACGGGGTGCTCATCCGCGAGGTGGGCCCGCCACAATGGCTGCGGGTGTCGATCGGCACCGGTGAGGAGATGGCGGCCTTCCGCGCCGCCCTGGAAGGAGTCTTGTGAGTCGCGTAGGCCGCGTCGAGCGCGTTACGAAGGAGACCTCGGTCCTGGTGGAGGTCGGCCTCGACGGCACCGGCCGGGTCGAGGTGGCCACCGGGGTCGGCTTCTTCGACCACATGCTGGCCCAGCTGGGCAAGCACGGGCTGTTCGACCTGACGGTCAAGACCGAGGGCGACCTGCACATCGACTCCCACCATACGATCGAGGACACCGCGCTCGCGCTGGGCGCGGCGTTCCGCGAGGCGCTGGGCGACAAGTCGGGCATCAGGAGGTTCGGCAGCGCGTCGTGCCCGCTGGACGAGTCGCTCGCCCAGGTCACCGTCGACCTGTCCGGGCGCCCCTATCTCGTGCACTCCGAGCCCGAGGGCATGGCGCCGATGATCGGCCCCGAGTACGACACGACGATGACCCGCCACATCCTGGAGTCGCTCGTCGCGCAGGCCGCGATCTGCCTGCACGTCCACGTGCCCTACGGCCGCAACGCCCACCACATCGTGGAGGCCCAGTTCAAGGCCCTGGCCAGGGCGCTGCGCGAGGCGTCCGAGCTCGACCCGCGCGCCACGGGCGTGCCGAGCACCAAGGGCGTCCTATGACCGAGAACACCATCGCCATCGCGATGGTGTTCATCGGGCTGTTCCTGATCGGCGGCGTGTTCTCGCTGGCCAAGCAGGGGCTGAAGATCGGTGCGGCCGTCTGCGCGCTGGGCGCGGCGATGGCGATCACGGCGGGGGTGCTGTGGTGGTAGGCAAGAAGGTCGTGGTGCTCGACTACGGGTCGGGCAACCTGCGCTCGGCCGAGCGGGCGCTGGCCAGGGTCGGCGCCGACGTGACCGTCACGTCCGACTTCGACGCCGCCATGGACGCCGACGGGCTGGTGGTGCCGGGCGTCGGCGCGTTCGAGGCGTGCATGACCGGGCTCAAGAGCGTGCGCGGCGAGCGGATCATCGGGCGGCGCCTGTCCGGCGGCCGTCCGGTGCTGGGCATCTGCGTGGGCATGCAGATCCTGTTCGCCCGGGGCGTCGAGCACGGCGTGGAGACCGAGGGCTGCGCCGAGTGGCCGGGCACGGTGGAGCGGCTGGAGGCGCCCGTGCTGCCCCACATGGGGTGGAACACGGTCAAGGCGCCCGCCGACAGCGTGCTGTTCGCCGGGCTCGACGCCGCGACCCGCTTCTACTTCGTGCACTCGTACGGGGTGCGCGAGTGGGAGCTGCACGCCGGCGAGGGGTTCGCCGAGCCGCTGGTCACCTGGGCCGAGCACGGCGTCCCGTTCGTGGCCGCGGTCGAGAACGGCCCGCTCAAGGCCACCCAGTTCCACCCCGAGAAGTCCGGCGACGCCGGAGCCGTGCTGCTGAAGAACTGGCTCGGCACGCTGTGAGCGCGCCGATCACCCGATCCAGGCTCTCATGAGCAAGGAACGCGCGCGCCGCAGGGCCGAGCGGGAGGCGGAGCGGGCGCGCGCGATCCGGGCCAACGAGGAGCGGCAGGCGCGCCGGGCCCGCCGCCGCGCCCTCCTGGCCCGGCTGACCCCGCGCCCGGTGCGGTTCTACCGCCAGGGCGGCCTGATCGCCCGCCGCCACCGCGCCCAGAACATCGTGGTCGCGCTGGGCTTCCTGTTCGTCCAGGCCATCGTGTGGCTGGTGTGGGGCTCGCTCCCGCTCAGCCTCGCCGTCCTGGTCTTCTCCCTGCTGCTGGTGCCCGTTGTCGTGACCCTCGCTTTCGACCGGAGGATCTGAATGTCGCTCGTATTGCTGCCCGCTGTAGATGTGATCGACGGCCAGGCGGTGCAACTGGTGCAGGGTGTGGCCGGGACGGAGAAAGGCTACGGCGAGCCGTTGGCCGCCGCGCTGGCCTGGCAGAAGGCGGGCGCCGAGTGGATCCATATGGTCGATCTCGACGCCGCGTTCGGCCGGGGCACCAACCGGGAGCTGATCGCCGACGTCATCGGGCGGCTCGACGTGAACGTTGAGTTGTCCGGCGGCATCCGCGACGACGACTCCCTGGCCGCCGCGCTGGCCACCGGCTGCCGCCGGGTCAACATCGGCACCGCCGCGCTGGAGAAGCCCGACTGGTGCCGGAAGGTCATCGCCGAGCACGGTGACAAGATCGCGGTGGGGCTCGACGTGCGCGGCACCACGCTGGCGGCCCGTGGCTGGACCGAGGAAGGCGGAGACCTCTGGGAGGCCCTCGACCGGCTCGAGTCCGACGGCTGCCCCCGCTACGTCGTCACCGACGTGACCAAGGACGGCATGCTCCAGGGCCCCAACCTCGACCTCTACCGCCGGATCTGCGCCCGCACCGACAGGCCCGTCGTGGCCAGCGGCGGTGTCTCGTCCCTGGATGACCTGGTCGCACTCGCGTCCCTCGTCCCCGACGGCCTTGAGGGGGCCATCGTGGGCAGCGCCCTCTACGCTCACGCGTTCACACTGGAAAACGCGCTAGCCGCAGTACGTGTGTAGCTCTTGCCGGGAGGGGGCGAGATGAGCGTCAGCATCTTTGGTATGGAAAGCACCGGTCGCAGGGTGTTTTCCGGCGGTATCTGGGAGGAGCGGTACGGCTATGCCCGTGCCGTCGTGGCGGGTGACCGGGTGATCGTGTCCGGCTGCACCGCCACGGTCGACGGAGAGGTGCGCCATGTCGGCGACGCCTACAGACAGAGCCTGACCGCGATCGACATCGCGCTGGAGGCCGTCCTGATGGGCGGTCTGACCAGCGAGGACGTGGTCATGGTCCGTTACTATGTGGTGGAGCAGCGCCACTTCGACCTCGTCGGGCAGGCCATCGGCGAGGTCTTCGGCAAGGTGCGCCCCGCCTGCACCGGAGTGAGGGTGGCCGGGCTGGTCGACCCGAGAATGCTGGTCGAGATCGAAATCGAGGCACACCGAGCATGACCGTAGCCGTAAGAGTCATCCCCTGTCTCGACGTGGACGCCGGCCGCGTGGTCAAGGGCGTCAACTTCGAGAACCTCCGCGACGCGGGCGACCCGGTCGAGCTGGCCAGGCGCTATGACGAGGAGGGCGCCGACGAGCTGACCTTCCTCGACATCACCGCGTCGTCCGGCGAGCGGGAGACCATGCTCGACGTGGTGCGCAGGACCGCCGAGCAGGTGTTCATCCCGCTCACCGTCGGCGGCGGCGTGCGTTCGGTCGAGGACGTCAACCGCCTGCTGCGGGCCGGGGCCGACAAGGTGTCGCTCAACACGGCGGCCATCGCCCGGCCCGAGCTGCTCACGGAGGCGTCCCGGCGCTTCGGCGCCCAGTGCGTCGTGCTGTCCGTGGACGCCCGCCGCGCGCCCGGCACCCCCAGCGGGTTCGAGGTGACCACGCACGGCGGTCGCCGCGGCACCGGGATCGACGCGGTGGAGTGGGCGGCCCGCGGCGAGGAGCTCGGAGTGGGGGAGATCCTGCTCAACTCGATGGACGGTGACGGCACGCTCGACGGCTACGACCTGGAGATGCTGCGCGCGGTCCGCGCCGCGGTGCGGGTGCCGGTGATCGCCAGTGGCGGCGCCGGCCGGCTGGAGGACTTCCCTCCGGCGGTGGCGGCGGGCGCCGACGCCGTGCTCGCGGCGTCGGTGTTCCACTTCGGCACGCTCAAGATCTCCGAGGTCAAGGACACGCTCCGGATGGCGGGCCACCCGGTCCGCTAGCCCGCCGGGGCGGGTGTCACCGCGTGCGGGCGGGTCGCGAGGCCCGCCTGCGCGCGTCCGTCAGAAGACCCGCAGGTGGTGGAACAGCTCGTACGCGACGTCCTTCGCGGCGAACGCCGCCACCTCCGAGCGCTTGACCGCCAGGTACGCGCTGCGCCGCAGCGGCCCCAGCGCCTCCATGAGCACCTCGTCGGCCTCCAGCGCGTCCAGCGCCTCGTCCAGCGACGCGGGCAGGCGGGTGTACTGGCCGGGCCGGGTGTCCGGGTCCACGTCCACGGCTGGCCCCGGGTCCAGCTTGCGCCGGATGCCGTCCAGGCCGGCGTGGATGACGGCCCCGAGCGCCAGGTAGGGGTTGGCGGAGGAGTCGGAGGGTTTGAGCTCCAGGTTGGGCTCGCCGCTCTCGCCGAGCGGGGAGCACACGCGGACCGCGGCCTCGCGGTTGTCGGGCCCGTGGACGGCGTACGCGCTCGCCCACGTGCGGGGCGTCAGCCGCCGGAAGCTGTTGACACTCCCGCACGTGAGCGCCGTCAGGCCGGGCAGGTGGGCCATCAGGCCGCCGATGAACCCGTCGCGCACCTCGCCGTCCTCGGCGAAGACGTTACGGTTGTCGCTCCACAGGGACAGATGCAGGTGCGCGCCGTTGCCCGCCTGGTCGGCCAGCGGCTTGGGGGCCAGCGTGGCCCACAGCTGCATGCGCATCGCCGTGCCGCGCACGGTCTCGCGGTAGAGGACGTGGTTGTCGGCGGCGCGCAGCGCGGGCGCGTGGCGCACGGACAGCTCCTGCTGGCCGGGCCCCAGCTCGGGATGGTAGTGCTCGACCCGCAGCCCCTGCGTCTCCAGGGCGTGGATGAGCTTGATCGTGTAGTCGTGGGCCGTGTCGAACCCGGCATTGGCGTAGCACAGCGAGTCGTCGAGCGGGACCAGCCGGTCGGGGCCGCCGGCCGGGTCGGGCAGGCGGCGGCCGAGCGTGAACTCCGGCTCGAACGCCGCGACCAGCGTGTAGCCCTCGGTGGCGAGCTCGGCGATGGCCTCCTTGAGGAAGGTGCGCGCGCAGGCCCCCCACGGCGAGCCGTCCGGCAGGCGCAGGTCGGACAGCATCGCCGCCGCGCCCGGCGCATGAGGCAACGGGACGTAGGTGGCCGGGTCGGGGACAATGCGTACCTCGCCCACCGGACCCATGTGCTCGACCTCCTGGAGCTGGTCGAGCATGTTCATCGCCATCATGGCCACCGTGTGCCCGATGCCCGTGCTGAGCCGTTCCGCCAACCTCGACCGGGACGCGGCCTTGCCCCGGATCACGCCACCGTGGTCGGCGTACAGAAAACGGATCAGCTCGATTCCCTCGAGCTCGGTTCGCTCGAGGATCCGCCGCGCGTTGGGATCGAGCTGATTGATCTTTGTGCCGCTCGGGCGATCTCTCATCCTGCCTGCGTAACACGATCCGGCAGCGCGGGGAAGCATCTGGCGCAGACAGAAGCCTCGCGTCAGGTCAGAACATTTGTGAAGAACACAGCCAATTGGTCTGCTCCGTGAAGGATTCCTTCAAACACTCCGTTGACCGCCGCCGCAGCCTGGGTCGGCTTGGTGAACAGGTAGAACACCACGAACGCGACAGCCACGTAGGTGATCACCTTCTTGACCTGCATGGGGGCCTCCTGCAGTCCATTCCCAGCCGTATATACCCGGATCTGGGCGATCATCGGCATCTTCTGTGAAGATGTACATGATCCTAACCGGGGGGCTTCCTTACTGAGCCAATGGTAAGCGCAGAAGGTCTGGCGTGAACCCCTTGTTCACCGGGATTTCCGTGATAGGCCGTCCGGATCGCTCAGACGCCGAGGGAGGCGTCGCGCAGTCGTTCGACGTCCTCCGGGTCGCCGGTCAGCTCCACCCTGGTGTGCCGCTGCCGCCCGAAGCAGAACATGAGCAGCTCGGCCGCCCGGCCGGTGACCTCGACCCGCGCGCCTCCGCGGGGGCCGCCGAGCGCCACGCCGCCGCCGAGCCGGTGCAGCACCACGCCGACCGGCGCCTTGCGCAGCATCAGCCGGGCCCCGCTGGCGACCCGCTTCCAGATGAGCCGTTCGAGGTCGTCGGACAGCTCGCGGGGCTCCCATGACGGCTGGGCGCGGCGGACGTCCTCGTGGTGGACGAAGAACTCCAGCGTGTTGACGGCGTCGTCGAGGAAGGGCAGCAGCCCGTAGACGCCGCCCGGCTCGCGTACCAGGCCGACCAGCTCGGGGAAGGGGTGCTTGGCCTTGAGGCCGTTCTGCACCGAGGCGGTGTAGCCGGCGAGGGGCTTGAGCGCGATGCCGCCCATCGCGTCGGGCCTGCGCTCGCGCAGCGCGAGGTGGGCGGCCAGGTCATAGGTCGTCCAGCCCGTGCAGAGCGTGGGGGCGTCGGGGCCGAGGCGGTCGAACAGGTCGCAGAGCGCGGAGCGTTCGTCGCGAGCGTACGTCACGTGGTCAACCCTACCGGTGGGAATAACGTGCACATCTGGAGTGATAGTGACTTAGGCAGATATGTCGGATTGGAAGGGGAACGTGCCGCGTGGCGACCAAGGTCACCTCGGCCGTGATGCGTCAAGGGCTGCGTGTCCTTGGGGTGGCCATTCAGACGGAGAAGGCGGTGTTCGCGCTGGCGGTGCTGGCCAGCGCGGTCTACGGCGGCATGACCGTCGCGTCCGCGTGGGCGCTGGGCTGGGCGACGCAGAACGTGGTGCTCCCGGCCTTCGGGTCGGGCCGCATCGCTTCGGGGGCGCTCTGGACGGGAGTGCTCCTCATCGTCGGGACGGCGCTGCTCAAGGCGGTCGGCGTGGCCGGACGCCGCATCCTGGCGGGGGTCATGCAGTACCGCATGCAGGCCAGGTCGCGCAGGGACGTGACCAAGCAGTACCTGAGGCTGCCGCTGTCCTGGCACCACCGGCACCCGACCGGGCAGCTCCTGTCGAACGCCAGCGCCGACGCCGAGGCCGCCTGGGCGCCGCTCGCGCCGCTGCCGATGGCCGTGGGCGTGATCGTCATGCTGTTCACCGCGGCGATCGCGATGCTGTTCACGGATCTCGTGCTCGCGCTGGTGGGTTTCTTGATTTTTCCGGCGATCGCCGTACTTAACCTGATTTATCAGCGCAAGCTCAGCCCGCTGGCCACCCGCGCGCAGCAGCTGCGCGCCGAGGTCAGCGAGATCGCGCACGAGAGCTTCGACGGCGCGCTCGTCGTCAAGACGCTCGGCCGGGAGGAGCTGGAGACCGACCGGTTCCGGCGGCGCGCCCACGAGCTGCGCGACGCCAACATCGCGGTCGGGCGCGTGCGCGGGCTGTTCGACCCGCTGCTGGAGGCGCTGCCCACGATCGGCGTGCTCGCGGTGCTCGCCGTCGGCGCGGCGCGGCTGTCGGCCGGTGCGATCGACTCCGGCGACCTGGTGCAGGTGGCGTACCTGTTCACGCTGCTGTCCTTCCCGATCAGGGCGCTCGGCTGGGTGCTGGCCGAGCTGCCGCGCAGCGTCGTCGGCTGGCAGCGGGTGCAGGCCGTGCTGGAGGCCACCGGCTCCATGGAGTACGGCGGCGTCGCCGCCACGGCCGCCACCACGACCGCCTCCGCCCCCGCCGCGCTGGAGATCTCCGGCGTCTCGTACGCCTACGGCGAGGCCCAGGTGCTCCACGACGTCACCTTCGACGTGCCCGCCGGCCGTACCGTCGCGCTGGTCGGGCCCACCGGCTCGGGCAAGTCCACGCTCGTGCAGCTGCTCGTCCGGCTCGTGGACCCCGGCACGGGACAGGTGCTGCTCGACGGCGTGGACCTGCGCGAGCTGGCCTACGGCGGCATCGCCGAGTCGGTGGCGCTGGTGCCGCAGCAGACGTTCCTGTTCGACGACAGCGTGCGCGGCAACATCGCGCTCGGGCTGGAGGCGGGCGACGAGGACGTGTGGGCCGCCCTGCGGCTGGCCCAGGCCGACGGGTTCGTGGCCAGGCTCGCCGACGGGCTCGACACGCGGGTCGGCGAGCGCGGCGCGACGCTGTCCGGCGGCCAGCGCCAGCGCCTCGCGCTGGCCCGCGCGGTCGTGCGCCGGCCCCGCCTGCTCATCCTCGACGATGCCACCTCCAGCGTGGACCCGCAGGTCGAGGCCAGGATCCTGTACGGGCTGCGGGACGCGGCCGAGTCCTCGACCGTCGTGGTCGTCGCCTACCGGATGGCCACGATCGCCCTGGCCGACGAGGTGGTCTTCCTCGACCACGGCCGGGTCGTGGACCGGGGCTCGCACGAGGAGCTGCTGGAGCGCTGCGAGGGCTACCGCAACCTGGTGACCGCCTACGAGCGCGAGGAAGCCGAGCGCGCCGCCATCGACCTGCAGGCAGAAGAGGAAGAAGGGGTCAGCGCATGACGGCGCAGAGCATCCAGGGCAACTCTGAACGTTCCGCGCTGGCCACGATCCGGCATGGGCTCTCGCTCACGCCCGAGTTCCGCAAGGGGCTGGCGGGCACGCTGGCGCTGGCCGTCATCGCGACCATCGGCAAGATCATCGTGCCGATCGCGGTCCAGCAGACGATCGACACGGGGCTCAAGGGCGGCTCGCCGGACATTCCGTACATCACCAAGGCTGTTCTTATCTGCGCGGCCGCGGTGCTGCTCACGGCCCTGGCCGCGTACATCATGAACGTCCGCCTCTACAAGGCCACCGAGTCGTCCCTGGCGACCCTGCGCGTGCGCGGCTTCCGCCACGTGCACGACCTGTCGGTGCTCACCCAGAACACCGAGCGGCGCGGCTCCCTGGTCTCGCGCGTCACCAACGACATCGACCAGATCAGCGCGTTCATGCAGTGGGGCGGGCTGATGATCATCGTGGCGTTCGGGCAGCTGTTCGTGGCGACCGTGCTCATGTTCGTCTACTCCTGGCAGCTCACCCTGCTCGTCTGGGCGTGCTTCATCCCGCTGATGATCGCGCTGCCGCGCTTCCAGCGGCTGCTGTCGCGGGCGTACACGATCGTGCGCGAGCGCACCGGCGACATGCTGGCGGCGGTCAGCGAGTCCGTCGTCGGGGCCACCGTCATCAGGGCGTACGCCTCCGAGCGCCGCACCGCCGAGCGCATCGACACCGCCGTGAACGCCAACCGCCGCGCCCAGATCAGGGCGCAGACCATCGTCGGCTTCGTCTTCCCCCTGACCGAGATCGTGGCCGCCGTCGCCATCGGCGCGATCGTGCTGCTCGGCGTGCGGCTCGGCCTGTCGGGCGACATCACGCAGGGGCAGCTGGTGGCGTTCCTGTTCCTGGTCACCCTGTTCGTCTCGCCGCTGCAGACGGCCACCGAGGTGCTGAACGAGGCCCAGAACGCCATCGCCGGCTGGCGCCGCATCCTGGGCGTGCTCGACACGCCGGCCGACGTGGCCGACCCCGGCGACCAGGGCGTGACGCTGCCCCGCGGCCCCATCTCGGTCGCCTTCGAGAACGTGCACTTCTCCTACCCCGGCGGCGCGCCCGTGCTGCGCGAGGTCACGGTGGACATCCCGCCGCGCTCGCGGGTCGCGGTGGTGGGGGAGACGGGGTCGGGCAAGACCACGTTCGCCAAGCTCCTGACCCGCCTCATGGACCCGGCCGCGGGCCGCGTCACGGTGGACGGCCACGACCTGCGCGACGTCCGCTTCTCCTCGCTGCGCGAGCGGATCGTCATGGTGCCGCAGGACGGCTTCCTGTTCGACGGGACGCTGGAGGAGAACGTCCGCTACGGCAAGCCCTCGGCCACCGCCGAGGAGATCCGGCTCGCGATGACCGAGCTGGGCCTGGCCGACTGGCTGGAGGGCCTGCCCGCCGGGCTGGACACCCCCGTGGGCCAGCGCGGCGAGTCACTCTCGGCGGGCGAGCGGCAGCTCGTCGCCCTGGCGCGGGCGTACCTGGCCGACCCCGACCTGCTCCTGCTCGACGAGGCCACCTCGGCGGTGGACCCGGCCACGGAGGTACGGCTGGCGCGGGCGCTGGAGGGCGTGACGCGGGGCCGTACGGCCGTCTCGATCGCGCACCGCCTGTCGACGGCGGAGAACGCCGACGAGGTCCTGGTCTTCGACGCGGGCCGCCTGGTGCAGCGCGGCCCGCACGCCGAGCTGGTGGGGGAGCCGGGCGTGTACGCCGACCTGCACGCGTCGTGGATCTCCGCGGCCCGCTCCTGACCGGACGTGACGTCCCTGCCCGCGTGCCCGATAAACCGGGCACGCGGGCAGGCTGGTTGAATGGACGCATGTCCCTTGACCCCAAGATCGCCGCGCGGTTGAAGCGCGACGCCGACGGCCTGGTCGCCGCCATCGCCCAGCAGTACGACACCGGCGAGGTGCTCATGCTGGCCTGGATGAACGACGAGGCGCTGCATCGGACGCTCACCACCGGCCGGGCCACCTACTGGTCCCGCAGCCGCGCCGAGCTCTGGGTCAAGGGCGGCACCTCCGGCCACGTCCAGCACGTCAAGGCGGTGGCCCTCGACTGCGACGGCGACGCCGTCCTCGTCAAGGTCGACCAGGTCGACGGCGCGTGCCACACCGGAGACCGCACGTGCTTCGACGCCGACCAGCTCGAGATCCCGCTCGGATAGCAGGCCGCATGGGGCACAGAGAGCTGTGGAGCTGGCTGGGGGCGACCGTCCTCGGATGCGTGCTCGTGCTGTTCGGCGCGAGCCGGGCCTGGGTGCGGATCCTGGAGCCGGGCGTGGCCGCGCCCACCGGAGCCGAGCTCAGCCCCGTCCTGACCCCCGTCGCCCTGGCCGCGCTGGCCGGGGTGGTGGCCGTGCTGGCCACCAAGGGCGCGGGGCGCCGCGTCGTCGGGGCGCTGGTCGCCCTGTGCGGGGCGGGCGCGGCGGCCGGGACGTGGACGGCGCTCGGCGGCGACACGGTCACCGGCTTGCTGCGCGAGCAGAACGTCCTGCGCGGCGCCGCCGAATTCCCCTGGGAGGTCGCCCCGCTCTGGCCGGCGGTCACGGCCGCCGGAGCGGTCCTGGTGATCGCCGGCGGGATCGTCGCGATCGTGCGCGGCGGCAGGTGGGCGGGCATGTCGGCGCGCTACGACAGGGGCCCCGAGACGGGCACTGAGACGGGCGCCGGCGGGGGCGCCAATGGGGGCGCCGGGAAGGCCCACGCCGAGGTCAAGGACGACCGGGCGCTGTGGGACGCGCTCGACCGCGGCGACGACCCCACCGACTCCCGCTGACTCTCCGCGCTATGACGATTTCTTTACTGTTCTGAACCTCTGTCTGCTTGGCAAACGTTTCCTCAATAAGCTGCCGTTGCAACTCGCCACGAACACTTAGGAGCCAGGCGCATGAGCTACGGGGATCAGGGCAGCGGCGGCGGCTACGGCGCGCAGCAGCCCGGCGGTGGGTACGGCCAGCAGCCCCCCAGCGGGGGCGGCGGTTACGGTCAGCAGCCGCCCAGCTACGGGGGCGGGTACGGGCAGCAGCCCCCGACCGGGGGTGGCGGTTACGGCCAGCAACCCCCGAGCTCGGGCGGGTACGGCCAGGGCGGGTACGGGGAGCAGCCGCCCAGCTATCCGCAGGAGCCGCTCGGCTACGGCCAGCAGCCTCCGAGCGCCGGCGGCTACGGCCAGCAGCCCCCCAGCTACGGCCAGCAGGCCTACGGTCAGCAGGGTTACGGCCAGCAGGGCTACGGCTACGGCGCGCCGCCCCAGCAGCCCAGGTCGACCAACGGCATGGCGGTGGCCTCGCTCGTCCTGGGCATCATCGGCCTGATCTTCTGCGGTGTCACCAGCATCCCGGGCGTGATCCTCGGCCACATCGCCCTCAACCGGATCAAGAAGACCGGCGAGGAGGGCTCGGGCATGGCCGTCGGCGGTCTGGTCACGTCCTACATCACCGTCGTGATCTGGGTGCTGTGCTGGCTCATCTTCGGCGGGCTCATCCTGTCGATGATCGGGCTCAGCGCCGCCGCCACGTCGTCCTCGTACGACTACTGAACCGGTCGGTAACCCTCCGCGAGTGTGGCCGGACCGTGACGAGCCGCTTGCGGTCCGATTACGAATTGTCCGCAAAATGGACGTTCTTCCACGTAGGGGGCGTATCCTCGCTAGGCTGCCGCGCGCAACTTGCCACGGATGACAACATGAGAGGTCCTTCATGAGTTACGGCAATCAGGGCGACGGCGGCTACGGCTCGCAGCCGCCCGGCGGCGGTTATGGCCAGCAGCCCCCGAGTGGCGGCGGCTACGGTCAGCAGCCTCCGAGCGGCGGCGGTGGTTACGGCCAGCAGCCCCCGAGTGGCGGCGGCTACGGCGGTGGTTACGGCCAGCAGCCCCCGAGCGGCGGCGGTGGCTACGGCCAGCAGCCCCCCAGCGGTGGCGGCTACGGCCAGCAGCCCCCGAGTGGCGGCGGCTACGGCGGCGGTTACGGCCAGCAGCCCCCGGCCGGTGGGAACCCGCCGGACAACCACCTGGTCGCGGCCATCCTGACCACCCTGTTCTGCTGCCTTCCCCTGGGCATCGTGTCGATCGTCAAGTCTTCGCAGGTCAACTCGAAGTGGCAGGTCGGCGACTTCCAGGGTGCCGCGCTGGCGAGCGAGGAGGCCAAGACCTGGTGGAAGCGGTCGTTGATCGCGGGCATCATCTGGTGGGTGCTGGTCATCCTCTTCTACGTGGTGGTGTTCGTCCTCCTGGCCGCCAGTGTCCCGAGCTCGAGCTACTGAGCCGGAAGGCGGATACTGAGAGCATGAGCATCGCAACAACCGAGCGGCGCGGCGCGGCACGCCTCAAGGGCCTGCTCGCGCCGCTCGGTGTTGCGGGCGCGACGGGCGCCGTGTTCGCGTTCGTCGGGATGGTGGACCCCAACCAGCCGGGTCACTACCCGACCTGCCCGTTCCTGTGGCTCACCGGCCTCTACTGCCCTGGCTGCGGCACGCTGCGGACCATCCACGCGCTCGCCCATCTCGACCCGGCCACCGCGCTCGGGATGAACCCTCTCGCCGTGGCCATGATGCCGTTCCTGCTGTTCTGGTGGGGGAGATGGGTCGTACGCGCCTGGCAGGGCAGGCCGAGACGCACCACGCTCGCCCATCCGGCGTGGCTGTGGGCGTTCCTCGCCGTCGTCGTGGTCTACTGGGTCGTCCGTAACCTGCCGTTCGGGGCGTTCCTCGCTCCGTAGGGACTCCCAGCCGGGGGGCCTGTGGTGAGGTGACCCCGTGCGGGCCGATACCATCGCAGGACAAGGCAGAGAGCGGACGCGACGCGAACTCTCCGCCGCCCCCACAGTCGACCGGAGGGACCTCAAGCGCGTGAGTGAGCGGACGGAAGGGCCGAGTGTCCTCGACGACATCCTCGACGGGGTGCGCGCCGACCTCGCCGCACGTCAGCAGGCCGTGTCCATTGACGAGCTCAAGCGGCGGGCCGAGCGCGCCCACGCGCCCAGAGACGCCATGGCCGCGCTCGGGGGCGACAGGATCTCGGTGATCGCCGAGGTCAAGCGGTCGAGCCCGTCCAAGGGCGCGCTGGCCGCCATCGCCGACCCGGCCGCGCTGGCGGCCGACTACGAAGAGGGCGGCGCCCACGTCATCAGCGTGCTGACCGAGCGGCGCAAGTTCGGCGGCAGTCTCGAAGACCTGGCGGCGGTTCGCGCCCGGGTCGACATCCCGATCCTGCGCAAAGACTTCATCCTGACCTCCTACCAGCTCTGGGAGGCCCGGGCCCACGGCGCCGACCTGGCGCTGCTGATGGTCGTCTGCCTGGAGCAGGAGGCACTGGTGTCGCTGATCGAGCGGGCCGAGTCGATCGGGCTCACCCCGCTGGTCGAGGTGCACACCGGGGAGGAGCTCGAGCGGGCGGTCGCCGCCGGCGCCCGGGTCATCGGGATCAACGCGCGCAACCTCAAGACACTCGAAGTCGATCGCGAGGTCTTCACGAAGCTGGCGCCCAAGATCCCCGATAATGTGATCAAGATTGCCGAGTCGGGCGTGCGCGGCCCGCACGACCTGCTCGCCTATGCCAGGGCCGGCGCCGACGCCGTCCTGGTCGGGGAGAGCCTGGTCACCGGCAAGGACCCGCGCAAGGCAGTGGAGGCCCTGGTGACCGCCGGCGCCCATCCAGCGACGCGCCCCGACCACTCAGCAGAGGGATAGCAGTGGCACACGAAGGCTCCATCCTGACCGCCGCCGACCTGACGGGCAACGGCCCGCTCGGCGACGACCCAGACGTGCACGGCAAGTTCGGCATCTTCGGCGGCCGGTTCGTCCCCGAGGCGCTCATCCCGGCGCTCGACGAGGTGGCCGCGGTCTACGAGAACGCCAAGAACGACCCGGAGTTCCTGCGGGAGTTCGACCATCTGCTGCGCACGTACGCGGGCCGGCCGACCACGCTGACCGACGTGCCGCGCTTCAGCGAGCACGCCGGCGGCGCCAGGATCGTGCTCAAGCGTGAGGACCTCACCCACACCGGCGCTCACAAGATCAACAACGTGCTCGGCCAGGCCCTGCTGACCAAGCGGCTGGGCAAGAAGCGCGTGATCGCCGAGACCGGCGCGGGCCAGCACGGCGTGGCCACCGCCACCGCGGCCGCCCTGCTCGGCCTGGAGTGCGTGATCTACATGGGCGCGGTCGACTGCGAGCGCCAGGCGCTCAACGTCGCCAGGATGAAGCTGCTCGGCGCCACCGTGGTGCCGGTGACCAACGGCTCCCAGACGCTGAAGGACGCCATCAACGAGGCGTTCCGCGACTGGGTGACCAACGTCGACACCACCCACTACCTGTTCGGCACGATCGCGGGGCCGCACCCGTTCCCCGAGATCGTCCGCGACTTCGCGCGCATCATCGGCGTCGAGGCCCGCCGCCAGATCCAGGAGCTGACCGGCGGCCTGCCCGACGCGGTGTGCGCGGCGGTCGGCGGTGGCAGCAACGCGATCGGCATCTTCCACGCCTTCCTCGGTGACGAGGGCGTCCAGCTGCACGGCTACGAGGCCGCCGGGCGCGGCCTGGAGTCCGGCGAGCACGCGCTCACGCTCACCGCCGGCTCGATCGGCGTGCTGCACGGCTCGCGCACCTACGTGCTGCAGGACGACGAGGGCCAGACCATCGAGTCCCACTCGATCTCGGCCGGGCTCGACTACCCGGGCGTCGGCCCCGAGCACGCCTGGCTGAAGGACTCGGGCCGCGCCACCTACCACGGCGTCACCGACGACGCGGCGATGGCCGCGTTCTCGCTGCTGGCCAGGACCGAGGGCATCATCCCGGCCATCGAGTCCTCCCACGCCCTGGCGGGCGCGCTGGAGCTGGGCCGCGAGCTCGGCCCCGAGGCGACCATCCTGGTCAACCTCTCCGGCCGCGGCGACAAAGACATGGGCACGGCGATGAAATACTTCAACCTCTGACGAGCCGCCACCCCGGCGTGGGGTCCCGCGCCGGGGGATAACTGGTGGGACTCGACCTTCGAAACGGACAGACATGACGACTCTTCAGACGGTTTTCGCCAAGGCGAAGGCGGACAACCGGGCCGCGCTCGTCGGCTACCTGCCCGCGGGCTTCCCCTCCAAGGGCGGCGACGTCGCCGCGGCAGCGGCCCTGGTCGAGGCCGGCTGCGACGTCATCGAGATCGGCCTGCCCTACTCCGACCCGCTCATGGACGGGCCGACGATCCAGGACGCGGTGCACCGCTCACTGGTCAACGGCACGCGCATCGCCGACGTGCTGCGCACGGTCGAGGGCGTCGCCGCCACCGGTGCCGCCACGCTCGTCATGACCTACTGGAACCCCATTGACAAGTACGGCGCCGAGCGGTTCGCCCGCGACCTCGCCAACGCGGGCGGCGTGGGCACGATCACGCCCGACCTGACGCCCGAGGAGTCGGAGCCGTGGCGGGCGGCGTCCGCGTCCGCGGGCATCGACACGGTGTTCCTGGTGGCGCCGAGCTCGACCGAGCAGCGCATCAAGGCCGTCGTCGACTGCTGCACGGGCTTCGTGTACGCGGCCTCGCTGATGGGCGTCACCGGCGCCAGGGAGAGCGTCAACGTCGCCGCCGAGGGCCTGGTCGAGCGGACCCGGGCGCACACGGACCTGCCGGTGTGCGTGGGCCTCGGCGTGGGTACGGGCGCGCAGGCGGCCGAGGTGGCGACCTACGCCGACGGGGTGATCGTGGGGTCGGCGTTCATCCGCCGCATCCTCGACGCGTCCGACGAGGCCGAGGGCCGGTCCTCCATCGGAGCCCTGGCCAGGGACATGGCCCAGGGGGTCCGCCGGTAAGGGCGGCTTTACCGCCTATGTGACGAAATTTCGGGATTGCTGCAAGGATTTGGCGCGTAGGTCCTTGGCGTGCGGTCCGGGGCGGGTGATGATCGGGGCCCCGAAGCGGTGTGACGCACGACCCCGAAAGGACACCGATGCGTCCCAGCCCCCTCACGTTCGCAGCGGCCCTCGCACTCGCGGTCACGGCCATGACCGCCCCGGCGTCCGCCGATCTCGTCCCGGCGTCCGTCGGTCCTGCCCCGGTGTCGGTGGACCCCGAACCGGCGTCCGCAGGCCCCGAACCCGCCCCGCCGCCTGACGCGGAGCCCACCCCGACGTACGAGTTGCCGTCCCCGGAGACGCCGCCCACCGGGACGCCCCCGCCCAGCCCCACCGCGCAGAACGAGCCGCCCAGGCCCGCGCGGGTGGCCCGGCCGATCGCGATCTCGTCCCCGGCGCTGCGCGTTGAGCTCGACCCGGACTTCCCGCGCGTCCTGAGCTACACCGACCGGGCCGGCGGCGCCACGCTCGGCGGCAGCACGGGCGTGCCCGCCGTCGTCCTCAACGGCCAGGCGCGAGCCGCCACCGTGGCACTGACCGGGAACGACGGCGCGACCGCCCGCTACCGGCTGACCTTCCCCGATCTCGGCGGCGTCGCGCTCGGGGCGAGCATCGGCGTCAAGGGGCGGGTGACGACGTTCCGGATCGACTCGGTGGCCGACACCGAGGCGTTCCGCGTCAACACCATCGACCTGCCCGGCCATGACCTGGTGTCGGTGTCGAGCGTGCAGCCGGGCGCGGCGACCGCGTTCACCCGGCTGGACCCCAACTCCACCCGCACCGCCGACGTCTTCGCCCAGGTCACGCCGGGCACCGCGCCCGACGACGGCCCGGTCGGGGCCACGTACGCGATCGTGAACACCGACCGGCTGGCCGCCGGGATCGAGACGAACTCCACCTACGACCGCCCCTCGGGCGTCACCGACCGGGACGCCGCCAGGCTCTGGCACCAGGCCAGGAAGGACGCCGGTGGCACGGTCTCCGTGGGCGTGTGGAGCGGCCAGTGGACGCACCGCGCGACCGGCTCGCCGTTCACCGAGGAGCCGCCCTGGGCCAAGGTCGTGGTCACGCCCGACGCCAACGGCGACGGGACGCTCGACTGGCAGGACGGCGCGGTGGCGTTCAGGGCCATCGCCGTCAAGGCGGCCGGCGCCGAGCGGACCAGGGACCGCGTGGTCACGCACATCCCGTTCAACTTCTCCAGCCAGGCCACGCACCCGTTCCTGCGCACCCTGGACGACGTCAAGCGCATCTCGCTGGCCACCGACGGCCTCGGGCAGCTCGCGCTGCTCAAGGGCTACCAGTCGGAGGGCCACGACGCGGCGCACCCCGACTACGGCGGCAACTACAACCGGCGCGCGGGCGGGCTGAAGGACCTGAACACGCTGCTCAAGGCCGGCAAGGGCTGGAACGCCACGTTCGGCGTGCACGTCAACGCCACCGAGTCCTACCCCGAGGCCAGGAATTTCAGCGAGCAGCTCGTCGACAAGGCCGCCAAGGGCTGGAACTGGCTCGACCAGGCGTACCTGATCGACCAGCGCGGCGACCTCACCAGAGGCACCCTGGCCGGGCGCTTCGCGCAGCTGCGCGCCGAGACCGACCGCAACCTCGCGGTGCTGTACGTGGACGTGTTCAGGCCGTTCGGCTGGGTCGCCGACCGGACGCTGGCCGAGCTGCGCGAGCAGGGCTGGCAGGTGACCACCGAGTGGTCGGACAAGCTCGAACGTGCGTCCCTGTGGTCCCACTGGGCCAACGACCTCAACTACGGCGGGGTCACCAACAAGGGGCTGAACTCCCAGATCATCCGGTTCATCCGCAACGACGAGAAGGACGTCTGGAACGCCCATCCGATCCTCGGCAACGCCCGCATCGTCGAGTTCGAGGGCTGGCAGGCGAAGAACGACTTCACCGCGTTCTACCGCAACATCTGGGAGCACAACCTGCCGGTCAAGTTCCTGCAGCACTACAAGATCATGGACTGGAACGTGGACGAGATCGTCTTCTCCGGCGGCGTGCGCGGCACGTACCGGGACGGGAGGCGCGAGCTGTTCGCCGGCGGGCACAAGGTGCTCGACGGGGGCACCTACCTGCTGCCGTGGCAGGGCAGGTACTACCACTACAACCCGGCGGGAGGGGTCACGACCTGGGACGCCGACCGGCCGATGACCGTCTACCGGCTCACCGGCCAGGGCCGCGTGGCGGCTGGCACGGTCACCCCGGAGCACGGGAAGATCACGTTGCGGGCGGAGGCGGGCGTGCCGTACGTGCTCTACCCCGGCAAGGCGCCCCGGCAGCCGGACCCGGACTGGGGGCAGGGCGGCGGCGTGCGCGATCCCGGCTTCAACGGCGACCGGCTCGCCGGATGGACCGTCACGGGCCCCGTGAGCGTCCGTGAGAACGACCTGGGCCAGCGGGTGGCGCTGCTCGGCGGCGGGGCGCGGGCGCGGCTGGAGCAGCGGCTGACGGGCCTGCGACCCGGCCGCACCTACACCGCCTCCGCCTTCGTCGAGGTCGAGCCGGGCAGGACCCGCGAGACCACCCTGGAGGTCGCCGGTCAGGCGGTGACCGTCAGCCGATCCACGGCCAGGAACTACATCGCCTCCGACGAGAAGCACGACACCTTCTTCCAGCGGGCCAAGGTGACCTTCACCGCGCCCGGCACGTCGGCCACGCTGCGGATCACGGCCGCCGCCGCGGACGGGGACGTGCGGGTGGACGACGTACGGCTGTTCGAGCGGGATCCGGCCGGTGACGTGGAGACGTTCGAGTCGAACGAGCCCGGCTGGGGGCCGTTCGTGAAGGGGGACGCGGGCGGGTCGTTCGACGCGCGCACGCACCTGTCCGAGCGGCACGAGCCGTACACGCAGGCCGGGTGGAACGGCAAGACGATCGACGACGTGCTGAACGGCGACTGGTCGCTGAAGGCGCACGAGGAGCGCCAGGGGCTCATCTACCGCACGTTGCCGTGGACCGCGCGGTTCGAGCCGGGGCACGCGTACGAGGTGTCCTTCGCCTACCAGAGCGCGCAGGCGGACGCGTACCAGTGGGTGACCGGCTACGACAAGGGCGGCGCCGGCGTCGAGACGCGGCGCACGCCCATCCCCGAGCGGCGGACCACGGGGACGTTCAGGGAGCGGGTGGTGGCGGGGTGCGGGGACGTGTGGGTCGGGCTGCGTTCGCTCAAGGCCGAGCAGGCCGGGGCCGACTTCGTCCTCGACGACTTCTCCGTGACCGACCTCGGCGCGGCGCCGGACGCGCAGGCGTGCGGGTCGCTGGAGGTGGCGCCCGCCGGCGTCTTCGAGCAGGGGAGGGCCAACGAGGTCGTCACCACGTTCACGAACCTCGAGGACTCGACGGCCCAGGACGTTCGGGTGACGCTGGACGTACCGGACGGGTGGACGGCCACCGGCGACGGGACCGGCGTCGTGGAGCCGGGCGCCAAGTTGACCACGACCTGGCAGGTCACCCCGCCCGCGGACGCCTCCGGGAGCTACGAGCTCGGGGCCGCGGCCGGCTACTCCGTGGGCGGCGTGGCGAAGCGGCTCACCGCGTCCGCGACCGTGCGCACGCCGCCCCGGCCGCCCGCGGAGGACGCCTACGCCAGCGACCTGGAATGGGTCACCGCGGACAACGGCTGGGGGCCGGTGGAGCGCGACCGGTCCAACGGCGACACCGGCGAGGCCGACGGCGGGCCGATCGTCATCGGCGGGCGGACGTTCGCCAAGGGGCTCGGCACGCACGCGCCGGCCAGGGTCCGCTTCCACCTGGGCGGCGCGTGCACGGGGTTCACGGCGTTCGTGGGGGTCGACGACGTGCAGGCCACGCGGGGGTCCGTGCAGTTCGCCGTGGTGGCGGACGGGGTGGAGAAGGCGCGCAGCCCGGTCCTGCGGGCCGCCGACGCGGCGTACGAGCTGAGCGCCGACCTGACCGGAGCCCGTTACGTGGACCTGGTGGCCGGGGATGGCGGCGACGGGAACGGCAACGACCACGCCGACTGGGGCGAGGCCAGGTTCGCGTGCGGCTGAGCGGGCCCCTCATGCCCGGACCGCCCTGGCGAACAGCGCGGCCAGCCCGTCGGCGTACTCGTCCGGGTCGGCGTCGGGGTCGGCCTCCAGCAGGAACGGCAGCCCGTCCAGCGCGCGCTGGACCGCCATCGCGGTCACCCGCACGTTGAACGCCCCGAACTCGCCGCTCTCCTGCCCCCAGACCAGTAACCGCTCGAGGTGGGACAGCGCCGACAGGCCGGTGGCCTCGGGGCGGTGGTTGAGGAGGATCTCCGTGGCGGCGCGCATCTCGGCGCGGTGCTCGCTGACGTACTCCGCCAGGGAGCGGATGTACGTCTCCAGCGCCGCGCCGGCCGTGCGCTGTGTGCTCACCCGCTCGGTCATGAACGCCGAAAGCCGCCCCTGGATCGTCGCGATCACCTGGCCGATCAGCTCGTCCTTGCCCGCGAAGTGGTACGAGATCAGGCGAGTGCTGCTGAGCCCGGCAGATCGGGCAATCCGGGCGAACGACGCCTGGTGGTAGCCGAGCTCGGCGATCGTCGCGATGGTCGCCGTCACGATCTGCGCTCGTCTTGCGGAGCCCGTGACCGTTACTTGCATGAGTAAATTTTTACTTGACTGCGTAATTCCCGCAAGAAACACGGCTTAGCCGGTGCTTATCCGCCGCGTGGTCATATGGATTCCCGATACTGTGCCCATCCCGGCGCAGAGAAAGAGGAGATGGCGTGTGGACGCGTCACTATCGTCACGCAGAGAGTTCTCGGCGATACCCTGGGTGACGACCGTCGCCCGGCTGGTCCTGGGCGGGGTGCTGATCGCGGCGGGTGGGCTCAAGATCGGCAACCCGGCCGATTCGGTCGTGGCGGTCAAGGCTTACCAGCTGCTGCCCGAGTCGATCGCCGTCACGGTGGGCTACGCCCTGCCGATCCTGGAGATCGTCGTCGGACTGCTGCTGGTCGTCGGTCTGCTGACCAGGGTGGCCGCGGTGATCGCCGGGCTGCTCATGTTCGCCTTCGTGTTCGGCATCGCCTGGGCCTGGGCGCACGGTCTGCGGATCGACTGCGGCTGCTTCGGTGGCGGCGGCCAGCTGGGGGTAGGGGAGGAGCCGACGTACTTGCTCGACATCCTGCGCGACTTCGGGCTCGTGCTGCTCGGCGCCTGGGCGGTGCGTTTCCCGCCGGGCCGTTTCGCGCTCGACGGCGCCCTTGGACTGGGGGGCGACAATCGTATTGAAGGGGATGACGACGATGAGCAAGGCTGAGCGCACCAAGACGAAGACGGCGCGCGAGAAGATCAGGGAACAGCAGGCTGAGGCACGCCTGCGTGAAAGGCGCAGGCGCATCGCCACGTACGTGACCGCCGGGGCGGTCGCGGTGGCCGCCGTCGGGCTCGGCTGGTGGTACGCGGCCAGCAACTCGCAGTCCGAGCAGGCCGCCGGAGCGCTCGCGTCGGTCACGGTGCAGCCCGACGGCTCGGTCGTGATGGCCAACCAGGGCGTCGCCGGGCCCGTGGTCGACATCTACGAGGACTTCCAGTGTCCCGCCTGCAAGGAGCTCGAGCGGGTCAGCGGCCAGACCTTCAAGAACCTCGCCGCCGAGGGCAAGGCCAAGGTCGTCTACCACCCGATCACGATCTTCTCCCAGGAGCCGACCAAGTCCAACTCCGTACGCGCGGGCAGTGCCGCCCGATGCGTCGCCGACGGCAAGCAGTGGGTCGCCTTCCATGACCTGCTCTACCAGAACCAGCCGTCCGAGACCGAGGCCGGCTTCACGGTCGACCAGCTGAAGAACTGGGGCAAGCAGGCCGGGGTGACCGCGCCGGACTTCGACCAGTGCGTCACCACGCAGAAGCACGCCGACGCGCAGCTCTCGTACAGCAAGAAGATCATCGATGCGCAGAAGATCGACCATACGCCGACGGTGAAACTGAACGGCAAGGAAATCGACAATCCCGTACTCTTCAGCCCGCAAGATCTGCGCGAAGCGATTACGAAGGCGGCCAAGTAGTCTCTCTTCCGCTACCCTCACGTGACATGCCCCTTGCCTCGATTCCCAGCCCTTCCCAGGGGGTCTGGTATCTCGGAATCATCCCGATCCGGGCTTATGCGCTATGCATCGTGCTCGGCGTCATCGTCGCCGTCTGGCTGAGCGAGCGGCGCTGGCAGGCCCGCGGTGGCCAGAAGGGGACGATCGTCGACATCGCGGTCCCCGCGGTCATCTTCGGCCTGATCGGCGGCCGGCTCTACCACGTCATCACCGACTGGCAGACCTACTTCGGCAGTCGCGCGATCAAGGAGCCCATCCAGGCGCTGTTCATCTGGGAGGGCGGCCTCGGCATCTGGGGCGCGATCTCACTCGGCGCGCTCGGCGTCTGGTTCGCCGTGCGCAAACGCGGCATCTCCATGAGCGCCGTCGCCGACACGGTCGCGCCCGGCATCGCCTTCGCCCAGGCCATCGGCCGCTGGGGCAACTGGTTCAACCAGGAGCTCTACGGCTCGCCGACCACGCTGCCGTGGGGCCTGGAGATCGACGCCGACCACGGGGGCGAGCCGGGGGTGCTCTACCACCCGACCTTCCTGTACGAGTCGCTGTGGGACGTGGCGCTCGGCTTCGTGCTCCTCTTCGCGGGCCGGCGCTTCGCCCTGCGCCACGGGCGGCTGTTCGCCCTCTACGTCGCCGGCTACACGCTGGGCCGCTTCTGGATCGAAGGGCTGCGCATCGACCCGGTCGGCGGCGTGGACCACGCGGTGACGTTCCTCGGGCTGCGGATCAACCAGTGGACGTCGATCGTGCTGTTCGTGGCGGCGCTGGCGTACTTCTGGCTGTCCAGGAACCGGGACAGCGTGGAGATCGTGGCCCCGGCCGACCCGGCTCACCCCGCCGACCAGGCGGACGCCGACTCCGAGGACACGCAGGAGCCCACCTCGGCCGACGACGGAGAGGACGCTCCGAGCCCTCGACCATCGGCCGATACGTCCAAGGACCCCGAAGCGACAGACGACCCGGCTCCGGAGACCGACAAGACCACGGACGCGGAAGTCACGGACGCTCCGGCGCCGGCAGCCGAAAAGGCCGAGAAGCCTGAGAAGGCCGAGGACGACGGAGCGAAGGATGCCCCGCCGCCGGCGGATGATGTAACCCCCGCCGACGGGGTAGAGGCATCTGACGCCGAAGTCGTGACGAAGGAGAAGAACTCGCGATGAGTGGTCGCGCGGAGATCCACCACCAGCATCGCGACGTCACCGGAGGCTGGTTGCGGCCCTCGGTGTTCGGCGCGATGGACGGCCTGGTATCGAACTTCGCGCTCATCGCGGGTGTCGCGGGCGGGACGACCAACACGAAGGTCATCGCCCTCGGAGGCGTCGCCGGGCTCGCCGCCGGCGCGCTGTCCATGGCGGGCGGCGAGTACGTCTCGGTCGCCAGCCAGCGCGAGCTGGCCCAGGCCGAGATCGCCGTGGAACGGCGCGAGCTCGCCCGCCACCCTGACGACGAGCAGGCGGAGCTGGCACAGACGTTCGTCGACAAGGGCGTGGAGCCCGGCCTGGCCGCCGAGGTGTCCAGGCAGATCTCCCGCAACCCGGACCGCGCGCTGGAGGTCCACGCCCAGAACGAACTGGGCGTCGCCCCCGGCGAGCTGCCCTCACCGGTGGTGGCCGCGGTGTCGTCGTTCCTGTCGTTCAGCTTGGGGGCGGTGCTGCCCCTGCTGCCGTACCTGCTCGGCGCCAGGGACCTGGCGCTGTCGGCCGCGGTGTCCTGCGTCGCCCTGTTCGCGGCGGGCGCGCTGGTCTCGGCGGTGACGGCGCGCAGCTGGTGGTTCTCAGGGCTGCGCCAGCTCGTGGTGGGCGTGATCGCCGCGGCGGTCACGTTCGGCCTCGGCAACCTGATCGGGGCGGCGGGCCTGTGATGGCCCGCAGAAGAGCCGGTTCGGGCGGTCACGGCAAATCCTCCTCCGGTCAGGACGGCACGGGCCGCACCCGCGGCGGCCGCTCGCCCGGCAGAGACCAGGACACCCCCACCCCCGCCTCCGGCCAGTCGACCCCAGACCCGAACGCCGCCGGCCGGGCCAGCGGTAGTTGGCCTGCTCGGGATGTTCAGGACGCCGGCGGTAGCTGGCCGGCCCGTGATGTGCAGGACACGAGCGGGAGTTGGCCTGCGCGGGATGGTGGCCGTGCTGGTGGTCGTCGGGCGTCGGGTTCGGATGGCGCTGGCCCGGCTGGTGGCAGTTGGCCTGCTCGGGATGTCCAGGACACCGGTGGTAGCTGGCCCGCGCGGGACGTGCAGGATGCCGGCCGTGCTGGTGGTCGCCGGGCGTCGGGTGCCGATGGTGCTGGCCCGGCTGGTGCCAGTTGGCCCGCGCGAGAGGTGCAGGACACGGGTGGTAGTTGGCCGGCGCGTGATGTGCAGGACACGGGCGGTAGTTGGCCTGCTCGGGATGCCGGCCGTGCTGGTAGTCGTCGGGCGTCGGGTTCGGATGGCGCCGGCCCGGCTGGTGGCAGTTGGCCCGCGCGAGACGTTCAAGACGCCGGTGGTAGTTGGCCGGCGCGTGATGTGCAGGACACGGGCGGTAGTTGGCCTGCTCGGGATGTTCCAGACGCTGGTGGTACCTGGCCGGCCCGTGATGTGCAGGACGCGGGTGGCAGCTGGCCTGCGCGGAACCTGCGGGACGCGGGTGGCAGTTGGCCTGCTCGGGATGTCCAGGACGCCAGTGGCAGCTGGCCCGCTCGGGAGGCGCAGGACACCAGCGGTGCTGGGGGTCGTCGGGCATCAGGCTCGGATGACGCTGGCCGTACCGGTGCCGGAGGTCGGCCCGCGTCGGAGGGGCGAGGCAGCCGTCGTGCCGGTGGTCGCCGGTCGGCGGGCGCGGCCGACTCGGGGCGGGCCGGTCACGCCCGGTCGTCCGTAGACCCGGACGGTGGAGGCCAAGCAGCTGGCGGCTGGCCGGCGGCAGGTGCGGACGGTGGCTGGCAGCCGAGCGGCGACGGCCAGCCGACGCCGGGTGCAGGTGGCCGGCACGCTGGCGACGAGGGTAGGCCCAGTGCCGGTGCCGGGCCTGGCACTGGTCCTGGTGCCACTGGCGGTGCTGGTCCTGGTGCCGCTGGCGGGGTGGGTGCTGGCGGGGCTGGCGTCGGCGGCGGTGGCTGGACTGCCGGAGGCCAGGGCGACGATGGTCAGCTGTTGGCCGAGGCGACCGGCGGCGGGCGGCTGCCGTCCGGTAAGAGCGGCGAAAGGCGTTCCGGGCGCAGGCGGGCGAAGGCGAGCCACGGCGCGGATGACCAGTCGGCGAGCGGCGGCGACCGCGGAAACTGGGCAGCAGACGGCGACCTTGGAAACTGGGCGGCCGGCGGCGACGAGCCCGCGGCCGATGCGGTCGGCGGTGACTGGGCGGTCAGCGGCATGCGGTCCGTCACCGAGGGGACCCGACCCCGAAGATCCGGCGGCCGACGTTCAGCGGCTGAGACCGATGGAGGTCGTTCGTCATCCGGAGGCCGCGGTCGTCGTTCGGCGGCCGGGGCCCATGGCGGTCGCTCGGCGGCTGAAACCGACGGCGGTCGCTCGGTGGCTGGGGCGGAAGGTGGCCGGTTGGTGGCCGGCGCCGATGGCGGTTGGTCAGTGCTCGGGGCCGAGGACGATCGGTTGGCCGACGACGGTCCATTGGACTTCGGGGCCGACGGTGGATTTGCGACTTCTGAGACTCGCGACGGGAAGGCCGATGGTGACGGGCGGCCCGGGAAGTTCTCGCGTACGCGACGGCGTCCGCCGCCTTCTGACTGGCAACTCCCGCTGCTCACCCACATGGGCTTGCAGCCCAAGCACCAGCGGCTGATCGTCATCATCGCCACGATCGTCGGCGTGCTGGCGGGCGGGACCGGGCTGGTGGTCGCCATCAACTCCATCGGCGGCTACTCCCCGCAGCGGCAGGCCGGCTCCTCCATGATCGCGCCGGACACGGCGCTCCCGCGCGTCTTCCGGGGGTGGGGTTCTCCCAAGCTGTTCGACCCCGTCACGGACAGGGCCAAGGACCAGCGGGCCCTGACCGAGAAGGAGGTGTTCGGGCAGAGCGAGCTCGCCGTGTCCAAGAAGCTCAAGCTCAAGCTGGTCACCAAGAAACTCGATGCCGACTGCTCGGCGGCGCTGTGGGGCGCGAACCTCCTCGAACTGGTGTCGGACGCCGGATGCACCCAAGTCGCCCGCGGCCTCTACGCGAGCTCCGACGGCCGGTACATCGGCCAGTACACGCTGCTCAACCTCAAGGACGGCAAGTCGGCCGCGGACCTGGTGGAGTCCTTGAAGACGCTCTACCGGGGCGGTTGGACGCGTCCCCTGGAGTCCGCCAAGGCCGCCTTCCCCGCCGGCGGCTACTCCGAGGCTGGCGGCTACGCCCTCGGCCACTACGTCGGCCTGGTGTGGCTGGGGAAGACCGACGGCGCGGATCCCGGCCCCAAGGACGACTTCGTCTCGCTCACCCTGGCGCTCCGCGGCGCGGAGAAGGCCGTCTACCGCCGCGTCGTCACGATCACCGGACCGTCCTCCTGATGTCGAACCACCCACCCCCGAACAACACCCGCCCCTGGCACCGCTCCCGTGACGTCATCACGATCGCTGAGGGCGGTTTCCTGAGGTCCGGGAGAGTTGCCGCGATGGTGGAGGGCGGTGGCCCGGGGCCTGGGGATGTCGTCACGATTACTGAGGGCGGTCAGCTGAGGCCCGGTGGAGTCGTCGTGATCGTGGAGGGCGCTCGCCCGGGGTCTCGGGATGTCATCGCGCTCACTGAGGGCGGTCGGCTGAGGCCTGGGGGAGTTGCCGTGATGGTGGAGGGCGGCCGCCTGAGGCCTCGGGATGTCGTCGCGATTGCGGAGGTGGCCTGCTGATGTCGCGTCGTGTTGTCATCCCCTTGGGGCTCGCCCTCGTGGCGGTCGTCGCGGTGGCCGGTTGGCTGTGGCTGCGGCGCGAGGATCCCAGGCCCGCCAGCTTCCACGCCGAGCCCACCTCCGCCTTCTATTCCGCCATCGACAAACGCCAGAACGACACCACGCCTCTCACCCTGAACGAGGTCTTCACCCCGGCCACCCAGACCCTGGGCGCCATGCGTCTGGACGCCACGCAGCAGTTCAGCGACTGTGACGAGGTTCTCTGGGGGGTCTCGGCCACGGGCTGCACGCAGGCGCTCCAGGCCACGTACAAGGGGGGTGCGGTGGCGGGTCAGTTCGTTATCTTCAACCTGAGCGACGGGCGGGCGGCTGACGCGCTGGTGTCGGCGCTGGGCAAGGACGGGTTCGTACAGCAGGACATCGCGTTCGAGCCGGTCGGCAGCCGTGCCCAGGCGCGGGCGATGGGCCACTACGTGACCGTGAGCTGGGCCGGAGGATCGGCGCCCGCCCAGGACCTGGTGGCCGCCCTCGTGGCACTGGACGGTTTGGGGCGTGTGGTCCAGGGCCGCATCGTCGCCGCAACCTGAAGCCACCGCCACCCACCCGCCCCTCGACAGCGACTCGGCGACTCCGGGGCAGCGGCCGCCCCTCGATGGCAACCCCTGAGAGAGGCGGAGGCCGCGACTGCGATGGCGACCCCTGGGTGCGACGGTGACCAGGTCTCGCGACTGCGATGGCGGCCGGGACCCGTGACCGCGACCGTGGCCGGGGCCATGACTCGCAACGGCGACCGGGGCCGGAACTGCGTCGGCGATCCGCGACCGCGACGCTGACCAGGACCGCGACGGTGACCAGGACCGCGACGGTGGCCGGGCCGGCGACACGGCGGCAGCCCGCGACGGTGACCAGGACCGGCGACACGGCGGCAGCCCGCGATGGTGACCAGGACCAGCGACAGCGATGGACCGCACGATGATCAGGACGGCGATCGCTACAGGTGACCGTGACGGTGACCCGCCACGGTGACTGGGACAGCGACCGCAACCCGCGCCCCTGGATGGTGACCGGAGCGGCGGCTGCCACCCGCGATGGTGACTGGGACCCGCGACTGCGGCGGCGATCAGGGCGACTTGCGGCATCGGCCTGCTGCTGGCCTTGACCTCCACTGGCCTCGACCTCCACTGGACTCCACCTTGCTGGACCCGGCCTCGGCTGGACTTGGCCGTGGCGCATCGGCCTGGCTTTGGCAGTGACTGGACGTCCGGACCCCTCGGAGGGCGGGGTTGTCGGGGTGGGTCAGGTGGTTGTGGTCAGGGCGGAGATGGTTGTGGTGACTGCTTCGGGGAGGGCGGACAGGCGGTGGAGGGGGGCGTCCAGGGGGGTCAGGGCTTCCGACCAGGGGGCGGCTTCGGCGATGAGGGTGCGGGCCTCGTTCTTGGTCAGGGTCGAGCCTTGGGTACGGGCCACCGCGATGAGGGCCTCGCGCCATGTGTTGGCCAGCTTGGCGTGCCCGTTGTCCAGGATCCTGCGCAGTACCGAGGCCGCGTCGCCGGGCGGTTGTGGCAGGCGTACGGCGTCCAGGACGTCGCCGCCGGCGCTCAGCTTGTAGACGGTGGACAGCACGTCAGGCAGCGGCGGGAGGTCGGAGCCCACGACGCGTACGTGGGAGGCGCGGGTCGCCAGGAGGATGCGGGGGAGGGCGGCCTCCAGGCCCGGGGGCAGGGTCACGGCCACGCGGTCCAGGGTGGCGGCGTACGGCTTGGAGAGCCAGGTCGAGAGCCGGACCCGTGGCTCGGTGAGGTCCTTGGGCCACTCGCCCACCAGCAGGTCGGGGTCGAAGCCCTGGATGGCCTCCTGCGGGGCTGAGAGGGCGTTATGGGCGCTTTCGACCGATTGTGGGCCTTGGGTGTAGATAGTGGTGGTTTGGCGGCTCAGACGGGACGTCACGGCCGGGCGCGTCCTGGTGGTGGGGCGGAGGATGTACATGTCGGCAGCCGAGCCGATGGCTTCTGCCCCGAAATATCGGTTGAAGTCGGGATAGATGGCTTCGTAGGCGAGGTTGAGGTCCGCCAGGGCCTGCTGGACCTTGAAGGCCAGCATCGGGGTACGTTCGCTGGCTCCGTACGCGAGCAGGATGCGGCCGTTGTCCGTCAGCGCCTCGGCAGCCCGCGCCACGAACAGGCCCGTGCCCTCCGGCGTGTACGGGGGGTCGGTGAGCGCGAGGTCGTGGTCCCGGGCGGACGAGGGCAGGCCGAGGCGCAGGTCGGCCCAGCGGGTGCGGACCCCCAGGCGCTGGGCGTCGATGTACGCCAGGATGCGCTCGTCGATGTCGACCACCGTGACGTCGGTCTCCGGATGGATCAGCTTGACGGCCAGCGAGGTCAGGTCGTGGTCGCCGACGCACAGCAGGCGCGTGCCGGGGAGCCAGAAGCGGGCGCCGAGCAGCAGCGCCCGCCTCAGGATCGTTTCGGGGGTAGCCGAGACGTGGTCGAGCACGTGGCGGGCGCGCGGAGCCCGGGCCACGAGGTCTTTGAGGCGGGCGAGCTCGGAAGCGTAGTGGGGGAGCAGGTGGGCCACCGGATCCTCCGGCGGCGGGGCCAGCGCGAGGAGGTCCTGGTAGTCGTTGGTGTGGGTCAGCGGGATCCGGAACGCGTCGCCCTTCCGCTCCAGGGGAAGCTCGCGCAGGAGGGCCTCGACGGTACGCCTGGAGGTGGCGGTCTCCCTGACCAGGTCGGCCAGTGTCCACCACTGGGCGTCGCACAGGAGGGTCAGGGCGTGCCGCAACCGCCTGCTGTCCGGCCCTGCCTCCGCGAGCAGGCGCTCCACCCCGTCACGCTCCATCAGATCCGCGCGGACTCTTCCGCCCGCCTCGGTCGGCAGGGGAGTCCGCGCTCCCTCCCTCCAGATTTTGTCGGCACATGCCGATAGCGTGATGGTCTCGTTACTGAGGGTGGGAGGTGGTGGTGCACGGATCGTCCGCGTTCCTGCTGTGCCCCACCGGTGAACAGGCGTACGGCGTGATCGATCGGACCGGGTGTGACGTCGTCGGCACGTCTGGATCGAGATTGAGCGGATCGATCCTGGAGGTGGGTCGGGGGGTGTTGGTGACGGTGCTTGTGCACGGGACTGCCGGCATCTCCCGTGTGTGTTCTCGTCGCTCGCACTGTGCGCACGGCGATGTCGATGTCGGCGCGTCGACCGAGCTTCGCGACGCTGCGCAGGCGGCTTGGCGAGAAGCCGCTCCCTTCGAGGAGCGGAGGAGTCACGAGGCCAACCCTATCGAGGTACAAGGGTGGACAGCCCGAGCGCGCGTCCGTGCGAGGCATCGGTGTCCCCGGCCCGGCCACCCGTCCGGGCGTC
Organism: Nonomuraea sp. NPDC051941; assembly: GCF_044593615.1. NCBI lineage: Bacteria > Bacillati > Actinomycetota > Actinomycetes > Streptosporangiales > Streptosporangiaceae > Nonomuraea > Nonomuraea sp. NPDC051941. The sequence continues at coordinate 315,115 of NZ_JBIUCF010000003.1, forward strand.
GGGTGAGCAGTGGGGGGAGTGTGGCAGGGCTTGGGTGGGGTGGTGGAGTGGTCGTGGTGGCGGGTGGGTGAGGTGGGCGGGTGAGCGGGACGGCGCGGGGGTGAAATCTGGGGGTGGGCGGGGTGGTGTACGGGCGGATTGGTCGGGTTGGGGTTTGGGCGGGGGGTGGAGTGGGGACGAATCGCTCCCCATGCCGTAAATCGTGGACGTGTAGCGGGAATTTCTTTGCCTACGTCCGGGGTTTGGGATAGGGAGTTCGGATGCTGGGATAGGCCCCAATGTTCGCAATGCGGACGTGCCGGGCACCATTCCGGCAGCGTGCGGTAACCTCTACCCACGATATGCAGCAGGGCCAACGTCGTCCCCGCCTGTAGCGCAGTTAGAGACAGACGATGACGACGGGAGGGATTAAATGCCTGCTGCCCACCTCGGGTTCCCCGAGCCCCAGGGCCTGTACCACCCCGCCAACGAGCATGATGCCTGCGGTGTCGCCATGGTTGCCGACGTCGCTGGACGCCGTGGGCATGGGATCGTGGTCAAGGCGCTGACGGCTCTGTGCAATCTTGATCATCGGGGGGCCAAGGGTAGCGAGCCGGACACCGGCGACGGAGCCGGGATCCTGACGCAGATTCCCGATGGGTTCTACCGCGCGAGCGTGCCGTTCGCGCTTCCCCCGGCTGGCGCGTACGCGACCGGCATCGCCTTCCTGCCGTTCGACGAGCAGGCCAGGGGCATCGCCACCGGCCTGATCGAGGAGATCGCGGCCGAGGAGGGCCTCACCGTGCTCGGCTGGCGCGAGCTGCCGGTCGACCGCGAGCTGCCCGGGCCCAGCGCCAGGGCCGTCATGCCGCACTTCGCCCAGCTGTTCGTGGCCGACCCTGAGGGCCGGGAGGGGCTGGAGCTCGACCGGCTGGCGTTCTGCCTGCGCAAGAGGGCCGAGCACGAGGCGGACGTCTACTTCCCCTCGCTGTCCGCCAGGACGATCGTCTACAAGGGCATGCTCACGCCCGACCAGGTCGAGCCGTTCTTCCCCGACCTGAGCGACGAGCGTTACGAGACGGCGATCGCGCTGGTGCACTCGCGCTTCTCCACCAACACGTTCCCGAGCTGGCCGCTCGCCCACCCGTACCGCTACATCGCCCACAACGGCGAGATCAACACGGTCAAGGGCAACCGCAACTGGATGCGGGCCCGCGAGGCGATGCTGGAGTCCGCCCACATCCCGGGCGATATTTCACGACTTTTCCCCATCTGCGACCCAGATGGCAGCGACACCGCCAGCTTCGACGAGGCCCTGGAGCTCCTGCACATCGGCGGCCGGAGCCTGCCCCACGCCGTGCTGATGATGATCCCGGAGGCGTGGGAGAACCACACCGAGATGGATCCCGCCCGCCGGGCCTTCTACGAGTTCCACTCCTCGATGATGGAGGCCTGGGACGGCCCCGCGTCGATCACGTTCACCGACGGCACCCTGGCCGGCGCCGTGCTCGACCGCAATGGCCTGCGCCCCGGACGCTTCTGGGTGACCGCCGACGGCCTGGTCGTGCTGGCCTCCGAGGCCGGCGTGCTGGACTTCAAGCCCGAGGACGTGGTCAGGAAGGGCCGCCTGCAGCCGGGCCGCATGTTCCTCATCGACACCGCCCGCGGCAAGATCATCGAGGACGACGAGATCAAGGCCGAGCTGGCCGCCGAGCTCCCGTACGAGGACTGGCTGCACGCGGGGCTCGTCCGCTTCGAGGAGCTGCCCGCGCGGCAGCGGGAGATCCCCACGCACGAGGCGCTCGTCAAGCGGCAGCAGACCTTCGGCTACACCGAGGAAGAGCTGCGCATCATCCTGTCGCCGATGGCCAAGGCGGGCCAGGAGCCGATCGGCTCCATGGGCACCGACACGCCCGTGGCCGTGCTGAGCGAGAAGCCACGGCTCCTGTTCGACTACTTCACGCAGCTGTTCGCGCAGGTCACGAACCCGCCGCTGGACGCCATCCGTGAAGAGCTGGTCACGTCGCTGGCCAGCACCATCGGTCCCGAGGGCAACCTGCTCGACCCGGGTCCGTCGTCGTGCCGCCAGCTCGTGCTGCCGTACCCGGTGATCGACAACGACGAGCTCGCCAAGATCATTCACATCAACGACGAGCACGACCTGCCGGGCTTCCACCCGTACGTCATCAGCGGCCTGTACGAGGTCGCCGGCGGCGGCGAGGCGCTGCTGAGCCGCCTGGAGGAGATCAGGGCCGAGGCGTCCCAGGCGATCGCGGCCGGCGCGCGGATCATCGTGCTGTCCGACCGCGGCTCGTCGGAGACGCTGGCGCCGATCCCGGCGCTGCTGCTGACCGGCGCGGTGCACCACCACCTGATCCAGGAGAAGACCCGCACCAAGATCGGGCTCGTGGTCGAGACCGCCGAGGCCCGCGAGTGCCACCACATGGCGCTGCTCATCGGGTACGGCGCGGGCGCGATCAACCCGTACCTCGCGATCGAGACCATCGAGGACCTGGTCGACACCGGCGCCCTCCAGATGGACAAGCGCAAGGCCGTGCGCAACCTGATCAAGGCGTACGGCAAGGGCGTCATCAAGGTCATGTCCAAGATGGGCGTGTCCACAGTGGCCTCCTACACCGGCGCGCAGATCTTCGAGGCGCTCGGCCTGAGCCAGCAGGTCATCGACTCCTGCTTCACCGGCACCACCTCCCGCCTGGGCGGCGTCGGCTTCGACGTGCTGGCCGAGGAGGTCGCGCAGCGACACCGGCACGCCTACCCGCGCGCGGAGAACGCCCACCGCAGGCTCCAGGTCGGCGGCGAGTACCAGTGGCGGCGCGAGGGCGAGCCGCACCTGTTCAACCCCGAGACCGTCTTCAAGCTGCAGCACGCCACCAGGACCCGCCGCTACGAGATCTTCAAGGAGTACACGAACCTCGTGGACTCCCAGGCGGAGCGGCTGATGACCCTGCGCGGCCTGTTCAAGCTGCGCAAGGGCGCCCCGATCCCGATCGAGGAGGTCGAGCCGGCCTCGGAGATCGTCAAGCGGTTCTCGACGGGCGCGATGTCGTACGGCTCCATCTCCATGGAGGCGCACGAGACGCTCGCCATCGCGATGAACCGGCTCGGCGGCAAGTCCAACACCGGCGAGGGCGGCGAGGACCCCGAGCGGCTCTACGACGCCACCCGCAGGTCCGCGATCAAGCAGGTCGCCTCCGGCCGGTTCGGCGTCACCAGCGAATACCTGGTGAACGCGGCCGACCTGCAGATCAAGATGGCCCAGGGCGCCAAGCCCGGCGAGGGCGGCCAGCTGCCCGGCCACAAGGTCTACCCGTGGATCGCCAAGACCAGGCACTCCACGCCGGGCGTCGGCCTCATCTCGCCGCCGCCGCACCACGACATCTACTCGATCGAGGACCTGGCCCAGCTCATCCACGACCTGAAGAACTCCAACCCGGAGGCCAGGGTCCACGTGAAGCTGGTCGCCGAGGTCGGCGTCGGCACGGTCGCCGCGGGCGTGTCGAAGGCGCACGCCGACGTGGTGCTCATCTCCGGGCACGACGGCGGCACCGGCGCCTCGCCGCTCACGTCGCTCAAGCACGCGGGCGCGCCGTGGGAGCTCGGCCTGGCCGAGACCCAGCAGACGCTCCTGCTGAACGACCTGCGCGACCGCATCGTCGTCCAGGTCGACGGCCAGCTCAAGACCGGCCGTGACGTCGTCATCGCCGCGCTGCTCGGCGCCGAGGAGTACGGCTTCGCCACCGCGCCCCTCGTCGTCAGCGGCTGCGTCATGATGCGGGTCTGCCACCTCGACACCTGCCCCGTGGGTGTCGCCACGCAGAACCCGGAGCTGCGCAAGCGCTTCAGCGGCAAGCCGGAGTTCGTGGTCAACTTCTTCGAGTTCATCGCCGAGGAGATCCGCGAATACCTGGCCGAGCTGGGCTTCCGCACGCTCGACGAGGCGATCGGGCACGTCGAGATGCTCGACATGTCGGCGGCCGAGGACCACTGGAAGGCCAGCGGCCTCGACCTGGCGCCGATCCTGCACCGGCCCGAGCTGCCCGCGGGCACCGTGCTGCGCAGGGTCGTCGAGCAGGACCACGGTCTGCAGCACGCGCTGGACAACACGCTGATCCAGCTCGCCGAGGGCGCGCTCAACGAGGGCACCCCGGTCACGCTGGAGCTGCCCATCCGCAACGTCAACCGCACGGTCGGCACCATGCTCGGCTACCAGGTGACCAAGCGGTACGGCGGCCAGGGCCTGCCCGACAACACGATCGACATCTCGTTCACCGGCTCGGCGGGCAACTCGCTCGGCGCGTTCGTGCCGCGCGGCGTCACGCTGCGGCTGACCGGCGACGCCAACGACTACCTCGGCAAGGGCCTGTCCGGCGGGCGGATCACCGTCCGGCCGCACGAGGAGGCCCCGCTCGACGGCCACATCATCTCCGGCAACGTCGCCCTGTACGGCGCCACGTCCGGCGAGGTGTTCATCCGCGGCGTCGTGGGCGAGCGGTTCTGCGTGCGTAACTCGGGCGCCACGGCGGTCGTCGAGGGCGTGGGCGACCACGGCTGCGAGTACATGACCGGCGGCCGGGCCGTCGTGCTCGGCCCGACCGGGCGCAACTTCGCGGCCGGCATGTCGGGCGGCATCGCCTACCTGCTCGACCTCAGGTCGGAGCGGGTCAACCGCGAGATGGTCGCCATCGAGACGCTCACCGAGGAGGACGGCGAGTTCCTCAAGGAGACCGTCGAGAAGCACTTCGCGGAGACCGGCTCGCCGGTCGCCAAGGAGCTGCTGGCCGACTGGGACGCGGCGCTGGGCCGGTTCGGCAAGATCATGCCGACCGACTACAAGCGGGTGCTGGCCGCCGCCGAGGCCGCCCGCATCGAAGGCAGGGACATCGACGAGGCCGTCATGGCGGCCGCGGTTCAAAGCTAAAGGGAGGCGTAACCGAATGGCTGACCCGAAGGGTTTTCTCACGCATGACCGGGAGCTGCCGGCGCGCCGCCCCGTGGACGTCCGCATCAGCGACTGGCGCGAGGTCTACCAGGACTTCTCGCAGGAGAAGCTGACCAAGCAGGCGGCCCGCTGCATGGACTGCGGCATCCCGTTCTGCCACAACGGCTGCCCGCTCGGGAACCTCATCCCCGAGTGGAACGACCTCGTCTACCGCACCGACTGGCGCGAGGCGATCGAGCGGCTGCACGCCACGAACAACTTCCCCGAGTTCACGGGCCGGCTCTGCCCGGCCCCGTGCGAGGCGGCGTGCGTGCTCGGCATCAACTCCGACCCCGTGGCGATCAAGCGGGTCGAGGTCGAGATCATCGACCGGGCGTTCGCCGAGGGCTGGGTGACCCCGCAGCCCCCGGCCGTCAAGACCGGCAAGCGGGTGGCGGTCGTCGGCTCGGGCCCTGCGGGCCTGGCCGCCGCGCAGCAGCTCACCAGGGCCGGGCATGACGTGGTCGTGTTCGAGCGGGCCGACCGGATCGGCGGCCTGCTGCGGTACGGCATCCCCGAGTTCAAGATGGAGAAGCGGCACATCGAGCGCCGCCTGGAGCAGATGCGGGCCGAGGGCACCGAGTTCCGCACCGGTGTGAACGTCGGCGTCGACATCACCGCCGCCGAGCTGCGCGAGCAGTTCGACGCCGTGGTGCTGTCGGGCGGGGCCACCCAGTGGCGCGACCTGCCGGTGACCGGGCGCGAGCTCAAGGGCGTCTACCAGGCGATGGAGTACCTGCCGCTGTCCAACAAGGTCCAGGAGGGCGACTTCGAGACCGCGCCCGTCTCGGCCGAGGGCAAGCACGTCGTGGTGATCGGCGGCGGCGACACCGGCGCCGACTGCATCGGCACGGCGATCCGGCAGGGCGCCGCGTCCGTCACCCAGCTCGAGATCATGCCGCAGCCGCCGGCGAACAGGCCAGGCAGCCAGCCGTGGCCGACGTTCCCGATCCTGTTCAAGATGGAGAGCGCCCACGAGGAGCTGGCCGACGGCGGGGGAGAGCGGGTCTACGCGGTCTCCACGACCGAGTTCGTCGGTGACGCCGACGGCAACGTGCGGGCGCTGCGGCTGGTCGAGGTCGAGGGGCCGCAGGGCGGGTTCAAGCCGGTCCCGGGCACCGAGCGCGAGATCCCGGCCGAGCTCGTGACGCTGTCGATGGGCTTCCTCGGCCCGGAGAAGGGCTCGCTGCTGCAGGACCTGGCCGAGGTCGGCGGTGACGGCTTCTACGACGCGCGGGGCAACGTCTCGCGTGACAAGACGTACATGTCCAAGGTGGACGGCGTCTTCGTGGCCGGCGACATGGGCCGCGGGCAGTCGCTCATCGTGTGGGCCATCGCCGAGGGGCGGGCCGCCGCCTCGGGCGTGGACCGGTATCTGACCGGGGAGACGGCGCTGCCGTACCCGATCCTGCCGACCGTGCGGCCGCTGGTGTAACTCACAGAGGCCGGGACCGCTCAGCGCGGTCCCGGCTTTTTCACGCGCATTCGCGGGCGATGGCGTCGAGGACGCGCTGCGAGCCGGCGTCGGCGGCGCGGTAGATGACCAGCCGCTGGCCGGGGGCCTGGATCGGGGCCAGCACCTCGTAGTCGACGGTCAGCGGGCCCTTGACGGCGTGCCGCAGCCGCTTCTGGCCCCGGCCGTTGACCCGGACGTCGCGCAGCGCCCACAGGCGGGCGACCTCCTCGCTGCCGGCGGTGAGCTCGTCGACCAGCTCGGTCAGCGCCTTGTCATCGGGATGGGCCGCCCACGAGGCCCGCAGGTCGGCGATGCCCTCGCGCAGCGTGCGCTCCCTGTCGCGGAAGAAGTCGCGCAGGCCCGGGTGGAGCATGCACAGCCACAGGCTGTTGCGCTGCGCCGTCGGCAGCGTGCCGAAGTCCAGCATCAGCCCCGCCATCTCCGGGTTCCACGCGAGGATGTCGAAGCGGTGGTTGAGCAGCATGGCGGGCAGCGGCGACAGGTCGAGCACGAGCCGCGCCAGCGGGCCCGCCTCCTCCGCGGTGGGCGCCTGCCGGTTGGGGCGCTGGCGGGCCAGCTCGAACAGGTAGGCCCGCTCGTCCTCGCTCAGCCGCAGCGCGTCTGCCAGGGCCTCCAGCACCTCGGCCGACGGACGCAGCCCGCGGCCCTGCTCCAGGCGGATCACGTAGTCGACGCTGACGCCCGCGAGCTCGGCGACCTCCTCCCTGCGCAGGCCCGGCGTGCGCCGCTGGGCGCGACGGGCGGGCAGGGCGACGTCGCCCGGATCCAGGCGCTCGCGGCGGGTGCGCAGGAAGGCGGCGAGCTCGCGGGTCTGGTCCACGGTGTTCATCCCTTGGATCCTACGACCCGCCTGCCTGGGAAGGCCCGTCCCAGGAAGGGCCTTCCCTTCCCCCCGGATCCGGGCCCGAGCAGCCTTGATGGCATGACGACTCTTGACACCTACCGCCTGCTCGGCCGCTCGGGACTGCGCGTCTCGCCGCTCGCGCTGGGGACCATGACATTCGGCACGGACTGGGGCTGGGGCTCGGACAAGGACGAGTCGCGGCGGATCTTCGACACGTACGTGGACCGGGGCGGCAACTTCATCGACACCGCCAGCCAGTACACGGAGGGCACCGCGGAGACGCTGGTCGGCGAGTTCGCCTCGGGGCGGCGCGAGGAGCTGGTGCTGGCCACGAAGTACACCATGGCCAGGCGGCCCGGCGACCCGAACTCCGGCGGCAACCACCGCAAGAGCATGGTGCAGTCGGTCGAGGCGAGCCTGCGCCGGTTGAACACCGACTTCATCGACCTGCTCTACCTGCACGCCTGGGACTTCACCACCCCGGTGGAGGAGATCCTGCGGGCCATGGACGACCTGGTCAGGGCGGGCAAGGTGCTCTACGTGGGCATCTCCGACGCGCCCGCCTGGCAGGTGTCGCGCATGCAGGCCATCGCCGACCTGCGCGGGTGGGCGCCGCTGATCGCCCTGCAGATCGAGTACAGCCTGGTCGAGCGGACCGTCGAGCGGGACCTCATCCCGATGGCGCGGGAGATGGGGCTCGGAGTCATCCCGTGGTCGCCGCTGGCCGGCGGGGTGCTGACCGGCAAGTACGGCCGGGACGACCTCGCCCAGGAGGTCTCCGCCGACCCGTCCGGCACGCGCAAGAACGTCGCGGCGGCCAACGGGTCGCTGACCGAGCGTGCCCTGGACATCGCCGACGTGGTCAAGCAGGTCGCCGGCGAGCTCGGGGTCAAGCCGTCGCAGGTCGCGCTGGCCTGGACGACGCTCAACCCCGGCGTCACGGCTCCCATCGTGGGGGCGCGCACGACGGCGCAGCTGGAGGACAACCTGGGGGCCCTGGACGTGCGCTTCGGCGACGGCCAGCTGGCCGCGCTGGAGGAGGCCGGCCGGGTGGATCTCGGGTTCCCGCACGAGTTCCTGGCCCGGCCGATGCCGCGCCAGGTCATGCTGGGCGGCGTCAAGCTCGACCTCACCCGCTGACCCCCGTGTCCCGAGGCGCCCGCCCGTATGGCGGGCGCCTTCGGCATGTCCAAGGAATTGCACACTCTGCAAGTCTTGCAGAGTGTGCAAGAGTTGCGTACAGTGCAAGACATGGAGAGTCCGCAGCAGCGTCGAGACCGTCGGCGGGCCGAGAAGCGGCAGGCCATCAGGGTCGCCGCGGTGAAGATCGCGCTCGACGAGGGGATCGAGGCCGCGACCGTGGAGGCGATCAGCGCGGCGGCCGACATCTCGCCGCGCACCTTCTTCAACTACTTCGCCTCCAAGGAGGAGGCGCTCGTGATGGAGCCTCTCTGGCACCCCGAGGAGCTCGTCGGCATGCTCGCGGAAAGGCCCGCCGACGAGCCCGCCTTCCAGTCGCTGAAAACGGTGATGCGGGCCTTCGCCGTCCGGAGCCAGCGGATCTGGACGGACATGCAGCCGTTCATGGAGCTGCGCAAGCGCCACCCCGAACTGGCCGCCAAGTCCAGGGCCGCCGACGAGACGAAGATCATGGACACGGTCTTCGACGCCGTCAGGAGCCGTCCGGGCGTCACCGGCCCCATCCACGCCAGGCTGCTCATCGTCGCGTCGTTCGGCGCCGCCATCTCGGCGATCCAGGAGGCGACGGCCGGCGGCGGATCGGTGGAGGACCTGCTCGAAGAGGCGTTCACGCTGCTGGAGAACGGACTCTGACCCCATAGGAAAGCGGCGACCGGGGTGGCACCCCCGATCGCCGCGGATCACTCCTGCCCTCGCGAAAGAAGCAAGGAGACGACCAATGCTATCCACAACCACGCCCGAGGCCGCACCTCGGCGCTCACTCTGGGTGAGCATGGGCTCACTCATGCTCACCATGTTCCTGGCCGCCGTCGACCAGACCGTCGTGGCGACCGCCATGCCGACCATCGTGGGCGAGCTGAACGGCCTGGAGAGCCTGTCGTGGCTGGTCACCGCGTTCGCGCTGACCTCGGGCATCGCCACGCCCCTCTACGGCAAGCTCAGCGACATGTACGGCCGCAAGAACCTCTACCTGTCGGCCATCGTCCTGTTCGTCCTCGGCTCGGCCCTGTGCGGGCTCGCGCAGTCGATGGGCCAGCTCATCGCCTTCCGGGCCTTCCAGGGCATCGGAGCGGGCGGTCTCATGGTGCTGACCATGACCATCGTCGGCGACCTGGTCACGCCCCGCGAACGGGCCAGGTACCAGGGCATCTTCGGCGCGGTCTTCACGCTGGCCTCGATCGCCGGGCCGATCCTCGGCGGCTACCTCACCCAGCACGTCTCCTGGCGCTGGATCTTCTACATCAACCTGCCGCTCGGCGTGGTCGCGCTGGCCGTGGCGTTCGCCGTGCTGAAGCTGCCCAAGCGCGTCTCCCCGCACCGCATCGACTGGCTCGGCGCCGTGCTCATCTCCGGGCTGCTGACCTGCCTGACGCTGTTCGCCTCCTGGGGCGGCACCCTCTATGCCTGGTCCTCGCCGGTCGTCATCGGGCTCGGCGGCGGCGCGGTGCTGCTGGCCGTGCTGTTCGTGCTGGTGGAGCGGACGGCGGCCGAACCGGTGCTGCCGCTGCGGCTGTTCCGCGACCGGACGTTCACGATCCCGGTGGCCTCCGTCGTGCTCATGGCCACCGCGATGCTCGGCGCGGCCACGTTCCTGCCCGTGTTCCTGCAGCTGGCCACCGGCGCGAGCGCGGCGGACTCGGGGCTGCTGCTGCTCCCGATGATGGCCGGGATGGTCGTCTCGTCGACGCTGACGGGGCAGCTCGTGCACCGGTTCGGCCGGTTCAAGTGGTTCATGGTCACGGGGACGGCGCTCGCCGGGGTCGCCGGGCTCCTGTTCTCCACCATGGACCTCGGGACCAGCGGGTTCGTCTCCGGCGCGTACATGGCGCTCTTCGGGGCCGGGCTCGGCATGGTCATGCAGAACGTGCTGCTGGTCGTGCAGACCACCACCGCGGCGGCGGACCGGGGCGCGGCGACCTCGGCCGTCACGTTCGCCCGGGGCGTCGGCGGCGCGGTGGGCGTGGCGGTGCTGGGCGGCGTCTTCAGCGGCAGGCTCGCGCTGGGGCAGGCCTCGCTCACGCCCGAGGCCATCCAGGCGCTGCCCGAGGCCGCGCGGCACGCCACGCAGCTCGCCTTCTCCGACGCCATCAGCGGGGTGTTCGCGTGGGTGGGGCCGATTCTGCTGGCCGCCGCGTTGCTGCTGGCGTTCCTGAGGAACGTACGCCTGACCGACCAGGCCCCGTCCGAGCCGGTCGCGCAGGAACCCGCCCCGGAGCCCGGCGTACGGGCCTGAGCCCAGGGCTGAGCGGATCCCGTACCCGGGGTCCGCTTAGCTACCTTTAGGCCGAAATTTCGTCAGTTAGTTGCATCACCTGGTAAGTGTCGGGAAGATGCAGAATCTGCGGCACTGGGTGGATGGGGGAACAATGCGGCGGGTCGCCTCTGGCTTGACGGCGTTGGCCACCGTGGTCGCGATGGCCGCCTGCTCGCCCGGCGCATCGCAGGCCCCGCCCCGCGCCGCCACCCCTCGAGGTCCCGAATACCTCGTCTTCTACACCCAAGGCGGGCAGCAACAGGCGCAGCAGGCCGTCGAGAGCGCCGGCGGCACCACGCTCGCGAACGACGCCAAGCTCGGCTACCTGACGACCACGGGCGGCGGCGGCAGGTTCGCCGAAAACGTGGGCGCCGACGGATCCGTCGTCGGGGTGTCCCCGGACCGCAGCATCGGCTTCGCCGAAGCCGGCGCCGCCCGCGCCGCCACCCGCCGTACCGGAGGAGCCAAGGGCCGGACGGCGGCCTTCCCCGACGCGCGGTCGTTCACCAGGAGCGGCTCGGGAGAGCCGCTCGCCGGCCGCCAGTGGGACATGCGGATGATCGGCGCCGACCGCGCCAACGCCAAGGTGCCCGGCAGCAGGCAGGTGCTGGTCGGCGTCATCGACACCGGCGTGGACGGCAAGCACCCCGACATCGCCCCCAACTTCAACCGCGAGCTCAGCCGCAACTTCGTCACCGACAAGCCCAAGGACGAGGACGGCGAGACGCTCGACGGCCCCTGCGAGGTCAGCGGCTGCAAGGACCCCGTGGACGAGGACGACGACGGCCACGGCACCCACGTCGCCAGCACGATCGCCGCCCCGATCAACGGCATCGGCATCGCCGGCGTCGCCCCCGGCGTGCAGATCGTGAACATCAGAGCCGGCCAGGACTCCGGCTTCTTCTTCCTCAAGCCCAGCCTCGACGCGCTCACCTACGCCGGCGACATCGGCGTGGACGTCGTGAACATGAGCTACTACGTCGACCCCTGGCTGTTCAACTGCACGAACAACAAGGCCGACTCCAGGAAGGAACAGCTCGAACAGGCGGCCATCATCACCGGCATGCAGCGGGCGCTCGACTACGCCCGCCAGCGCGGCGTCACCCTCATCTCCGCCCTCGGCAACGGCTCCACCGACCTCGGCCATCCCAAGGTCGACAAGGAGAGCCCCGGCTACCCGGTGGGCGAGAAGAAGGAGCGCCAGGTCGACAACTCCTGCGTCAACGTGCCCGCCGAGTCCTCCGGCGTCATCTCCGTCGCCGGGCTCGGCCCTTCCGGCCGCAAGGCGATCTACAGCGACTACGGCGCCGAACAGGCCGACGTGTCCGCGCCCGGCGGCGACGCGCTGGACGGCAAGGGCGCCAAGGCCACCCGCTCGATCCTGGGCGCCGCGCCCGAGCACGTGCTGCGGGCCGCCGGGCGGATCGACGCGAAGGGCGAGCCCAAGGGCGCCGACGTCGTCAAGGACTGCAAGGGCGGCACCTGCGCCTACTACCAGTACCTCGACGGCACCTCCATGGCCGCCCCGCATGCCACGGGAGTCGCCGCCATCCTCGTCAGCCGCTTCGGCAAACCCGGCAAGGGCGGCCTCGAACTGGCCCCGGCCACCGTCGAGGACCTGCTGTACAAGACCGCCACCCCCAAGGCCTGCCCCACGCCCCGCCAATATGTGTACAAAGCCTACGGCCAGGACGTCACGCAGGTCTGCGAGGGAGACCAGGCGGACAACGGCTTCTTCGGGCACGGTGTCGTGGACGCATGGAAAGCGGCTACCGTCGAATCGTGATGTATCGCATCATCGCGGACGCCGCGATGATGGTGCACTTCGCGTTCCTGACCTACCTGGCCGTGGGCGGGTTCCTCGCGTGGCGCTGGCGGCGTACGATCTGGGCGCACCTGGCCGTGGTCGGCTGGGGCCTGTTCTCGCTCGTGACCGGCGTCGAGTGCCCGCTCACCGCGATCGAGGACTGGGGACGCCGGAACGCGGGGCTGCCCGAGCTGCCCCGCGGTGGATTCATCGACAACTACATCGAGGGCGTGATCTACCCGGAGCAGTACACGAACTTGGTACGTCTGGGGGTCACCGTTCTCGTTCTGTTCTCTTACGTAGGCTACGTTCTCCGTCGTCAGTGACTGCCAAGTGGTCTGTACCAATTAAGGTAGGACTCGTGACTCGTCGCGCGAAAATCGTCTGCACCCTAGGCCCCGCCACCTCCTCCAAAGAACGCCTCCGCGAGCTGATCGCCGCAGGCATGGACGTGGCACGGTTCAACCTCAGCCATGGCACTCATGACATGCACAGAGAGGTCTACGACCGGGTCAGGGAGGTGGCGGCCGACCTCGGCCGCGGCGTAGGCATGCTCGCCGACCTGCAGGGCCCCAAGATCCGCGTCGGCACGTTCGAGGAGGGCCCCGTCAGGCTGGGCTTCGGCGACGTCTTCACCATCACCACCGAAGACGTCCCGGGCGACCGCGAGCAGGTCTCCACCACCTACAAGGGGCTGCCGAACGACGTGCGCCCCGGTGACACGATCCTCGTCGACGACGGCCGCCTCGTGCTCGAGGCCACCCGCGTCGACGGTGAGCGCATCACCACCCGTGTCGTCATCGGCGGCATGATCTCCGACAACAAGGGCCTCAACCTGCCCGGCGTCAATGTCAGCGCCCCCGCCCTGACCGACAAGGACGAGGCCGACCTGCGCTGGGCGCTGCGCACCGGCTTCGACATGATCGCCCTGTCCTTCGTCCGCCGCCCGTCCGACGCCGACGTGGTGCGCAACATCATGGAGCAGGAGGCCGTACGCCTGCCGCTGCTCGCCAAGATCGAGAAGCCGCAGGCCGTCGACCGCCTCCCCGAGATCGTCGAGGCCTTCGACGGCATCATGGTCGCCCGCGGCGACCTGGGCGTCGAGCTGCCGCTGGAGCAGGTGCCGATCGTGCAGCGGCGCATCATCGAGCTGTGCCGCGAGAAGGCCCACCCGGTCATCGTCGCCACCCAGATGCTCGACTCGATGATGAACGCCCCGCGCCCCACCCGGGCCGAGGCCTCCGACGTGGCCTACGCGGTCATGGACGGCGCCGACGCGGTCATGCTGTCGGGCGAGACGTCGGTCGGCAACTACCCGATCGAGTCCGTCTCCACGATGGACCGCATCGCCTGCGCCGCCGAGGAGACGTCCCTGCACGCCACGCACACGCTGGAGCGCATGCCGGAGACCACCGGCGGCGCCATCGCGCGGGCGGCGGCCGAGGTGGGGGCCATCGTGGGGGCCAAGGCACTGGTGGCGTTCACGATGTCGGGGGAGACGGCGCGCCGCCTGGCCCGCTACCGCTCGCCGATCCCGCTGCTGGCCTTCACGTCGTCGCCGCACGTGCGGGGGCAGCTGTCGTTGACGTGGGGGGTGGAGACGTTCCACGTGCCGTTCGTGCACCACACCGATGACATGGTGCGGCAGGTGGAGGCTTCGCTGCTGTCGTCCGGGCGGCTGGAGAAGGGGGACAAGGTGGTCATCGTGGCCGGCTCGCCTCCCGGCACCCCGGGCTCCACCAACGCCCTGCGCGTCCACACCGTCGGTTCGGCCGTCTCCCACACGCACTAACCTTCGGTTTTTACGGCTGCGCACGGTTGGCACCACCCGCCGCCCGTGGCGCTCTTTGGATCCTTTACGGCTGCGCACGGTGGGCACCACCCGCCGCCCGTGGCTGAGGGCCCTCCAGGGAGACGCTTACCCGCCTCACCGGCGCGCCGCCGCAACGGCGCGCCGTGGGCCATCTCCGTGGGTTTCGCTTGACCGGCGTGCCAGGGGACACGGGGCACGCCCACGCTGCCCGCGCGTTCCGACTTGATCGCGCGAAGGACCTGAGGGCGCCCACGCGTCTTGATGGGCGGCCCCACCACCATGCGCCCCCCAACGCTGCGCCCGCCCTGACCCAGGGCGGGCGGCGCTGGTAGGGGTGGTCAGCGGGTCAGTTCGCGTGCAGGGCGGCGTTCAGCTCGATGCCGCCGCCCGTGCGCGGCACCGCCTCCACCGCGCCCGACTGCGAGTTGCGGCGCAGCAGGACCCCGTTCGAGCCCGACAGCTCGGCGGCCTTCACCACCGTGCCGTCCGGGAGCGCGACCTTCGTGCCCGCCGTCACGTACAGCCCGGCCTCCACCACGCAGTCGTCCCCCAGCGAGATGCCGATGCCCGCGTTGGCGCCGAGCAGGCAGCGCTCGCCGATCGAGATGACCTGCTTGCCGCCGCCGGACAGCGTCCCCATGATCGAGGCGCCGCCGCCCACGTCGGAGCCGTCGCCGACGACCACGCCGGCCGAGATGCGGCCCTCGACCATGGAGGCGCCCAGGGTGCCGGCGTTGAAGTTGACGAAGCCCTCGTGCATGACCGTGGTGCCGCTCGCCAGGTGGGCGCCCAGGCGCACCCGGTCCGCGTCGGCGATCCGGACGCCGGAAGGCAGCACGTAGTCCACCATCCGCGGGAACTTGTCCACCCCGTACACCGTCACCGCGCCCCTCGCCCGCAGCCGCAGGCGCGTCCGCTCGAAGTCCGGCACCGGGCAGGGACCGAAATTGGTCCACGCGACGTTGGCGAGCAGGCCGAAGACGCCGTCCAGGTTGACCCCGTGCGGCCTGACCAGGCGCGCGGACAGCAGGTGCAGCCGCAGGTAGACGTCGTGGGCGTCCACGGGCGCCTCGGAGAGCTTGGCGATGCCGGTGCGCACCGCCACCACCTCCACGCCCCGCGCCGCGTCGGGACCCGTCAGCTCGGCCAGCTCACCGGCCTCGCCGGCGGAGAGCCGCTCGGTGCCCGTCGCGGGCGCGTCGCCCAGCTCGGGGGCGGGGAACCAGGTGTCGAGTACGGTGCCGTCGGCGGCGATGGTCGCGAGGCCGACGCCGAACGCGCCGGTCGAGGTGGGATCGATAGCAGTCACGGGCCCAAAAATACCGTTTCCGGGTCAGCCGAGAGCGCCCAGGTCGGCGGAGAGCCAATGCTCGGGTCGCATCCGGAACGTCATGAGCACGTGCAGGTCCGAGCCCTGCACGTATCCCTCCACCGCGTCGGGCGGCAGGTAGCGGGAGGAGATGCGCGTCAGGTCCTCCAGCGTCGTGGGCCCGGAGCGCACGACGGGCCCCTCGACGGACACGTACCGGTAGGTCGGGCTGACCCGCTGCACCAGCATCGAGAACCTGGCCGCCTTCGCGATCAGCTTGGCCTTGCGCGAGCCGCCGTCCGTCAGGAAGCGGATCTCACCGCCGGGGACGTAGTCGTACCAGACGGGCACGATCAGCGGCGCGCGCCCGTCACCCGTCTCCACCGCCAGGCTCGCGATGTGCGGCTCCGCCAGGAACGCCTCCCTCGCCGCCACGCTCAACGGCATGCCGCCCCACCCCCGTCTGCATCGATCTTGAGACCGATATTCCCGATGGGAGCGATCCCGAAAGCTCCTCGATCGCGGTTTTGCCCAGGTGATCCCCATCTGCGGCGGCCAGGTTCCGGGCCGCGACCGTCGTCGCCGTGTGCACGAACCCCGCCAGCGCCCGCGACCGGACCCCCTCCGGCCAGGCCAGCACCACCGTCGTCGGAGCGCCGTCGAGCACCGGAACGCACACCAGATCCCGCCGCAGATGATCCCGCACCGACTCCGGCACCACCGCGATCAACCGCCCCAACGCCACCAGTTGCATCAACATGGACGGATCGTGCAGCTCCGGATGCTGACCCGGCCAGCACGGAGTCGGGTCCTCCTCCAACTCGGCCAGGTGCACGAAGGGCCGCCCCGCCAGCCGGTGCCCGGGCTGCACGATCGCCACGCTGCCCTCCTCACGGAGCGGCTCGCTGTCGAAACCCGTCAGATCCTCGTACGGGCTGTGCAGGAACGCCACGTCGGCCGTGCCGTCACGCAGCATCCGCGCCCGCTCCGTCACCGCGCACAGGACCAGATCCACCTCGACGGCGTCCGGATGGGCGCGATAGTCGGAGAGGATCTCCGGCAGCAGGCCGCCGTCGCCGCCCGCCTTCATCGCCACCACCAGTCGGGGCACGGCGCGCCCCGCCCGCTGCGTGCGCACCGTCGCGGCGGCCACCGCGTCGAGGACCTTGGCCGCCTCCCTGGCCAGCACCTCGCCCGCCGGAGTCAGCGAGATTCGCCGCCCCGACCGGTCGAACAACGTCACCCCGAGCCGCCGCTCCAGCTTCTGGATCGCCCTCGACAGCGGCGGCTGCGCCATGCCCAGCCGCTCGGCCGCCCGCCCGAAGTGCAGCTCCTCCGCGACGGCGGCGAAATAGGCCAGCTCGCGCGTTTCCATACCCTCAGGGTATGGCCCATGACCCACCCGGTGTTGGCCCCGGAACAGTCGGCGATGATGTGCTTCCCGACATGACCGACAAGACCACCGCCCTGGTGACCGGGGCGAACAAGGGCATCGGATACGAGGTCGCCGCCGGACTCGCGCGCACGGGCATGACGGTGCTGCTCGGCTCCCGCGACCGGGCACGCGGGGAGGAGGCCGCCGCCCGGCTCCGCGCCGAGGGCGGCGACGTGCGCCCCGTCCTGCTGGACGTCACCGACCCGGCCACGATCGACGCCGCCGCCACCACGCTGACCCGCCTCGACGTGCTGGTCAACAACGCCGGCATCGCGGGCCCCATGGGCGACCCGCCCAGCGCGATGTCCCCGCGAACCCTCCGGGAGGTGCTCGAGACGAACGTCGTCGGCGTCCTCATGGTCACCAACGCCATGCTCCCCCTGCTCAGACGCTCACCGGCGGCCCGCATCGTGAACGTCTCCAGCGGCGTCGGCTCCCTCGCCCACCACACCGACCCCGGCCACTACATGTCCGCCCTGCCGCCCTCGGCCACCTATCCCGTGTCCAAGACCGCGCTCAACTCCCTGACCGTCCAGTACGCCAAGGAACTGCGCGAGGAAGGCATCCTCGTCAACGCCGCCGCCCCGGGCGCCTGCGCCACCGACTTGACCAAGGACCTGCCGTACAAACCCACCCGCCCGGCCGCGGACGGGGCCGCCGTCGTCATCCGGCTGGCCACCCTCGGCCCCGACGGCCCGACCGGCGGCTTCTACGACGACGCCGGAGTCATGCCCTGGTGACCGGTCAGTATTTCGGGCCGACGTGAAGGTCGAGCAGCACGCCGCTGGGCAGGACGCGGCGGACCCGGTTGGTCCCACGCCAGCCGTCGGAGTGGATGAGGCCTCTGACGAACCTCCCGGGATGCGCCGAGACGATCTCCCGTTGCCATGGCTCGAGCACGATCGGGCGCTCATGCTTCTTGCCGGGACCATGCTGCGGGAACAGGTGCGGAGAGAGCGGAATCGGCGCACAACGGGCGCAACCGCGGGCCGTGGGGGAGCGACTCTCGGGCACCTCGCGCCACCGGCGGATGGTGCTCAGACTGACGCCGGTCTGGCGGCTCGCCTCGCCGACGCTGAGCCCGGCCTCCAGCAGGCGCAGCGTGCGGTTGCGTAGAGTGCGATCGTGCATGCGGAGAGTGTCGCAGCCGGGTATGACAAAACCGCCCGGCCGAGAAGGCGGGCGGTTTGAAAGTGCCCCGGGTGGGATTCGAACCCACACTGAATGGATTTTGAGGCCATCGACTCTGCCGATTGGTCTACCGGGGCGGCATTTGTCCGGTCTGTGATCTCGGAGTGTAAACCACCGAGCCGCACCGGCGTGGATCTAATCTACCGGACATCGGTACTCTTCTGCTCGTGAGTACGCAGCGGCGAGTAGTGATCGCGGAAGACGAGGCCCTGATCCGCCTCGACCTCAAGGAGATGCTCCAGGAGGACGGCTACGTCGTCGTGGGCGAGGCCGGGGACGGTGAGCAGGCGATCCGGCTGGCCGCCGATCTGAGGCCGGACCTCGTGATCCTGGACGTGAAGATGCCCGTGCTCGACGGCATCTCGGCGGCCGAGCGGATCGCGGCCGAGCGGATCGCCCCGTGCCTGATCCTGACCGCGTTCTCCCAGCGTGACCTGGTCGAGCGGGCCAGGGACGCGGGGGCGATGGCCTATCTGGTCAAGCCGTTCACGAAGGCGGATCTGGTGCCGGCGATCGAGATGGCGGTCAGCAGGCACGAGGAGATGGTGGCGCTGGCGTCCGAGGTGTCGAGCCTGTCGGAGCGGCTGGAGACCAGGAAGCTGGTGGAGCGGGCCAAGGGTCAGCTGATGACGCAGCACGGCTGGAGTGAGCCGCAGGCGTTCAGGTGGATCCAGAAGGCGTCGATGGATCGGCGGTTGAGCATGCGTGAGGTTGCTCAGATCGTTATAGATGACGCGGCCGAGCGGGGCTGAAAAAGGCCTATATCAAGTCTTTTGGGCCGGTGGGTTGTGGTGTGGTCACGAGTGGGCATCCAACCGGCTTCGAGTGCTTTTCGTGGGAGGTGTCCCGGCGCGTAACTGATGGGCGGACGGAAGGTCCGCTCATCTCGAACGGAGACGCTTTCGATGATCCGTATTTCCCGCGCGCCGGTCGCCGCCACAGCGATCCGCGTACCCGTGCTCGCCGCCGCCCGCTTACCGGTCGCCGTCACGGCGGCGTGTCTGGTGCTGGTCGCGTGTTCGGGCGGAGGCACGACCGCCGCCCCCGCCGGGTCCGCCTCGGCTTCGTCCTCCTCGGCCGGGGTCGCGAAGAAGGGGGACGGCACGCTGACGATCGGCACGGTGCTGCCGCAGACGGGTTCGCTCGCGTATCTGGGCCCGCCCATGTTCACGGGTGCGAACCTGGCGCTCAAGGAGGTGAACGAGGCGGGCGGGGTGCTCGGCAAGCCGGTCACCAAGTACGACACGGACTCGGGTGACACCACCACGAACATCGCCTCGCAGTCGGCCGACAAGCTGCTGACGCAGAAGGTGGACGCGATCGTGGGCGCGGCCTCGTCGTCGGTGTCGGAATCGATCATCGACAAGATCACCCGTGCGGGGGTCGTGCAGTTCTCGCCGGCGAACACGTCGGACAAGTTCACCACGATCAACGACCGGGGGCTCTATTTCCGTACGGCGCCGCCGGACAAGCTGCAGGGCCGGGTGCTGGGCGACCTGGTGGTGGGCGACGGCAACGACACGGTGGGCATTCTGGCCATGCAGGACTCGTACGGCACGGGTCTGGCGGATCAGGTGCAGACGACCATCACCGACGGCGGTGGCGAGGTCGTGGAGCGGGTGGACTACGACCCGAAGGCGGCCGACTTCTCCGCGGACGTGGCGAGGATCAAGGCGAAGAATCCGAAGGGCATCGTGCTGATCGGGTTCGAGGAGACGGCGAAGGTCGTGGCGGAGCTGGTCAAGCAGGGCCTGACAGCGGACAAGCACAAGTGGTACATGGTGGACGGCAACATGTCGAACACCAACTTCGTCAGGGCCCCGACGGGCACGCTCAAGGACGTCAAGGGCACGCTGCCCGGCGCGGCTGCGCCCGAGGCGTTCCAGAAGAAGCTGCTGGCGGTCAATCCCAAGCTGACCGAGTTCACGTACGCGGCGGAGTCGTACGACGCCGTGACGCTGATCGCGCTGGCGGCCGAGGTGGCCAAGGACGACTCGGGGGCGGCCATCGCGGCGAACCTGGTGGCCGTGAGCAAGTCCGGCGAGAAGTGCACCGGTTTCAAGGAGTGCGTGGACCTGCTGAAGGCCGGTAAGGACATCGACTACGAGGGTGTCAGCGGGCCGGTCGACTTCAACGAGGTGGGCGACCCGTCGGTGGCGACGATCGGGGTCTACCAGTACGGGGCGGACAACAAGTTCGACGCGGCGAAGGCGGTCGAATATCGCCAGGGCAACATCGCGGGCTGAGAGCGCCCATTGCACCCCAGATCCGGAAATTTCCGGATCTGGGGTGTGTCGTGTCTGACAGGACCGTAACTCACACGAAACACATCATTACCATCAGTGTTTGTGACATTACGAATCCGCATAAAAGCCGCGTAAGAACTCCCCATCACCTGTTCGAACAGGCATGCTGAGCTCGGAAAACCCAGCGAAGGTGATCGTTCCTTCGTTGAGATAGGGGGAGTCTCTTTTATGATCCGCATTGCTCCAACGGGGCGCGTGCTGGCCGTCGCGGCCGCGGCGAGCCTGGCTCTGACGGCCTGTGGCGGTGGCGGCGGCGACACGGCCGCGAAGCAGTCCGAGTCGGCGGCCCCGTCCACGGCGGCCTCCTCGGCGCCCGCGGCGAAGGGCGACGGCACGCTGACCCTCGGCACCGTGCTGCCGCAGACGGGCTCGCTCGCGTTCCTCGGCCCGCCCGAGTTCGCCGGCGTGGACCAGGCCGTCAAGGAGATCAACGAGGCCGGCGGCGTGCTCGGCAAGCCGATCACCAAGGTCCACACGGACTCGGGTGACACGAGCACGAACATCGCCTCGCAGTCGGTGGACAAGCTGCTGGCCCAGAAGGCCGACGCCATCATCGGCGCCGCGTCGTCGTCGGTGTCGGAGTCGATCATCGACAAGATCACGGGTGCGGGCGTGGTGCAGTTCTCGCCGGCCAACACCTCCGACAAGTTCACCACGATCAGCGACAAGGGCCTGTACTTCCGTACGGCGCCGCCGGACAAGCTCCAGGGCCGCGTGCTCGGCGACCTGATCGCCGCCGACGGCAACGACACCATCGGCATCCTGGCCATGCAGGACTCCTACGGCTCCGGCCTTGCCGACCAGGTCACCAAGACCGCCGAGGAGGCCGGCGCCAGCGTCGTGGAGCGGGTCGACTACGACCCGAAGGCGGCCGACTTCTCCGCCGACGTGGCCAAGATCAAGGCGAAGAACCCGAAGGCGATCGTGCTGATCGGCTTCGAGGAGGGCGCCAAGGTCGTGGCCGAGCTGGTCAAGCAGGGCCTGACGACGGACAAGTACAAGTGGTACATGGTGGACGGCAACATGTCGAACACCAACTACCAGAAGATGCCCAAGGGCACGCTCAAGGGCGTCAAGGGCACCATCCCCGGCGCCGAGGCGCCCGAGGAGTTCAGGAAGAAGCTCGTCGAGCTCAGCCCCAAGCTGAGCGACTTCACGTACGCGGCCGAGTCGTACGACGCGGCGAACCTGATCGCCCTCGCCGCCGAGGCGGCCAAGGACGACTCCGGCGCGTCCATCGCCGCCAAGCTGCCCGAGGTGAGCAAGGGCGGCGAGAAGTGCAAGAGCTTCAAGGAGTGCGTCGACCTGCTGAAGGCCGGCAAGGACATCGACTACGACGGTCTCAGCGGCCCGGTCGAGTTCAACGACGCGGGTGACCCGGCGGTGGCCACGATCGGCGTCTACCAGTACGGGGACGACAACAAGTACCCCGGCAAGGCGCTGGAGTACCGCACCGGCAAGATCGAGGGCTAGGAGCCCAACCCGCACGTCTTCATCGCCCAGGGGATGAGGCGGTCCTGCAGCGGCTTGGGCGGCACCACGATGACCACGCGCTCCTGACCCCCGTCGATGCTGGCCCGCACGGGGAACAGGAAGGCCTTCTTGGCCTCGGCGAACGCGTGGGGGTCGCAGCGGCCGGGGGTGAGCGCGATCGGCACCTCCAGCCGCTGCCGACCGGCGGCCAGCACGCCCAGGGGCCGGTGCTCGGGCGTGACGATGAAGTGGGTGGTCCCGCCCATGTCGTTGACGGTGACGGCGCCGTTCCCGCGCCGGGTGATCACCAGGTTGCCCCGCATGGCCTTGTCGACGTCCTTCCACTCGGGGCCGAACTCGATGTCCGCCGCCTCCTTGATCAGGAACTCCGAGCACTCGTCGCGCAGCAGCCTGGCCAGCAGCGGGTCGGGGTGGGGGACGGTGAAGACCACCTTGCGCGGCTGCTCGGAGCCGGTGCTGACGTGCGCCACGACCGTGGCCGGCTGGACCTCGGGCAGCCCCTGGGGGAGGCAGTTGGCGGGCCCGTACGTGATGCGCAGGTCCGTCCGCTCGGTCTTCTTGAGGGTGGCGTCGGTCCGTTGCGCCGGCAGGGTTTTGAATGACGGCGTGACCAGCTGGACGTCGGCGAAATAGACCGGTGTGTCCGTGGTATTGCGGACGGCCACCTCCAGCGCGTGCACGGGCTCGTCCGAACGCCATTGCGCCAGTGAGACCGATACGCCCGCCGGGGGCGTCGCGGGCGGCGGCGAAGGCCGTTCGGCGGCGGCGCAACCGGCGAGGAGGAGCACCATGGCGAGGGGAACCGTAAAGCGCTTCACTCGATGCAGATTAAGCGCGCTTGCCCAGGTCCGTAAGTTGAGGACTGATTACGACTCCGCATCCAAGTGCCGACAGTTCCCCAGTGCATCTGGTTGGAGCATGCAGCAGTTTTATACGTTTCCTGCATTCGTTCGGGAACGCTCGGCGGTGCTGACCGATCCCGGCCTGGAAATGAAGGAGACACTTCATGATCCGCATTGCTCCCGTGGGGCGGGCGCTGGCTGTCGTGGCTGCCACCAGCCTCGCCCTGACAGCCTGCGGCGGTGGCGGCGGCAACACCGCCACGCAGACGTCAGAGTCTGCCGCCGCGCCGTCGTCGTCGGCGCCCGCCGCGGCGAAGGGCGATGGCACTCTCACCATCGGCACCCTGCTGCCCCAGACCGGTTCGCTGGCCTTCCTCGGCCCGCCCGAGATCGCGGGAGTCGACGCCGCCGTCAAGGAGATCAACGAGGCTGGTGGCGTGCTCGGCAAGCCGATCACCAAGTACGACACCGACTCGGGTGACACCACCACCAACATCGCCTCGCAGTCGGTGGACAAGCTGCTGGCGCAGAAGGCCGACGCCATCATCGGCGCCGCGTCGTCGTCGGTGTCGGAGTCGGTGATCGACAAGATCACCGGCGCGGGCGTGGTGCACTTCTCGCCGGCGAACACGTCGGACAAGTTCACCACGATCAACGACAAGGGCCTGTACTTCCGTACCTCGCCGCCCGACAAGCTGCAGGGGCGCGTGCTGGGTGACCTCGTGGTGGCCGACGGCAACGACACGGTGGGCATCCTGGCCATGCAGGACTCCTACGGCACGGGTCTGGCCGACCAGGTCCAGAAGACCGTCACCGACGGCGGTGGCGAGGTCGTCGAGCGCGTCGACTACGACCCGAAGGCGGCCGACTTCTCCGCCGACGTGGCCAAGATCAAGGCCAAGAACCCCAAGGGCATCGTGCTGATCGGGTTCGAGGAGACGGCGAAGGTCGTGGCCGAGCTGGTCAAGCAGGGCCTGCCCGCCAGCAAGCACAAGTGGTACATGGTGGACGGCAACACGTCCAACACGAACTACGTGAAGATGCCCAAGGGCACGCTCGACGGCGTCAAGGGCACGATCCCGGGTGCCGCGGCCCCCGAGGAGTTCGAGAAGAAGCTCCTGGCCGTCAACCCCAAGCTCCAGGACTTCAGCTACGCCCCCGAGTCCTACGACGCCGCCAACCTGATCGCGCTGGCCGCCGAGGCCGCCAAGAGCGACGCCGGCACGGACATCGCGGCCAAGCTCGCCGAGGTGAGCAAGGGCGGCGAGAAGTGCAAGAGCTTCAAGGAGTGCGTGGACCTGCTGAAGGCCGGCAAGGACATCGACTACGAGGGCGTCAGCGGCCCGGTCGAGTTCAACGAGGCCGGTGACCCGTCCGTGGCCACCATCGGCATCTACCAGTACGGCGCCAACAACAAGTACGCCACCAAGGCACTCGAGTACCGCACCGGCAACATCGCCGGCTAGTACCGCCGCCTCACACGGAAGGGCCCGGCCATCATGGCCGGGCCCTTCTCGTCGTTACTTGCAGCCCGCCACGATCTGGTCGGCGGCCACGCGGTACTGCTTGAGCAGCGCCACCTGCCGCTCCCGGGGCACGTCGTTCCTGGACAGCCCGGCGGTCGTGGTCTTGATCGTCTGTACGGCGCCCTTCAGCGAGTCGGGCAGCCGGTCGCCGAACTCCAGCGTGATCCCGCGCAGCTCCGCCAGGCGGCCGATCACGGCGTCCTCGAAATATTGCCGGTCCTCCTGACCCTTCGGTTCCAGCATGAGGTTGGCGTACCCGATGGCCGAGACCACGCGGGCGCAGGGGCTGTCGGTGGGGTCGCCGCCGGTGCTGTATTTGGACGCGGACGAGGCGTTGCCCTGGCATCCGACGAGCAGGACGGGAAGCATGAGCGCGACTGTCGCTAAACGTTTCACAACGCACATTAAAGAACGGCGAAGGGGCCCATGGGAGCCCCTTCGCCGTTCTCGATCGTCTTACGCCTTGGCCAGCGTGCCGAGGTACAGCTCGATGACCTTGGGGTCGTTGGCGAGCTGCCGCCCAGTGCCGGTGTAGGCGTTGCGGCCCTGGTCGAGGACGTAGCCGCGGTGGCAGATCTGCAGGCAGCGCCGCGCGTTCTGCTCCACCATGATCACCGTCACGCCCGCCTTGTTGATCTGCTGGGCCTGGATGAACACCAGGTCCTGCAGCTTGGGCGACAGGCCCGCCGACGGCTCGTCGAGCAGGAGCACGGACGGCTCGGTCATGAGGGCCCTGGCCATCGCGACCATCTGCCGCTCACCGCCGGACAGGGAGCCGGCGCGCTGCTTGCGCCGCTCCTTGAGCGCGGGGAACAGCTCGGCCACGAACTCGAAGCGCTCCTTGAACTTCCCCGGCACCTGGAAGGCGCCCATCTCGAGGTTCTCCTCGATGGTGAGGCTGGGGAAGACGTTGTTGGTCTGCGGCACGTAGCCGACGCCGCGGGCGACCAGCGAGTGCGCCTTCATGTTCGTGATGTCCTCACCCTTGAGCAGCACGGTGCCGCTGCGGATGGTGACCAGCCCGAACATGGCCTTGAGCAGCGTCGACTTGCCGGCGCCGTTGGGGCCGATGATGCCGATCAGCTCGCCCTCTTTGACGTAGAGGTCGGAGCCGTTGAGGATGTTGACGCCCGGCAGGTAGCCGGCGATCAGCTCGTCGCACCTCAGCACGGCGTCCTCGGCGCCTGCCAGGTGGTCGCCGCGGTCGGTGACGGCCGCCTTCGACTGGGCCGGCTCAGGGACGGTCACTTCTGCGTCTCCTCTTCGATCTCGGCCTCCAGCGCCGCCTCGGCCTCGTGAAGCTGGGCCTCCAGCTCGGTCTCCGAGAGCGGCGCGTCGTGGTGGGCGCCCAGGTAGGCGTCGATCAC
The DNA here is from genome assembly GCF_044593615.1 of Nonomuraea sp. NPDC051941. Lineage (NCBI taxonomy): Bacteria > Bacillati > Actinomycetota > Actinomycetes > Streptosporangiales > Streptosporangiaceae > Nonomuraea > Nonomuraea sp. NPDC051941. Next base: position 340,958 of record NZ_JBIUCF010000003.1, read on the forward strand.
GCGCTCGTCGGACATGATCGTCGAGGGCGGGCCCTCGGCGATGACCGCGCCCTGCGCCATGACGATCACCCAGTCGCTGATGTCGCGGACCATGTCCATGTCGTGCTCCACGAACAGCACCGTCATGCCCTGCTCGCGCAGGTCCTTGACGTGGCCGAGCAGCGACTGCGTCAGCGCCGGGTTGACCCCGGCCATGGGCTCGTCGAGCATGACCAGCTCGGGCTGGACCATGAGCGCGCGGGCCATCTCCAGCAGCTTGCGCTGGCCGCCCGACAGGGATCCGGCGAAGTCCTCGCGCTTGGCGTCGAGCTTGAACCGCTCCAGCAGTTCCTCGGCCCGTACCGTGATCTCGTCCTCCTGGCCGCGCCACAGGCTCGGGATGAGAGCGCGGAAGAAGCTCTCGCCCTTCTGCTGCTGGGCGCCCAGGCGCATGTTCTCCATGACCGTCAGCCGGGACAGCGCCTTGGTGAGCTGGAACGTGCGCACCATGCCGGCGCGGGCCACCTTGTGCGCGGGCACGCCGTTCATGGACTTCCCGTTGAACGTCCACGAGCCGGAGTCGGCCGTGTCGAACCCGGTGAGCTGGTTGAAGAACGTGGTCTTGCCGGCGCCGTTGGGACCGATCAGCGCGGTGATGGAACCGCGCTGGATCTCGACGTGGCCGACCTCGACCGCGGTCAGGCCGCCGAAGCGGCGCACGACGTTGTCCACCACGAGGATGGGGTCGGGCTTGGGCACGCCGGGATCGCGCGCCAGGTCCTTGAACGCCGCCAGGGCGGCCGCCTTGCGCTCGGTGGCGCCTGCCTGGGTGTGGGTTTCAGCGTGCATCGATTGCTATCTCCCTCTTGTCACCGAAGACGCCCTGTGGCCGGAAGACGAGCAACAGGATGAGGCCAAGACCCACGATGATGTAGCGGAAAGCGCCCACCTGGTTGGTGTCCATGAAGGTGATGTACCCGGCGCCGACCGCCTCGGTGAGCACACCGTAGATGAAGACCAGCAGCACCCAGAAGATCATCGAGCCGACGACCGGGCCGAGCACCCGGGCCGCGCCGCCGAGGATGACCATGGTGTAGACGTAGAAGGTCGTCTCGGTGCCGAAGACGTCCGGCTGCACGGAGGCGAAGGCCAGGCCGTAGATGAAGCCACCGAGCGAGCCGATGACGCCGCCCAGGATGAGCGACTGCATCTTGTACGAGAAGACGCTCTTGCCGAGGCTGCGCACGGCGTCCTCGTCCTCGCGGATGGCCTTGAGCACGCGGCCCCACGGGCTCTTCATGAGCAGGTAGACGATGCCGCAGCAGATGGCGATCAGCGCCCAGCCGACGACCATCACCCACAGGACCCGGTTGTTGAAGAAGATCGGCACCGGGCCGAGGTTGAAGCCGTAGTCCCCCTCGGAGAACGGGTTGAGGGCGTAGAAGCCGTCGGAGAAGCCGCGCTGGCCGTCGGAGCCGCCGAAGACGTTCTTGAACGCCACCGAGCGGAAGACGAGTCTGATGATCTCGGCCGCCGCGATGGTGACGATGGCCAGGTAGTCGGCGCGCAGCTGCAGCGTCGGGATGCCCATGAGGATCGCCAGCAGCACGGCGGCGGCGAGGCCGACGATGATGCCGATCCAGAACGGCAGGCCCATGACGGTGACGGTGACCGCCAGGCCGTAGCCGGCCACACCCATGAACGCGGCCTGGCCGAAGTTGAGCAGGCCCGTGTAGCCGAAGTGGATGTTGATGCCGATGGCCGCGAGGGCGTACAGCACCGTGTCCACGCCGATGGCGGACTTGAGGGTGGTGCTGATGATCGTGATCCAGTCCATTCTGATCCTCCCCCGATCAGCCGATCCGCTCGCGGCGGCCCAGGATGCCCTGCGGCCGGACGAGGAGCACGATGATGAGTACGGCCAGCGCGCCGACGCTCTTGAGCTCCGGCGGCACCCACAGGGTGGAGACCTGGATGAACAGGCCCACCACCAAGGAGCCGACCAGCGCGCCGAACGCGGTGCCGAGCCCGCCGAGCGTCACGCCGGCGAAGATGAGCAGCAGGATGTCCTGACCCATCGTGTATTTGAGGCTCTGCGACAGGCCGAGCATGATGCCCGCCAGCGCGGCGATGGCGCCGCCCGTGGTCCAGATGATCCGGATGACCCGGTCGACGTTGATGCCGGACGAGGCCGCGAGCGCGGGGTTGTCGGCCACGGCACGGGCCGCCTTGCCGGTGCGGGTGCGCATCAGGGCCAGGCCGACGATGATCAGGACCGCGAGCTCGATGCCCATGGCGACGAAGTTCTTGGGCGCGGCCGTGATGGGGCCGACCTGGATGCCGGGCTGGGCCGTGTACTGGGCGAAGGCCTCGTTCTGGCCGCCGAAGAAGATCAGGAACACGTACCGCAGGAACAGCGCCACACCGATCGAGATGATCATCATGGCGATGGTGCCGGTGCCGCGCCTGCGCAGCTGGCCCCAGAACAGGCGGTCCTGTAGGTAACCGAGCATGCCGCCGACCACGACCGCGATGATGGCGGCCGGGATGATATGCAGCCCGAAGCCCACGTTGAACGCGTAGGCGAGGATCGCGCCGAGCGTGACCAGCTCGCCGTGGGCGAAGTTGGTCAGGCCGGTCGTGCCGTAGATGAGCGACAGACCGAGCGCGGCCAGGGCGATGATCAGGCCGAGGTTCAGGCCCTCGAAGGTCAGCTGCGCGGCCGTCGTCCAGAACGAGCTCTCGCCGCCGCTCTCCTGCTGCTGCCCGGGAGCGCCCTTGGCCTGGAGGGCGAACAGGACGGTCGAGCAGTTGCCCTCGAAGACGGTCGGCGTGCGGACATTGTTGCCGCCGCGCACCTCCGTGTTCTGCGGAAGACTGCTGACATCCAAGGTGACCTTGTACTTACCGGGTTTGTCGACCGGAACGTCCCAAGTGCCTTGTGCGTTGCTCGTGACCTCCTTAACGGGTTGTCCGCTCTCGGTGGTCACGGCGATTTTGGCGCCGTTCACTGGCTGGCCTTGGAGTTTGAGTGTTCCCCTCAGTCCCTGGCAATCGGCGGGCCCCGCGTGAGCGGGGCTGGCCAGCAGGAAGACGAGTCCACCCAGGAAGGCCGTGAACGCGATCACGGCTCTGCGCAATGGTGCTCCCTCAAGTAGGTCAAGGCGGGGTTGTGCCCCTCCATCTCGACACGCGCGCATCGCAGGCACAACTGGGATGCTGTGGCGGGAGCTTATTCTGGTGACGCCCGGTTCAGTATCGTTCGTCACCAATTAGTGACATGTGTGTGTCGCTGATGTGAGCAAACAACAAGCCAGGTCAGGGGCTAAATCACCGTAGACGCCTGGCGGCTCGGCGAACGAATCCGTAACGATCGCCGTAAAACGTGGACGAGCCCGCGCGGGCGGCCTTTGGGACCGTGTAGGGCTTCCCCGGCCGCACACGTTTTCTACTGGGCCACCCCGCGGGCTCGCGTTCGGACCACCGTATCGACCTACGGGCGCGGCGCGCAAAGGGACAGGAGTTTCACCTGTCGCGCAACATGCACGTGAGACGAGAGGTGCACACGAGTTTTCCCTGCTCGTCGGTGATCTCGATGCCGTACGTCGCCAGCGTCCGGCCGCCGTGCAGCCTGGTCGCCACGCCCGTGACGTGCCCGGCGGTCGCCGAGCGGTGGTGGGTGGCGTTGATCTCGATGCCCACGGCGATGCGCTCGGGGCCCGCGTGGATGGCGGCAGCCACCGAGCCCAGCGTCTCGGCCAGCACCGCCGAGGCCCCGCCGTGCAGCAGGCCGTAGGGCTGGGTGTTGCCCGCGACCGGCATGCGGCCCACGACCCGCTCGGGGCCGGCCTCGAGGAACTCGATGCCCATGCGGTCGGCCAGCGTGCCCTCGTGCACGGCGCCGAGCACCGAGAAGTCCAGGGGGTTGGTCTGCGTCAAAGGGACGTCTCCACTCTTCCGAGCTCAGGTTTTCTGTCGCAGACGCAGACTAGGCTGCGTGTGTGCCGAAGAGTGAAGTGACCCCCAGCCGCCCGCGCCTGTTGCTGCTTGACGGGCATTCCCTGGCCTACCGCGCTTTTTACGCGCTCAAGGACGCCAACCTGATGACCACCGATGGTCAGCACACCGAGGCGGTCTACGGGTTCACCTCGATGCTGACCAACGTCCTGCGCGACGAGCAGCCGACCCACGTGGCGGTGGCCTTCGACAGGTCGGAGCCGACGTTCCGCCACGAGGCCTACTCCGAGTACAAGGCCAACCGGAGCGAGACGCCGGAGGACTTCCGCGGTCAGATGCAGCTCATCTACGAGCTGCTCGACATCCTGCGCATCCCGCACCTGTCCAAGGCGGGCTTCGAGGCCGACGACCTCATCGCCACGCTCGCCACCCGCGCGGCCGAGCAGGGCATGGACGTGCTGATCGTCACCGGCGACCGCGACGCGCTGCAGCTGGTCAACGAGCACGTCACCGTCCTGATGACCCGGCGCGGCATCAGCGACATGACCAGGTTCACCCCCGATGCCGTGGTCGAGAAGTACGGCCTGACGCCGGAGCAGTACCCCGACTTCGCCGCCCTGCGCGGCGACCCCAGCGACAACCTCCTGAGCATCCCGAGCGTGGGCGAGAAGACCGCCGCCAAGTGGGTGCGCGAGTTCGGCTCGCTGACCGCGCTGGTCGACCGGGTCGACGAGGTCAAGGGCAAGGTCGGCGACAAGCTGCGCGAGCACGTCGCCCAGGTGCTGATGAACCGGCGCCTCACCGAGCTGCTGCGCGACGTCTCGCTCGACGTCGACCTCGGCGACCTCACGCAGGGCGCGTGGGACCGCGAGGAGATCAACAAGCTGTTCGACTCCCTGCAGATCCGCGGCGAGCTGCGCGAGCGCGTCTTCAAGGTGCTCGGCAGCGGCGAGCAGGAGCCCGAGCAGGGCTTCGAGGTCGAGACCGTGCTGCTCGGCCCCGACCGGGTGGCCGGCTGGCTGTCGGCGATGCCCGCGGGCCGGGCCGGGCTGGCCTTCAAGGGCGCCTACGGCAGCGGCACCGGCCGCATCGACGCCATCGCCGTCGCCTCGCCCGACGGCACCGCCGCCCACATCGACCCCGTCAAGCTCACCGAGGCCGACGAGGCGGCCCTGCGGGCCTGGCTGGGCGACGAGGGCCGCCCCAAGGCCGTCCACGACGCCAAGGGGCCCATCCTGGCGCTCTGGGCGCAGGGCCTGGACCTGCGCGGCCTGAGCTGCGACACCGCGCTGGCGGCCTACCTGGCGATGCCAGGGCAGCGCACGTTCGCGCTCGAGGACCTCGCCAGGCGCTACCTCCACCGCGACCTGCGGGCCGAGGAGGAGTCCAACGGGCAGGCCGCGCTGTTCGGCGACGACGAGGACGCCCCGGCCAAGGACCTCGCGCTGCGCGCCCACGCCGTGCGCGAGCTGGCCGACTCCCTGGAGACCTTCCTGGCCGGGCGCGGCGGCACCCAGCTCCTGGCCGACGTCGAGCTGCCCCTGCTGACCGTGCTTGCCGAGCTGGAGCGGGCGGGCATCGCCGTCGACGGCCAATACTTCACGGGCCTGGAGGCCGAGTTCGGGGCCGCGGTCAAGCACGCCGTGGAGGAGGCCCACCGCTCCGTCGGCGAGCAGTTCAACCTGGGCTCGCCCAAGCAGCTGCAGGAGATCCTCTTCGTCCGGCTCAACCTCCCCAAGACGAAGAAGATCAAGACCGGCTACAGCACCGACGCCGACCAGCTCGCCTGGCTGGCCACGCAGACCGAGCACGAGCTGCCGACGATCATGCTGCGTCACCGCGACCAGCAGAAGCTGCGCACCACCGTCGAGGGCCTGATCAAGGAGATCTCCGATGACGGGCGCATCCACACGACGTTCAACCAGATCATCGCCGCCACCGGCCGCCTGTCCTCCGAGAAGCCCAACCTGCAGAACATCCCGATCCGCACCGCCGAGGGCCGCCGCATCCGGCAGGGCTTCGTGGTCGGCGAGGGCTACGAGACGCTGCTGACGGCCGATTACAGCCAGATCGAGCTGCGCATCATGGCCCACCTGTCGGGCGACGAGTCGCTGATCGCGGCGTTCGAGTCGGGCCACGACTTCCACCAGGCCACCGCTGCGCGCGTGTTCAACCTGCCGCCCGAGCAGATCGACGGCGAGCTGCGGGCCCGCATCAAGGCCATGAACTACGGCCTGGCCTACGGCCTGTCCGACTTCGGGCTGTCCGGCCAGCTCAACATCCCGGTCGCGGAGGCGCGGGCGCTGAAGGAGGAATACTTCACCGAGTTCGGCGGCGTGCGCGACTTCCTGCAGGCCATCGTCCAGCAGGCGCGCACCGACGGCTACACCGAGACGATCATGGGTCGCCGCCGCTACCTGCCCGACCTCACCAGCGACAACCGCCAGCGCCGCGAGATGGCCGAGCGGATGGCGCTCAACGCCCCCATCCAGGGCTCGGCCGCCGACATCATCAAGGTCGCCATGCTCAACGTCCACCAGGCCGTCCGCGAGGAGAAGCTGGCCTCCAGGATGCTGCTGCAGGTCCACGACGAGCTGGTCTTCGAGGTCGCGCCAGGGGAGCTGGAGCGGCTCAAGCAGCTCGTGCGCGACCAGATGAACGCCGCCTACCACCTGCGCGTCCCGCTGGAGGTCTCCGTGGGCGTCGGGCGTACGTGGGAGGACGCCGGGCACTGACTGATCATCTTTTCGACTAACCTGGAGGAAATTTCACCAGGCGGCCAGGAGCTCTGTGCGGATTTCAGCGTCCCTCACGCGGACCATCGGCATCGCCAACGTGGTGGTGGTAACGGTGGCCGTCGTCGGCCTGAGCCTCTTACCGTCCGAGCAGCGCCCGCACGCCAAGCCGAAAGACGTGGCCAAGGTCCAGGGCAGCGTCGCACCGCCGAGCCAGACGCCGGTGGGCGAGCCGCCCGGGGTCGTGGCCACACCCGAGTTCGCCCGGCAGGTGCACGCCAACGAGGCCGGGCTGGTGCCGGTCCTGATGTACCACCGGATCCTCCCCAAGCGGCTGGCCTCGATCGACAGGACGCCCGACCAGCTCAGGAAAGAGCTGGAGAAGCTGGCCAAGCAGGGCTACGTGCCGATCACCGCCAGAGACTTCGTCACCGGCGACATCAAGGTGCCGGCGGGGAAGTTCCCGGTCGTGCTGACGTTCGACGACGGGCACCCGAGCCACTTCGCGCTCGACGCGAACGGAAACCCCAAGGCCGGCACGGCCGTGGCCGTCCTCCAGGAGGTGGCCGGGAAATACCCGGGGTTCCGGCCGGTCGCCACCTTCTGGATCAACAGGGAGCCGTTCGGGCTGACCGACCGGGAGTCCCAGGCGGTCGCCGTCAAGTGGCTGGTCGACCACGGGTACGAGGTGGCCAACCACACCTGGAACCACCCCAACCTGCGCGTGATGCGCAAGAAGAAGGTCCGCGAGCAGATCGTCCGGCTCGAACGCCTGCTCAAGAAGCTCGGCGTGCCGGAGTCGCGGACGATGGCCCTGCCGTTCGGGTCGATGCCCCGGCCGAAGAAGCTCGCCCGTACCGGGTCTTGGGACGGCACCCGGTATGATTTCGCCGGCGTGTTCCTCGCCGGCGCGGAGCCGTCGCTTTCGCCCTACGCGAAAAAATTCGACCGGGGAGCCATCCAGCGCATCCAGAGCAACGGCAAGAAGGGCGAGTGCCGCAAGTGGTGCTCGCAGTACTGGCTGGAATGGCTGAACAAGCACCCCGGCGAGCGCTATGTCTCCGACGGCGACCCGGCCCGCATCTCCATACCGGAGAAACTGCGAGGTAAAATCGACGCCAAGCGCGGACTGCAGGTCAACGCGTATTGATTGCTCCCCGGATTGACCCCGTGGCGATGGTCTCATATGCTGATCGCTGCGCTGTGGGCTCGCGCGCGCCTCAGACGGAGCGGGCTCGCGCTCGGTCACGTCGATGTCGTAATTCCTCGGCTTGATGCGGAAGAGGGCCTGCCGCGCATCCGCCACATCGACATCCTGTCCGCGTTCGGAGCAATTCCACACATGACGTCCAGCACTGAGGCCACCTCGAGCACCCCGCAGGTAGCGGTCAACGACATCGGGTCCGAGGAAGCCTTCCTCGCGGCGATCGACGAGACCATCAAGTACTTCAACGACGGCGACATCGTCGAGGGCACCGTCGTCAAGGTCGATCGAGACGAGGTTCTTCTCGATATCGGCTACAAGACCGAGGGTGTCATCCCCTCGCGCGAGCTTTCCATCAAGCACGATGTCGACCCAGCTGACGTCGTGGAAGTCGGAGAGCACGTCGAAGCCCTGGTCCTCCAGAAGGAGGACAAAGAGGGCCGCCTGATCCTGTCCAAGAAGCGCGCGCAGTACGAGCGCGCCTGGGGCACGATCGAGAAGATCAAGGACGAGGACGGCATCGTCACCGGCACCGTCATCGAGGTCGTCAAGGGTGGTCTCATCCTCGACATCGGCCTGCGTGGCTTCCTGCCGGCGTCCCTCGTGGAGATGCGCCGCGTCCGCGACCTGCAGCCGTACGTCGGCCGCGAGCTCGAAGCCAAGATCATCGAGCTCGACAAGAACCGCAACAACGTGGTTCTGTCGCGCCGCGCCTGGCTCGAGCAGACGCAGTCCGAGGTTCGCCAGACGTTCCTCAACACCCTCCAGAAGGGTCAGGTCCGCAAGGGCGTCGTCTCCTCGATCGTCAACTTCGGCGCCTTCGTCGACCTCGGTGGGGTCGACGGTCTGGTCCACGTGTCCGAGCTGTCCTGGAAGCACATCGACCACCCCTCCGAGGTTGTCGAGGTCGGCCAGGAGGTCACGGTCGAGGTCCTCGACGTCGACATGGAGCGCGAGCGCGTCTCCCTGTCGCTCAAGGCGACCCAGGAAGACCCGTGGCAGCAGTTCGCCCGCACCCACCAGATCGGCCAGGTCGTGCCGGGCCGCGTCACCAAGCTGGTGCCGTTCGGCGCGTTCGTCCGGGTCGAGGAGGGCATCGAGGGCCTGGTCCACATCTCCGAGCTGGCCGAGCGCCACGTGGAGATCCCGGAGCAGGTCGTCCAGGTCGGCGACGAGATCTTTGTCAAGATCATCGACATCGACCTCGACCGTCGCCGCATCAGCCTCTCGCTGAAGCAGGCCAACGAGGGCGTCGGGACCGAGGTCGAGTTCGACCCGACCCTGTACGGCATGGCGGCCACGTACGACGACCAGGGCAACTACATCTACCCCGAGGGCTTCGACCCGGAGACCGGGGAGTGGCTCGAGGGCTTCGACAAGCAGCGTGAGGAGTGGGAGCGGCAGTACGCCGAGGCCCAGACGCGCTTCGAGGCTCACCGGAAGCAGATCGAGGAGGCCCGCAAGGCCGAGGCGGAGGCCGGCGAGGCCGCTCCCTCGACCTACAGCGGCGAGACGCAGGCTCCGGCCGGCGGCTCCTCCTCGTCGTCGGCTCCGGCCAGCGGCGCGCTCGCCTCGGACGAGGCGCTCGCGGCTCTGCGCGAGAAGCTCGCGGGCGGCCAGAGCTGACCTTCGGGTCCGGCTGAGGCACAGCGTTAACTCCGGAAGGCCCCGTACCGTTCGCGGTGCGGGGCCTTCCGCACGCTCGGCCTCCGGGGGCCGGGGCGGGAGGCGCTGGGGGTCTGGCGCCGGGCGAGAGACGCCGTGAGTGCCACTGTGCGCGTCGCGGCGCCCAGGGCGGTGGATGGACACCGGGACCGCGGCGCTCCACCCGCACCGTGACACAGAGGCCCGCACGGGGGCGTCGCAGCCGCGCCGTTGGTGTGCGGTGCCGAGGGTGGGCGCGTGGTGCGATGCGGTGCCGTCGGCCGGCAGCGTCATGGGTGAGGCTCGTGGGGTGCGGTGGGTGTGGCGTGGGGGTTTCGGGCGAGGTGTTGAGGGGGGTCGCAGATTTTACCTTGGGTGTTGGCGAGCCCGCCGCCCGCGGCGATCGGCGCTGACAGACTGACCTGCGCTGTTGACACCACGATCGATTCCCAGGGGCGACGCGTTGGGCATGGTTCAGCGGGTGATCATCCTTGCCGCAGCCGCGCTGGCGGCCGCGGCCGCCGCTTCGCCGGCGGTGAAGGGCGCGGCCGTTCCCCAATGGCAGGACTGCGGCGACGGGTTGCAGTGCGCCAAGCTGTCCGTACCCGTCGACTGGGCCAGGCCGCACGGCCCCCGTACCGAGATCGACCTGGCGAGGATGCCCGCGCAGGACCCGCAGCACACCCGCGGCTTCCTGGTGGTGAACACCGGCCCGGCCTCCACCGTCCAGGCCGTGCGCGCCCGGCCGGAGGGTGTGAGCGAGCTGACCAGGTGGTTCGACGTGGTGCTGGTCGAGCCGCGCGGGATCGGCGACCGGGGGAGCGCGGCCGCCGTTCAGTGCGTGGTGGCGCAGCCCGACCCGCTGCGCCTCGTCCTCGCCCCTGGACGGGCCGGGTGGCGCGCCTACGCCCGCGACAACGCCGCCTACGACAGGAGTTGCCGGGCCGCCGCCGGACCCGCCTACGACGGGTTCACGTCCTGGCAGGTCGCCCACGACCTCGACGCCCTGCGCGCCGAGCTGGGGGAGCCCCGGCTGCGGTACTTCGGCTCCTCCTACGGGGCCGTGTACGGGCAGGCGTACATGGAGCTGTTCCCGCACCGGACCGGGCGGATGTACCTCGAAGGCGGGCCCGACCACACCGAGCCGGACCTGGCGCAGCGGCTGACCGACCGGGCACGGGCGGCCGAGCGGCAGCTGTTCTCCTTCCGCGACTGGTGCCGCAGGCACCTGGGGTGCCCGCTCCACGACGCCGACACCGACGCCGTGGAGGTCTACGACGCCCTGACCCGCCGCACGCCCCTGCACGCGGGCCCCGGGCGTACGGTGAACTCCCGGCGCCTCGCGGTGGCCGTCCACGCCGGGCTGGCCCCGGGGCGCTGGCCGGAGCTGGCCCGGGCCATGTCCGAGGCCAGGGAGGGCGACGCGACCAGGCTGGCGGCGTTGGCCTCCGAGGCGACCAAGCGGGCGTCCGAGGCAACCAAGCAGGCATCCGAGGCGATCAAGCAGGCATCCGAGGCGATCAAGCCGGACGCCGAGGCAGCCAAGCAGGCCTCCGAGGCGGCCAAGGCGGACGCCGTGAGCGCGCCGGCGCCGCCCGCGACCGTGTCGGGAGCCATGTGGTGCCACGACTTCATGCCCGCCGTGCCCGCCTACCGGCGCTTCCTCGCGATGGAGGCGCATCTGCGCGAGGTGGCGCCGCGCGTGGGATGGGTGAGCGGCCGGTACGAGGTCGCACGATGCCTCGGCATGCCGCGCAAGGGCGCCCCGAGCTGGCCCCCGAACGTGCCGGACCCCCGTCACGGCCCCACGGTCCTGGTCGGGATCGGCCGGCTGGACACCGGCGCCCGGCCCGTGGGGCGCATCCCCGGGGCGGTCGTGCTGTCGCACGGCGACGGGCCCGACGCGTACCTGCTCCAGGGGGTCAGCAGGCTCCGCGCCACCTGCCTGCGCACGCACGTGCACGACTACCTCGTCAACGGGACGGTGCCGCAGGAGGGCACCGAGTGCCCCGGCGAGCTCACGGCGGGCATGTATCCGTGAGGAGCGGACGGTAGGGTGCTGCGCGTGCTGATCGAACGGGCGACCACGGCGGACGCGGGCGAGATCCTCACCTTGCAGCGGGCGGCCTACGTGAGCGAGGCCCAGCTGTACGGCGACCCGTACATCCCGCCGCTCATCGAGTCGCTGGAGCAGGTCCGCAAGGTCATCGAGGGCGCCGTCGTGCTCAAGGCGCTCGACGCCGGCCGCGTGATCGGCGCGGTGCGCGGGCAGGTGTCCGGCACGACCTGCCTGGTCGGACGCCTGGTCGTGGCGCCCGACCGCCAGGGCCGGGGCATCGGCACGGCGCTGCTGACGGCCCTGCACGAGGCGGTGCCGGAGGCGGAGGCGTTCGACCTGTTCACGGGGCACCTGTCAGGGGTCAACCTCAAGCTCTACCGCCGTCTGGGCTACCGGGAGACGAGCCGGGAGCGGATGGACGATCATCTGACGCTGATCCATCTGCGTATGCGGCCAGATCGATCCCTTCCTCAGCCGTGATCATGACGCGGCCCAGGTCGTCGTCCACCCAGTTCCACCCCCAGCGCCACTCCGAGCCCGCCGGATGGTCGGCGTTGAGCCGGTCGAGCACGCCCTGGAGGGCGGCGGCGGGCACGATGACCTGGTGGCGGCCCCGCCACGGCACGTGTACGGGCGGGTCGACCGGCGGCGTCCCGACCCCGTGCGCGCGCAGCGCCGCGGCCACCGCCGCCGGGTCCACCCCGAACAGGTGCAGCGGCGTCGGCCCCCGGTCCTCCTCGACGTCATAGGCCAGGGCCATGAGCCAGTCCGCCGGCTCCGCCTGCCGGCGGCCCGCGGCCAGCGCCAGGCCGGTCGCGATGCCGTAGAGCTTGTAGAAGGCGGGGTTGGCGAAGCCGCCCGCCCCGTGCGCGGGCCTGGCGTGGTGCGGCAGGCATTCGAGCGCGTGCGCGCGGTCCAGCCCCGCCTCGGTCAGCACCCGCGCGGCCAGGGACTCGCCGGCCAGCAGGGCGAGCACGACGTGTTGCGGCCCCACCCAGTCGTCCCCGACGGCCGCGGCCTGCTCGTGCGCGGCCCGTACGATCGTCGTCTTCATGTCTACGATGATGACCCCGTAGGCTTTTTCCCGTGTTGAAGACTGGGCTCACAGGCGGTATCGGATCGGGCAAGAGCGAGGTGTCGAAGCGGCTCGCGGCCAAGGGCGCCGTCGTGATCGACGCCGACAGGATCGCCCGCGAGGTGGTCGAGCCGGACACGCCGGGGCTGGCCAGGGTGGTGGCCGCGTTCGGGGAGGGCGTGCTGCGCCCCGACGGCTCGCTCGACAGGGAGAAGCTCGGCTCCATCGTCTTCGCCGACCCCGAGCGGCTCGCCGCGCTCAACGCGATCGTCCACCCGCTGGTGGGGGAGCGGGTGGCGGAGCTGCAGAGCCGGGCGGCCGACGACGCGATCACCGTCTACGACGTGCCGCTGCTGGCGGAGAACCACCTGGCCCCCATGTACGACGTGGTCATCGTCGTCGACGCGGCCGACGAGACCCGCATCCGTCGCCTGGCCGAGCACCGGGGCATGCCGGAGGCCGACGCCAAGTCCCGCATCGCCGCCCAGGCCTCCCGCGAGGACCGGCTGGCGGTGGCCGACATCGTGATCCCCAACGAGGGCTCGCTGGCCGAGCTGGACGCCCGGGTGGACGAGGTCTGGGAGGAGCTGACGAGGCGCGCGGGCCGCGGCTGACCCGTGCTCAGAAGGGCGAGTCGAGCGGCACCTGCCGCACGCCCGGCAGGTAGGGGTCGAGCTCGCCCAGCTCGAACCGGGACATCCCGATCACGTGCCAGAACTGCCCCGCCGGCTCGCCGTGGACCTTGTAGCGCCCGTCGGGCGCCAGCGCCGCCCATCCCTCGGCCAGCCCGAGCAGGGTGGCCCGCCGCTCGCCGCCCTCCCAGAGGATCACCACGCCGTCGTCGCCCGCGCTGGCCAGCAGGTCGGCGACCGGGCTGAAGGCCACCGACCACACCCGGCGGGCGTGCCCGGCCAGCGTGTGCCGCGGCCGCCCGGTCGCGGTGTCCCAGACCCGCACCACCAGGTCGTCGCCGCCCGTGGCCAGGCGCTCGCCCGTCGCGTCGAACGCCAGGCTCCACAGCCGCCCCTCGTGCCAGAGCTCGTGCACCAGCCGCGGCTGCCACGGCTGTCCCGGGCGCAGCTCCCACACCATGGCCCGGCCGTCGTTGCCGGCGCTGGCCAGGTGGCGGCCGTCGGGGGAGAAGACCACCGAGTAGACCCGGTCGGTGTGGCCCTTGAGCGTGGCGACCCGGCCGCCGGAGGCCACGTGCCACAGGCGTACGAGCCGGTCGTCGCAGCCCGTGGCCACGTACTCGCCGTCGGGGCTGAACGCGATCGAGCGCACCCGTCCGCGGTGGTCGGACAGGTGGCCCGCCAGCCGCCCGGTCGGGCGGTACCAGATCTTGACGCTGTCGTCGTCGTTGGCCGTGGCCAGCAGGAGACCGTCGGGGCTGAACGCCTCGGCCCAGACGTGGTCGGTCTCGGCGCTCAGCTCGCGCTCGTAGTCGCCGGTGACGGCGTTCCAGAAGTGCACGCCGCCGTCGTTGCTGGAGGTGGCCAGCACGGGCCCGGCGGGGGAGAACAGGGCCGAGATGAGCCGGTCGGCCGTGCCGGTGAACTCCCGCAGCCGCCGTCCCGTACGCGGCTCCCACACGCGTACGACGCCGTCGTTGCCGCTGGTCGCCAGCATCGAGCCGTCGGCGCTGAACCTGACGGACGAGATGCGCCGGCCGTGGCCGCGCAGCACCCGCTGGCACTTGCCCGAGCCCGGGTCCCACAGGCGCACGGTGCCGTCGTTGCTGCTGGTGGCGATCTGCTGGCCGTCGGGGCGGAACGCGAACGGCCAGACCGAGCTGCGGTGGCCCGTCAGCTCGACCCGCTGGCCGCCGCCGACCGGCTGCAGCCGGAGCACGCCGCCCGAGTCGCCGCTGGCCAGCGCCTGCCCGTCGGGGCTGAAGGTCACCTGGTAGACGGCCGCCGCGTGCGTGGTGTGCACGCCACGGGACTCGCCCGACGGCTCCCACAGGCGTACGGCTCCCGCCGTGTCGCCGGTGGCCAGCAGCGAGCCGTCCGGCGAGAACGCCACACAGTAGATGCTGCCCGCGTGCCCGCCCAGCACGTGCAGCGGCCGCCATGTGGCGGTGTCCCACAGCCTGACGGTGCCCGCCTCGTCGCCGGTGGCCAGCAGGCGGCGGTCCGGGCTGTGCACGGCGCGGTAGACGCTGCCGCGATGGCCGTCGAGCGTCTCCTTCACCTGCCCGGACGTCAGGTCCCAGACGCGTACGACACCGGCCGCGTCGCCCGTCACCAGCACCGAGTGGCCGAACGACGCCGTGTAGATCGGCGCCTGGTGCCCTTCGAGCGCGTGCGCGAGCCGCCCGGTGGCCGTCTCCCACACGCGTACGATGCCGTCGCCGCCCCCGGCCGCCACCAGGTCGCCGGCCGGGCTGAGGCGTACCGGCCAGACGCCGTCGGCGTGGCCCTTGAGCGCGTGCAGGCACTCGCCGGTGAGGGAGTCCCAGAGCAGGACGGCTCCGTCGCTCGCGCCCGTGGCCAGCAGGTCGCGGGTGCGGGCGAACGTGACCGCGTAGACGCGGCCCCGGTGCCCCTGCAGCGTGCGCACGGGGGCGCCGCCGACGCAGAGCAGCACGCCGCCGTCCTCGTTGCCGATCGCGATCGTGGAGCCGTCGGGGCTGTAGGCGATGGGCTCGGGTAGGCGGCTGGTCTGGAAGTGGTAGCCGTACGGGACGCCGATGCCGGCCGGGGCGAACTCGACCTCCACCGGCTGGCCCGGCACCACCGCCGCGCCGGGCAGGTGGGGCAGCGTGCCGGTCACGTTGATCAGCGAGGCCCGGTGCCAGCGGGCGCCCTCGACCGCCGCGTCGCTCAGGTCCACCCGCGCCAGCCGGGCCCCCGACAGGTCGGCGCCGGTCAGGTCGGCCCCGGTCAGCGTGGCGCCGTCGAGCCGCGCCCCGGTCAGCCTGGCCTCGCGCAGGGTGGCCCTGGACAGGTTGGTGCCCGCCAGGGTGGCCTCGGACAGGTCGGCGCCGGTGAGGTCGACGTCGCTCAGGTCCCTGGCCGACAGGTCCTCGCCCTTGAGGTTCGCGCCGCGCAGGTCGGCCCGGGCCGGCGTGCGCAGCCTGGCCGAGATCTTGACCGCGTTCGCCCTGGACACGTCGTCGCCCGGCGGGTCGGCCGCCCACGCGTACAGGGCCCGTACATCGGCCAGGTCGCACAGGAACTCCACGGTCAGCGCCGACAGCGGCCTGCGCGACAGCAGCGCGAAGTTGTCGAGGGCGATGTGGCGGGCGATCAGCCACTCCATCACGGACGCGTGGATGAACCCGAACATCCCGTCCTCGGTCCGCACCAGCAGGCTGCCCGACCCCATCCGGTAGGCCGCGTGCGCCGCCGACAGCTGCCCGTCGGACAGATCCGTCAGCGTTTCGCCGATCTCGGTCAGCTCGTCCACGCCCAGCAGCGACTCGCCGGTGTCCCACAGCCGCATCGCCAGCGCCGTCACCGCCTGCCACAGCTCGTCGACGGTCAACGCCGTGGCCGAGCCGGGGATCCTGGCCCGCCGCTCCTCGAAGGCCAGCCAGGAGCTGAGGATCTCGTCGTACAGCAGCGCGGGGCTGATCGTGTGGCGGGCGCCCGCCACCGTACGCAGCCGGTCGGCGTCGAGGTCGGCGATGAAGGTCAGCATGCGCGGGTTCTGGGCCAGCGCCAGCAGGTCCTTGATCTCGCCCATCAGCGACATGCGCGCGCCGGCCTCGTCGCCGTCGTCGAAGCGGTTGGCCAGGTAGGAGCGGATCTGGTCGTGCGTGAAGTCCTCCACGCTGAGCACCCGCCGCTGCGGCAGCACCCCCACCATCTCGCCGAGCGAGGTCAGCACCTGGCTGTGCGACTTGAAGTGCTGCGTGCGGCTGGCGACCACGATCTTGGCCTTGTCCTCGGCCGCCGCCAGCAGCGTGGCCAGGTGATCGGCCGCCCGGTCGAACGTCAGCCGGGTCACCAGCTCGTCGAACCCGTCGAACAGCAGCACGATGCGCCCCTGCCTGAGCAGGTAGCGGAACGCCTTGAGATCGATGAACTCCTCGCCGTGCCCGGCCAGATGGGCCGCCACCAGCGCGTCCACGGAGTGCGCCTTGTCCAGGGCGCGCAGCTCGATCAGGATCGGCGTCAGGTGCGGCAGCTCGACCGGGATGCGCCGGGCCAGCTCGCGCAGCGCGAACGTCTTGCCGTGGCCGAAGTCGCCGAGCAGCAGCAGGAACCTGCCGTGGTCGGTGGCCAGCAGCCGCATCAGCTCGTCGGTCAGGCCGTGCTTGATCTGGCCGCCCTGGCGGTCGAGCTCGCGGTAGCGCTGCGGCACGTACAGGTCGGGCGGGTAGCGGCGGTCGGCCATCAGCCTGGCCGTCTGCTCGGCGACGTAGCCGGTCAGGTCGAGCAGCCCCTGGAACTCGGTGAAGGTGCGCAGCCGCACCCCCTTGCGCATCAGGTCGTCGCGGACCGCCCGGGAGGCGGGCGGACCCTGGTAGACCAGCTCGGCGGCCAGGCCGGTGGCGTGCGCCTGGCGGACGAAGCCGTCGGCGGTGCTCTCGGTCAGCTCGCCGACGTGCGCGCCGATCATCGTCTGGCGGACGAAACCGTCCTCCGGGTGGGTGACCACGAGGTGCGCGTCGAACCGGCGGATCCTGGCGCGCTCGTGCCTGGCCTCGCAGACCTCGGCGATCCGGTCGAGCAGCAGCTCGACCGGGCTCGGCGCGCGCTCGTCCGGCTTGGGCGCGGGCGGCTCGGGGGCCGGGCTCTCGCCGGTGAAGGTGGCCCGCACGGCCTTCCACCGGTACGGGACCGGCTCGGGCTCGCCCGCGTCGGGCAGCCAGATCCGCAGGCCGTCAGGGGTGATCTCGACCACCTGGTGCCGCCCGGAGCGCGGCGCGGCGATCACTCCCTCGGCGCGGTGGGCGGACCCGCCGTGGAAGAGCAGGTTGAGCCGATGGGTCAGCAGGCGCTCGAACGTGGGCGCGTCCCGCAGCTCGCCCGGCGGATGCCCGATCGCGCCCAGCCGCAGCCACGCGCCCTCCTCGTACGGCCGCAGCCGCTCGGCGAACCAGGCCGCCTGCGCCTCCCCGAGCTGCGCGTACGCGTCGCGTTCGAGGTGGCTCATCGCCATCGTCGAGTTGAGCCCCGCCACGACCACCTTCAGATCGGGCACCTCGAACAGCGTCCACGGCTGCCCGCCGTCGAACACCCGGTCGTCCAGCCCCTGGTACACCTCGCCGAACAGCCCGGCGAAGTGCCGCCACTTGGGCCAGTAGGGCGGCTGCGGGCTCACGTCGTCGGCCTCGCAGGTCATGAAGTACGCGCTGGCGGCGGCCTTGGTCACGTCACGCGGCCCGGGCAGCAGGATCAGCCGGTGCTGCTCCAGCCCGATCAGCAGCCGCAGGTCGGTCACGAACCGCGTCGCCTGCCCGAACTGCCCCAGGCTGCCCGACTCGGTCAGGTCGCCGGTGACCAGCATGAGGTCGGGACGCGGCATGCCCCGGTCGTACATGGCGGTCAGGTCCGCCCAGATGCGCGCCTGCATGTCCTCGGGCGTGAACGGCTCGCCCGGATCGGGCAGCGCCCGGCCGAACCTGGGGCCGCCGATGTGCAGCACGCTGATCGACTCGCGCGCCCGGTCGGCGCTCACCGCCGGGGGGAACTTCGGCGCCGCCACCGGCGTGCGCCGGGCCCTGGCCCGGTCGCCCGGCGGCGGCAGCGTCAGGACGGGCACCGGCACCCGGGAGCCGTCGGGGAACGCGGGCGCCGCCGCCGGCTTGGCCCGGCCCGCCATCGCCTCCCGCACCCGGCCCAGCAGCAGCGCCCTGGCCTGCCCTGGGTCGGTGACGCCCAGCAGGTCGACCCAGGTGATCGTGGACAGCAGGCCCTCGAGCCGGACGTCCTCCAGCCTGATCGTGACGAGCTTGTTGGAGGGGTTGTCGGGGTCGGCCCGCAGCGCGGCCTGCCACTCCATCCGGCCGTAGCGGGAGGTCAGGTAGTTGCGCGAGAGCACGGCCACGACCACCTGCGCTTCGCTGACCCCGCGGTCCATGAAGTCGATGAAGTTGGTGCCCGGTACGAAGTCCCACTCCTGGATCATGGTCTTGTAGCCGGCCGCCTCGAGCTCCCAGGCTATCCAGGTGGCCCACGCCGTGTCGGCCGGGGAGTAGCTGACGAAGATCTCTGTCGGCCTGCCGTCACGCGCCATGAGCTCAGTATCCCCTGTGCGGCCGCGGGTTTTCAGCTTGTGGGATCATCTACGGGTGTGGCGGCGTCTTGGAGTGCTCGACCGGGTCAGGATCGGGCTGCTCGGTCTCGGCATGGCGTTCGTGCCGACCGGGTTGCTGCCCTGGGGGGACGCGCTCGCCAGCCTGGATGAGATCGGGCCCCTGCTGATCTTCCTGGTCGCGATCATCGTGCTGGCCGAGCTCACCAAGGAAGCCCAGGTCTTCGACGCCATCGCGGCGAGGATGGCGGTGCTCGGACGCGGCAACTACGCCGCCCTCTTCTTTCTTTGCACCGCCTTCGCGTCATTTATCACGATATTTCTGAATCTGGACACGACGGCGGTCCTGCTCACCCCCGTCATGCTCGCCCTCGCCCCCAGGGCCCGCATCGCCGCCCTCCCCCTGGCCATGACCACGATCTGGCTGGCCAACACCGCGAGCCTGCTGCTCCCCGTCTCCAACCTGACCAACCTCCTGGGCATGGAGAAGATCGGCCTGGACGCCCAGGAGTTCGCCGCGCGCATGTGGGCCCCGCAGCTCGCCTCGATCGCGGTGACGATGGTGTTCCTGTGGGTGTTCTACTGGCGCCGCGGCGAGCGGCGCGACCTGCGCTACACCCCGCCGCTGCTGGAGCCGGTGGCCGACCGCGTGCTGTTCGGCGCCGCGTCGGCCGGCTGCCTGCTGTTCATCGCGATGCTGCTGCTCAAGGCGCACGTGGCCATCGCCGCCACGGCCGCGGCCGCGATCGTCGTGGTGGCCTTCCTGGTACGCGCCCGCGACCGCCTGACCTGGAGCCTCGTCCCGTGGCAGCTCGTGATCTTCGTGACGGGGCTGTTCCTGGTGGTGCCCACGCTCAGCAGGCACGGCCTGTCCGACCTGATGACCTGGATGGTCGGCACGGAGGGCGACCCCTACCGCACGGCCGCCGTCGGGGCCGGGCTCTCCAACACCATCAACAACCTGCCCGCCTACAAGGCCGTCGAGACCGTCATCCCGGCCGCCGACCAGGACCAGCTGCTGGCCCTGCTGGCCGGCACCAACGTGGCCCCCGTCATCACGCCGTGGGCGTCGCTGGCCACGCTGCTGTGGTTCGAGTCGTGCCGCCGCCACGAGGTCAAGGTCCCGATGCGCCGCTTCCTGCTGACCGGCACGGGCCTGGCCGTGGCCGGGCTGCTCGCCACCGTGTGGACCCTGGTGCGGTTCAGCTGATCAGGCGGCGGCCAGCGCGTAGGCGCCGGCGACCGCGTCCAGCGCCCAGCGCATGCGCACGACGTACGTCTCGGGGTGGTCGCCCGCCTCCTGCGCCACGTACGCCGCGCACCGGGTCGCGTCGCCGCCGCACCGGCACAGCCGCTCGTCCACGGCCTCGCGGATCTGGAACGGGGACAGCCGGTCGGACGGCTGCAGAGCGGTCGCGAAGAGCACCTGCGCCAGCTCGGTCGTGGTCATCATGTCGAGCCCCTCTCCCTTGTTCCGTTCTCTCTCAATAGACCTCGAACGGGAGCGGAACTCATCGGCGAAGGACACACAGGTTCTGCGGACTTTTCCTCATTCGGGCCCGAGGAGGGCGAGCAGCCCGGGGACGGCCCGGGGATGGGCGGCGACGAAGCTGCGGTCGTCGGCCGTGCCGTCGATGCACTCCTCGAACGGGCCGCCGTCCAGCGCCCTGATCTCGATGCCGGCCTCCCGGGCGAGCAGCGCGCCCGCGGGCAGGTCGACGGCCTCGGCCCGGTAGCCCACGATGCCGTCGATGTCGCCGCGCGCCAGCATCGCCCACGCCAGCAGCGGCGCCCACAGCTGCAGCACCCGCCGCGCGTTGAGCTCCAGCGCCGTGCGCAGCGCGCGTGCGGTGGCGTCGTCCCTGGTCACGCCGTAGCCCTGGGTCCAGGCCAGCAGCGGCCCGTGCGGGCTCGGCGCGTACGGGGGCGCGAGGCGTACCCCGGAGGACGACCCCGCCGGAGCGGACAGTGCCCCCCGCCCGCGGACGGCCGACCACGTCTGGTCGGAGACGGGATCGTGCACCACGCCCAGCACGGGACGCCCGCCTTGGCACAGCGCCACGCCCACCACGTAGGCGGGCAGGCCGATCGCCACGTTGTTGGTGCCGTCGAGCGGGTCGACCAGCCACGTCCACTCGCCGCCCGCGGCCCCCACCAGCCCCGACTCCTCGGCGATCACCGTGTGCGACGGGTACGCCGTCAGGATGCGCTCCAGCAGCAGCTTCTCCGAGGCCAGGTCGAGGTCGGTCACCACGTCGCCCGCCTCGCCCTTGGCCCGGACGCCGACCACGCCGCTCATACCTTCCCGGAGCAGCGCCCCCGCGGCCTCGGCGGCTTCGACGGCGACCGTGCGGGCGTGATCCAGGTCCATCGGATGCCTCTCAGGTCAGGTGAGCGGTGATCAGACGTACGGCCAGCTCGGTCTCGCGGGCGTCCAGCGGCTGCCTGGCCACGTGGTGCGGCCCGCCGCCCAGCGGGCCGAGCGACAGGTCGCGGCTGCCGGGCCGGCCCCGCCCCAGCGCGATCGTGGCCGCCTCGCCGCCCTCCGGCACGACGCTGCTGTGGAAGCGGTCGGCGGCCAGCGTGTACGTGTCGCCGGGGCCGAACACCTCCACCAGGCCCGTCGCGTGCCGCACGGTGCGCCCGGTGGGCGAGATGCGGTCGCCGTCGGCCCCGCTGACCACCTCGAAGACCCGGTGCGTGGCGTCCCGGCCGGCGTCGGTGACCACCGCGTGCACGTTGCGCACCTGGCCGTAGAGGACGTGGCTGACCAGGTCCCAGCTGTGGCAGTGGATCTGCGAGGTGGTGCTCTCGGCGTGTGCGAACGAGTCGGACCACAGGTGGACGCATACCCCTTCGCCGCCGTCGCGCTCCAGCGGCAGGCACACGAACCCGAGCGGGTGGCGCACCGCCGTCAGGCCGCCGGACGAGAGCGTCTCCAGCGCCCAGGCCCTGGCCTCGCCCCCGATGACCCGCTGGTGGACGCCGTGATGGCTCATCACGCACCAGCTCGATCACGCGGCTCACCGTAGGGGTCCATCGCCCGCAACGCCTTGCGGGCGATGTCGACGACGTCACGGCCGTTGTACGCCTTGGGCAGCGGGATCCCGACGCGTTCGAACAGCTCCTGAACCTCCTCGATGGTGGGCTCGTCGCTCAACGGCACCTTCTTGTACATCTCCAGCGGCACCCGCCGCGCCTGCTCGAAGCTGAGCCGCAGCTCGGTGTCGCAGTTCTCGTAGTAGAACGTGCCGGCCAGCGCGGTCATCGCCTTGTTGGGGTCCTCGACCGTCATGATCAGGCGGGTGGCCGACACGTCCCAGCGGAACGTGGTCATCGTCGAGGACAGGCCCACCGCGATGTCGAGCAGGCCGTAGCGCTGGCGGTGCCAGAAGGCGGCCAGGATCGTCGCGTACGACTCCTTCCTGGCCCGGTCGGTCGTCCACGTCTCGCCGGTGCCGTCGGGGGCGTCCGACAGCGAGCGGCGGTAGTGGGCGTACGTCTCGCACACCTCCAGGTTGGACGGGTCGATCACCTCGACCCTGACCGTGAGGTGGCGCTTGTCCCTGCGGGCCGCCGCGACGCACTCGGGCAGGGTGACCGCGCGCAGGTAGGTGCCGGTGCCGCCCTTGAAGCTCCACCGGTGGGTGTCCTTGCGCGCCTCCGCGTGGGACTGGGCGATCTCCTGGCTGCTGCCCAGCACCCGTACGAGCTGGAGCGCGTCGAGGGCCTTGCGGGTGCTGCCGACCAGCGACTCGATCTCCTGCAGGCGGGCCAGGCGCGCGGGCAGCTCGGCCAGCGCGCCCGAGGTGATCGTCTCCTCGACCGGGGCCTGGCGCGCGCGGTCGCGCAGCAGCGCGGTGGCCACCAGCGCCATGATGACCAGGGTCGCGGCGTTGACCAGCTGGGACTGCACCTCGTCGGGCACGATCTCGTTGGGCATGACTCCCACGACGCCGATCACGATCGCGAGCACCAGCGCGATGGCCCCGTCGGCGTTCTGCGCAGCCCATGGGGCGACCTGCTTCACCGCCGCCACGAACCGTGTCATCGCTCGCCCCGCCGTTCGACGATCATTCAGTCCCCGAGGTCATGGTAACGACCGCGCCAAGCGACCACCAGTACACCCAGAGCCAGGGAGCTTTATTGCCTCGAACCTGAACGGCTCCCGTGGGTAGCATCGGCTCGCATGATCATGGATCCCGAGGTGATGGGCTACTACGAGCAGGGCGGCGAGCTGACCAGGCTGCGGCGGGGGCGCAACCGGCTGGAGTACTGGCGCACGCGTGACGTGCTGCGCCGCGTCCTGCCGCCGGCGCCCGCGCGGGTGCTCGACGTGGGCGGGGGCACCGGTGCGCACGCCGAGTGGCTGGCCGCCGACGGTTACGAGGTCGAGCTGATCGACCCGGTGCCGCTGCACGTACGGGAGGCGTCCACGCTGCCCGGGGTGAGCGCCCGCCTGGGTGACGCCCGCGACCTGCCCGTCCCCTCCGGCCGGGCCGACGCGGCGCTGCTGCTCGGCCCGCTCTACCACCTGCCCGAACGGGCCGACCGCGTCCGCGCCCTGGCCGAGGCCAAGCGCGCCGTGCGCCCGGGCGGGCCGGTCGTGGCGGCCTTCATCAGCCGGTACGCGAGCGTGCACGACGGCGTATACCGCGGCGGCTTCGTGGACGAGGAGTACCGGACGGCCGACTACCGGGGCCTGGAGACGGGCGTGATGATCTCGCCCAGGCCGGGCGGGTTCCGCGGTTACCTCCA
This sequence comes from Nonomuraea sp. NPDC051941, assembly GCF_044593615.1. NCBI lineage: Bacteria > Bacillati > Actinomycetota > Actinomycetes > Streptosporangiales > Streptosporangiaceae > Nonomuraea > Nonomuraea sp. NPDC051941. The sequence goes on from NZ_JBIUCF010000003.1 coordinate 364,576, forward strand.
CGATCTCGAGGAGATCCTGGACGAGTTCGCCGACGCCGGGCTGCCGCGTCCCGACCGCTACGGCCTGGAGGGCGCCTTCTGGCTCTACGGCGACGTGGACGAGTGGCTGGACGACGACGAGCGACGCGAGCTGCTGCTCGACGCCGCCCGCAGGCTGGAGTCGGAGCCGTCGCTCCTGGGGGTCAGCGGCCATCTCCTGGCCGTGGCGACCGCCTGACCGCGCGCCCCGGCCACGGTCAGGCGGTCCGCTCCCCGATCCGGGGGAACGGGCTGGTCGAGAAGACCACCTCCACCGGCACCTCGAAGTATTCGGCGATCCGCAGCGCCAGGAAGAGGCTCGGGCTGTATTCCCCCCGTTCCAGGTAGCCGACGGTCTGGTAGTGGACCCCCAGGGCGTCGGCCAGCTGCCTGCGGGTCACGTTCCGCTCTGCGCGCAGCAGCGCGATGCGGTTGTAGACGGTCTCGCTCATCAGCGCATATCTTCTCAGGTCAGCCGCTGCATCGCCTGGTGACGGCGGGCCTCCATCAGCGAGCCCGACTCGCGCCTGGCCACCCGGCGCAGGATCGGGGGAGCCAGCACCAGCCCCGCCACGGCCCAGGCGAGCAGCACGAGCGTGGTCTCCACCGGCCGCCACGAGCTGCCGATCTCCGCGGCGGCGGCCGAGTCGGGCAGCAGCGCCGAGCGCATGCCCAGGCCGAGCCAGTAGAGCGGGAAGACGTGGGCGAGGCCCTGCAGCCACCCGGCGAGCGCCGTGATCGGGTAGAAGATCCCCGAAATGGCGGTGAGACCGCCGATGGCGATCATGGACAGCGCCCCCGCGCCCTGCGGGCTACCGACCAGGGAACCGATGATCGCACCGAGCGGGAGCGCGGACAGCAGCCCCAGCAGTGCGAACCAGGCCAGCGCGAGCCATTTGCCCGGCCCGATCCCGAGCAGGCCGGGCACGAAGAACAGCCCGGCGACGAGCATCACCACCAGAGCGGAAAGCGTGGACACGGAGTGCATCGTCACCCGGCCCACGAGGTAGCCCACCATGCCTTGGGGCAGGGCCTTGGCTCTGAGCAGGGTGCCGTCCTCGCGCTCGAGGGCCAGCGAGCCCACCATGCCCAGGAGCCCGTTGAGCGGGACCATCAAGGCCAGCGTGCCCGGCAGGGAGGCCGACGCCAGCGACAGGCCGGTGCCGGGCAACTTCGCGTCGCGCTGGAAGTAGAGCACGACGACGAGGACCGCGGTGCCCGCCAGGATGCCCCCGAGGTTCGGCGGGTTGGTGAGCGAGTGCTTGAACTCGATCCAGCCCCGGGACAGGCCCAGCCGGGCGGCGTGCAGCGTGGGGGTCATGCTTCCTCCTGACGCACGATCGCCATGTAGGTGTCCTCCAGCGTGGCCCGCCGCACCTCCAGGTCGGCGATCTCCGTACCGTGCTGCGCGAACAGCTCGCGCACGAACCCGGTGGCGTCCTGCGTGGCGTGCACGAACTGCTCGCCGCCCCGGCTCCAGCGCACCTGCGCGTCGCGCGAGACCTCGCGGGACAGGCGGTCGGCGCTGCCGTCGGCCACGATCCTGCCGCCGGCCAGGATGAGGATCCGGTCGGCGAGCTTCTCCGCCTCGTCGAGGTCGTGCGTGGTGAGCAGGATGGTGGTCTCGTCGAGGTCCGACAGGCGGTGCACGAGGTCGTGGAAGTCGCGCCGGGCCTGCGGGTCGAACCCGGCCGTCGGCTCGTCGAGGAAGAGCACCTCCGGCCGCCCGACGATGCCGATGGCGACGTCGAGGCGGCGGCGCTGGCCGCCGGAGAGCCGGTTGATCCGGTGGTCGGCGTGCTCGCCGAGCCCGACGGCCTCGATCAGCTCGCCGATGTCGAACGGCCGCCGGCCCGGGACCGCGTACGGCTCGTAGTAGCGGCTCAGGTGCTGCAGTCCTGGCGCACCCGCCAGCGGCCGTGGTCGCGCCAGGACTGCAGCACCACGCCCAGCCTGGCCCGCCAGCGCTCGTCGCCGCGGGCCGGCACGGTGCCGAGCACGCGGACGGAGCCGGAGGAGGGCACCCGGAAGCCCTCCAGGATCTCGATCGTCGTCGTCTTGCCCGCGCCGTTCGGCCCGAGCAGGGCGATCACCTCGCCGGGGGCGACCGTGAAGCCGACGCCCCGGAGGACCTCCTTGTGGCCGTACGCCATGTGCAGGCCGTGGACCTCGATGGCGGTGGCGGTCTGGCCCAGGTCGAGCTCTCTTACCGCATCCATCAATTCTCCAGATAGTAGGTCTACTACATAGATAGCACATCTACTACGGGACGCAATAGACATATGACATCCATTGCAAGCGAACAGTAAGTCGCACCCGATACGGTCGGATTCGCCTGTAGCGGAAAAGGAAGGTTCGATGTCACGACCCAGAGAGGCACTGATCCAGGCAGGTCAGGGCATAGCCCAAGCGGTTGCCCAAGGGGGTGACATGCGGCAGGCGATGGGGCAGGCCATGGGCCAGGTCGTCGACCAGGCGGGACAGTTCGCGGGCCAGGCCCGGGGTTTCGCGCTGAACCCCCACGACTTCGCCGCGGCCCGCGACGGCGGCGCGTCGATCGGCACGGCCATCGAGGCCAGGTCGGCCTCGCTGAACGAGGCCGGCGAGATCGTCAACCGCAGCTTCACCGAGAACGGCATGCACGTCATCTCCCCGGTGGTGATCCCCAAGGGGAGCACCGCGAAGGTGATCGTGCCGCTGGGCATCCTGGTGGTGCTCGGCCTGATCGGCGCGCTCGGCAACGTCATCCCGAACACCGACCTGTTCTTCGGCCCGCACTACTGGGTGGTGCTGGTCCTGGCGGCCGCGTTCCTGTGGTGGCGGCGCAGCGTGGTGATGGTGCCCGAGGGCTGCAAGGCCCTGATCACCCAGTTCGGCAAGCTGGTGCACATCGCGGACCCGGGCCGGGTGACGCTGTTCAACCCGTGGAAGCGGGTCAGCTACATCGTCAACACCACCCGCGAGTACCCGTTCAACGCGCCGATCAGCGAGGCGCCGACGCAGCAGGGCGTCAAGGCCAGCGTGGACCTGTTCCTGCAGTTCAGGATCGAGAACCCGGCGGAGTTCATCTTCGTGCTCGGCTCGGTCAGCGGCTTCCAGTCCAAGCTCCAGAACGCCATCAGCGAGGTCACCCGCTCCCTCATCTACGCCCAGCGGGCCGAGGAGATCTACGACCTGGTGGGCGAGAGCACGCTGGGCATGCTGGAGAGCCTCAACCAGCAGTTCCTGCCCGCCGTACGGCTCACCGACGTGAACATCACGCACGCCGAGCCGTCCAGCCAGGAATACCGGATGGACCTGGCCGCCCCCGAGATGGTCCGGGTCGCCAAGGAGGCCTATACCTACGAGTACGAGCTCCAGCTGCGCAAGGAGCAGAACGAGGGCGACCTGGTCAAGGAGCTGGCCGGGCTGCAGGAGACGCTGAGCGCCATCCAGGCGGAGATCGCCGGCTACCAGGCCCGCATGGACACCGCCCTCGAACGCGCCAGCCACCAAGCCACCGCGCAGGCCAGGCAGCGCCTGGTCGAGGCCGAGTCCACGGCCAACGCCAACGCCGCCCTCCTGGAGGCGCAGGCGCTGGACATCAGGGCGCTGTCGGCCGCGGAGGCGCCCGAGATCCTCGACTACCGCTTCCAGCAGGACCTGCTGAACAAGCTGGAGTCCGTCGCCACCAGGCTGCCGCAGGTCGTGCAGGTGGGCGAGCAGACCGACATCGACTTCCTGGCCCTGGCCCAGCAGCTGGTGGGCGGCAAGGACGCGGCGCTGTTCTCGGCCGAGGACATGGCCGCCATCCGGTCCAGGCTCGACGAGATCGGTTCCCGCGTGCAGAGCCGCGAGGCCGAGATCGCCGCCCTGCTCAAGAAGGCCACCGCCGACGTGACCGAGCCCCAGGCGGCGCCGGAGCCCGACGCGGAACTGGAGCGCACCGTCGAACGCCTGCTGCCCGGGAAGGGGGAGATCTGAGATGAGCCGCGAATTCTCGAAGATCAAGGAGTCGCTGGCCTCCTGGGGCGACATCCGCCAGCTCCTGCGCGGCGGCGAGCAGGGCCAGCTCGTCCCCGTCGTGATCCCCAAGGACCGGCGCGGCTTCGCCTGGATGGCGCTGGTGTTCCTGGGGCTGTACTTCGCCGGGATGGCGGTCCTGACCGACCTCACCCTGATCGCCGCGCTGCTGGCGCTGTTCTTCCTGGTCGTGGCCATGGTCACGATGTGGCGCAAGGCGATCATCGAGATCGAGGAGGGCACCACCGGCGTACGCAGCCGCTGGGGCGCCATCACCGGCACCCTCCCGCCGGGACGCCACTACCTGTGGCTGCCGTGGGACCGGGTGGACGCGGTCGTCGACACCTCCACGGAGATCCCGTACTCGGCGCCGATCGTGGCCTGCCCCACGGCCGAGAACGTGCCGCTGAAGTCGATCGAGTTCTTCCTCAAGTTCCGCATCGTGGACCCCGTCGCGTTCGTCCGCACCATCGGCGCGGGCAACTTCGACCTGGTGCTCTCCAGCGCGGTGCAGGACGCGATCAGGCAGCGCAGCCGCCGCGTCAACACCGAGCGCGCGTACGACCTGCGCGGCTCCGACGTCGGCGACATGCAGGACGCGCTCAACCGCCAGCTCGGCCGGTACGGCGTGCGCATCACGGGCGCCAACATCCCCGACGTCCAGCTGCCCGACCAGTACCAGCAGCACCTGGCCACCCGCGAGAAGGTGGCCAAGGAGCTCTCGGCCTATGAGCGCGAGTGGGAGCTGACCCGCAAGCGCCGCATCGACACCCTGCTGATGGAGATCGAGCGCTCCAAGAAGACCCGTGACGCCCGCGTCGTCGAGGTCAAGGCCGCCCACAACACGGCGCGCAAGGACGTGGCGCGCATGCTGGAGGAGCAGGAGACCGAGGCGCAGCGTGTGACATGGGAGATCGAGGCGCGCGGCCGGGCCGAGCTGACCGCCGCCGAGAACGAGGCCAAGGCGTTGCGCCGGCTGGCCGAGTCGTACCGGGACAACCGGGCCGTGCTGCAGTACGAGCTGGCCCGCAGGCGCCTCGACGTGGGCGCCAAACTCGCGGAGAACGCCCCCCAGCCGCTGGTCGTACGCACCCAGCAGGGCCAGTCGGACTCCGCGCTCTCCACTCTCCTCCTTGCCCAGTTGCTCCCCCGCATCTCGGGCACGGGTCAGAACGGCCAGACACCTTCCGCTTAGGAGAACCCCATGGTGTTCCGCAAATTGATGGCCGCGTTCGGTGCGGGCGTCGAGGTAGACACGGTGTTGACCAACACGGGCGTGCGTCCCGGCGAGATCCTGCGCGGCGTCGTCCACTTCCGTGGCGGCAACTCCGACTACAAGGTCGAGGGCATCCACATCGACCTGACCGCGGTGGTCGAGGTCGAGTCGGGCGACAACGAGTACAAGACGACCTACAGCTTCCTGCGCCAGCAGGTCGCCGGGACGTTCCAGCTCGCCGCGGGCGTGCAGCACCAGCAGCCCTTCGAGATCCAGGTCCCCTGGGAGACGCCGATCAGCGCCATCGCCGGGCATCCGCTGCACGGCATGAAGCTGGGCGTCCAGACGGAGCTGGCGCTGGCGGGCGCGCTCGACAAGGGTGACCTCGACCCGCTGTACGTGAGCCCGCTGCCCGCGCAGGACCACGTCATCGCCGCGCTCGACCGGCTGGGCTTCCAGTTCAAGAAGGCCGATCTGGAGCGCGGCACGCTGTACGGCTCGACGATGCCGTTCTTCCAGGAGATCGAGTACTACGCGGGCGGGCAGTGGCGGCGCCACTTCAACGAGCTCGAACTGACGTTCATCGCCGGGGCGCGGCAGATGGACGTCATCCTGGAGGCCGACAAGCGGGGCGGCTTCCTGACCTCGAGCCACGACGCGTACAACCGCTTCACCGTGCGTTACGACGACCCGCCGCACTCGGCGGACGGGGCGCTGCAGCGCGGTCTGGAGCAGATGGCCCGCCACCGCGGCTGGTTCTGATCGGGTACGCGGCCGCCGCCGGGGACCCCGGCGGCGGCCGCAGGGGGTGTGACCGTTTCTGTCGGTCGGGACGCCTACAGTGGCAACATGCGACCGGTCACAGATTTGCAGCGGAAGGTGGCGCCTTTCGAGGTCGTCACCGAGATGACTCCCTCCGGCGACCAGCCCACGGCCATCGCCGAGCTGGAGCGCCGCGTCAAGGCCGGAGAGAAGGACAACGTGCTGCTGGGTGCCACCGGCACCGGCAAGACCGCCACCATCGCCTGGCTGATCGAGCGGCTGCAGCGGCCCGCGCTGGTCATGCAGCCCAACAAGACCCTCGCCGCGCAGTTCGCCAACGAGCTGCGGGAGATGCTGCCCAACAACGCGGTCGAATATTTCGTTTCTTATTACGATTATTACCAGCCTGAGGCGTACGTCCCGCAGAGCGACACGTACATCGAGAAGGACTCCTCGATCAACGACGAGGTCGAGCGGCTGCGCCACTCGGCGACCAACTCGCTGCTCACCCGCCGCGACACCATCGTGGTCGCCTCCGTGTCGTGCATCTACGGCCTGGGCACGCCGCAGGAATACGTCGACCGCATGGCCAGGCTGCGCGTCGGCATGGACGTCGACCGCGACCAGCTCCTGCGCCGCCTGGTCGACATGCAGTACACGCGCAACGACCTGGCCTTCACCCGGGGCACGTTCCGGGTCCGGGGCGACACGATCGAGATCATCCCGAAGTACGAAGAGCTGGCCGTGCGCATCGAGATGTTCGGCGACGAGATCGAGAAGCTCTCGACCATGCACCCGCTGACCGGCGAGGTCATCACGGAGGACGAGGAGCTCTACATCTTCCCCGCCTCCCACTACGTCGCGGGCGAGCAGCGCATGGCCGCCGCCGTGGGGGGCATCGAGGCGGAGCTGGCCGCGCGGCTGGAGGAGCTGGAGCGCCAGGGCAAGCTGCTGGAGGCGCAGCGGCTGCGGATGCGCACGACGTACGACATCGAGATGATGCGGCAGATCGGCACCTGCTCCGGCATCGAAAACTACTCGCGCCACATGGACGGGCGCGAGGCCGGCAGCGCGCCCAACACGCTGCTCGACTACTTCCCCGAGGACTTCCTGCTGGTCCTCGACGAGTCCCACCAGACCGTGCCGCAGATCGGCGCCATGTACGAAGGCGACGCCTCCCGCAAGCGCACGCTGGTCGAGCACGGCTTCCGGCTGCCGTCGGCGCTCGACAACCGGCCGCTGAAGTGGGAGGAGTTCCTGGAGCGCATCGGCCAGACCGTCTACCTGTCGGCCACGCCGGGGCCTTACGAGCTGGGGCGGGCCAAGGGTGAGGTCGTCGAGCAGGTCATCCGCCCGACCGGCCTGGTCGACCCCGAGATCGTGGTCAAGCCGACCAAGGGCCAGATCGACGACCTGGTCCACGAGATCCGCCAGCGGGCCGAGCGCGACGAGCGCGTGCTGGTCACCACGCTGACGAAGAAGATGTCCGAAGACCTCACCGACTACCTCCTGGAGCTCGGCATCCGGGTGCGCTACCTGCACAGCGAGGTCGACACGCTGCGCCGCATCGAGCTGCTGCGGGAGCTGCGCACGGGCGAGTTCGACGTGCTCGTCGGCATCAACCTGCTGCGCGAGGGCCTCGACCTGCCCGAGGTGTCGCTGGTGGCCATCCTCGACGCCGACAAGGAGGGCTTCCTGCGCTCGGAGACGTCGCTGATCCAGACCATCGGCCGCGCCGCCCGTAACGTGTCCGGCCAGGTCCACATGTACGCCGACAAGATCACGCCGTCCATGGAGCGGGCGATCGACGAGACGAATCGGCGGCGGGCCAAGCAGATGGCCTACAACGAGGCCAACGGCATCGACCCGCAGCCGCTGCGCAAGAAGATCGCCGACATCCTCGACTCCCTGCAGCGCGAGGACGCCGACACCGACCGGCTCCTGGGCGGCGGCCGCCAGCAGTCGCGCGGCAAGGCCCCGGTGCCCGGCTTCGGCGCGCGGCAGGCCGGCCAGCACGCCAAGGCCATCGCCGGGGAGATGCCGCGGGCGCAGATGGAGTCGCTGATCGAGTCGCTGACCGAGCAGATGCACCAGTCGGCGGCCGACCTGCAGTTCGAGGTGGCGGCTCGGTTGCGCGACGAGATCAAGGAGCTCAAGCGCGAGCTCCGCGACATGCGCGAGGCCGGCATCAAGTAACGCCCGCAAGGCGCCTCCTCCTCGTATGGAGGAAGAGGCGCTTTGCGTACGCATGCCATCGGCCGCCTGCCGGGCGCGCGACTTCGGCCGGACGCCGGGCGACGGGCTGGGGCGGTCGAGCGTCGGGCTAGGGGAGGAAATCCGCCAGGGTGCGGGCGAAGACCTCGGGGTTGTCGAGCATGATGCTGTCCCCCGACTCGGGAATGCCGACCATCCGGACCCCGCTGGCCCGCAGGCTGTCGGCGTCCTCTGGCGGCTCACCCTCCGGGTGCAGGAAGGCGCGGGGGATTGGGAGGTCCTGCAGGAGCCGGCGCATGGTGGGCGTGGTGCCCGCGCTCAGGCTGACGGCCGTACGGTGGAGCCCGCGCGGGTCCGCCAGCCGCATGGCGGACCACCGGTGCGGCCCCACGCGCTCGCGCACCTCCTTCCACCCGTGTGACACGAACGCCTCCTCCGTGTAACTCGCGATGCCGCTGCCACCCGGCCGCACGGAAGCCGGGGGATGGGGGTCGAGGTCGGCGTCCACGAGCACCAGATTGGCGATCAGCTCCGGGTGACGGGAGGCGAGGACGATCGCCACCGCGCCGCCCATGCTGTGGGCGATCACCGACGCCCCGGCGACCCCCGCCTTGCGCAACGCCTCGGCCAGGGCGTCGGCATGGGTCTCGAGCGTGTAGGCGAAGTCCCGGGGACGGTCGCTGATCCCGAACCCGAGCAGGTCGATCAGCAGGGAACGGTGTTGCGGCAAGAGCGGGTGTGCGGCGACCTCGGCGTAGTAGGGGGCCGAGGTCGCACCGAGACCGTGGACGTAGACCCGCGACGGCTCCGCACCCGGCAGCTCTACCCAGCGGATGCGAGCGCCGCTGGGGTGGACGACGGCATCGTGCATGACGGCCCTCCTCGTCGTATATCGGGGCCAATATACCTACGACCTGCGTAAACGATCGGCACTCCGACGGCCCCGCACGTCACCCCCGCCACCGACACCACGCACAACCCACACGCCCCAGCGCCCGCCACGCGGCATTCCGCGATCCGGCGGCTGGGACACGGTATCCCGCGCCCCAGCGACCGGCACACGGCATCCCGCGCCCCATTGGCTGGCGGCGGCGCGCCACTCCGCACCCGCGTATGGCGCCGTAACCCATCCCCGGGAGCTGCCACCTCCACCCTGGCACCCGAGGGACCGCGACCCCGCGTCCACGGCACCCTCCAGCCGCCCCGCCCCGCCATCCGGCAGTTCATGCGTCGCCGTCCAGTCGTCCTGCGTCACCTCGCGGCCGTCCTGCGGCGCCATCCGCGCGGCGGCGCGGCGCAGGAAGTCGAGCGGCGGGACGAGAGCCGGAGCGATCACAGGGACAGGCCGGCCTCTTTGCGGAGGAGTGCGGCGAGGGAGTCCGGGTCGGCGGCCGGGACGCCCTTGGCGGCGAACCAGGTGGCGACGTTGTGGGCGTCCCGGTCCAGGAACGAAGGGCCGGTCGGGTGGGCGATGACGTCCACGATCTGCGGCAGGTCGATGATCACCAGCCTGCCGTCATGGACCAGCAGGTTGTACGGCGACAGGTCCCCATGGGCCAGCCCCTCCCTGGCCAGCGTGACCATGGCCGCCACGAGCTGCTCCCACAGCCCGTCCAGGTCGTCGGACACCTGCGCCAGCCGCGGCGCCGCGTACCCGTCCCGGGTCCCGATGAACTCCTGCAGGATCTCCGTCTCCACGATCTGCACCGGGTACGGCACGGGAACCCCGAGCTCCCACAACCGGCACAACGCCCCGAACTCGGCGACCGCCCACTGGCCGGCGATCACCTGCTTGCCGAACGCGGTGCGGTTGGCCATGGCGCGGTTCATGCGGCTCTCGCGGGTCCTGCGGCCCTCCAGGTAGCCGGAGTCGCGGTGGAACAGCCGGTGTTCGGAGGAGCGGTAGCGCTTGGCGGCCAGCAGGCAGACCCGGTCCGTGCCGGGCACCCCCCGCGAGATCAGATGGACGTCGGCTTCCTTGCCGGTCTTGAGCACGCCGTGCTCGGTGTCGACGGCGGCCAGCTCGGTGACGAGCCAGCCGGGGTACGGCTTGGGCCCCTTCTCCGTGGGTGTGCTCTGGTCCCAGGTGGACCAGCGGTCACCCTCGGGCGGCCCGTCGTCGGTCTCGGGAGTGCTCTCCAGCCATTCGAGGTCGTCGGCGTCGAGGGCGTACTTGCCACGGGTGCGGTGCTGCGAGTGCTTGGGCACGGTGGGATTGCTCCAGGTGTGAGGCCCACCGGCTCGTCGATCAGGTCAGCGAGTGCGCGGTGGGAAGGTCTGAGGACGCGGAAAACGGCACGCGAACAGTCGTCATCACGGTCTCACCCTCCCTTCGCGGCACGGCGCGGCGATCATCGTCAAGCCGCTGCCAAGCGATCAACTCGGTGCCGAGTATCCCGGTCCACATACCGCCCTCGCAACCGATTAAATGACGCCCCCGCCGCCACCCTTGTCACCCCGGAGATGGGGCAGGACCATGCGACGGCCGGCGCGGCGTGAAGTGACCCCGGTGGCGGTCTCGAGCCACGCCCGTGGTCGCCCTGGCCATCGCCCCGACGGCGGGCAACCAGATCGTCGACGGGACGGCGCGCGGGCCGTCGTGGACGGCCGACAAGTCCCGCCACCCGGGTCGGCGGCGCCATCGGACGAGCCCAGATGCGGACCGCCACCCGCACCCAGATGTGGACTGCCACCCGCACCCCGATGCGGACCGCCACCTGGAGCCGGGAGCCGCCCCCATCGATAAGCCGGAGTGACAGCGAGGTCGGCGTGCATGCCTGTGGGTGGACCTCAACGGTTGTAGAGCCTGCGTGCCCACAGATATCCGGCCAGGGCGATGACCGCGCTCCAGGCAGCAGCCTCCGCGAAGCTGGAGGCGGCCGGGCGACCGGCCAGCAGCGCCCGCAGCGTCTCGATGACGGGGGTGAACGGCTGGTGCTCCGCGAACCAGCGCAACCCGGCCGGCATCGACTCGGTCGGTACGAAACCGCTGCCGAGGAACGGCAGCAGCATCAACGGCATCGGCAGGTTGCTGGCCGTGGTGACGCTCTTGGAGACCAGCGCGAGCGCGACCGACAGCCAGGTGATGGCGAAGGTGAACATGGCCAGCACGCCGACCACGCCGAGCCAGTCCAGCGCGGAGGCCGACGGGCGGAAGCCGATCAGCACGGCCACCAGGGTCACCGCCGCGATCGCGATGAACGTCTGCACCATCGCCCCGAGCACGTGCCCGGTGAGCACCGAGACGCGGGCGATGGCCATGGTCTTGAACCTGGCGATGATGCCCTCGGTCATGTCGGTGGCCACCGAGATCGCGGTCCCCTGTGCGGCACCGGCGATCGTCGTGATCATGATGCCGGGGGCGAGGTAGCCGACATAGGCGGCGCGGTCTCCGCCGATGCCCGCGCCCATGGTGCCGCCCAAGACGAACACGAACAGCAGCAGGAACACCACGGGGACGGCGGCGAACGTGAAGATCAGCGAGGGGTAGCGCCAGATGTGCGTGACCTGGCGGCGCAGCATCGTCGCCGAGTCGGTGATCGCTCTCATCGGGAGGGCTCCTTGGTCAGGGAGAGGAAGACGTCGTCCAGGTCGGGCGTGCGCACCGACAGCTCGGCGACGTCGATGGCCTGGGTGTCCAGCCACTCCAGGAGCTTCTTCAGCGTCCTGACACCACCGGAGTCGGGGATCTGGACGGTGAGCGCCACGTCGTTGCGCAAGGTGGCGCCGACGTGCGGGGCGGCCCTGCGGTAGCCGTCGGCGTCGGCGAAGCGCACGACGATGTGGCCGCCGGGGACCAGCCGCTTGAGCTCCTCCGGGGTGCCCTCGGCCACCAGCTCGCCCTGGCTCAGCAGCGCGATGCGGTCGGCGAGCTCGTCGGCCTCCTCCAGGTACTGCGTGGTCAGGAAGACGGTCACGCCGTCCTGCTCGACCAGGTCCCTGACGATCTGCCACATGGTGCGGCGGCTGCGCGGGTCCAGGCCGGTGGTCGGCTCGTCGAGGAAGATCAGCCTGGGTGTGCCGACCATGGTCATGGCGAGGTCGAGCCGGCGCCGCATGCCGCCCGAGTAGGAGACCGCCGGCTTGCGCGCGGCGTCGGTGAGGTCGAAGCGCTCCAGCAGTTCGCGGGCTCGCTCGCGGCCCCTGGAGCGGCCGAGGTGGAGCAGGTCGGCCATGAGCCGCAGGTTCTCCTCCCCGGTGAGGAAGCTGTCGACGGCGGAGAACTGGCCGGTGACGCCGATCGCGGCGCGCACCTTGTCGGGTTCTCGGGCCAGGTCGTGCCCGGCCACCCGGATCTCGCCGGCGTCGGCCCTGATCAGGGTGGACAGGATCTGCACCATGGTGGTCTTGCCCGCGCCGTTGGGGCCGAGCAGGGAGAAGATCGTGCCCTGCGGGATCGTGAGGTCGATGCCGTTCAGTACGCGGTGCGAGCCGTACGACTTGTGGAGTCCCGTCACCGAGATGGCAGGTTCGATGGTCCGCACGGTCGTCACCCTCGGTCCCAGGTGACGGGCAGGCTGCGCACGCCGTAGATCTGCGAGGGGTCGGTGCGCAGCGGCACCTCTTCCGCCGGTATGGCCAGCCGTAGCGTCGGGAACCGGGTGAGCAGCGCGGGGAAGGCGACGCGCATCTCGACACGGGCGAGCTGCTGGCCGAGGCACTGGTGGACGCCATGGCCGAAGGCCAGGTGCCCGGTGGCCGAACGGCGCAGGTCGAGCACGTCGGGGTCGGAGAACTTGGCCGGGTCCCTGTTGGCGGCGTTGAACGCGATGATGACCGTGTCGCCGGCCTTGAGCTGCCTGTCGCCGAGCTCGACGTCCTCCAGCACGCCGCGCATGCCCATGGCGGCGATGGACAGGTGGCGCAGCAGCTCCTCCACGGCGCCTGCGGCCAGGCCGGGATCGCTGCGCAGGGCGGCGAGCTGGGCCGGGTCGCGCAGCAGGGCGAAGGTGCCGAGCGCGAGCATGTTGGCGGTGGTGTCGAGGCCGGCGCCGAGCAGGAAGGCGGCCACGCCGCCGAGCTCCTCGTCGGTCAGCTCGCCTGCCGTGGCCAGGTCGCTGAGCAGGTCGTCGGTCGGGTTCGCGCGCTTGGCGAGCGCGAGCGTCCGCAGGTAGTCGCCGAGCTCGATGAAGGCGTTGTACTGCGCCTCGGGCTCTTCGGCGTCCGAGAGGGTCCGCGTGGCGGTCTGGAACTGCTCGCGGTCGTCGTACGGCACGCCGAGCAGCTCGCAGATCATCAGCGCGGGGACGGGCAGGGCGAAGACCTCGACGAGGTCGGCGGGCGGCCCCTGCCGCTCCATCGCGTCGAGCCGCTCACGGGTGATCTCGGTGACCCGCTCGGTGAGCAGGTTCATCCTGCGGACGGTGAACTTGCCCGCCAGCAGCTTGCGGAAGCGGGTGTGCTGGGGCGCGTCCATGCCGGTCAGGTCGCCGGCGGGGGCGGGCGGCAGGTACCCGCCCATCTGCGGGTAGTAGTGGGTCTCGTAGCGGGAGCTGAAACGCGGGTCGGCGAGGATCTGGCGGACCAGCCCGTAGCCGGTGACCAGCCAGACGCCGGGGGCGCCCTCGGGCGCGGCCAGCCGGGCGATCGGCTGCTCGGCACGCAGCGCGGTGACCTCGGGGGCGGGATCGAAGGGGCAGGCGGGTGCGCGGTCGAGGGAAGGGCTGACCGTCTCATCGCGATAGTACGTGTTCGACATGCTCTGAAAGCTACGTTGCATTCAAAAAAGCTGCAATCAAGGGAATCCGTATCTGCAGGTGAGAGCGGGCAAATTGATGCAATGACGCTGGGCTCGAACGCAATGATTCGTTGCACTGAGTGGCAGCGAACGCAACAATGGCGTCATGTCACAAGGAAGGTTGACCCAGCGGGACCGCCAGCGCATCGCGGCCGGCCTCGCCGAAGGGCGTTCCTACGCCGAGATCGCCAGGCGGCTGGACCGGCCGACCTCGACGATCAGCCGGGAGGTCGGCCGCAACGGCGGCCCCGGCGGTTACCGGCCCGAGCAGGCGCACCGGGCGACGGAGCGGCGGGCGCGGCGCGGCACGCCGGCTCTCCGGTTCGCGGCCGGGCCGCCGGACGGTGAGCTTGGGGACGAGGTCATCGAGATGGCGGTTCGGATGGGGCTGCCGAAGATGATGGCGCGCGTGCTCGTCGGCCTGTGGCTGAGCGAGGACGGCCGACTCACCGCGGCCGAGCTGACGCGCAGGCTGAAGGTCAGCCCCGCCTCGGTCTCCATGGCGGTGGGCTACCTGATCCAGCAGGGGCTGATCGGGCGCGAGCGCGATCCGCGGCGGCGTCGCGACATCTACACGGTCGACGACAATTCCTGGTACCAGTCGATCGTGACCAGCTCGCGGCAGACGCTGGAGGCGGCGGAGCTGGCGAAGGCGGCGGGGGAGACGTTCGGCCTCGACACGCCGGTGGGACGCCGGCTGGCCAAGGGCGGTGCATACCTGGAGCGGATTGGCCTGGACACGCTGGAGTCGGGCCGGCGCTGGCGCGACCTCCTGTCTTGATCATCCCAGCGGACGATCTGCCGGGTGAGCTCACCCGGAGGGCGCCGTTGCGTCCGGGCCGGACGCGGCCAAGCCCGTCATCGCCGTCCACCCGCGGGCATCAGTGCCTTCGGGACAGCTCCAGCGCGAGCTGGAAGCGGCTGCGTGCGCCGTGCCGGTCCATGAGAGCCCGTACGGTCGCCGTGACGGTCCGCTCGCTGATCCCGAGGCGGCGGGCGACGACCATGTCCGTCCAGCCCTCCGCCGGCAGCGCCACCACCTCCCGCTCACGGCGGGACAACGCGGGCGGTGGGGCGGTGGGGCGGCGGACCGGTGCCGGTCGAACGGCGCGATCAGGCCGGCCACCAGGGGACGGGACCAGATCTCCAGGTAACCGCCTCGTCGAAGCGCCGTACGAAGTGCTCCTCGATCCATGCCGCCAGCCGCGGGTCGTCGCCCACGACGCGTAGCCCGGCGGGCGTCCACACCACCAGCACCGCACCGGTGCCGTGCGTGGACCAGTCGACCCTCCACATCGACGCGTACCCGGTGGGTGTGGCGCCGTCGTACAGGGTGACGTACGGGTTGGCTCCGGCGAGCAGCGGCTCACGGGTCACGTAGGCGGTGGCGGCCTGCGCGGTCGTGTCCATGGTCACGGTGGCGCCCGCGACGCCCGTCCGCAGGGCGCCTTTTCTGCTGATCGCAGCACTGCGCATGAGGCGATCCTGGGCTCTCCGCCCGCAGGCGGAACAGGGGTGTTGCGGATTCCCGCAATGCGCTTGACCTGGGTTGATGTAGCGAAAGTCATTGCGGGTCTGGTGACATTTGCCTCTGTCGGACGCCGCGCCCTCCGGGCATGGTGGGCGACGGAAGCTGAGCGACGGAAGAAGCGGAGTGCCTGACATGGCGAAACTGGTCGTCTGCAACATCATGTCCCTTGACGGCTTCTATGCGGCGGCGGACGGCAACCCGCTCGTGCTGCCGATGGACGCCGCCTTCGACGCCTACAACCTGGAGCGGATCCAGGCGGCCGGCTCGCTGCTGCTCGGCGCCGACTCGTACCGGATGTTCATGGGGTTCTGGCCCGCCCAGGCGGACAACCCCGAGGCGTCCACGGTGAATCAGCAGTTCGGCGGGATCTACGGGCGGATCGAGGTCAGCGTCATCTCGGACTCGCTCACGGACGAGGACATCGCGCCGTGGGCGGACCGGACGACCGTGGTCAGGCGCGCCGACGCCGAGGGATGGGTCAAGGAGCTCAAGCAACGCACCAGCGGTGACATCGTCACCTTCGGCAGCCGGATCACATGGAACGCCCTGCTCCGCGCCGGGCTCGTCGACGAGCTGCACCTGGTCGTCGGAGCGAAGGCGCTCGGCGAGGGGACGCCGATCTTCACCCAGCCGGTCGACGGGTTCACCGTCGCGGAGGTTCGCCGCCTCGACGGCTCCGGCAACGTCCTGCTGCGCTACGCCACGACCGGCTGAGCTGCCGGGCCGCGGTGAGCTGCCGGAGGACTGGCGCGGCGCCGGGCCCGTCCGGCCGTGCGCGGATCCGACGCGCTGCGCACGGTTCGGTGCAGGGGAAGGCCGAGGTCCTGCGGTGCCGAGCTCGTGGATCATCCGCAAAAATGCGGTGCGATGGATCCGGCCGGGCTTGTACGGTGCGGGCATGCGACGCTGCCCGGAATGTGACCATTGGGAGCCCGCCGGAGCCCCCGGCTGCGCCCGGTGCGCCGGGCTGGTCGACGAGATCGTGGAAGAGGGCTGGCGCGCGTTCCTGGAACAGGAGTTCGGCACCACCCGGCCACCGGACGAGCGCCTCATCGCCGAGATGGTCACGGACGAGCCCGAAAAGCACCCGTGGCGCGTGGTGGACGCCGCTTACGACCGCCTGACCTGCCCCGAGTGCGGTGATCGGCTCAGCAGGGGCCCGGCCGGATGCGCCGCCTGCGACCTGGCCAACGGCTTCCGCTACTCCGCCATCGAGATCGACCGCCCCGCCGTCCCGCCCGGCAACGAGCACGGGCTGCGGGTGAACGTGGCCGTCACCCGCCGGACGTCCGGGGTCTCGGAGTCCGAGGTGCTGCTGCGGCGGCTGTCGCTGCCCATCCTCATCGAGGGCCGGCTCCCCACCCGAGCCCAGGCCCAGGTCACCAAGGCCCTGGCCAACGGCGGCGCCACGGAGGCGGAGCTCGCGGCGTTCATATACCGGGAGTGGGACGACGCCTGAGCCGCCGCCCCTTGGTCGTGCGGACGGGTTGTTCGCCGCCTTCGGTTGCCGTGAGCGGACTGACCGCTAAACCGGTGGCGATTCCAAGGTGAGATCGATGTCGACGTCGAATCCGATGTGGGTCTGCAGTCGTTTGCGGTGAATGCCGGTGGGGACGTAGGCCTTGATCGCCGGTTCAAGCTCGAAGGTGTAAACGACGGGCAACCCCTCTTCCTGCTCTACTCGCCAGAAGAACTTGATGCCCGCATTCGAGTATTTGATCGGCTTGGTGGTCCGATCCCTTTCCCTGGACTCGTCTGAGACCACCTCGACGACCAGGCGGACGTCTTCGGGCTTGAACGAAGTGCCTTTCGTGCTGAAAGCTGACCTTTTGACCAGGAGGATATCCGGCTCTGGCCGCTGGCGAAGTCCTAGCGTCACCGTCATTTCGCGCACGACCATGAGTTCCTGCGGCGGATGAAGCAATCGCTCGAACAGTCGGAGCGTGAGCATATGGAAGCCGGTCTGCGGCGACATCATGATGAGTGACCCATCGATCAGTTCGACGTGCCGGGGCGCGTCGGGGGGAAGGTGATCGAGCATGTCGGCGGTCCAGCCGCCGGGAGGACCGGGGTAGAACCACTCAGGAAGGGTCATAGTCATCAGTCTGCCTCCTCAGCGTTTCACGCGGCGCGCTCATCTTGCCACGTGGAGTAGTCGTCAGGGGCGGTCTTTGCGTTCCTCCATCGAGCGGCGGTAGAGATCGTCGATCTGGTCCAGCGGGTCGGGGGCGTGGCGGCGGGCCTCGATCTCGAGGTCGGTGCGGGAGCCGAGGTCGGCGATGCCGGCGGCCGTGTGGTGCACCTGGTCGCCCAGGAGGTCGGCGCGGATGCGGGCGCACATCGCCGTCAGCTTGGCCTGGTGCTCCCTGAGCCGGTCGAGGGTGGCGTGGTCGACGTACGGAGACATGCGGCGCTGCTGGGCGTACATGCCGAGCTGGCCGTCGTGGACGTCCGCCTGCGCGGTGAGGTCGGCCATGAGCCGGGGGAGGTCGCCGAGGCCCCAGCCCAGGCGCTGGGCGTGGTCGACGGCCTGGCGGGTGAGGGAGACCTCGCGGCGCAGGTCGAGGCGGAGGCGTTCGACCTCGGCGGCGTCGCCCGTGCCCATGGCGTTGACGTGGGTGCTGAGCCGGGTCGTGGCCTGTTTGGCCTTGACCGCGGCCTTCTTGCCCAGCTTGACCAGGAGGAAGACGCCCACACCGCCCAGCAGCAGGAAGAACGCCAGGATCACCAGTAGGACGACAAGCAGCTCGCTGATCTCCGCCACCTCCTGTGGGTCTCTCACTTGAAGGATAGTCGGCCGGGGCGGCATCGGCGCGGTCCAGAAACCAAGCAAGCACTTGATCAGAGCTGTGAGGCTGTGCTTCAGTTCTCGGAGAGCGGCTGGAAGGGCGGGGTGACGTGCTCGACGGCAAGGTTGTGATCATCACCGGTGGCGCCCGGGGGATGGGGGCGGCCACCGCGCGGCGCTGCGTCGCGGCCGGGGCCCAGGTCGTGATCACCGATGTGCTGGTGGAGGAGGGTACGGCCACCGCCAAGGAGCTGGGTGCCCGATTTCTCCCCCACGATGTGGCAAGTCAGGACCAGTGGACCGACGTGGTCGCCGCCACCCTGGAGGCGTACGGCAGGCTCGACGGGCTGGTGAACAACGCGGGCATCGCCCTCACGCAGTCGATCGAGCAGCAGTCGCTGGAGGCCTTCGAACGCGTGCTCCAGGTGAACCTGGTCGGCGTCTTCCTGGGGCTCAAATCGGTGGTCAAGGCCATGCGCGAGTCCGGCGGCGGCGCCGTCGTGAACCTCTCGTCCGTCGCGGGCCTCACCGCCCTGCCCGGCACGGGCGGCTACGGCGCGTCCAAGTGGGGCGTGCGCGGGCTGACCAAGATCGCCGCCTTGGAGTTCGGCAAGGACCGCATCCGGGTCAACTCCGTACATCCCGGAATGATCGTCACCCCGATGACAGAGCCGCTCGGGGCCGTGTCGGGGGACGGGACCTTCCCGCTGGCCGCCGCCGGGCGCTGGGGCGAGCCGGAGGAGGTGGCGGAGGCCATCGCGTTCCTGCTGTCCGACGCCGCCTCGTACGTGACGGGCGCTGAGCTGGCCGTGGACGGCGGGTGGACGGCAGGGGAGAGCGCGCTGCTGTCCCGACTGGAGGGTGGGGGTCAATAGATGCCGTACGCGGATGTCGGCGGAAATATCAGGCTCTTCTACACGGAGGACGGCGACGGGCCCCCGCTGCTGCTCGTCCACGGGTGGGGCACCGACTCCCACCAGTGGTCCTGGCACATCGACGCGCTGGCGGCCAACCACCGGGTGATCGCCGTGGACCTGCGCGGCCACGGCTACTCGTCCGTCCCCGAGAGCGGCAACACGCCGCGCGAGATGGCCGGCGACCTGCGCGCCCTCCTCGAAAGCCGGGGCATCCCGCAGGTCGTCGCCGTCGGGCACTCGATGGGCGGCCAGGTGGTCTCCATCCTCGCCGTCGAACACCCCGAGCTGGTACGCGGGCTCGTCGCCCTCGACCCCGGCTACGGCATGACCGACCGGGTCGCCCGGCGCTTCCCCAAGATGATCGAAGGCCTGCGCGGCGAGCACCCGCACGCCGCCGCCGAGAAGATCGACGAGTGGTGCACGAACGCCGGCACGCCCGCCGTCATCAGGCGCTGGCACAAGCGCAGGCTGTACGGCATGCCGCCGCACGTGCTGGTCCAGGCGTTCGAGGCCATGTTCACGGCCCCGGACGCCATCGGGGTGCGCCCGGCCAGCGACGACTACCTGGCCCGCCGGCGCTGCCCGGTGCTGTCGATCTGGGCGGATCCGGAACGGGCGAGTTGGGAGTCGGGGCTGCTCAAGGACCCCGCGTCCAGGGTCGTGTGCTGGGAGGGTGCCAGTCACCGGCTGCACGAGGAGCGCCCCGCCGAATTCGTGGATCTCGTGGAGGAGTGGCTGCAAGCCCAGGAATGACCTCGGGTCAGGGCAGGCCGCGGGCCGCTCTCCTGCGCGCGCGCATGCGCCGTACCTTCCTGATCAGCCACCACGCCAGCACGGCCATCACCAGCAGCGCGACGATCACCAGCACGGGGGCGAAGACGGCGACCAGGCTCATGCCGAGCGAGCCCGCGTCCTCCGCCGTGCTCACCACCGGGGCGCCCACCCCGGCCGTCCCGGCGTTGATCACCGGCCGGGCGGTGGCCTTGACCGCGTGCACGGCCAGCGCCATCACGATGCCCAGCAGCCAGCCGGCCCACGGGTGCTCGGCCATCCAGGTGGAGTGGTCCACCTCGGCCGCCGCCTGCGTGGCCGAGAAGACCACGCCGCCCGACGCCGGGCGCACCACGGTCTGGATGGTGTCGTTGACGCTGTCGACGGCGGGCACCTTGTCCAGGACGAACTCGGCCACCAGCAGGACGGCGATCACCGCGAGCACGCCCCAGTTGGACAGCCAGGAGTAGCCGTCGGGGAGCTTCACGGCGTCCGTGAAGTTGGCCAGGACACCCACGACGAGGAGCGGGATGTAGGCGTTCAGCCCGGCGGCCGTGGACAGGCCGAGACCGGTCAGTGCGGCGAACATGCCCCTAGTCTGCCCGCGCGGCCTCGTCCATGAGGCGCGCAAGGTCAGATCCGGTGAATTCGGCCACCGCCCGCTCGTACTTCTCCATGCCCCACGACCAGAAGTCGAAGTCGATGCTCTCGTTCGCGCCGTCCTGGATGGAGGCCCAGAGCGTCCAGCCGTACTTGGACATGAGGCCGAGCAGCCGGGCGCGGGCGATCTTGTGGCGCAGGCGGCGGCCGTAGTACGCGGTGACGAGCTCCTCCAGGTGGCCGAGCGGCAGGTCGGACTCGCTCCAGATGTTGCCGAGCTCGAAGCAGGCGTCGTTGTTGCCGGCGTACTCGTAGTCGATCAGCCAGAGGCGTTGCCCGTCGTCGAGGATGTTGCCGGGCAGGAGGTCGTTGTTGCAGGGGACGGTGCCTTCCGCCCTTATTTGCAGACATTTCCGGATGTCTTCGACGGCGGGCATGAAGCCGAGGTAGTCCGCGGGAAGCCGGTAGCCCCGCTCCCGCACGATCCCCAGATAGTGCCGCTGGATCTCGAACATGTCGAAGTCCCGTACGAACCGCGGCCCCGCGTGCAGGCGGCGGCACGCCTGCGCCACCCGGGGCAGGTTCGCCGGGTCGCGGAGGTCGGCCTCGGTGAACGTCCGCCCCGGCAGGAAGCCCACCACCAGCACCCCCAGCTCGGGCAGGTACGCGTGCACCGGAGCCCCCACCCCGGCCGCGGCGGCGGCCAGCGAGCACGCGTGCTCGGCGTCCCTGTCGATCCCCAGCAGCGAGGAGTCGCTGGCCCACACGCGCGCCACGTACGACCCGCCCGGGGTCGTGACCTTGTAGTTGTGGTTGGTCAGCCCTCCGGGCAGCTCCTCGACGGAGCGCGGCACGCCGGACAGCAGAGGAATGCGATCGAGCACCTCGGGCACGGCCATGCTCGATGCTAGGACGGACGGCGCTAAACGGTCTAGACCTTTTACCGGTCCGAAGGTTAGCCTCGCCAGCATGAGCGACTCGGCCCGCATCGTGATCATCGGTGGCGGGGTGGGCGGCGCGTCCGTCGCCTACCACCTCACCCAACTCGGCGAACGCGACGTCGTCCTGCTGGAGCGGGACGAGCTCACCAGCGGCTCCACCTTCCACTCGGCGGGCCTGGTCGGCCAGCTGCGCGCCGATCCCACCCTGACCCGCATGAACCAGTACTCCGTCGAGCTCTACCGCACCCTCGACGCCGGATGGACGGAGTGCGGCGGCATCAAGCTGGCCTCCACGCCCGAGCGGATGGCGGAGATCCGCCGGCAGATCGGCTGGGCGCGGACGTTCGGGCTGCCACTGGAGGAGATCTCGGTGGCCGAGGCCGTCGAGCTGTTCCCCCTCATGGACCCCGAGGGCGTCGTGGGCGCCGCGTACCTGCCCACGGACGGGCAGATCGACCCCTCGCAGCTCTGTTACGCCCTGGCCCAGCGGGCCCGCGAGGGCGGGGCGGTCATCCGTACCCACACCAGGGTGCTCGGCATCACAACGGCGAACGGCCGCGTCACCGGCGTGCGCACCGACCAGGGGGACATCGACTGCGAGATCGTGGTCAACTGCGGCGGCATGTTCGCGGCCGAGATCGGCCGCATGGCCGGGGCGCGGATCCCGATCGTGCCGATGTCGCACCAGTACGTGGTGACCGACGCCTGCCACGACCACACGGGGCTGCCCACGTTGCGCGACCCCGACCTGCTCGTCTACTACCGGCAGGAGGTGCAGGGGCTGGTCATGGGCGGGTACGAGCGCACCTGCGCGCCCTGGACGGCCGCCCCGAACTCCTTCGACGCCGTCCCCGCCGACTTCAACGGCCGCCTCCTGTCCGAAGATTGGCCGAGATTTGAGGAAATTTCGGATAATTCCCGGATTCGGGTGCCTGCGATGGCCGACGTCGGCATCCGCAAGCTGATCAACGGCCCCGAGGCGTTCACCCCCGACAACGAGTTCTGCCTGGGGGAGACGGAGGTCGGCGGGTTCTTCGTGGCGGCCGGGTTCTGCGCGCACGGCATCGCGGGCGCGGGCGGCATCGGCAAGGTGATGGCCGAGTGGATCGTCGAGGGCGAGCCCAGCATGGACCTCTGGCACATGGACATCCGCCGCTTCGGCCGCCAGTACCGCTCGCCGTCGTACACGATCAAGCGGGCCGTCGAGAACTACGAGACGTACTACGACATCCGCTACCCGGGCCATGAGCGCTCGGCGGGGCGGCCCCTGCGGCTCTCGCCCGCGTACGGCTGGCACGCCGCCCACGGCGCCGCCTTCGGCGAGAAGTCCGGCTGGGAACGGGTCAACTACTACGACGCGAACGCGACGGACGAGGGGGAGCGGCCCGGCGGGTGGGCCGGGCGCCTCTGGTCGCCCGCGATCGGCGTCGAGCACCGTGCCACGCGCACCACGGCGGGACTGTTCGACGAGAGCTCGTTCGCGAAGATCGAGGTCTCCGGCCCGGACGCGGCGGACCTGCTGGAATGGGTGTGCGACAACCGGGTCGCCCGCGAGGTCGGCGCCGTCACCTACACCCAGGCGCTCAACCGGCGCGGCGGCATCGAGTGCGACTTCACCGTGACCAGGCGGGGCGAGGAGGAGTTCCTGATCGTCACCGGCACCGCGTTCGGCTCGCACGACCTGGGCTGGCTGCGCAAGCAGGCCGCGCGCACCGGCGCGACGGCCAGGATCGCCGACGTCACCGGCCAGTACGCGTGCTTCGCCCTGTGGGGCCCGCGCGCCCCCGAGATCATCGCCGGGCTCACGCCGGACCCGATGGACTTCCCGTTCATGTCGTCGCGGGAGATCACCGTGGGGGACGTGCCGGTGCTGGCGCTGCGGGTCACGTTCGTGGGGGAGATGGGCTGGGAGCTGTACTGCTCCACCGAGTACGGGCTGGGGCTGTGGCAGGAGCTGTGGCGGGCGGGGGAGCCGTACGGGCTGGTGGCCGGCGGCTACCGGGCCATCGACAGCCTGCGGCTGGAGAAGGGGTACCGGGTGTGGGGCGCGGACATCGGGCCCGAGACGACGCCGTACGAGGCGGGGCTGGGGTTCTGCGTCAAGACGGACAAGGACTTCCTCGGCAAGGACGCCCTGGACCCGGCGCCCGAGCGGCGGCTGCGGTGCGTGACGCTGCGCGACCCGAGAGCCGTCGCGCTCGGCAACGAGCCCGTACGGCTGGACGGGCAGGTCGTGGCCCGGGTCACCTCGGGCGGGTACGGCTACACCGCGAAGGAGTCGATCGCCTACGCCTACCTGCCGGTCGGCCCAGGCGCCCAGGTCGAGATCGAGGTCGAGGGGGCCTGGGTGCCGGGCGTCGTGGTCAGGACCCCCCTGGTTCCGTGACGCCGCTGCGTACCGAGATCCGGACCCGGTCGGGGCGGAACAGGTCCCGGGCGAACTCCACCGGCGTGCCGTCGCCCGCGTGGGCGGTGCGCTCGATGAGCATGAGCGGCGCGCCGGGGGCGATGCCCAGCTCGGCGGCCTCCGCCGGGCGGGCGATCACCGGGGCCAGGTGCTCGACCGCCGTACGCGGCTCCAGGTCGTAGCGGGCGGCCAGCAGGGCGTAGAGGGAGCCGGTGAGGTCCTGGTCGAGGAAGCCGGGCAGGGGTGGGAACCAGGAGCGCTCCAGCGCCACCGGCGACAGCCCGGCCGAGCGCACCCTGGCCACCTCGTGCACCGGCGAGCCCTCCTCCACCTCCAGCGCCGCGGCCACCGACCGTGGGGCGGGCACGGTCACCGCCGCCAGGACCCGCGCCTCGGCCCGCAGGTGGGCCCGTCGCATCTGCTCGGTGAACCCGGCCAGCCCGGTCAGGTCGCACTCGATGCGCGGCTCGGCCACGAACGCGCCGCCCGACCTGCCGGGCACCCTGATCAGCACGCCGTCGCGCTCCAGGGTGGCCAGCGCCTGCCTGAGCGTCATCCTGCTCACGCCCAGCCGCCCGGCCAGCTCCCGCTCGCCGGGCAGCCGGTCGCCCGGCTCCATCTCGCCGCTGGAGATCGACTCGAGCAGCCACCGCTCGATCTGCACGTGCGCGGGGACTCCCGTGCCACGCTCCAGCTCCGGCGGTGTCCCGACCACACGCGCATCTTGACATGGGTTTCGGCGTGAATGCCAAATGTGGGCCACTTGCCCACCATCCGGGGCCGGGGTCCTTTCGGGTCAGCCCTTGATGGCGCCCTGGGTGATGCCGTTGACGAAGCTGCGCTGGAAGACGAGGTACACGACGACGATCGGGGCGATGACGATCAGGCAGGCCGCCGCCAGCAACGGGATGTCCGTCGTGTACTGGCCGACGAAGAGCCCCAGCCCGCTCGGCGCGGTGCGCCGGTCCGGGTCCTGCATCATGACCAGCACCAGCATGAACTGGTTCCACGACCACATGAAGTAGAGAACCGACAGCGTGGTGACCGCGGGCCACGAGATGGGCAGCAGCACCCGCGCCAGCACCACGAGGTCCCGGGCGCCGTCGATGCGAGCCGCCTCGATGAGCTCCTCGGGCACGTTCGAGAAGTGCGTCTGCATCCAGTACACCCCGAACGGCATGAACAGCGCCGCCTCGGCCAGGATGACGCCGACGTAGGAGTTGGTGAGGCCGACCTCGCGCAGGTTGAAGTAGAGCGCCACCACGATGACCTCGATCGGCAGCGTGAGCCCCATCACGAACCCGAACGACAACGTCCGGTGCCCCCACACCTTGAGGATCGCCAGCCCGTACCCGGCGAGCGTGGCCATCGCCACCGCGAGCGGCACCACGACGACCGCGATCAGCACGCTCGAACGCATGAGGTTGGTGAAGTTGCCCCGCTCCCAGGCGAGCGCGAAGGTCTCCCACGACCACCTGTCCGGGATGCTCAGCCCGTCGAGCTGCGCGCCCGAGGGGTGCAGGGCGGCCAGGACGATGCCGGCGAAGGGCACCAGCACCATCACCGCCAGCAGGACGAGCACTCCGTACCGGACACTGACTCCGCCGAGCGTTCTCAACTCTGATCATCCCTGGTGAAGTATCGGACGGCGCTGACGACGGCGACCACGATCACGGTCAGCACGACCGCGAGCGCGCTGGCGCCGCCGATGTCGCCCTCGTTGAAGGCCAGCCGGTAGACGAGCAGGCCGGGCACGTTGGTCTGCCCCGCCGGGCCGCCGTTCGTGGTGACGAAGACGAGGTCGAAGCTGGCCAGCGCGGCGATCGTGGTGATGACGCCGGCGACCGTGATCTCCCTGCGCACCCCGGGCACGGTGACGTGCCGGAACTGCCGGAGCGCCCCGGCGCCGTCGAGCTTGGCCGCCTCGTACAGGGACGGGTCGATCTTCTGGGCGCCGGCCAGGAAGAGCATCATGCACAGCCCGCTCATCACCCACGTGCCGATGAGGCCGAGCGCGATCAGCGCCAGGCCGTAGTCGCCCAGCCAGGCGCGGGTGATCGACCCCAGCCCCACCAGGTCGAGGAACTGGTTGACCACGCCGGACTCGCCGTAGAGCCAGCGCCAGGTGATGCCGACGGCGACGAGCGGCAGCACCTGGGGGAGGAAGAAGACGATCCGGAAGAACGTCATGCCCCGGCGCACCTTGCCCATCAGGAGCGCGGTCATGAGCAGCCCGACGCCGATGGGGATGACCGAGAAGAAGACGATCAGCGCGAGGCTGTGCAGGATGGCCTCGTACAGCGCTGAATCACGAAAAATCTTGACGTAGTTGGAGAAACCAGCCCAGACCGGCGGCAGGATGCCGTCCCAGGTCAGGAGCGACAGGCGGAGCGTGTTCAGCGCGGGCCAGATGGCGAAGCCCAGGTACACCGCGAGCGCGGGCAGCACGTACAGCCAGCCGCGCGCCCGTCGCCCCAGCCGCCGCCGGGGCGGGGTGTCGCCGGCGGCCGCCCGCCCCCCGCCGCGGGCTGGAGCGGCCCGCGGCGGGGAGACGGCCGGGCTCAGCTCACGAGCCATGATGGGCGTCCCACGACTCCTGCAGAGACTTCAGGAAGGCGTCGGGGGCCATCTTGTCGCTGATCAGGCCCTGGATGCCGGGAGTCAGCTTGTCGATCATGCCGGGGGAGGCGAAGTCGGGGAACGGGACGATCCCGTTGCCCTGCGCCACCGGCGCGAAGACGCCCGCGATGTCGCCGCGCAGCCCCGTGGCGCCCAGCTCGGCCTTGGTGTCGACCGGCATGAACCCGCCGTCGAACTCGATCTTCGCCGCCTCCGGCGAGCCGAGGTAGTCGAGGAAGGCCGCGGCGACGTTCGGGTTCTTCGACTTCGATGAGATGGCGTACGCGACGCTGGCGCCCGAGGCGACCTTCGCGGGCTCGCCCGAGGCCGTGGGCATGAGGAAGAAGCCCACGTCGTCCTTCATCTCGGTCTCCAGGGTGGAGGCCGCCCAGTTGCCGGTGATCAGGAACGCGCTGCCGCCCTTGGCGAAGCTCGCCAGCGCGTCGGCGTCGCCCGTGGCGCTGGCCCCGGCGGAGATGTATCCCTTCTTCGCCCAGTCGGTCAGCGTCTGGGTGGCCTTCGTCGCGGCCGGGTTCTCGATCGTCGCGCCCGGCTTGCCGTACACCCACGATCGGTAGTCGTTGACGTCGCCGGTCACGTTGAGCAGCGCGTTCCACAGGTGGAACCCGCCGACCTGGAGCGCGCCGTTGCTCAGCGGGGTCTGGCCGGCGTCCTTGGCCTTCTGCATCGCGGCCTCGAAGTCGGCCAGCGTCTTCGGCGCCTCCTTCACGATCTTCTTGTTGTAGAAGACGCCGAGCACCGACAGCCCGCCGGGCACGGCGTACAGGTTGCCGGTCCCGAACTGCTTGGCCGACTTGTCGGAGCTGAGGACCTCGAGGCTGGCCGGCGGGAACTTGGTGGTCCAGCCGTACGCCTTGGACCACGGGCTCAGGTCGAGGATGAGACCGGCCGGGACCAGGGAGTTCATCGCGCCCGGGTTGTACTGGGCGATGTCCGGAGCCGAGTCGGACGACATCGCCAGTTTGATGGACTTGATGTAGTCGTTGAACGGCGTCATCTGGGGCTTGACGGTGACGTTGGGGTGCTTCTTGGTGAAGCCGTCGATGAGCGCCTTGGTGGGCGGGTCGTTGGTGTAGGCCAGGGTCAGGGTCACCGGGTCGTTCGGAACGGTGGTCGATACGTTGACCTTCGTCGCCGTATTACCCCCCGAACTGCTGGTGCCCGCACAGGCCGTCAGCGCGAACGCCGTCGTGACGCTGAGCGCCGCGACCGCCGCGCGCCGGGCTGGTCTCGTCATGCGTGTGACCTTTCTCCTCAATCGGGTGGGTGGCGTCGAGTCAGTTCTCATCCGGCGGAGCCTGGTCTCACCAGGCCGAATCTGGTCCGTTCGATCTCGTCCAGCGAGTGCAGCAGCGCCCCGTGGACGACGGCGTCCTCCTGGAGCGCCGAGACCTCCAGCGCCGGCTGGTCCAGCGGTTCGCCGGAAAGGTGCCGCCGGAGCGCCGCGAGCAGCGGCTCGCCGCATCTGGCCAGCGGCCCGCCGATGACGACGAGCCGCGGGTTGAGGATCGCCCGGATCACGGTGATCCCCTTGGCGAAGCGGCGGGCCACCACGTCGATCGCCTCCAGCGCCGCCGGCTCGCCGTCGGCGACGGCGTCCAGCACGGCCTCGAGCGCGCGCTCTCCCGCGGCCTCGATCCGGGCCAGGAGCGCGCCGTCGGCGGCGCGTCCGGCCGCGGCCGTGGCCAGGCGCACGATCTCCGCGCCGCCGACCCGGTCCTCGAACGGGCCCAGCCCCTGCGGATGGCCCTGCGGATGGCGGGGCGTCGAGGGGCCCTCGGTGAACAGGTCGAGGAAGCCGACGTCGCCGGCGTCATTGGAGGCGCCGCGGTAGAGCTCGCCGTTCAGCACGATACCGGCGCCGACCCGCTCGCCCCAGTGGATCATCACCAGGGAGTCCTCGCGCCGCTCCGCGTCCCGCCACCGCTCGCCCTGCGTGGCCAGCTTGACGTCGTTGTCCAGGTAGACGGGGCAGCCGAGCGCCTCCGTCAGCCGGCGTACGAGGAGGTCGCCGGCCAGGCCGGGCATGCTCGGGATGAGCTTGATGACCCCGGCCGCCGGGTCGACGATGCCGGGGGTGCCCACCGAGGCGAACCAGAGGTCGCCGGTCGTGATGCCCGTCGCGCGCAGCGTCCGCTCCACCGTGGCCAGGAGCGTCTCCACCACCTGCTCACCGCCGGGGCCGGCGCCGAGCTGCTCCGCGTCGGAGGCCACGACCGTGCCGGCCAGGTCCGCCAGCGCAACGCGCACGTCCTGCGGGCTGATCGACAGGCCCAGCACGTGGCCGGCCTCCGCGCGGAACCGTACGAGCTGCGCCGGCCGCCCCGCCCGGGTGGAGTCGCGGTCAAGGGGACCGAACTCGACGAGCCCTTCGGCGACCAGCGCGTTGAGCGAGCGGGTGACCGCCTGGCGGGAGAGCCCCACCGACTTGGCCAGCACGGACACGCTCATGCTGGCCTCCTTCGGCGGCGCGGCCCGCAGCTTGCGCAGGACGGCGGCGGCGTTGACCTCGCGCATGAACTGCGTGCCGGCGGCGACGACCTGCTCCATGCTCTCTCTCCCTGCGATCGGTTGCCGGTACGCTAGCATATTAATTATGGACCGTACGGAACTAATTCGTCGAGGGGTGTGACCTGCAGTGTTGTCCGGTGAGGGCCCGCCCTGGGCGGAAACCGTCCGCGGTCTGGCCCGCCGCGTGCTGGGGCCCGTGGCCGAGTCGGTACGGTTCGCCGCCCGCGACGGCGACGGGCGCGAATACGCCTACGAGGCGGCGGGCGGCGTGCTCGCCATCGCCGCGACGGACGGGGTGAGCGCCTCGGTCGCGCTCCACCACTATCTCCGGGAACGCTGCGGCACGTCCGTGGGCTGGGACACGGTGCTGCCCCTGGGGCTGACGTCCCTGCCCGACGCCCCGCCGCGCCAGGGCGCGGCGCGGGTGCGGGAGGGCTACTACTTCAACTTCTGCACCTTCAGCTACACGATGCCCTACTGGGACTGGGCCGACTGGGAACGCGAGATCGACTGGATGGCCCTGCACGGTATCACCATGCCGCTGGCCGTCACCGGTCACGAGGCCGCGCTGCACGCCGCCTACTCCGCGCTCGGTCTCGACGACCGGCGGATCCGCGGCTTCCTGGGCGGGCCGGGCTACCTGCCGTTCCAGTTCATGGGCTGCCTGGACACCTTCGCCGGCCCGCTCTCGTCGTCCTGGATCGAGAGCCATCGCGAGCTCGGCGCGCGCATCCTCGACCGCGAGCGCGCCTTCGGCATGACCCCCGTGCTGCCGGCCTTCACGGGACACGTCCCGCCCGAGCTCGCGTCGACGGCGCGGGCCGGTCGCCGCCTCTGGCAGGGGTTCGAGACCTGGGTCCTCGACCCGGCCGACCCGCTGTACGAGCGGATCGGCGCCGAGATCGCCCGCGCGCAGATCAAGCTCTTCGGCACCGATCACCTGTACGCCGCCGACCCGTTCATCGAGATGATCCCCATCGACGCCGACCCGGCCTTCCCCGGGGCCGTGGCGGCGGCGACGCTGGCCGGCCTCCAGGCCGCCGACCCGGACGCGGTCTGGCTCATGCAGGCCTGGCCGTTCTCCTACCAACGGGAGTTCTGGACCGAGGACCGCGTCAACGCCTTCCTCGACGCGATCCCGGACGGCCGGATGCTCGTCGCGGACCTCTGGGCGGAGCACGACCCGCTGTGGGGCCGCTTCCAGGGGTTCTCCGGGAAGCCCTGGCTCTGGTGCGCGCTGCTGAACTTCGGCGGCCGCACCGACCCGGGCGCCGGCCTGCGCGGCGTGCCCGCCGGGATCGACGCGGCCCTGGCGGCGCCGAGCCCGCCCGCCGGCCTCGGCCTGTCGATGGAGGCCACCCGCAACAACCCGGTCTTCTTCGAGCTCGTCGCCGACCAGATCTGGAACGAGGTCCCCGACCTCGACGCCTGGCTCGACGCCTTCGTGACCGGGCGCTACGGCACCCGGTGGACGGCAGAGCTGCGGGCGGCCTGGCACGGGCTCCTGGAGACCGTCTACGACACCCGGGGCCTGCCGATCCTCCCCCAGGCGTTCGAGGGCGTCATCACCGCGGCGCCCTCGTACGAGCGCGACCCGGCCGAGCTCCGCGCCGACGTCGCCGGTTTCCTGTGGTTCCGGCCGGAGGTCCTCGCCGCGGCCTGGGAGCGGATGATCGAGGTGGCCGAGCGCGACCCCGGCCTGGCCGCGGGACCGCTCGGGCACGACCTCGTGGAGACCGGCATCGCGTACATGGCCAGGGTCGCCGACCGCCTCTGCCTCGACGTCCTGGACTCGGCGGGCGGCCCGGCGCAGGTCGACCGGTTCCTCCAGGTCTTCGAGGACCTCGACCGGATGCTGGCCTGCCGCCCCGAGTACACCTTCCGGCACTGGGAGGCCAAGGCCGTGTCGTGGGCCGCCGATCCGGACGACCGCGCGGTCCTGCGGGACAACGCCCGCCGCATCCTCACGGTGTGGGGCACCTCGGACAGCCCGCTGCTGGACGACTACGCGGCCCGGCACTGGGCGGGACTGGTCGGCGGCTACTACCGCGACCGCTGGGAGCTGTGGGCCCGGGGTCTCGGACGCGCGCTCGCCGGCGACCCCGGCGCCGAGACGGAGCTGCGGGAACGGCTCCGCGAACGCGCCGAGCTCTTCCTGCGGGAAGGCCCGGGGCCGGTGTCGCCGGACCAGGGCGACCTCGCCACGGAGTCACGCCGGCTGTTCACCGCCTACGCGGGCCGGACCGGCCCGTTCGAACACGATCGATGAGGAGCACGATGCCCCCGGTGGGACCACCGACCGAAAGCCGCAACCCGCGCACCGCCGACATCGACACGCTGGAGTCACCAGACGTCCTGCGGTTGCTGCTGGACGAGGACGCCACGGCGGTCGCGGCCGCCCGCGCCGCCGCCACGGCGCTCTCCCGGGCGGTGGACGAGGCGCATCTCCGGCTGGGCCGGGGTGGACGCGTGCACTACTTCGGCGCCGGCGCGTCGGGGCGGCTGGCGGTGCTGGACGCCACCGAGATCACGCCGACGTTCGGGGTGGCGCGTGGCCTGTTCACGGCGCACTTCGCCGGCGGTCCTGGCGCGCTCACCGACTCGTCCGTGGACCGCGAGGACGCCGGGGAGCTCGGAGCCGCCGACGCCGGGGCGCTCGCCGAGAACGACCTGGCGATCGGGATCACGGCGTCCGGGGCCACCCCGTACGTGGCCGGGGCGCTGCGCGCGGCCCGGGCGGCGGGCGCGCGCACCGTGCTGATCACCTGCAACCCGGCCGCGCCGCTGCGCGACCTGGCCGAGATCCTCGTCGTCGCGGACACCGGGCCCGAGGCGCTCACCGGGTCCACCCGGCTCAAGGCGGGCACGGCGACCAAGGTGCTGCTCAACGCGTTCTCGACGGCGCTCATGATCAAGTCGGGGCGTACGTACTCGAACCTCATGGTCGGGCTCGTCGCCACCAACGCCAAGCTGGAGCAGCGGGCGGTGAACCTGCTCGTGGAGGCGACCGGGGAGGACGCCGCGGCCTGCGCCGCCGCGCTGGCGGAGGCGGACGGGCGGATCCCGGAGGCGCTCGTACGGCTGCTCACGGGCTGCACACCCGGCCAGGCGCGGGAAGCGCTGGCCGCCCATCCGGGCGTCCGCGCGGCCGTGGCCGCGCTGGGCGGGCAGGCCGGATGAGCAGCTTCGCGGGCGTGGACGTCGGCGGCGGAGGCATCAGGACACGGATCGAGAGCGGCGGGGAGGTCGCGTACGGCGCGGACTCGGCGCCCGTGCCCCGGACCGAGGGGCGGGTGGACCTCGACCGGCTCGCCCTCCGGATCGCGTCGGTCATCGGGGACGCGGCGCGCGTCCCCGGGCGGCTGGACGGGATGGCCGTCGGCGTGACCGGGCTGCCGGGGCTGGTCAGGGAGCCGGAGGCGTTGTGGCGGGCGCTGGGGGAGCGGTTCGGGCTCGGCACGCTCGTGGTCGCGGGGGACATGGTGACCACGCACGTGGGCGCGCTCGGGTTCCGGCCCGGAGTCGTGGTCGCCGCCGGGACCGGCGTCATCACGCTCGGCACCGACCTCGACCGCGTCTGGAACCAGTCCGACGGATGGGGCCACCTGCTCGGCGACCACGGCGGGGGCGCCTGGATCGGCGCGCAGGGCCTCCAGGCCGCCCTGCGCGCCCACGACGGCCGGGCCAGCGGCTCGCCCGCCCTGCTCGAACACCTGACGGCCCGCTTCGGCCACCCGCTGGACCTGGTGGCGCTCGTCTACGAGTCGGGCTCGCCGGCGCATCACCTGGCGTCGTTCGCGCCGTCCGTGGCCGACGCGGCGCGCGCGGGAGACCCGGTGGCGCGCGGGATCTGGACCGAGGCGGGGCGGCAGCTCGGCCAGACCGCCGTCGCCGCCGCGTCGGGGCTCGACCCGGTCTTCTCCTGGGGCGGCCGGATCTTCGACGCCGCGGACCTGCTGATGGAGCCGTTCCAGGCCACCGTGCGTGACCTGCTGCCGCAAGCCCGGTTCACGCCGCCCGTCGGCACCTCCGCCGACGGCGCGCTCGCGCTGGCCAGGGCCGCGGCGGACGGCGAGGTCCGGCCGCGGCACCCGTACCTGTACGTCTACGCGGCTAGTCGGAGCCGGTCAGGAGCCGCAGCCGCTCCACCGCCTCCCCGAACTCGCTGATCATGTCGTAGACCACCTCACGGGCCGGTCTCACCTGGTCGAGCTGGCCCACGACCTGGCCGACGAAGTAGTTGACCAGCTCCACCGCCCCCGGCTCGCCCTTCTCCGCCGCCGCCCCGATGCGGGCCATCGCGCCCTCGGCCACCAGCAGCTGCAGCGGCATGCCGAGCGGCCCGGGGCTCTCCTGGCCGGAGTCCCACTCCTCCGTCCAGGCGGACTTGAGCTGGCGGGCCGGCTTGCCCGTACGGGACCTGGACCTGACCGTGTCCAGCGACGAGGCGGCCAGGAACTTGCGCTTGACCGCGGGCGACGTCTCCGCCTCCTCCGTGGTCAGCCAGACCGAGCCGCACCAGACCCCCTCGGCCCCGAGCGCCATGGCCGCCGCCATCTGCCGCCCGGACGCGATCCCGCCCGCCGCCAGCACAGGGACCGGGGCGACCGCGTCCACGACCTGCGGGACCAGCACCATCGTGGAGATGTCGCCGGTGTGCCCGCCCGCCTCGGTGCCCTGCGCCACGATGAGGTCCGCGCCCGCCGCCACCTGCCTGCGGGCGTGCTCGACCGTGCCGACCAGCGCGGCCACCGGCACCCCCGCCTCCCTGGCCCTGGCGACCATCTCGGGCGGAGGCGGCCCCAGGGCGCTGGCGATGAGCCCGATCGGGTGCTTGAGCGCCACGTCGATCAGCCCCGTCGCCCCGGCCGCCGTGACCCGCCTGCCGAACTCGTCCGCCGCCGCCGTCAGCGGCTGCATGGGGGCGCTCACGCCGTACTTGGACAGCAGGTGGGTGACGAAGTCGCGGTGCCGGTCGGGGACGAAGTCCATGAGGTGCGCCTGCCGGTCGAGCGCGGAGGCGTCGACCTTGCCGGGCACGAGCACGTCCACGCCGTACGGCCGGCCGCCCACCTGCCCGTCGATCCAGGTCAGCTCGGTGTCGAGCTGCTCCGGCGAGTACGCGATCGCACCCAGGACCCCGAAACCGCCCGCGTTCGTGACGGCGGCCACGACGTCGCGGCAGTGGCTGAAGGCGAACAACGGGAACTCGATGCCCAGGCGCTCACAGATGGGGGTCCGCATGATTCGACGCTAACCGGCAGAAGCTTGTTCGGTCCATCCCCCGGGGCGGGCCGGGTGCTTCAGGAGGCCGCCGGGGGCGTGCCAGCCGAGCTCCGAGGTGTAGCCGCGGACCACCTTGGCCGGCACGCCGGCGACCACGCTGTGGTCAGGGAACTCGCCGCGGACCACCGCCCCGCCCGCCACCACGCACTGGCGGCCCAGCCTCGTGCCCGGGAGGATGATCGCGCCCGCCCCGATCCACGAGCCGGAGCCGATCGATACCGGGCTGTTACGCGGCCACTGCCGGCCGATCGGCACGTCGGGGTCGTCGTAGACGTGGTTCTGGTCGGTGATGTACACGTACGGGCCGGTGAAGACGTCGTCGCCGATGTCGATCGACTGGTGGGCCACGATGTGCGAGCCGCGGCCGATCGAGCAGCCGCCGCCGATGCGCAGGATGGACTCCGGCCCCAGGTCCAGCCCGGGGCCCATGCCGCAGGACAGGGACACGCGCTCGCCGACCAGCGTGTGGTCGCCGATCTCGATCCACCGCTCGCCGAAGATCGCGCCCGGGGGGAAGGCGATGCTGACCCCGTCGCCGATCCGGCCGAATCGGTAGCCGGCCTGAGCGGCAGGAGTGATCGCGCCCGCGCGCCGGATCGCCCCGTAGGCTCGGTGAATCAGCGCGCCGACTGCCCGCCGTACCAATGACATAGGGACCAAAGTTACCGCTAGGTCAAGCCGTTCGGGCATGTCGGGGGCGTTGTTTGATATCCTGAGAGCCCGTGGACACTTCGACCACACCTCGAGCCACGGGAGCCCCTTTGCGCAGCGCATCGCAAACCAAGCATCTGTTCGTCACCGGCGGTGTCGCCTCCAGTCTCGGCAAGGGGCTCACGGCATCCAGCCTCGGTCGCCTGCTCAAGGCGCGCGGTCTCCGGGTCACCATGCAGAAGCTCGACCCGTACCTGAATGTCGACCCCGGGACCATGAACCCGTTCCAGCACGGCGAGGTGTTCGTCACCGACGACGGCGCCGAGACCGACCTCGACGTCGGCCACTACGAGCGTTTCCTCGACACCGACCTGCACGGCTCGGCCAACGTGACGACCGGCCAGGTCTACTCCAACGTCATCGCCAAGGAGCGGCGGGGCGAATACCTGGGCGACACCGTCCAGGTGATCCCGCACATCACCAACGAGATCAAGGACCGGATCAGGGGCATGGCCGCTCCTGAGGTGGACGTGGTCATCACCGAGGTGGGGGGCACGGTCGGCGACATCGAGTCGCTGCCGTTCCTGGAGGCCGTCCGCCAGATCAGGCACGAGGTCGGGCGCGACAACGTGTTCTTCCTGCACGTGTCGCTGCTGCCGTACATCGGCCCCTCCGGCGAGCTCAAGACCAAGCCGACCCAGCACAGCGTGGCGGCGCTGCGCAGCATCGGCATCCAGCCGGACGCGATCGTGCTGCGCTCCGACCGGCCCGTGCAGACGGCGATCAAGCGCAAGATCAGCCTGATGTGCGACGTGGACGAGGACGCCGTCGTCTCCGCCGTGGACGCGGCCTCGATCTACGACATCCCCAAGGTGCTCCACTCCGAAGGGCTCGACGCGTACGTGGTGCGCCGGCTCGGCCTGCCGTTCCGCGACGTCGACTGGAAGGAGTGGGAGGAGCTCCTGCGCCGGGTGCACCGGCCGGCCAAGGAGGTCACGATCGCCCTGGTCGGCAAGTACATCGACCTGCCGGACGCGTACCTGTCGGTCACCGAGGCGCTGCGGGCCGGCGGGTTCGCCAACGACGCCCGCGTCAACATCCGGTGGGTCAAGAGCGACGACTGCGAGACCCCCGAGGGCGCCGAGCGCGAGCTCGACGGCGTCGACGGCGTGCTGATCCCCGGCGGGTTCGGCGTGCGCGGCATCGAGGGCAAGATCGGCGCGATCCGCCACGCCCGCGAGGGCAAGATCCCGCTGCTCGGCATCTGCCTCGGCATGCAGGGCATGGTCATCGAGGCCGCCCGCAACATGGCCGGCATCGAGGACGCCAACTCCGCCGAGTTCGACCCCGACACCAAGCACCCGGTCATCTCCACTATGGCCGACCAGGAGGACGTCGTTGCCGGCGAGCGCGACATGGGCGGCACCATGCGGCTCGGCAGCTACACCGCCAAGCTCGGCGAGGGCACCCTGGCCAGGCAGCTCTACAGCGGAAAGGCCAAGGCCGACGAGCGCCACCGCCACCGCTACGAGGTCAACAACGCCTACCGCGAGCAGCTCGAGAAGGTCGGCCTGGTCTTCTCCGGCCTGTCTCCCGACGGCCGCCTGGTCGAGTACACCGAGCTGCCCACCGACGTCCACCCGTTCTTCGTCGGCACCCAGGCCCACCCCGAGTTCCGCTCGCGCCCCACGCGGGCCAATCCCATGTTCAAGGGCCTCATCTCCGCGGCCCTGACGTACGCCGACGCGCGAGTCAGCACGAAGGTGACCCAGTGAGGATCGCTGGAGCGGCGAGCCTCGGACCGAGGGCGGTAGCCTGCGTAACCAACGAGGGCCGGAAGCGAGTGCGACCATGATCACAGACACGCCCGAGGCGTGGGACGTCGTCGATTCCAAGGAACGCTTCCGCGGCCACGTCATCACGGTGGTCACGGACTCGGTGAAGATGCCCCGCGACGAGGTCGCCGAGCGCGACGTCGTGGTGCATCCGGGCTCGGTCGCCGTGCTCGCGCTCGACGACCGGGAGCGGGTCCTGATGATCAGGCAGTACCGCCACCCCACACGCATGCTGATGTGGGAGCTGCCCGCCGGGATCCGCGACGTCGAAGGCGAATCGCTCGTCGAAGGGGCGGCCCGCGAGCTCGCCGAGGAGGCCGGCTACCGGGCCGACACCTGGCACACCCTCGTCGACCTGCGCTCCTCCCCGGGCATGACCGACGAGCGGATCCGGGTCTTCCTTGCCCGCGACCTGACCAAGATCGAGACCGACTTCGTCCACCGGCACGAGGAGATCGACATGCCGGTCGAGTGGGTGCCGCTGCCCGACGCGGTCGAGAAGGCGCTCATGGGAATGATCCACAATTCCCCGGCCGTGGCCGGTATCCTCGCCGCGTACGCGGCTTCGGTTGAGGGATTCGCCCTGTTGCGCCCCGCCGACGCCCCAGAGGCGTGACCGGAAGGACCTTTCGTGGAGGCGGTGCTCTCCAGCTACCTCGCCCATCTGGCGGTGGAGCGGAGCCTGGCTGCCAACACGCTCGCGTCCTACCGTCGTGACCTGCGGCGATACGTCGAACACCTGCACGCGCGCGGCCGGGCGGAGCTCGACGAGGTGGGGGAGGCCGACGTGCTGGCCTTCCTCGCCGCGTTGCGCGAGGGCGACGGCGAGCACCCCGCGCTCGTCGCCAGCTCGGCCGCCCGCGCCGTCTCCGCCGTGCGCGGGCTGCACCGTTTCGCTCTGCGCGAAGGCGTCACGGCCCACGACCCCGCCCACGAGGTACGCCCGCCGCGCCAGCCGCGCAGGCTCCCCAAGGCCATCAGCGTGGACGAGGTCGAGCGGCTCATCGCCGCCTCCGGCCCCGACGGCGCGCCCCTGACCTTGCGCAACAGGGCCCTGCTCGAGGTCCTGTACGGCACCGGCGCCCGCATCTCCGAGGCCGTCGGGCTGGCCGTGGACGACCTCGAGGTTGACCAGGTGCGCCTGCGCGGCAAGGGCGAGCGCATGCGCGTCGTCCCTCTGGGCCGCTACGCCCGCTCCGCGCTCGACGCCTACCTCGTACGGGCCCGCCCCGGCCTGCTCGCCCACGGGCGCGGCACCCCGGCCGTCTTCCTGAACGCCCGGGGAGGCCGGCTGACCAGGCAGGGAGCGTGGGAAGTGCTCCAGGCCGCCGCCGAACGCGCCGAGCTCGACGGGATAAGTCCCCACGTTCTTCGCCATTCCTTCGCAACCCATCTGATAGACGGCGGCGCTGACGTTAGGGTGGTCCAGGAGTTGCTCGGCCACGCCTCCGTGACGACCACACAGGTCTACACACTCGTGACGGTCGACAAACTTCGCGAGGTCTACGCCGCCGCGCATCCACGTGCCCGGCAGTGATCTATAGTCTTTTGCGACGTGCGGCAGCCCTCGGCGTGCCGCCTTGCCGCCTAAAGTGGCGAGCCCATAGTGTCCGTCCGGACGGTCCGGTTCGGGATCGTCAGGGAGGTTCGAGCTGGTGACTGTGACGACCAAGGGTTCGACCCCGGGGACCCCCGACAACCCCTGGGGCGACACGAAGACCAACACGCCTTCCAACGGCGTCAATCTCGGGCCCACGCAGCGGCCCAGGCCCGTGTTCCCCGAACCGGTGCCCCCCGCGGTGCACGGCCCGGCGCGCGTGGTCGCGATGGTCAACCAGAAGGGTGGCGTCGGCAAGACGACGACCACCATCAACCTGGGCGCCGCGCTCGTCGAATACGGGCTCAAGGTGCTGCTGGTCGACTTCGACCCGCAGGGCGCGCTCTCCGTCGGCCTGGGCATCAACCCGCTCCAGCTCGACCTGACGGTCTACAACCTGCTCATGGAGCGGGGCGTCACCGCCGAGGACGTGCTGCTGGAGACCGGCGTCGAGGGTCTCGACCTGCTGCCCAGCAACATCGACCTGTCGGCCGCCGAAGTGCAGCTCGTCACCGAGGTCGCCCGCGAGCAGGTGCTCGGCCGGGTGATCAAGCCGCTGCTGCCGCACTACGACGTCTGCCTCATCGACTGCCAGCCGTCGCTGGGCCTGCTCACGATCAACGCACTCACCTGCGCCCACGGCGTCATGGTGCCGCTGGAGTGCGAGTTCTTCGCGCTGCGCGGCGTGGCACTGCTCATGGACACGATCTCCAAGGTCCAGGAGCGGCTCAACGAGGACCTCGAGATCGAGGGCCTGCTGGCCACCATGTACGACGCCCGAACGCTGCACGGCCGCGAGGTGCTTGCGCGCACGGTGGAGGCGTTCGGCGACAAGGTGTTCCACACGGTGATCAACCGTACGGTCCGCTTCCCCGACGCGACGGTCGCCGGTGAGCCCATCACCACCTTCGACCCGTCCTCGCTCGGTGCGAACGCTTACCGTGAGCTGGCCCGCGAGGTGCTCTCGCGCTGGTCGGCGCCTGCCACAATGGCCAGGTGACCGACGCCGAGCAGCCCCAAGGGTTCCAGGTCCACCTGGACGTCTTCGAGGGACCCTTCGACTTGCTCCTCGGCCTCATCGCCAAGCACAAGCTGGACATCACCGAGGTCTCGCTCTCCAAGGTCACCGACGAGTTCATCGCGTACATCCGCTCCCGGGGGCCCGAGTGGGACCTCGACCAGACCAGCCACTTCCTGCTGGTCGCGGCGACCCTGCTCGACCTGAAGGCGGCCCGGCTGCTGCCCTCGGGCGAGGTCGAGGACGAGGAGGACCTGGCGCTGCTGGAGGCCAGGGACCTGCTGTTCGCGCGGTTGCTGCAGTACAAGGCGTACAAGGAGGTGGCGAAGCTCTTCGCGGGGCGGATGGCGGAGGAGGCGCTGCGCTTCCCCCGCACGGTGCCGCTGGAGCCGCAGTTCGCCAACCTCCTGCCCGAGCTCATCCTGGGCATCGGGCCCGAGCAGCTCGCCAGGATCGCCGCCAAGGCCTTCACCCCCAAGCTGCCCCCCACCGTCAGCGTCGGGCACATCTACCAGCCCCTGGCGAGCGTCAAGGAGCAGGCGGCCATCCTCGTCATGCACCTGCGCCGCCTCCGGCGCGCCACCTTCCGCACGCTGGTGGCCGACTGCTCGGGCACTTTCGAGGTCATCGCCCGGTTCCTGGCGGTGCTGGAGCTCTTCCGGGAGTCGGCGGTTACCTTCGAACAGGTCGAAGCGCTGGGGGACTTGCACGTAACCTGGACGGGCGCTGACGACGGGGACGTCGCGGTGGGGGACGATTACGAGGAATCCGCGGAGAAGCCACGCAATGACTGACAACCCACTGCCCACCCCTCGCCGATCCCCGGACTCCGAGCCCCCGCTCCCCGCCTGGATGAGCCTCCCCGGCTCCCTCGCCCAACCCTCACCCCCTGAGGCGGAGGACACAGCCGAACCCCCATCCCCGCCCCCACCACCGCCCCCGGCCGACGCCCCGCCACCGGACGACGCCGCGTTTACGGACGACGCCCCGCCAACGGACGACGCCCGACCGGCTGACGGGACGCCGCCGATGGACGAGGTGGGGTCGGCGGATGAGGCGGGATCGACCGACGGGACGCTGCTGACGGATGTGGCGGGATCGACGGACGGGGCGGCGCTCGCGGATGAGGCGCTTTCGGCTGACGGACCGCC
The DNA here is from genome assembly GCF_044593615.1 of Nonomuraea sp. NPDC051941. Classification (NCBI taxonomy): domain Bacteria; kingdom Bacillati; phylum Actinomycetota; class Actinomycetes; order Streptosporangiales; family Streptosporangiaceae; genus Nonomuraea; species Nonomuraea sp. NPDC051941. Next base: position 405,169 of record NZ_JBIUCF010000003.1, read on the forward strand.
TTCGCGGGAGGCGCCATCGGACAGCGCACCGGCGCCGGACGCTCCCTCCGCCGCCCCGGCCGCGGCTCCTCCGGGCGCGGGTCCGGGGTGGGGTGCGGAAGGCCTCGAGGAGGAGCCCGGGGACGCGGAGGAGGGGCAGGAGCGCGCGGGGGAAGGGCCGACGTTGGCGGCGGCGTTGGAGGCCATCCTGCTCGTCGTCGATGAGCCCGTGGCTGAGATCACCCTGGCCCAGGTGCTGGAGCGGCCCACCCACGAGGTCGCCGCCGCATTGCGGGGCCTGGCGGCGGAATATACCGCCGCCGGACGAGGTTTTGACTTGAGAGATGTCGCGGGCGGCTGGCGTTTTTACACGCGTGCCGACTGCGCGCCCCTGGTCGAGCGGTTCGTACGCGACGGCCAGCAGACGCGGCTCACCCAGGCCGCGCTGGAAACACTTGCGGTCGTGGCTTACCGGCAACCGGTGAGCCGGGCCCGCGTCGCCGCGGTACGCGGCGTGAACAGTGACGGCGTCATGCGGACGCTCGTCGCGAGAGGGCTGGTCGAAGAGGCCGGCACCGACCCGGAGAGCCAGGCAGTGCTCTACCGGACAAGCTCATACTTCCTTGAACGTCTGGGACTGCGGGACCTCAGCGAGCTCCCCGAGCTCGCGCCCCTCCTCCCCGACGACGTGGAAAACCTCGAGGAGACAACAAAGTGATCAACAGGCGCAGCACCCCGTCCGGTGATGGACGCGGTCGTGGACGTACCGGCGGCTCGGGTCAGGGCCGAGCGGGACGTCCCGCCTTCCGCTCCGATTCCAGTTCAGGGTCCCGTTCCGGCGGCGGTTTCCGCGGCGGATCCGGGGACTCCCTCCGCGCCGACCGGAGCGGCTCGCGTGCCGGGTCCGGCGACCGTGACCAGAGGCAACCCCGCGGCGAGCGCTACCCGGCGCGTGACGACCGCGGCAGCCGTTACGAAGACCGCGGCAACCGGACCGAAGACCGCACCGGCCGGAACGACGACCGTGGGAGCCGGTACGAAGACCGGGGAAACCGGTACGACGACCGCAACGGGCGCGGTGAGCGCCAGGAGCGGCCCTACGGCGACCGGGGCGGATACCGCTCCGAGCGCCGCGACGACGAGCGCGGCGGCCAGCGTGGCGGCGGGTTCCGCGACGACCGCCGTGGTTACGGCGCCGGGCGCCGTGACGACTCCGGCGGCGAGCGCGCCCGCGGTTCCCGCGACGAGCGCGGCGGCTCCGGCCCCGACCGGCGCGACGAGCGCGGCGGGTACGGCGCCGGCCGGCGCGACGAGCGCGGCGGGTACGGCGCCGGCCGGCGTGACGACCGTGGCGGTTACACGGCCAACCGGCGTGACGACCGCGGCGGTTACGGTGCCGGCCGACGCGACGAGCGTGGTGGTTACGGTGCCGGCCGACGCGATGAGCGAGGCGGCTTCGGTGCCGGCCGGCGTGATGAGCGCAGTGGTTCCGGTACCGGGCAGCGTGACGAGCGTGGCGGTTACGGTGCCGGGCGGCGTGACGAGCGCGGCGGATACTCGGCCGGCCGACGCGATGACCGTGGCGGTTACAGCGCTGGACGGCGCGATGAGCGCGAGGGCTACGGTGCCGGACGGCGCGATGACCGTGGCGGTTACGGTGCCGGGCGGCGTGATGAGCGTAGTGGCGGTGGCGGGTTCCGGGTCGATCGGAGTGGGCGCAGGGACGGGGGAGCTCCGGCTTCCTCGCGTGCCCGGTTCGGCAGGCGGGACGGCGACGCCCCCCGCACCGCCCCCCGCACCGCCGACCGCGCCCCCCGTACTCCCCGCCGCGACGACGTGCAGACGATCGGCAGCGGCAGCCCCCAGCGCGACCGCGTGAAGGCCGCTCGCCAGCCCCTCCGCGACCGCGACTTCTACCCCGACGACTACACCGACGAGCGCGACACCACCGAGGTCCCCAACGGGGTGCGGCTGCAGAAGGTGCTCGCCCAGGCGGGCGTGGCCAGCCGCCGGGCCTGCGAGGAGATGATCGGCGACGGCAGGGTCACCGTGAACGGCCAGGTCGTGCGGCGGTTCGGCGCCAAGGTGGACCCGGCGACGCAGGTCATCCACGTGGACGGCAAGCGCGTCCCCACCGCCCCCGACCTCGTCTACTACGCCATGAACAAGCCCATCGGCGTCGTCTCCACCATGAGCGACCCGCAGGGCCGCCCGTGCCTGGCCGACTACGTGGAGGAGCTGGCCCCGAGGCTGTTCCACGTGGGCAGGCTGGACACCGAGACCGAGGGCCTGCTGCTGCTCACCAACGACGGCGAGCTGGCCAACCGGCTGACGCACCCCAGCTACGGCGTGCAGAAGAAGTACTGGGCCAAGGTGCCGGGCCCGATCCCGCGCGACCTGGGCCGCAGGCTCAAGCAGGGCATCGAGCTGGAGGACGGCATCGTCAAGGCCGACAGCTTCGCGATCGTGCAGGAGCACGGCCAGCAGGCGCTGGTCGAGGTCGTCCTGCACGAGGGCCGCAAGCACGTCGTCCGGCGCATGCTGGAAGTGGCGGGCCACCGGGTGATCGACCTGGCCAGGATCGAGTTCGGCCCGGTGAAGCTGGGCCGTACCAAAGCCGGGACGGTCAGGGCGCTGACCTTGAAAGAGGTCGGTGAGCTTTACGCGGCCGTGAAGCTGTAATCTGGCCGGACGCAGGAGCCCGTGCGAATCTCCGCACGGGCTCTCCCGCTATGGAAGGGGACAAACCACATGGTGCGGGCGATCCGCGGGGCGATCCAGGTGGAAGCCAACGACCGCGACTCGATCATCGCAGGCACGACCGAGCTGGTCACCGCGATCATGGAGCGTAACGAGCTGACCACCGACGACGTGATCAGCGTGCTGTTCACGGCCACGCCCGACCTGACGGCCGAGTTCCCGGCGCTCGCGGCGCGCAAGCTGGGCTTCCACGAGGTGCCGCTGATCTGCTGCACCGAGATCGACGTGCCGGGCGCGCTGCCCCGGGTGGTACGCCTCATGGCCCACGTCGACCTCGACCGCCCGCGCTCCGCGATCCAGCATGTCTACCTGCGTGGCGCGGTGAAGTTGCGGCAGGATATCGCCCAGTAACGCCCGGCGATTACGTCAGGGCATACTCACGTCCACTATGGCCCGATAAATCAGGACACCGAGATGGAACTTCGCACCGCGCTCGTCGTCGGCACCGGCCTCATCGGCACTTCCGCTGCCCTGGCGCTGCGCAAGCGCGGCGTACGCGTGCTGCTCGCCGACCGCGATCAAGCCGCCGTACGGCTGGCACGGGAGCTGGGCGCGGGCGAAGACTGGGACCCGGACGAGCAGCACACCGGCGAGGTGGACCTGGCGATCATCGCGGTCCCCCCGGCCCACGTGGCGACCGAGCTGCTGGAGCTGCAGCGGATCAACGCCGCCAGGTTCTACACCGACGTCGCCAGCGTGAAGGCCGAGCCCCTGCACCGGGCCACGCAGCTCGGCTGTGACCTGACCTCCTACGTCGCCTCCCACCCGCTCGCGGGCCGCGAGAAGTCCGGCCCGGGGGCGGCCAGGGCCGATCTGTTCCTGGGCCGGCCGTGGGCGCTGTGCCCCACCGACGAGGCCGACCCCGAGGCCAAGGCGACCGTGCTGCGGCTGATCGAGCTGTGCGGGGCCAACGCGGTCGAGGTGAGCGCGTCCGAGCACGACCGCGCGGTCGCCGTCGTCTCCCACGCGCCCCACGTCGCCGCCTCCGCCGTGGCGGCCCGCCTGGCCGACGCCACCGACGTCGCGCTCGGCCTGGCCGGTCAGGGCGTGCGCGACGTCACCAGGATCGCGGGCAGCGACCCGAGCCTCTGGCTCGGCATCCTGTCCGGCAACGCCTCCCCGGTCGCAGAGGTGCTCGAAGCCGTCGCCGCCGACCTGGCCGACGCCGCCAGCGCCCTGCGCGCCCTGGCCGAGGGCGACGGCACCGCCACCAACGACATCACCCAGCTGCTCAAGCGCGGCGTCGTCGGCCACGACCGCATCCCCGGCAAGCACGGCGGCCCGGCCTCCTCCTACGCCGTCGTCCAGGTCGTCATCGGCGACCGCCTCGGCCAGCTCGCCCGCCTCTTCCAGGTGTGCGACGAGGTCGGGGTCAACGTCGAGGACGTGCGCCTGGAGCACGCGCCCGGGCTGCCCCTGGGCATCGCCGAGCTGTCGGTCGAGCCCGACGCCGTGTCCATGCTGGTCGAGGCCCTGCGCGAGCGCGGCTGGGAAATTCCCTAAAGAGGCGGATCGTCCTGTCAGAGCCCTGGCGCAACCGGTGTGGGGAGAAGAGGCTTCCAGCGGCGGGCCAAACGCCACCTGACCTTCCACGCGCCATGGCGGGAACAGGCGGAGTCCAGATCTTTCAACATCTGCTGCAACACCTGAGAGGGAGCCTCAGCCAGCCAGCCGAACTCGGTCTTGGCCTCGGCGAGCTGGCGACACTGCTCGGCATACCCGATGAACGCCCCCCGCTGCCGATATGCGCGCCGCTGTTGCAGGCCGGTGTTCCACACGCTGCGGCAGATCCCGCCGACGCGTTCGGCAAAGGCCGCCTGGTCGGGCGAGAACTCCAGCCGGTACCGGCGCCCTGCTAGCACCCCGCCCGCCTCCCTTTCCACTGGTTATCGAACACTCTATCGTCTGGCCTATGATCCCCAGCTGAATATCGACGCGGAAGACACGTCATGTCACCAGACGGAACGTCTTCGACGACGCGATGCGCTGGCGGGCCAACGGGTCGCCGACGTCATAGACGTACGTGCCGTATTCCCAGCTCCAGGCCTGCTGCCCGAGTCCGAAGCCCTGAGGGCGCGCGCCGTCGCGGACGTGCGCGCCTGGATCGACTGGGCCGCGGAGGACGCCAAGACCTCCGACCCGAAGGCGAAGAAAGAGGACTGGCTGGTCCACTTCGACCGGTACGTGGCCGAGTACATGACCCACCTGCTGTACGAGAACCCGGTGCCGTTCAAGGTCAGGTCCGCCGCGTACCAGGCGTTGAGGACCACCAAGGGCGTCGGTGACCTCGGCCAGGTGAAGGACCCGCTGAACCGGCCCGGTCAGAAGGTCGCCCTGCCGGTCTACGAGCGGAAGAGCTCGGTGCTCAAGGAGCAGTTCATCGTGGACACCCGGACGATGACGCTGCCGGCCCGCTACGTCGACCTCCAGGACGGCGGCAAGCAGCTGGCCGGCAAGACCGCGGTCGAGACGTACAAGGTCGGCTGGACGAACGAGAAGCCCGCAGTGCCGGCCGCCGGATAGCCCGATGTCACATCCGAGCCTCCTCGATCCGTCTTCAGGCCGGATCGAGGAGGTAAGGACAATGACCGACATTCTGGTACTCGGAGCCGGCTACACCGGAGTCGTCGCGGCCATCAGGACCGCCGTCAGGACCCGCCGCACGGGCGGCCGGGTGCGGCTGGTGAACGCTTCGCCGAGGTTCACCGAGCGGCTCAGGCTGCACCAGACGGCGGCCGGGCAGCGGCTGACGGACTTCCCGCTGGAGGACGTGGTCGCGGGCACCGGCATCGAGTTCGTCCAGGGCCGGGTGGCCGGGCTGGACGTCGAGCGGCGGCAGGCCCGCCTGGCGGACGGGCGCGTGCTCGGCTACGACAAGCTGATCTACGCGCTCGGCACCGTCACCGACGCCTCGGTGCCCGGCGTAGCCGAGCACGCCTTCGTCTACGACGACTACGCGGGCACCGTACGGCTCGCCGAGCATCTCACCGCCCTCACCTCGGGCACGGTGGTCGTGGCCGGCGGCGGGCTGACCGGCGTCGAGTCGGTCGCGGAGATCGCCGAGGCGCACCCGCACCTGCACGTGGTCCTGCTGACCAGGGGGCGGCCCGGCTCCATGATGGGCGAGCGGGCCCGCGCCCACCTGGACGCCGTGCTGGAGCGGCTGGGCGTCGAGGTGCGCACCGGCACGGACATCACCAAGGTGCTGCCGGAGGGCGTCGAGCTGGCCGGGGGCGAGCTCGTCCACTCCGACGCGACACTGTGGACCACCGGCACCAGGGGGCTGCCACTGGCCGCCGAGTCCGGGCTGACCGTCGACGCCCGCGGCCGGATCGTGGTGGACTCCGCGCTGCGCTCGGTGTCCCACCCCGACGTGTACGCCGTCGGCGACGCCGCCGCGGTCAGCCAGCCGTACGGCGTGCTGCACGGCACCTGCCAGGGCGGCATCCCCACCGGCCTGCACGCCGCCGACTCGCTCGCCGCGACCCTGCGTGGCAGGACCCCGAAGGCGTTCCGGTTCGGGTACGTGCATCAGCCCCTCTCCCTGGGGCGGAAGGACGCGGTCATCCAGTTCACCCGGCGGGACGACAGCCCGCGCAGGTGGTACCTGAAGGGCCGGGCGGCGATCACGTACAAGGAGACCGTCAGCAGCAGCCCGATCCCCACGTTCAGGCTGCTGAAGCGGGGTCTGGTGCCCGTGTGGGCGTTCGCGCTGACCGGAGGGCTCGGGTGAACAGCACGACGGGCGGGGCCCAGGGCCCCGCCCGTCGCGTTCTTCCGTGATCAGCGCCTGGTCGTCAGGGCCTCGGTCACGTCACTCGGGTCGTCGAACATCTCGTGGTCGGGCAGGGTCTCCAGGGCCTTGATGATCTCCTTGCTCGCCTTGCGCTCGCGAGCGGCCCTGATCAGGTCCTGCTTGTTGGCCGGAAATTCCACGCCGCTCAGGTTCTTGAGCAGGTCGATCGGGTTCGGTATCGTTGTCATAACTCTGTGCTGCCCGACTGTCACGATATGTAACATTCGGTCAGCAATCGTGCCGTTCCAGCCGCTGCCGTGCCCGTTCCACCTCGGCCGGCAGTTCCCGCCGCTCGGCCAGTGCCCGCGACAGCCTCGGCGCGGCCGTACGCAGCCCTTCCCAGCCCGCCGGGCCGGCGCGGAGCGCGTCGAGCGACCGCCGCGCCACCACCCGCCACGGGCGGCGCAGCACCGCGGTCAGCACGGCGTCGCACGTGGCCAGCACCTGCCTGTCGCGCGGGTCCCCGGGCCGGGGCGGGTGGTGGTGGGCCACGACCTCGTCCACGTACGCCAGCCCCCACCCCTTCGCGGCCAGGTCCACGGCCAGCCGCTCCTCCTCGCCGATGGAGAAGGTCACGTCGTCGAACCCGCCCGCCTCCAGGAACGCCTCCTTGCGCACCACCGCCCCGAACGCCAGGAACCCCAGCACGCTCGGCCCCGGCAGGTCCGGCTCCACGCCGAGCGGTGAGTCGCGCATCGCCTCCGACACCGCGTCCGGGCGCTCCTCCGGCCCCACCAGCACGCGTGCGCCCAGGACGGCCAGCCTCGGATATGTGTCCAGCACGTCCGCGGCCCGCTCCAGCGCCCCCGGCGCCCACCAGGAGTCGTCGTCGGCGAAGGCCACGTACGGGGTCTCGGCCAGGCGGACGCCGAGGTTGCGGGCCGGCGCGCCCAGGTCCCTGCCCGCCTCCACCACGTGAACGTCCGGGAAGTGGCGCCGCACGAACCCCGCCGTCCCGTCGGTCGAGCCGTTGTCGACGAGGATCACCGGGGGCGGGTGCAGGGGAAGCGTGCGGGCCAGCGCCCGCAGCCTGTCCTTGGAGGCCACGACCACGGTGACGCGCGGATCGTTCACAGAGGGCCACTTACCGTGCGGCGCTCTCTTACTCCTGTCGTTTGACGTGCTCCCCGGAAAGGGGTATCAAGGGCGGTAACAGCGTTACCGAGAGGAAACGGCGTTACCGTGAGCACTGCTTACCAGCAGGCCCAGCAGGAGGGGCAGAGCGTCGTCCGGGCCGCGATCCTCGACGTCGCCACGCACCTGCTCGCCACCGAGGGGCCGGCGGCGTTGACCGTGCGGCGGATCTCCGGCGAGGTCGGCTGCTCGACCAAGGTGATCTACACGCTGTTCGGCGGCAAGGACGGGCTCAGCCAGGCGGTGTGGCTGGAGGGGTTCGCGCGGTTCGAGCGGTGGCTGCTCGAGGGGATGGGCCCGGATGATCCCCTGACCGGGCTGCGCAAGGGCATGGCGGCCTACCGCGCCTACGCGCTGGCCGAGCCCGACTACTACCGGGTCATGTTCCAGGGGGCCATGCCGGGGTTCAAGCCGGACCAGGAGTCGGTGCAGGCCGCCAGGCGGACGTTCGACCTGCTGCTGCGGCGCGTGGAGGAGTGCCTGGAGGCGGGGGTGCTGCGCGGGGGAGCGGCCCGGGAGATCGCCGATGTGCTGTGGATGGCCATGCACGGCGCCGTAAGTCTGGAAATTTCTGGCTATTTCGAGCCCGACGAGGTGGCACAGCGCTACCAGCTGCTCTGCGCCTCGGTCCTCGCGCCTTTCCTGGCCCAAGGCGCCCGACCCACGAGAGGAACGTGACATGACGCCCTTCACCGGCGGGTTCGCGCCCGTCACCGATGAGATCACGGCCTTCGACCTGGAGGTCACCGGCCGCATCCCGGCCGAGCTGAACGGCCGCTACCTGCGCAACGGCCCCAACCCGCTCAGCCTCGACGACCCCACGGCAAGCCACCTGTTCCTCGGCGAGGGCATGGTGCACGGCGTGCGGCTGCGCGACGGCCGCGCCGAGTGGTACCGCAACCGCTGGGTACGCAGCGCCCGCGTCGCCGAACGGCTCGGCGAGCCGCCCCGGCCGGGGCCGCTGCACAAGAACTGGGACTTCGCCGCCAACACGCACGTCATCGGGCTGGCCGGGCGCACGTTCGCGACCGTCGAGGCGGGGCCCCTGCCGTACGAGCTGGACTACGAGCTCGACACCGTCGGCACGTGCGACTTCGACGGCGGCCTGCCCGGCGGGTTCGCCGCGCACACCCACCTCGACCCGGTCAGCGGCGAGCTGCACGCGCTGGCCTACTTCTTCGGCTGGGACCACCACCAGCACATCGTGATCGACCCCAAGGGCTCGGTGACGCGGGTCAGGGACATCCCGATCGCCGACGCGCCGATGCTGCACGACTTCGCGCTCACCGAGCGGTACGTGGTGATCTACGACCTGCCGGTCACGTTCAGCCAGGCCCATGCGGAGAAGGGCGTTCCGCTGCCGTACGCGTGGAACGACGCCCACGGCGCCCGGATCGGGCTCATGTCGCGCGAGAGCGGCGACGTGCGGTGGGTGGAGGTGGACCCGTGCTGGGTGTTCCACACGCTCAACGCCTACGACGACGGCGACGAGGTGGTCGTGGACGTGGTCCGCTACCCCAAGCGGTTCGTGGACGCCCGGCTCGACCTGGGCGGGCTGCCGACGCTCGACCGGTGGACGATCGACCCGGCCGCCGGCAAGGTCCGGCGGACGCGGCTGGACGACCGGCCGCAGGAGTTCCCGCGCATGGACGAGCGCCGCACCGGCCGGCCGTACCGCTACGGCTACACCTCGGCCGCCCGCGACCTTCACGACGTGCTCTACCGGGCCGACAGCGAGCTGGAGGACCTGCCCGACCAGGCCTTCGACAACACGCTCATCAAGCACGACCTGGTGCGCGGGACGCAGGAGTGGCGGCAGTTCGGGCGGGGCGCGTACGTCGGCGAGCCCGCGTTCGTGGCCTCCGGCGCGGCCGAGGACGACGGGTACGTGCTCGCCCTCGTCAACAACGAGGCCAGGGGAGCGGCCGACCTGATGATCCTGTCCGCGCAGGACTTCACCGGCGAGCCCGTCGCCACCGTCCACCTGCCGGCCCGCGTCCCGCTCGGCTTCCACGGAAGCTGGATCGCCGACTGAGCCGGACACGGTAGCCTCTTCAGGTTGGGGTTCTTGAGAAGCTCGTGAAGAGGGAGAGGCCGTGACCGGTCTGGTCGTCGCCATGGACGGTCCTTCGGGGTCGGGTAAGTCGAGCGCGTCGCGCGGGGTCGCCCGGGCGCTGGGCCTGCGCTACCTCGACACCGGGGCGATGTACCGGGCGATGACCTGGTGGATGCTCCGGCAGTCCGTCGACCTGACCGACCCCGCCGCCGTGGCCGCCCGCTGCGGCGAGCCGCGCATCGAGTCCGGCACCGACCCCGACGGTCCCACGATCCACGTCGACGGCGTCGACGTGGCGGGGCCGATCAGGGAGTCCAAGGTCACCGGCGCCGTCTCCGCCGTGGCAGCCGTCCCCGAGGTCCGGGCCCGCCTGGTCGCGCTCCAGCGCGAGCTCATCGGGGCCGGTGACATCGTGGTCGAGGGCCGCGACATCGGCACGGCCGTCTGGCCCGAGGCTGCCGTCAAGGTCTACCTGACGGCCAGCCCGGAGGCTCGTGCCCGGCGGCGCAACGCCGAGCTGGCCGGCTCGACGGTGGCGGCGCAGCAGGAGGCCATGGCCAAGCGTGACACCCTCGACTCGACCCGCAAGACGGACCCACTCTCGATGGCGGATGGCGCCGTCGAGCTCGACACCACGCCGTTGACCCTGGAAGAGGTCATCGCTGAGGTGTTGAGACTGGTCGCAGAGCGGAGGAGCTCGGAAGGAGAGAGCGGAGCCAACGAGTTCCGAAGCGGCCGCGACCATGTACACGAGCGCACCTGAGGGTGCGGTACTCACAAAGGATGAAATTTCGTGCCAACGGGGGATTGGGTCGAGGCCGGCCTCGACGACCTTGAGATCACCGAGCACGGCGACACTACGCCGTTGCCGGTCGTCGCCATCGTGGGGCGGCCTAATGTAGGCAAGTCCACGCTGGTCAACCGCATCATCGGCCGCCGCGAGGCAGTCGTGGAGGACGTGCCGGGCGTCACGCGCGACCGGGTCACGTACGACGCCAACTGGCGTGGCCGCCGCTTCACGGTGGTCGACACCGGCGGCTGGGACCCCGACGCCACCGGGATGAACCTGCGCATCGCCGAGCAGGCCCAGGTCGCCGTCGAGCTGGCCGACGTGATCGTGTTCGTCGTCGACGCCACCGTGGGCGCCACCGACGCCGACGAGATCGTGGGCTCGATCCTGCGGCAGTCCGGCAAGCCGGTCGTCCTGGCCGCCAACAAGGTCGACAACCAGCAGCTCGAGCTGGAGGCCGCCGCGCTGTGGTCGCTCGGCCTCGGCGAGCCGTACCCCGTCTCGGCCCTGCACGGGCGCTCCAGCGGCGACCTGCTCGACGTGGTGCTCGACGCGCTGCCCGAGACGCCCGCGCTCGGCTTCGAGACCGAGCGCGGCCCCGCCCGCGTCGCGCTGCTCGGCAAGCCCAACGTCGGCAAGTCCTCGCTGCTCAACAAGCTCGCGGGCGAGGAGCGCGTGCTGGTCGACCCCATGGCCGGCACCACCCGCGACCCGGTCGACGAGCTGATCGAGCTGGGCGGGCGCACCTGGCGGTTCGTCGACACGGCCGGCATCCGGAGGCGCGACCGCGAGCTGCAGGGCGCCGACTTCTACGCGGCCATGCGCACCCGCGCCGCGCTGGAGCGCACCGAGGTGGCCGTCGTGCTCATCGACGCCAGCCAGATCCTCACCGAGCAGGACCTGCGCATCATCGGCCTGGTCATCGAGTCGGGCCGGGCGATGGTCGTCGCCTTCAACAAGTGGGACCTGGTCGACGAGGACCGCCGCTACTACCTGGAGAAGGAGATCGACCGGCAGCTCGTCCGCACCCCGTGGGCGCTGCGGGTCAACATCTCCGCCCTGACGGGCCGGCACATCGACCGGCTGGTGCCCGCCCTGGAGAAGGCGCTCGACTCCTGGTCCACCCGGGTGCCCACCGCCCGCCTCAACGCGTTCCTGACGGAGCTGGTGCAGCAGACGCCGCCGCCGGTGCGGGGCGGCAAGCAGCCCAAGATCCTCTTCGCCACGCAGGCCTCCGTGGAGCCGCCGAAGTTCGTGCTGTTCACGTCGGGATGGCTGGAGGACACCTACCGGCGCTTCATCGAGCGGCGCATCCGGGAGGAGTTCGGGTTCGCCGGCTCGCCGATCGAGGTCACGATGAAGATCCGGGAGAAGCGGGCCAAGAAGGACAAATAGCGCAACGATGCAACAACAACCGGGAGCTCCCTTCTCTGTCCGCTGAGTATTGGTGTTCCTCAGCGATTCGTCCATTGCTGGGCGAAGGTCCCCGTCTGATCCGGGCGGGGATTGCCCGGCGCGGGGTGGACGCTTCACAGCCACCAGCCTCGCCAGGCGGGGACTTACGGTCGGCTCCACGTCCGTTTCACGTCTCCGGGCCACCCCCGGCGACGGTCCGTTTCACCAGTGTGGTGAGATTGATCGCGGCGTTGCGGTCACGATCGATGGACAGTCCGCAGGACTTGCAGACGTAGGTGCGCACGCGCAGCGGCAGTTTGGCTTTCACTGCCCCGCAACCCGAGCACGTCTTCGACGAGGGATACCAGCGGTCGGCCACGACCAGGGTGCCGCCGTTCCACCGAGTCTTGTAGGCGAGTTGGCGGCGGATCTCGCCAAAACCGGCATCGGCGACGGCGCGGGCCAGGCGCCGGTTGCGCATCATCCCGGCCACATTGAGGTCTTCCACCACGATCGTGCCGTACTCGCCCGCCAAGCTGGTAGTGAACTTGTGCAGGGCGTCACGGCGCAGGTGGGCCACCCGATGGTAGGCCCGGGTGCGCCGGGCGTTAGCCCGTGCCCATCGCCTGGACGCAAGCTGTCCAGTCTGCCGGTCCGGCGCCTGCTTGCGGGAGACCGTACGCGACAGTCGCCGTAACTGGCGCAAGGCGACGGCAAGATGCTTCGGGTTCTCAACGGCGGGGCGACTGTCGGAGAACACCGCCAGTGTCTTGACTCCGAGGTCGACGCCGATCAACGCGTCCGGCCGGGCCGGGCTGCGGTCGGCGCGCTGAACCAAGACCGAGAACGTGACATGCCATCGCCCGGCTTCGTGCCGGATGGTGGCCGAGCGGATGGTGGCGATGCCCTGCTCGATGCGGCGGGCCAGCTTGCGGGTCGATTCGTGCGTCTTGATACGGCCCAGCACTGGCAATACCACTCGGGTACGGCCCTCCAGTCGAATCGCCCCGGTGGTGAACCGCACCGAGCGCGTGCTGGTGTGCTTGGATCTGAAGCGCGGAAAACCCACCGGTGGGCCCTTCCGCTGGCCAGTTCGGAATTGGTGCCAGTTGGCCAGCGCTGCTGCCAACCGTTCGAGACCGCATGCGTACGCCTCCTTGGAGCACTCCGCCCACCAGGGGGCGACCTGATGCTTGACGGCATTCCAGCGTTTGCGCAGTGTGTACATCGACCACGACAGCGCCGGTGTGAGTTGATCGTCATCGAGACCGTAGGAGCGTTCGGCCGCCCGTTGGTCCAGATTGGCCTTCACTAGTGACAGCCCCCAGTTGAACGCCACTCGCGCTGCTCCGCAATGGCTGGCCAGCGCAGCAGCCTGGCGCGGCGTCGGATCGAGCGCGAACCGGTACGCCTGTATCACTTGCACCCTCATCCACCCCCGCCGTTACGTTGGGTGACTGAAAGATTACCAAAAGCTTTCGTTGCTGTATAGAACGCGTGAGCGATTCCCTGATGGGTGAATGGCTTGCAGGTGCCGCCACCGTTCGCGAGACTGCCGCCCTCTCCGAGCCGTCCACCGCCTTTCCCCGCAACCCCTGCGACACCGCCCCATGCGCCCGCTCCCAGCTGGGCGCAAGGGACGTCCCGCCTCCCATGGCTGTAGCGAGCTTGCCTGGGTTTGCCGGAACCGTCTCAAGAGCGCCGGGTGCGGGGCATCAGCAGCGCGACGGCCGCGCCCAGCAGGCAGATGAACGCCGTGACCAGGAACATCTCCGTGTACTCCGTGTGCAGCGCCGCCTGCACCTTCGCGGTGTACTCGGCCAGCTGCCGCTGGTACGTCACCGTGTCCACGCCGAACGGCAGCGGCGTGTCCAGATGCGCGGTCAGCGACTGGAACCGGTAGAAGCCCCACGCCGACACCGCCGCGATGCCGATCAGCATGCCCATCATCCTGGCCACCACGACCGCCGCCGACGCCACGCCGTGCTGGGCCGCCGAGGTCACGCGCAGCACCGCCGACGAGACCGGGGCGATGACCAGGCCCAGGCCCAGACCGGCGACCACCAGGTCGACGTCCACGAGGAACCCGGCGCTCTCCAGCTCGAGCGGCCACCGGCTCATCAGCCAGTAGCCGGCCGCCGCCAGCACCATGCCCGCCACCGCGACGACGCCGTCGCCCAGCCTGCGGGCCAGGAGGCCGCCCAGCAGGGCGCCCACGGTGAGCGCGGCCAGGAACCTGGCCAGGACCAGCGACGCTCCCAGCGCGTCCTCGCCGAGCAGGGTCTGGGCGGTGAACTGGACGAACACCATGGTCACCAGGAGTGCCGCCCCGGCCAGGAAGCTCACGGCCAGGGTGGCGAGCAGGGGGCCCTTGCGGGTGGCGGAGAGGTCGAGCAGGCGTACGGGGGAGCGGATCTCCCACCACACGAAGATCCCGGCCGCCAGCGCTCCGGCGGCGATCACGGGCAGGCCCCACGGGGGGAGCACGGTCTTGGCCGGGTCGGGGTTGTACAGGCCCACGACCAGCAGCGCGAGCGCCAGCGCCAGCAACGCCCCGCCGACGACGTCCACGCGCCGCCTCCCACCGGCGACCTCCACCCGCCCGGCACCGGCGACCGTCCCCGTGACCGCACCGGAGTCGCCCACGCTATGCGCCGCCGCGTCGACACCGGCGCCGGAGCGGCCCGCACGATGTGCCGCCGTGTCGGCACCGGTGGCCGCCTCGCCTGCGGCTCCGCCGGGCTCGACCTGGCCGGCCGTGTCGCCGGTGGAGGTCGTGGAGGGTGCGGCGTCAGGGGTGCCGGAGGGGACGGTGAAGTGGACCGCGACGGCCGCCAGGGCGGCGAGCGGGAGGTTGATCCAGAAGATGGCGTGCCAGCCGCCCAGCTCCACCCCCGCCACCACGGTGCTCGGGATCAGCGCCAGCACCCCGCCGTACAGGGGCCCGAGGGCGCTCCCGAGCTCCTGCGCCGCCCCCACGGCCCCCAGCGCCACCGGCCGCTCGCGCTCGTCCCACAGGTCGCCGATGAGCGCCATCGTGATCGGCAGCAGCGCCCCGCCCGCCACCCCCTGCACGGTGCGCCCGGCCACCACCATCACCTCGCCGGCGGCCAGCGCCGTCAGCACCGAGCCGAGCGCGAACGCCGCCAGGCAGGCGTGGATCAGCGGCCGCCGCCCGTAGCGGTCGGAGAGCTGGCCGAGCAGCGGCATCGCGGCGACGTACCCGAGCAGGAACCCCGTCACGATCGGTGTGGCCCGCTCCAGGTGGTTCAGCGGGATGCCCACGTCCTCGGCGATGTCGATGAGGACGGTGACCACCACGTACGCGTCGAGCGCGGCCAGCAGCACCACCGCGCCCCCGGCGCCGAGGACGACCCGGCGGGCGCGTCTCATCCGGCGGCGGGCGGCGTGATCGTGACCGGCGCGTCGTAGTCGCTGAACGACACCGTCACCGTGCCACCCTGCAGCGGCAGGCTGGCCTTGGTCAGGCGGCTGGTGGTCTTGTCGAGCCAGACCTTGCCGTTCACGCCCTGCGTGACGCCAGGGATGATCTGGCCGATGGCCTGCCCGGGGAAGGCGGTGGCCACCCGGTACGCGTCGCCCTCCAGCGCCTCCACCTTGGGCTCGGTCGCGGAGGCGAGCAGCTGCGCGATGCCCTTGGTCGGCTCGAGGATCACCGAGGGGTCGTAGAACTGCGCGAGCTGCTGCCGCGTCATCTTCTGGAAGCCGCCCGTCGGCCCCTTGAAGTGCACGGTGTCCCCGACCAGGGCGAAGCTGACCTCCTGCAGGCTGCCCAGGATGTCGATCGTGATCGTGCCGTCGGCGTCACCGGCGGCGGTGAGCCTGCCGTCCGCCTTCTTGACCGGCACCTTGGGCTTGCCCTCGGTCGCGATCGAGAAGCTGGCCGACTTGACGCCCTTCATGGCCTCGGAGGCCTTCTTCATCAGGTCGGGACCGGCGGGCAGCTCACCGCCGCCGCCCGACGAGCACGCCGACACCAGCGCGAGAACGGCGACGATCAGAAGCTTTCTGAGCATGTGCGGATCGTATCCACCGCCTGGGAACGCCGTGCGGCGTCGCGGATATCGTTTGGGTGTCAGCGCAACTTCTTCAGCGCAACTTCTTCAGCGCAGTTTTTTCAGCGCAGTTTTTTCAGGCGCTCGACGATCGGCCCGTAGGCCGCGTCGATCGCTTCGAGCTGCTCGTCGGTGAGCCGGTCGACGAAGTGCTCGCGCACGCTCGCCACGTGGTCCGGCGCCACCCGCTGGATCGTCTCCCAGCCCTCGTCGGTCAGCACCGCGAACGTGCCCCGCCGGTCGTCGCGGCAGTCCTCCCTGGTCACCAGGCCCTTGGCCTCCATGCGGGAGATCTGGTGCGACAGCCGGCTGCGTGACTGGATCGTCGCGTCGGCCAGGTCGCTCATCCGCATGCGCCGCCCCTCGTTCTCCGAGAGGTTGACCAGGATCTCGTAGTCGTTCAACGAGAGCTGATGCTCCTGCAGCTCCCGGTCGAGCCGGTGCATGAGAAGCTTGTGCAGCGCCAGATGCGTGCGCCAGGCACGCTGTTCGGCGGGTGAAAGCCAACGAGGCGCGCTCATGATCTCCAATCTAGCGCACGTAGAGTGAAGCGCTATGGAGCAGCGGGATTCGGGAGAGAGCCTGAGCACCGTCCTGGTGGCGGGAGCGGCCAATCTGGCGATCGCCGTGGCCAAACTCTTCGCGGGTCTCCTCAGCGGCTCGGCGGCGATGTTGTCGGAGGCGGCCCACTCGGCCGCCGACACCGTGACCGAGCTGTTGTTGCTGGTGGCGGTGCGCCGCGCGGGCCGGCCGCCGGACCGGCGGCATCCGTTCGGCCACGGCAAGAGCGGGTTCTTCTGGGCCATGATGGCGGCGGTCGCGACGCTGGTGGGCGGGGCCGGGTTCTCGATCACGCACGGACTGCACGTGATCGAGAAGGGCGAGGAGCTGAGGAACCTCACCCCGTCGTACATCGTGCTGGCCGTCGCGTTCGTCGCCGAGGCCGTCTCGTTCACCAAGGCCCTCTCCCAGCTGCGCAGGCAGGCCGCCAGGCACGAGCTCGACCCGGTCCGGCTGGTGCGGATCACCTCCGACACCCCGTTGAAGGCCGTGCTGTTCGAGGACGCGGCCGCCCTCGTGGGCCTGGTCATCGCGGCCGCCGGGCTGGCCGGGTCGCAGCTGACGGGCTCGGCGCTGTGGGACGGCCTGGCGTCGGCCGGGATCGGCCTGCTCCTGCTGGTGGTGGCGCTCATCCTGATCCGGTCGAACATCTCGCTGCTCATCGGCCAGGCCGCGCCCGCGCACGTGGAGGAGGGCATCCGGGCCGAGTTGACGGCCCAGCCGGAGGTGGAGGAGGTGGTCGAGCTGCTCACCATGATGATCGGGCCCGGCTCCATCCTGGTGGCCGCCAAGATCGACTTCGTGGACGTGGCGAGCGCGGCGGGTGTGGAGATCGCCTGCGACGAGGTGGACCGGCGGCTGCGGGAGCGCTTCTCGGGGATCAGCCAGGTCTTCCTCGACCCCACCCCGACCCGCCGCCGCTGACGGGGGCAGGGGACGGGTCAGCTGAAGTAGTGCATGGCGATCGCGACGCCGATCACGTGCATCAGCACGACGATGACGATGAAGGAGATGAACACGAACTTGGCCGGCCCGTGCTCGAACGTCTTCCCCTCTTCGAGGGGCCGCCGCTGGGCCATGCGGTCGGCGATCCGCTCCTCCAGGGATTTCCGGTAGAACATGTGGACGAGTCTATCCGGGGAGGGGCGCCCTCCTCGCGGGGGTGTCCGTGACAACGGCCACTCTGATGTCCGGCCCCACGCTCCATTCGAGCAGGTGGCGGCCCTCGAGGTCGTCACCGCCCGCGCGGAGCCTGTCGAGCGTCAGCTCGCCGCGCTTGATCAGCGCCTCCTTGCGCGTCCAGTGCCGGATCAGCTCGTCGTTGCCGGTGACCATCGCCCGCTCGCGCGGGGTGAGCACCCGGTCGGCGAGCAGCGGGTCCAGCGGCCCCGGCGGCACGTGCTCCGCGTCCACGCCGACCTTGCCGGGACCGGCCGCCGCGCACACGTAGCCGCGCGTGTGGCTGAAGCTGACGCCCAGCTCGGGCGCCTCCTCGATGTACGGCTTCCCGTGCCCGAGGCCGTGCAGCTCGCAGCGCTGCAGCAGGGTCAGCCCCTGCGGCTCGACGTCGAGCACGGCGGCGGCGCACAGCCGTACGAGCAGGTGGGCAGCGACGAAGCTGGCCCGATCCGCCTCGAACCTGAACCGCCCGGCCCGCTCGGTCTCCACCTCGGTGAGCCAGTCTTCCGGGGCGCGCACCTCGTCGGGGCGGCCACCCATCGCTAAAGAACCGATGGTCAGTCCTTCTTCTTGTCGCCGGTGAGGTTGTACTGGTCCTCCGAGGCCGCGCCGAGAACGGTCACGTCATGGATCTTCCAGGTCCCCTTCTCCTTCACAAGGCTGATCTTAAGGTGCGAGTCCTTGACGGAGCGGATCGCTTCGGAGGTGTTCACCTGCTGGTCCACCACGACGATGGCGTGCGCGGTGGCCTCGTCCACGTCGGCCAGGTAGACCTCGCGCACCGTGGCCTGCGAGGTGGCCTTGAGCTTGACGATGACCTGCGCCATCGCCCCGCCGAACGCCGCGTCGTAGGTGGCCAGGAAGTCGCCCGTGGCCTGCGCGGCGAGGGTGGAGCGGGTGTTCTGGAGGTTCTGGTAGTCGTAGCTGAGCAGCGCCTTGCTGAACGCGCTCGCCGCCCCCGACACCTCCAGGCGCAGCGCGCGCTCGGACTCGAGCCTGGCCCGCGCGTCCTCGGCCTGCGTGGCGGAGATCCACTGCAGCACGGCGGTGGCGGCCAGCGCGGCCACCAGCATCGCCGCCAGCGTCCCGAGCACCCGGGCCCGCGTGACGCGCCCACCGCCCTTGCCGCCCGCCGCCTCTTCGTCCGGAGCCTCTTCGGTTTCGGTGGACGTCGCCTCCGCCACCGTAGGCTGCTCTTCCTCGGAGGGGGCCTCATCGGTGCGGGCGCCCTCGGAGAGGTCCTGCTTGGTGGTCATTTCGACTCCTCACGGCGGCGGGCGGCCCGGCCCGTCGCGATCCAGCCCACGATGCCACCGCCGGCCACCACGGCGAGGAATATCCCGGCAATCAGCGGGGTGGCGTTCGGCGGGGTGCGGGACGCGGGCCCGGCGGCCGCCGCGCCGCTGGGCGACGGGGTGGCCTCGGGCCGCTGTTTCGGTTTCTCGGTGTTCCTCGCCACCGGACGCGCGGACTCGGCGGGCGAGGCGGGTGAGGCGGTGTCCGCCGGTCCGGCGGCGTCCTGATGCGGATCTGTACGGCGATCTGCGCGGGAGTCGCCGGAGTCCGGGGAAGCGGCGGGGGAGGGGCAGGAGCGCAGAATGGGCACCGTCGGTGGCCCGACCGCGCCGGCGTACTCCTCGGCCGGGGTCGGCCCGCCCGGCACGCTGAAGATGAACGCCGCCCTCCCGTAGACGGTGTCGCCGTGCCGGTCGCTGATGTCGTCCGCCAGGCTGAGCGCGGTCGGGACGATGCTGAGCAGGTGGTGCACGTTCCGCTCGGTCTCCGCCGAGAACGCCGGTCGATGCGGCTGTCCCAGCGCCGTCAGCAGGCACGAGAACCCCGGCCTGGACTTCTTGACGGCCGCGTCCAACTGGGCGAACACCCCTGGCCCCCGGTCGAGGAAGGTGTTCAGGTCGGCGCGGGAGGCGCGCAGCGTGCTCGTCACCGTGCTCAGGTCGGTGATCCCGGAGGCCAGCTCGCCCCGCTTGCCGGCCAGCGTGTGGGTGAGCCGGGTGAGCTGCACCGACAGGTCGTCGAGGACGGCGGCGTTGTCGGCCAGCGTGCCGGTCAGGGAGTGGGCGTCGTCGATGATGTTCCTGATCGCCGGGGCCCGCCCGTCCAGCGCGACGGCCAGCTCATGGGTGATCGTCTTCGCGTCCCGGGGCGGCACCGCGTTCAGCAGCTTGCCGACGCCCTCGAACAGCTTCTTGTAGTCGAGCGGCACCGACGTCTTGGCCAGCGGGATCGTGTCCCCGGCCGCGAGCGTGGGGCCCTTCACGCCGGTGGCGGGCGGCGAGAGCTCCACGTATGGCTCCCCGATGGCCGACTTGCGCCGCACCTCGGCCGTGGCGCCCTGGGGCAGCCGGATCCCCCTGTCGATGTCGAGACCGACCACGATCTTGCCCGGCGCCAGCCGCACGTCGCCGATCTTGCCGACCCGCACCCCCAGGTACGCCACGTCGAACCCTCGGATGAGCCCCGGCGACGACACGAACTCGGCCGAGATCCGGTAGGGCCGTTCGATGGCGTCGAGCCGGATGATCGTGCTGAACGCCCAGACGGTCATGACCACGCCCAGGACGGCGAAGAAGCCCAGGTTCAGATAGATCCGGTTTTTCATCGCGGCGGCTCCAGGAGCAGGCGGAAGTCCTCGATCCGGTTCGGCAGCAGCCCCTGCGACGACTTCTTGGGCAGCAGGACGCCCTTCAGCCACAGGTAGATCAGCACCTGCCCGTTGGCCGTGATCGGCGGCGCGTCGATGAACTTCTGCAGCCGCGCCACCAGCGTCTTCAGGTCCTCCTTGCCCCGTTGCATCGCCGACGAGATGGCCTCCAGCTCCAGCAGCAGCGTCCGCAGCCGGGCGGCGTGGCGCGGGTAGACGGTGAGGTTGGCCTCCTTGGCCAGCCGGGTGAGCGCGATGATCGTCTTCTTGACGTGCTTGCGCCCGTGCGCGATCCGCGCGGTGGCCGCGGCCAGCGTGCCCGGCAGCCGGTCCAGCTCGCCGCTGCCCTTGGCGAGGTCGTCGCCCAGCTTGGCCAGCGCGTCGATGCTGGTGCCCAGGTCCTGGCGGGCCGCGGCGTAGGCGTCGGTGACCTCGGCCGTCTGCTTGATCAGCTTGTTGACGTCGTCGCCTTTCCCGGCGAAGGCGGTGGAGGCCGCGTCGAGGATGGCGTTCACGTCCTGCGCGCCGAGTGCCTCGATGAGCGGCCCGGCCTTCGCGGTGACCTGCTCGATGTCCGGCTCGACCGACGTGTCGGCGATGGTGGCGCCGTTGCTCAGGTACGGCCCCGTGGCCAGGTCCTTGCCCGCGGGCGGCGTGAGCAGGACGTAGTTCTCGCCCAGCACCGACGTCTTGGCCACGGTGGCCGTGCTGCCCTCGGGCACCCGGTACCTGGACACGATCGACATCGTCACCTTGGCCCGGTAGCCCTCCAGCCGGATGTCGGTGACCGTGCCCACCCGTACGTCGGAGATCTGCACGCTGTGCCCGGCCACCAGGCTCTGCACGTCGTCGAAGACAGCGTGCAGGGTCAGGTCGCCGGTGGTCGCGCCGAGCGTCTGGAGCGAGCACGACGCCGTCACGGCGAGCGCGAGGATCGCGGCGAGCAGGCGGGCCCTCATCGCCGCCTCCCCTGCTGCTCGTAGGGACAGTTGCTCAGCCCGGCGGGCAGGCACGGCACCCGCCCCAGGTTCAGCGATTGGAACAGCGGCGTCAGCCATGCCTTGGTCATCGCGTTGAGCACGACGCGGATCTTCAGCACGTGCTGCTTCCTGTCCCACGAGTCGATCACCACGTCGGCGAAGTCGGCCGCGCCCTTGATCGCCTGCGCCACGGACGCGCTGTTGGCCCGCATGGTCAGCACCAGCTCGGCCAGCGTCCCGGCGGCCTGGGGGAGCCGCTCGGAGTACTGCTCGATGATCACGTCGCCGCGCCGTACGAAGTCCGAGATGCCGGTGATGAAGTCGCGCAGCCGCCGCCGCTCCTCCGCCAGGATCGAACTGGCCTCGGCGAACGCGTCGATCGCGCCCGTCACCTGGCTCTCGCGCCGGTTGAGGCCGGTGGCCAGCCGGTTCAGCCCCTTGGCGAGATCGACGAGCTGCTGGTCCTGCTTGGCCAGGGTGCCGGTGAGCCGGGAGGTGTCGTCGATGGCGTTGTTGATGGTCTTGCCGCGCCCCCTGACCCCGTCGGCCAGGTCGCTCGCCACGGAGCCCAGCTTCTTGTCGTCGAGCGCGTCGGTGAGCTTGGTGAACGCGTCGAGCGCGTCGTCGATCTCCACCGGCAGGTCGGTGCGCTCCAGGGGGATGACCGTCCCCGGCGCGACCTTCTGGTCGCCGGGCTTCCACGGGGGGTAGAGGACGACGTTCCGCTCGCCGAGCGTGTTCTGCGGCGCGACCACGGCCTTCACCTTGGCCGGGAGCGGCACCTGCCGGTCCACCAGCAGGTCGACTCTCACCTTGTCCCCATCGATCCTGATTTTCTCGACATATCCGGCGTCCAGCCCCATCACCTTGACCCGCGCCTGCTCGTACAGGGAGGGCGCCTTGTGGAAGACCGCCACCAGCCGGTACGGCTCCGGCCCCAGCACGGTGCACCCCGACGTCAGGAACACCCCGGCCACGGCCAGCAGGACCGCCACGAGTCGTCTCATCTGGCGCTCTTCCTGTCCTTGGAGATGGCGGCGAGCACCTCCGGGTTGATGGGGCCGAGGCCCGTGGCTATGGCCTCGAGCCACGGGCCTTGACCGCCCATCGTGGACAGACCGGAGAACGTCGGGCCCGCCCATGCCAGGAGCGAATTGAACTGCTTGTTGCTGCCGCCGAGCCGTGTCGTGATGGCCGCGTTGTCGTCCAGCACCTGGACGAGGGTCTTCTCGTGCTCGTTGATCAGCTTGGTCGTGCTGCGCACCAGGTCGCTGCCGTCGCCGAGCAGCGTGCGCAGCTCCTCGCGCCGCCGGCGCAGCTCGGCCAGCATGACGCCGATGGCGTCGATGAGCCGCGCGAGCTGCCTGTCCTTCTTCTCCAGGACGTTCATGATCCGGGTGCCGTTGTCGATGAGCCGCTGGAGCTGCGGCTCGCTCTTGCTGATCGTGTCCGACAGGTCGCCGATGTTGCGCAGCAGCCGGGTGATGCGGCCGCGCTTGCCCAGGTCGACCTTGTCCAGCTCGGTGAGCAGGTCGTCCACGGCGTCGGTGTCCAGGCGCTGGACCAGCCGGGTGGCGTCCTTGATGGCGTCGTTGATCAGGGTGGGCACGCCGGTCCGCGTCACGGGGATGCGCCGCTGCCCCTCGGGGAGCTGGTCCATGAACGGGGCCGCGACAGGGCCGGTGAGCTTGACGTACCGGCCGCCGAGCAGGTTCGACAGGGCGATGTCGGCCCGGGTGCCGCGGCCGAGTCGTACGCCGTCGTCCACCTTCCAGGTGACCACCACGTTGCCCTGCGCGTAGTCGGCGCGGACCTCGGTGACCTTGCCGACGCGCACCCCGGCGACCCTGACGTCGTTGCCGGTGCGCAGCCCGCCGGAGTCCACGAACACGCCCGACATGGAGTAGCCGCCCTCCAGCAGCCCCAGGTTGCCGACCAGGAACGTGCCGACGAGGATCGCGGCGAGCGTGGCCAGCGACACGAGGCCGACGACGATCCGGTTGCGGTCACGGAAGGACTTGAGCGCCATCACTCGCCCACCAGCAGCTTCTGCAGGTCCTTCGTGCTCTGGACCCGGGTGTTGCGCAGCGGCGGCGGCGCCTGCATCCCGTACGGGCAGGGCGCGGCGCTCAGCGCCACGCACGGGACCGCGGTGATGAAGTAACGGCCGCGGTCCACGGTCTGGTACGCGCGGGCGAACAGCGGCTGGAACGTGCTGACCGTCCTGTCGATCTCGTTCACGTGCCGCCTGATGCCGCCGGTCAGCCCCGACAGGTTGTCGACCAGCCGGCCGAGCTCGTCGGCGTTCTTGCCGAGCACCTCGTTGGAGGTGTGCACGGTCGTCGACAGTTCCACCAGCGACTCGTCGATCAGCTCGCGGTTGTCGGCGAACGCCTCCGACAGCGTGACGAGGTTGTCGACGAGCTGCTCGATCTGCTTGT
Source organism: Nonomuraea sp. NPDC051941 (assembly GCF_044593615.1). Taxonomy (NCBI): domain Bacteria; kingdom Bacillati; phylum Actinomycetota; class Actinomycetes; order Streptosporangiales; family Streptosporangiaceae; genus Nonomuraea; species Nonomuraea sp. NPDC051941. Next base: position 428,978 of record NZ_JBIUCF010000003.1, read on the forward strand.
CGCGCCGGGCGACCACGCCGGTGACGGTGGCGTAGTCCTTCAGTAACTGCTCGATGGTCTTCCTGCGCTCGGTGACCGTGGTGGTGATGGCGTTGACGTTGTCGAGCAGCCTCGGGATGTTCCGCTCGTTGCCCTTGAGCGACCTGGCGGCGGCGGTGAGGAGCTGGTTGATCTGGTCGGGGTCCAGGCTGCGGGTGAGCGGGCCGAGGTCGCTGACCAGCTGGCCGATGTCCACGACGGAGGAGGTACGGGTGATGCGCGCCCCCGGCGTCAGCTTTCCGGGCGCGGTGCCGGGCAGCAGGTAGACCACGCGCTGGCCGACCGCGTTGCGCCAGCGGATGGCGGCCTCGGTGTCGGCGGGCACGGTGATCCCCTGCTGCACCTCCATGGTCACCTCGGCCCGCCCGTCCACCACCTTGATCGTGTCCACCTGGCCCACGGGCGCTCCGGCGATCTTCACCTGGTCGCCCTCGTTCAGCCCCGACACGTCGTCGAACACGGCGACCAGCGGGTAGCCGGCACCCGTGCTCACCCGGGCGATCTGCACGCCGATCACCGCGATCAGCGCCACGCACACGCCGACGAAGACCGCGAACCGCGCGAACGTCCAGGCCCGGCGCATGTCAGCGCCTCCCGTCGGTCGGGCCGCAAATGCCGACGATCAGCTCGCAGACGTCGGTCGCCACGAACGCCTCGACCTGGAGCTGGCGGGTGTTGCCCGGCCCGGGCGCCTCGATCAGCTCGTTGAGCAGGTCGACCAGCCTGTTCAGGCCGCGTACGCCGTCGCCGGCCAGGCCGAGCTGGGCGTAGATGAGCGCGGCCACCCGCTCGGTGGAGTGCACGCCGGCCCGCAGGTCCTGACGGTGCTTGGCCAGCCCGTGCGCCGCCAGGCCGGAGACCGAGGTGACCTCGTCCAGCAGCGCGCGCACCTTGTCGGCCCGCGCGAGCAGGTCGGGGGTGATGACGTTGACGTCGGAGGAGATCGAGACCAGGTCGTCGCCCTTGTCCTGCAGGGCCGTGCCCAGCAGGGCGGCGTCGTGCAGGAACTGCCGGGCCCGGCCGCGCTGCCGGTGCGCGACGCCGACGAGCGTGCCGGCGTCGCCGATCAGCTCGCGCAGGTTCTCGCCCTCGCCGTCCAGGCCCTGGGCCAGGGTGTGCACGATGACGGTGACCTCGCGCGGGTCGACGGCGTCCAGGCCGCGGTAGGCGGCGCCGAGCGTGTCGGACAGGTCGAGCGGGCCCTCGGTGTCGGTGATGACGGCGCCACTGGCCAGGTAGGGGCCGGTGGTCTCGCCGGAGCCGGGCTTGAGGTCGAGGAACTTGGGGCCGAACACCGAGGCCGGCTCGACGGAGGCGACCGTGGACCCCGGCACCTTGACGCCGGGGTCGAGGTGCATGGTCACCACGGCCCGGCCCTTGGCGTCCAGCGACACGCTCGTCACCTTGCCGACCGTGATGCCGCGGATCTTGACGGGGGAGCCGGCGTCCATGCCCTGCCCGGCCCTGGCGAACACGGCGTCGATCCTGGTCCCGCTCAGCTCGGTGGCGGTGCGGACGACGTACAGGGTGGCCGCGGCGAGCACGACGAGCACGGCGAACGCGATGCCCACCCGGGCTGCGAGGGAGAGTTGGAATCGGCCCACCGGCTCACCCCGTCAGCGGTATGTTGCCGCCGCTGCCCCAGAACAGGTACGACAGCAGCAGATTGAGCAGCACGATCGTGACGATCGACTGGCGGATGGCGCGGCCCGCCGCCACGCCCACGCCCACCGGGCCGCCGGTGGCGTGGAAGCCGTGGTAGCAGTGGATCACGATGACCGCGAAGGCGAACACGCCGACCTTGGTGACGCTGAACGCGATGTCCCGGACCGGCAGATACAGATAGAAGTAGTAGTCGTAGACCCCCGGCGCCAGGCCGAACAGCACCGTGCACATCAGCCGGGTGGCGAAGAAGCTGGCGAAGAGCGCGATCAGGTAGATCGGCACCAGCGCCAGCAGCGCCGCCACGACCCTGGTGCAGATCAAATAGGTGAAGGCGTTGATGCCCATGACCTCCAGCGCGTCGATCTCCTCCGAGATCCGCATCGCGCCCAGCTCCGCCGTGAACGACGAGCCCACCTGCGCCGCCAGCGCCGTCGCGGCGATGATCGGGGTGATCTCGCGGACGTTCGCGAAGCTGCCCACCAGGCCCATGAACGACTCCGCGCCGATCGCCTGCAGCCCCTGGTAGCCCTGCAGGCCCACGGTCGCGCCCACGACGAACGCCATCGTGAACACCACGAAGATCATGCCGCCGCCGATGACGGTCGCCCCGACGCCCACCACGACGTCGCTGACCTGCCTGATGACGACCTTGAAGAACTTGAGCCGCAGGACGACGTCGCGTACGGAGTAGAACAGCACCTTCCACACGAACAGCGGCCAGTCGGCCAGCGTCGCGAACCGCTCGGCGACGTCCCGCCCCCGCAGCGCGAGCCGCAGGCCGGCCGTGCGCGTCACCATCATCACAGCGACCTCGGCGGGTAGGCCAGGAAGTAGACGGCCGAGATCACGTAGTTGAACGCGAACACCAGCATGAACGTCACCACGGTCGCCTGGTTGACCGCCCGCCCCACACCGACGGGGCTGGAGGCGCACGTCATGCCCTTGTAGCAGGCGACCGCCGCCGCGATGAACCCGAAGATCCACGCCTTGAACAGCGTCACGTACAGGTCGGAGGCGACGACCAGGGAGAACGCGCCGTCGAAGTACGCGCCCGGGGTGACGCCCTGCACGACGACGTTGAAGAAGTAGCCGCCGCTCGCCCCGGCCAGGATGACCAGCGGGCACAGGCAGACCGCGACCGTGCTGGCCGCCCACATGCGCGGCGTGACCAGGCGGTGGATCGGGTTGACCGACATGACCTCCATCGCGCTCAGCTCGTCGCGGATGTGGCGCGCGCCGATGTCGGAGGTCATCGCGCTGCCGCCGGCCCCGGCGATCAGCAGCGCGCTGGCCAGCGGCGCCACCTCGCGGATGAGCCCGACGAAGACCGCGCTGCCGGTCGCGGAGCTGGCGCCGAGCTGCCTGGCCAGCTCGCCCACCTGGAGCGCCACGGTGGCGCCCAGCGGCAGGGCGACCAGCAGGACCGGGACGCTGGTGACCCGGGCCAGGAACCAGCACTGCTCGACGAACTCCCACCACCAGCGCCTGATGTCCCAGGTCCTGCGCAGCCCTTCCAGGACGATGACGAACAGCTCACCGATCTGGCCGAGCGTCGAGCCGGCCCGGCGTCCGATGTACCCGGACAGGGTCATCGGCGACCTCGGGTTACCGCCATGACCGCCTCCGCCGCCTACGGATGAGATGAGTGGCAACCCTACTGACGGGTTGTCTAGTAGTCGATGCTTTCGTGGGAATTTGCGCGAAAGGTATGAGACGCAGGTCACATGTTGTCAGCCAGGCACGAAAAGTGACCGCCCCGTTACAACCCGGCTCCCCTTGACGTCATCCCCCTGGGGTTGTTTGCCTGTACGCAAGGCCTGGAAGACTGAGGTGCAAGAGGTGGTGCAACATGCTCATCGGGACGATTCTTCGCGCCAAGGGAAGTGATGTGGCGACCGTGTCGCCCGGGGCGACAGTGCGCGAGCTGCTGGCCACGCTCGCCGAGCGCAACATCGGCGCCGCGGTGGTCTCCACCGACGGCCTCACCATCGAGGGCATCGCGTCCGAACGCGACGTCGTGCGCCGCCTGCACGACCGCGGCCCGGCGATCCTCGACGGCCCGGTATCCGCGATCATGACCACTCAGGTGCGCACGGTGGGGCCCGGCGAGAACGTCGACTCGCTGCGGCAGATCATGACCACGCAGCGGTTCCGGCACATGCCGGTGGTCGAGAACGGCCGGCTCGTGGGCATCGTGAGCATCGGCGACGTGGTCAAGAGCGCGATCGAGGAGCTGGAGACGGAGAAGGCGTCGCTCGTCGACTATCTCCACCGTTGATAGGGATGGCACCCTTGGTCCGTGATGTACGGGCCTCCTGAATATCCTCCTGAGTATCCGCGGGCGACAAGCAGTCCGACGATCATCGTGCTCGTGGCCGGACTCGCCGCTCTGCTCGGGTTCCTGCTGGGGGTCTTCGTGGGGTTCGGCGCGTCCGAGTCGTCCGAGGAGCCCGCCCCCCGGGTCACGGTCACGGTCGAGGGCACGCAGCCGCCGGAGCCCGAGGCCACCGGCCCCGGCCCGTCGTCGCCGGTCCAGCCCACGCAGCCCACGCAGCCCACGCCGCCGCAGGGAACGCAGCCACCGGCCACCCAGCCGGGCGCCACACAGCCGGGCGCCACCCCGCCGGGCGCCACCCCGCCCGGGCCCGGTCAGACGGCGCCCAGCCAGAACCCGCCGGGTCAGACCGGCCCGCCGAGCGGGGGGACCGGCAGTCCCGCGTTCAACAACGTGTCCATGCGGACGCTCGTCGTGGGCACGGACATCCAGCCGGGCACCTACCGCACGGCGGGCCCGACCGCGGGGATCCCCATGTGCTACTGGGCCAGGCTGCGGAGCGCCACGGGGGGCGAGATCGCGAGCGGCATGCCGACAGGTTCGGTCAGCGTCACCATCCTGGCCACGGACAAGGCGTTCAGGACCGCCGGATGCGCGGAGTGGATCAGAGCATGATGCTTTTGTGCGTCAAACTCTGGACAAAAGAGCAGGAATGCGCAATTCTGTGCGGCAAGCAAGAAGGGAGGCACGCCTGGAGCGTGCTGGCGTGACGTCCTACGGTTATGGGCCACGCCACTCCGGTGTCCCTGGCCAGGACGCGACTCGGAGAGTGCGGAACAGCGCGCAGCGCCATTGATCCGCACCCGTTCCGTACGCGAGGAGTGCCTGTTGCGCCGTCTCCCTGCTCTCATCTCTGCGGCCGCCCTGGCCGCCACCGCTCTCGTCACCGCCCCCGCCGCCGCCGCGACCACCGAGGCCAGGGCGTTGCCCGCCCCCGTCGCCTGCAACGGCTGCTGGAAGCCCGCGCTGAACACGTCCTGGCAGTGGCAGCTCTCGTCCCTGCCGACCAAGCCGTACCCGAACGTGCAGATGTTCGACATCGACGGCTTCGCCGCCAAGGACGGCGCGATCGTCAAGTCGCTCAAGGCGGACAAGCCGGGTCGCGGCGTCGTCTGCTACATCAGCGCGGGCACGTTCGAGGACTGGCGCCCGGACGCGAGCCAGTTCCCTGCCGAGGTGCTCGGCAAGCCGCTGGAGGACTGGCCGGGTGAGCGCTGGCTCGACATCCGCACCTACACCGGCAAGCTCGGCCAGATCATGAAGGCCCGGCTCGACATGTGCAAGGCCGCCGGGTTCGACGCCGTGGAGCCCGACAACGTCGACGGCTACAGCAACGCCAGCGGCTTCCCGCTCAAGGCCGCCGACCAGCTCGCCTACAACACCTGGTTCGCCAACGAGGCCCACAAGAGGGGCCTGTCGGTCGCGCTCAAGAACGACATCGAGCAGATCCCGGCGCTGCTGCCGTACTTCGACTTCGCGGTGAACGAGGAGTGCTGGGAGCACACCGAGTGCACCACCGCGCAGAACGACGACTACGGATACGACCAGTTCGTCAAGGCGGGCAAGGCCGTGTTCAACGTCGAGTACAACCTGGCCACCTCGGCCTTCTGCGCCAAGTCCAACGCTCAGAACTTCAACTCGCTGAAGAAGAAGTACGAGCTCGACGCCTACCGCGTGCCCTGCCGTGGCGCGTGACTTCGACCTGCTGGTCGTCGGTGACGCCAACCCCGACGTGGTGCTCTCCGGAGCGCCGCGCGGGTTGGCGTACGGCCAGCGTGAACAGCTCGTCTCCGGCGGCGACCTGGTGCTCGGCGGGTCCGGCGCGATCACCGCGTGCGGGGCGGCTCGGCTGGGCCTGCGGACCGCTTTCGCGGGGCGCGTGGGCGACGACGCGGCCGGGCGCTTCGTGCTGGATGCCCTGGCCGACCGGGGTGTGGACGTCTCCCGCTGCGTGATCGACTCCCGGCCCACGGCCATGACCGTGGTGCTGGCCGACGGTTCGGACCGGGCCATCCTCACCTCGCCCGGCTGCCTGCCGTACCTGACCGTGGAGGACCTGCCGCGCGACGTGGCCCGCCACGTCCACGTGTCGTCATATTTCCTGCAACCGGGGCTCGCGCCCGGACTGCCGGGCTTCCTGGCGGAGGAGCGGCGCGCGGGCGCGACCACCTCGCTGGACACCAACGACGACCCCGCCGGGGAGTGGGAAGGGCTCGGGGAGGTGCTGGCCGAGGTGGACGTGTTCCTCCCGAACGCCGCCGAGGCCCGGGCTATCGCGGCCAGGCTTTTCGACACCGGTCCCGAATGCCTCGAGGCCGCGGCGGCCCGGATCGGCGGGCTCGGCCCCACCGTGGTCGTCAAGGACGGCGGCGACGGCGCGCTGGCGTGGCAGGCGGGCGAGCTGACCCGGGCCCCCGCCGTCCCCGTCGAGCCGGTGGACACCGTCGGCGCCGGCGACAGCTTCAACGCCGGCCTCCTCGCCGCGCGGCTGCGCGGGATGAGCCTGCGCGAATGCCTGCGCGTGGCCGTGACCTGCGGATCCCTTTCGACCCAGGCCGCCGGCGGCACCGCCGCCCAGCCCACCTGGAAGGACCTATGAAGATCGTCTTTCTCGGCGCCGGGAGCGTCGAGTTCACTCAAGGGCTGCTGGCGGACCTGGTCGCCTTCCCCGATCTGGGGGAGTTCGAGGTGGCGCTGCACGACATCCACCCCGAGCGGCTGGACACCGCCGAGGCCGCCGCCCGCGTCATCGCGGCCGGGCGGCCCGTCAAGATCTCCGCCCACCTCGACCTGCGCCAGGCTCTCGAAGGCGCCGACTTCGCGATCAACATGATCCAGGTCGGCATGATCGACGCGACCCGCGTCGACTTCGAGGTGCCCGCCCGGTTCGGGCTGCGCCAGACGATCGCCGACACCATCGGCGTGGGCGGCATCTTCCGCGCCCTGCGCACCTTCCCGGCGCTCGACCGGATCGGGCGGGCCATGGCCGAGGTGTGCCCGGACGCGTGGCTGCTCAACTACACCAACCCGATGGCCATGAACGTCTGGTACCTGGCCGCCGCCACCCCCGTGCGCAACGTCGTCGGGCTCTGCCACTCCATCTACTGGACCGCCCACGACCTGGCCGAGCTGGTCGGGGTGCCGCTGGAGGAGGTGTCGTACCTGGCGGCGGGCGTCAACCACCAGTCGTGGATGCTGCGCTTCGAGTCCGGCGGACAGGACCTCTACCCGCGCCTGGACGAGGCCATCGAGCGCGACCCCGGCCTGCTGCGCCGGGTGCGCGTGGACATGTACCGCAGGCTCGGCTACTACCCGACCGAGACGAGCGAGCACTCGGCCGAGTACGTGCCCTGGTACCTGCACGACGAGAGCGAGATCGAGCGCCTGCGGATCCCCGTGGGCGCGTACATCGGCATCAGCGAGGAGAACGTACGCCAGTACGAGGCCACCCGCGACGCGCTGCGCGCGGGACGGCCGATCACCGTGGAGGGGACCATGGAATACGCCCCGCAGATCATCCACAGCGTCACCACCGGCACCAGCCGGGTCGTCTACGGGAACGTCCAGAACAGGGGCCTGGTCGCAAACCTGCCGGACGGCTGCGTGGTGGAGGTGCCGTGCGTGGCCGACGCGCTCGGCGTCCGCCCGATGGCCGTCGGCGACCTGCCCGCGCAGTGCGTGGCGCTCAACCGCGCCTATGTCAACGTCAACGAGCTGACCGTGCGCGCCGTCACCGAGGGGCGGCCCGAGCACGTCCGGCACGCCATGATGGCCGACCCGAACACCGCCGCCACCCTCACCGTCGAGCAGATCGACGAGTTGTGCGGCGCGCTGATCGAGGCCCACGGCGAGCTGATGCCCGAGTCCCTCAGGAGCCGGTGATGAAGAGCCCCGTCATGAAGAGCCCTGTCATGAAAAGCCCCGTCATGAAAAGCCCTGTCATGAAAAGCACGGCGGCGCTCGTCCTGGTCGCCGGGTTGCTGACGGCCTGCGGCTCCTCCTCCGAGGACGCCTCGGGCCCGGTCGAGATCACCTGGTGGCACGGCCAGACGGAGCTGCAGGCCAAGGTCATCGAGGGGCTGGCCGCCGAGTACTCCAAGGCCCACCCGGACGTGAAGATCACGCCCGCCGTCGGGTCCACGAACGTGGACGACATGCTGCAGAAGGTCCAGGCGGTGCTGGCCGGCGGCAAGGCGCCCGACATCGCGTACATGTACGGCACGTGGATGCCGAACCTGGCGCGCAACCCCAAGGTGTACGACCTGGCCGCCACCGTGAAGGCCCCCGGGTTCGGATGGGACGACTTCTGGCCGTCGGAGCGGGCCGTGTCGGAGGTGAACGGCAAGGTCGTCGGCGTCCCCGCGCTGGTCGACAACCTGGCCGTCATCTACAACAAGAAGCTGTTCGACGCGGCGGGGCTGCCGTACCCGTCCAAGGACTGGACCTGGGACGACTTCCGGGCCACGGCGAAGAAGCTGACCGGCGGCGGCGTGTACGGCACCGCGTACCCCGTGACCGGTCTCGAGGACACCGTGTGGCGGTTCTGGCCGATGATCTGGCAGCAGGGCGGCTCGATCCTGACGCCGGACGGGAAGAAGTCGGCGTTCAACACGCCGCAGGCGACGCAGGCGCTCGATCTGTGGAGTGCCATGGCCCAGCAGGATAAGTCCGTATACCTCGATCAAAATGGTGAGAAGTTCGTGCCGCTGTTCCAGAGCGGCAAGATCGGGATGATCGCGGCGGCGCCGTACGCGCTGCTGGACATCATCGACCACAAGATCTCCTACGGCGTGCAGGTGCTGCCCGGCTACAACGGCAACCACGAGACGGTCGCCGGGCCGGACAACTGGGTCGTGTTCGACAACGGCTCGCGCCGGGCCAAGGCCGCCGCCGAGTTCCTGACCTGGCTCACCCGGCCGGAGCAGGACGCCCGGTGGTCGCTCGGCCTGGGCAACCTGCCGCTGCGCAAGGCCACGACCGCGCTGCCGGCGTACCAGAAGTTCGTCAAGGACTTCCCCGGCATCGACGTCTTCACCGCGAACCTCGAGAACGCCAAGCAGGCCAGGCCGCCCCTGCCGGCGTACCCGGAGTTCTCCGAGAAGGTCGGCAACGCGATCGCCCAGTCGCTGGTCGGCGGCACGCCGGCGCAGCAGGCCCTCACCAAGGCCGCGACCGAGGCCGACGCAGTGCTGGGGCGCTCGCGATGACAGCCCCGACGATGAGCAGGGCGGCGCGGGTGAGCGCGCCGTCCGCGCGGCGGAGCCGGTTGGTCCCCCAGCTGACCGGGTGGGGCTTCGTGTTCCCCGCGACGCTCGTGATCGTCGGGCTCAGCCTGTTCCCCGCGGTGTGGGCGCTGCTGCTCTCGCTGCGGGACGGCGACCTGCTCACCGGCGGCGACTTCGTCGGGCTGGCGAACTACGGCGACATGCTCGGCGACGCCGAGTTGGCCGCGTCGGCCGGGCACACGCTGCTCTACACCGTGCTCTTCGTGCCCGGCTCGGTGGTGCTCGGGCTGGCGCTGGCGCTGGCGCTCAACCTCAAGATCCGGCTCATCGGGTTCTACCGTACGTGCTTCTTCGTCCCGTACGTGGTCTCCGCCGCAGCCACGGGCATCCTGTCGAACTTCGTCTTCGACCCCGACTTCGGCATCGTCAACGCCGGGCTGAAGGCGCTCGGCCTGCCCGCGATGGGGTTCCTGCAGGACCCCGACCAGGCGATGCTCACCCTGGTCGCGATCTCGCTCTGGGGCGGCGTGGGCATGCCCGCCGTGGTCTACCTGGCCGCTCTGCAGGACATCCCGCGCGAGCTGATCGAGGCGGCCCGGGCGGACGGCGGCGCCGGTCGGCACGTCCTGCGCCACGTCGTGCTGCCGCAGCTGCGGCCGGCCACGGTCTTCCTGCTGATCTGGCAGACGATCACCGCGCTGCAGCTGTTCGACCTCGTCTACACCACCACCAAGGGCCAGCCGCTCGACTCCACGACGACCATCGTGTTCTACCTCTACCGGCAGGCGTTCCAGCTCTTCCACTCCGGCTACGGCACGGCCATCGCCTACGTCCTGTTCATCGTGACGCTCGCCGTGTCGGGCGCGGTCCTGTGGAGGGGTGCGAAGTGACGCGCCGCAGCCTCGCCCATCTCTTCCTGATGCCGCTCGCGCTGCTGTTCGTGGCGCCGCTGGTGTGGATGGCGCTGACCGCGTTCATGCCGGACGCCGACATCAACACCTACCCGCCCAAGCTCTGGCCCGAGCACTTCACGCTGGACGGGTTCAGGCGCATCTTCACCGAGGACGAGTACCCGCTCTGGCTGGCCAACACGGTGATCGTGGCCGGGTCGGCGGTGCTCGGGCACGTGGTGCTCTGCTCCCTGGCCGGGTACGGCTTCGCCCGGATCAAGTTCCGCGGCCGCGGGGTCGCCTTCGCGGCGGTCATGGCCACCATCATGGTGCCGACCCAGGTGCTGATGATCCCGACGTTCCTGCTCTTCAAGAACATGGGCCTGATCGACACGCTGGGGGCGGCCATCGTGCCGTGGCTGGCGTCGGCGTTCGGGGTGTTCCTCATGCGGCAGTTCTTCCTGTCGCTGCCCAAGGAGCTGGAGGAGGCCGCCATCATCGACGGCTGCTCCCCTCTGGGCGTGTTCTTCCGCGTGGTGCTGCCGCTGGCCCGGCCCGCGCTGGCCACGCTGGTGGTGTTCACGCTGCTCGGCGCCTGGAACGACCTGATCTGGCCGCTCATCGCGATCTCGTCGGAGTCGGGCTACACGCTGCAGCTCGGGCTGGCCACCTTCGCCGGCGCCCGGCACACCGAGTGGTCGGCGCTGATGGCCGGCAACGTGATCGCGGTGCTGCCGCTCGTGCTCGCGTTCATCCTGGCGCAGCGGCACTTCGTGGCCACGATGAGCTTCAGCGGACTCAAGGGCTGAGGTTGTTGGCAGTGGTGGGGTGTGCGTAGGAGGATGCGCACAGCCCACCCCACAGCCCACAGGGAGGATGACATGTCGGTCTTGCAGAGCTTCGTTGACAGCGTGCGCAGCGGGGCGATCGAGGTGATCGACCTCACGGCGCCCCTCTCGTCCGAGACGCCGATCCTCCAGTTGCCCGAGCCGTTCGGCAACACGATCCCGTTCCGCCTGGAGGAGATCAGCCGCTACGACGACCGCGGCCCCGCCTGGTACTGGAACGACATCCACACCGGCGAGCACACCGGCACCCACTTCGACGCCCCCGTCCACTGGGTCACCGCCCGCGACGGCCAGGACGTCTCCCAGGTGCCCGTGCGCAGCCTCATCGCGCCCGCCGTCGTGCTCGACTTCGCCGCCGAGGCGTCCAAGGACGCCGACTTCCTCCTCCAGATCGACCACGTCAAGGAGTGGGAACGCGCCAACGGCCCGCTGCCCGACGGCGGCTGGCTGCTCTACCGCACCGGCTGGGACACCCGCTCCGCCGACCAGGCGGCCTTCCTGAACGCCGACGCCTCCGGCCCCCACACGCCCGGCATCTCGGTGGAGTGCGCCAAGTGGCTGGCCTCCGAGACCCCGATCGCCGGGATCGGCGTCGAGACCGTCGGCACCGACGCGGGCGCCGCCCACTCCTTCGACCCGGCCTTCCCGTGCCACTCCTTCCTGCTGGGGGCGGGCAAGTACGGCCTGACCCAGCTGCGCAACCTCGACCGGCTGCCCGTGACCGGCGCCGTCGTGGTCGCGCCGCCGCTGCCCATCGTGGGCGGCTCCGGCAGCCCCGTGCGCGTGCTGGCCCTGGTGGAACGTTGATCGTCGCGGAGGCCGTGGGGCGGGCCCTGGCCGCCTGCGGCGTCGGGACCGCCTTCGGGGTGGTCGGCAGCGGCAACTTCCACGTGACCAACGCCCTGGTGGCGGGCGGCGTGCGCTTCGTCGCCGCCCGCCACGAGGGCGGGGCCGCCACCATGGCCGACGCGTACGCGCGGATGAGCGGCCGGGTCGGCGTCGTGTCCGTGCACCAGGGGCCGGGGCTCACCAACGCCCTGACCGGCCTGACCGAGGCGGCCAAGAGCCGTACGCCGCTCATCGTGCTGGCGGGGGAGGCCACGGAGGCCCAGTCCAACTTCCACATCGACCAGGCCGCGCTCGCGACGGCGGTGGGGGCGGTGGCGATGCGCGTCACCTCGGCGGAGGAGGCGGTGTCGCGGGCGGCCGAGGCGTACCGGGTGGCGGTGGAGGAGCGGCGCACGGTCCTGCTGAACCTGCCGCTCGACGTCCAGGCCGCCCCCTTCGAGGGGCCTGCCGACGTGATGCCGCCCGCGATCGCGTCGGCGGTTCCTTCGGCAGGTCCTTCGGCGGCGGAGGTGGGGGAGCTGGCGCGGTTGCTCGGCGCGGCCGAGCGGCCGGTGTTCATCGCGGGGCGCGGTGCCCGGCACGCGCGGCGGGAGCTGGAGGAGCTGGCCGACCTCGCGGGCGCCCTGCTGGCCACCTCGGCCGTCGCGAAGGGGCTGTTCCGCGGCAGCCCGTGGGACCTCGACGTGAGCGGCGGCTTCGCGACGCCGCTGGCCGCCGAGCTGATCCGCGGCGCCGACCTGGTCGTCGCGTGGGGATGCGCGCTGAACATGTGGACCACCCGCCACGGCACGCTCGTCTCGCCGGGCGCGAAGGTCGTGAAGGTCGATCTCGACCCGGCGGCGTTCAAGACCCATGTGCCCGCCGACCTGGGTGTGGCGGGTGACGTGGCGCGCGTCGCGGAGGCGCTGGCCGCTCAGGTCGTGTCCCGCCCGGGCTACCGGTCGCCGGAGCTCGCCGCCCGCGTGCGGGACGAGGGGCGCTGGCGGGACGTGCCGTACGAGGACGAGAGCGGCGGCGGCCGGATCGACCCCCGGACGCTCAGTATCGGGTTGGACGACCTCCTGCCGCGGGAGCGGATCGTCGCCATCGATTCCGGAAATTTCATGGGATATCCGTCGATGTTCGTGGATGTCCCGGATGAGGGTGGGTTCTGCTTCACGCAGGCGTTCCAGTCGATCGGGCTGGGTCTGGCGACGGCGATCGGCGCGGCGATCGCCCGGCCGGACCGGCTGCCGGTGGCCGCGCTCGGCGACGGCGGAGCCCTCATGGGCATCGCGGAGCTGGAGACCGTCGTCCGGCTCGGCCTGCCCATGGTGATCGTGGTGTACGACGACGAGGCGTACGGGGCCGAGGTCCACCACTTCGGGCCGCACGGTCACCCGCTCGGGACAGTCACGTTCCCACCGGCCGACCTCGCCGCCATCGCCCGGGGTCACGGCTGCGCCGCCGTGACGGTCGGCGGGCCCGGCGACCTGGCGGGCGTGGCCGAATGGGTGGACGGGCCCCGCGACCGGCCGCTCCTGGTGCACGCCAAGGTCACGGCGGAGCACGGGTCCTGGTGGCTGGAGGAGGCCTTCAAGGGCCACTGAGCTCAGAGCTCGCGGTAGGCGCGGGCGCCCGCTGAGCTCACAGCTTGCGGTAGGTGCGGGCCTCCTCGGCCGCCTCCAGCACGTCGGCCAGCGGCACGCCCGCGCCCGCCGCCACCGCCGCGGCGATCGCGCCCTCCACGAACGGCACGTCCGCCACCACCACCCGCCCGTCCTCCTCCAGCAGGCGGGCGGTCAGCACCGAGCTGCCCAGGTCGGGGATGAGCACCACCCCGTCACCCTGGTCGACGCCGCGCAGCGCCGCCTCGATGAGGTCCAGGCTCGTGCCCAGCCCGCCGTCCTCGGTGCCCCCGGCGGCCGCCACGGGTACGTCGGCACCGGCGATCCCGCGGGCCAGCGCCGCCGCCTCCGCCGCCAGCCCCGCGCTGTGCGCGACGAGCACCAGCCCCACCATCACCCGGCCCCATCGATCGGCCCGCGTGGGATCACACGATCACCGGGCCCGCCCATCAAGCCACCACCGACGCCAGCGCCGCCATGAACAGGGCCGCCGACGCCGCCCCCGGGTCCTCGTGTCCGATACTGCGTTCGCCCAGGTAGCTGGCCCGGCCCTTGCGCGCCTGCATCGGGATCGTGGCCTTCGCCCCCTCCTCGGCGGCTTCGGCCGCCCGCTCGAACGCCTCCTTCACCCCGATCCCGTCACGTACGGCCAGGGCGAGCGCCCGGGAGGCCGGGACCAGCGCGTCCACCATGGTCTTGTCGCCCAGCGCGGCCTTGCCCAGCCGTTCGAGCGCCACCACCCCGGCCTCGAACGCCCCCGAGAACCCGGCCAGCGTCACCGGCGACTCCAGCGACTTGCCCATCTGCCGGAACACGGACCCGTACAGCGGCCCGGAGGCGCCCCCGACACGGCGGATCAGCGTCGCGCCCGCCGCGGCCAGCACCTCGCCGGGAGTCCCCGGCGGCGACTCGGCCAGCGTCTTGCGGACCTCGGTGAGGCCGCGGTCGAGGTTCGTGCCGTGGTCGGCGTCGCCGATCGCCGCGTCCAGCCGGGTCAGCCGGTCGCGGTCCCTGTGCACCAGCCTGGCAGCCTCGTCGAACCAGGCCACGAACACGTCGGTGTCCATCAGCGCCCCCAGCGCAGCCCCGGCGTCTCGACCGGAGCGTCCCACAGGCGGGTGAGCACGTCGTCGAGCAGGCAGATCGACACGGAGAAGCCCTGCATGTCGAGACTGGTCACGTAGTTGCCGACGAGCGAGCGCGACACCCGCGCGCCCTTGCCTCTGACGAAGGCCGCGACCTCCGCGAACACCACGTACAGCTCCATGAGCGGGGTCCCGCCCATGCCGTTGACCATGACCAGCAGGTCGCCGCGGAGCGGCAGGTCGCCGTGGATGGCCTCCATGGCGATCGCGGCCAGCTCGCGCGCCGACACCATCGGCACCCGGGCCCGCCCCGGCTCGCCGTGGATGCCGATGCCCAGCTCCACGTCCGTCTCCGGCAGGTCGAACGTCGGCTTGCCCGCGTGCGGCGTCGTACAGGACGTCAGGGCGATGCCGAACGACCTGCTGCGCTCGTCCACCTCGCCCGCCACCGCGGCGATCTGGGCCAGCGGCGCGCCCTGCTCGGCCAGCGCGCCCGCGAGCTTCTCCACGAACAGCGTGGCCCCGGTGCCGCGCCGGCCCGCCGTGTAGAGGGAGTCCTGTACGGCCACGTCGTCGTCGACCAGCACGCTGGCCACCTCGACGTCCTCGATCAGCTCGGCGGCCATCTCGAAGTTCAGCACGTCGCCGGTGTAGTTCTTGACGATGTGCAGGACCCCGGCGCCGCCGTCGACCGCCCTGGTCGCGTCGATGATCTGGTCGGGGACCGGTGAGGTGAAGACCTCGCCGGGGCAGGCCGCGTCGAGCATGCCGTACCCGACGAAACCGGCGTGCAGCGGCTCATGTCCCGAGCCGCCGCCCGAGACCAGGCCGACCTTGCCCGGCCGCGGTCCCTCGGCCCGGTAGACCACGCGGTCGCGCATTCGCAGCGAGGGGTGGGCCGCGGCCATGCCGTTCAGCGCGTCATCGACGACGGAGTCGGCCGTGTTGATGAGCTTCTTCATGGTGAGAAGATCTGCCCATTTTCACGAGGGCGCAAGCGTCGTAGCGTGGGCGGGATGGAGGTCGTCTACAACCCCTACGACCCGGCGGTCAACAACGATCCGTACCCCGTCTACGCGTGGTTACGCCGGGAAGCGCCGGTCTATCACAACGCCGAGCACGGCTTCTGGGCACTGTCGCGGCACGCCGACGTGTCCGCCGCGCTCGGCGACAGCGCCCTGCTGTCCAGCGACCACGGCCCCGTGCTCGACCCGGCCGCGTGGGGGCCGCAGGCGCGTACGTACCTGTCGTTCGTGGCCATGGACCCGCCGGACCACACCCGCATGCGGGCCGTCGTCTCGCGGGCCTTCACCCCGCGCCGGGTGGCCGCCCTCGAACCCATGATCAGGGAGATCGCGCGGGGCTACATCGAGGAGGGCATCGAGCGGGGGACGTTCGACTTCGTCCGCGACTTCGCGGCCAAGCTGCCGCTCGACGTGATCTCCGAGCTGGTGGGGGTGCCGCCGTCCGATCGCGCGGACGTCCGCCGCAAGTCCGACATCCTCGTGAAATATGACCCTCAGGGCAAGATGGCGGACACGGGGCTCAGGAGCATCCTGTCCCTCGGCGACTACTACGCCTCGATCGTCGCCGACCGCCGGGCCGCACCCCGTGACGACCTCGTCTCGGCGCTCGTCGCCGACGGCGGGCTGAGCCCCGAGGAGATCGTGGCGTTCCTGTTCCTGCTGATCGGGGCGGGCTCGGAGACCACCACCCACCTGCTGGGCGCCGCCTGGTACTGGGCATGGCGCCACCCCGGCCAGCGCGCCGCCGCCTTCGGCGGGGCGATCACGGGGTGGGTGGAGGAGTCGCTGCGGTACGACACCCCCGCGCACGGCATCGCCCGCCGCCTCACCGAGCCCGCCGAGTGGCACGGCGTCCAGGTCCCCGCCGACGCCAAGGTGTGGATCCTGATCGGCTCCGCCAACAGGGACGAGTCGGTCTTCCCCGACCCCGACGTCTACGACCTGGGCCGCGACACCTCCAGGTCCATCAGCTTCGGCGTCGGCCGCCACTACTGCCTCGGCGGTCCGCTCGCCCGGCTGGAGGCCCGGGTGGCGCTGGAGGAGCTGACGAAGGCCGTCTCGCCTTCGTACGAGATCGACCCGGAGGGCATCCGGCGCATCTCGCACGGGAACGTGCGCGGGATGGTCCGGCTCCCGACTACCGTGGCACCCGCCTGAGTAGGCTACCTTCTGCTCATGGCTGAGATCGTGTACCCGCCGGTGATCGCCGCCGCGCGGACCCTGTTTCGCGTGCTCGACGTCCGGTTCCACATGGAGGGTACGGAGCACGTGCCGCAGACCGGGGGAGCGGTGCTGGTGAGCAACCACATCAGCTACCTCGACTTCATCTTCGCGGGATTCGCCGCGCTGCCCTCGCGGCGGCTGGTGCGCTTCATGGCCAAGCAGGACGTCTTCGAGCACCGGATCTCCGGGCCGCTGATGCGCGGTATGAAACACATCCCGGTGGACCGGGGGGCGGGCGCGGGCTCGTACGCCACGGCCCTGCGCATGCTGAAGGCCGGCGAGGTCGTCGGGGTCTTCGCGGAGGCGACGATCAGCCGGTCGTTCACCGTCAAGGAGATCAAGAACGGCGCCATCCGCATGGCCCAGGCCACCAACACGCCCATCATCCCCGTCGGGCTGTGGGGCAGCCAGCGGTTCTGGACCAAGGGCCGGCCCCGCAAGCTCACGCAACGGCACATCCCGCTGACCATCGTGGTGGGGGAGCCGATGCACCCCAAGCGCGGCGAGAACGTCAACGACCACACCGCCGACCTGCACAAGCGGCTGTCGGGCCTGGTGGACCAGGCGCAGCGCACGTACCCGGAGGTGCCGCAGGGGGTGTGGTGGCAGCCCGCCCACCTGGGCGGCACGGCCCCGACGCCGGAGGAGGCGGAGGCCATGGACGCCGCCGAGGCCGAGGCCCGCGCCAAGAAGGACTAGACCCGGGCTTTTGTGCCAGGACGCGTCGCGCGGCTCAGCACGGGCGACTCCGCGCGCCTGCTCCCAGCCTGGCCCACTGGTTCCCATCGCTCCGAACGGCGCGGGCGCCGGGCTCTCAGCGGGGGATCGGAAGGGTGCGATCGGGACGATCCGCCCGGTACGCCTCGCCGTCCGGATAGACGCGCCACGCATCGCCTCGCCGTAGCAGGATCGGGCTGGTCCACGCCTCGTCCGGCGCCGGGAGGTGGAGGTGCCGGACGCGTTTCGCCGCGTCCCAGATCAGCAGCCCGCGAATGTCGCCGAGGGGATCCATCTTGACGGGGTCGTACAGAGGATGGCTCCACAGGCCGCCCACCTCGGCGTGGACGAAGCGGTCGTCCAGCCACGTGACGTGCTCGTCGCACAACGGGCCCCATTCCCGCTCACACGGCACGGGCACCGGCTCGCCGTCGACCCACAACTGCGCGCCGATCCAGTCGGGAGCGCGGATCGTCAGGGCCTGGCGCCGCAGGCCGGGCGCGAAGGCGACGCGGACCACGCCCTTGCCCGCGGTGTCGAGGAAGTTGTACGCGCACCGCTCGTCCGTGAAGTCCCAGCCGATCTCCCCGTACTCGGCGGGCGTCACTCCGGCCGGTGGAGCCGGGTAGGTCCGCCCGCACCTGTCCCCGTCACGCGCGGCGACACGTCCGGCCGCGCCCGTCCAGGCCCACATCGCCAGGGCCCGCTCCGGATCGTCCATCCCGCCCATCGAGAACCGATGCTCCAGCCAGCGCTCCAATGCAGCGCCCTGCGGCTCGCCCCCGATGCCGGTCGGGACGGGCGCGCTCCGGCCGTCCATCCACAGCAGGAGCTCGGGCCCGGCCAGCAGCATGGCGTGATGCCGCCGGTCGGGGGTGAGGTAAGCGCGGAACGTCACGCCTCTGCGAGAGCGCCGGTAGGACCTCCCGTACGGCGCCAGGCCCGCGGCCGTACAGTCCTCGACCGTCAGCGCGGCCGGTGGGTCCGCCAGGTCGCCGCGCGCCACGGCGGCCATCCACTGCTCCAGGACCTCGCGACTCATGGCCGCCATTCTGATGCGACGGACAGGCCCGGACAAGATCAACAGGCGCGGCGCGAATCGAATCCACCGGTCGCGGCGCAACGCATCGCCCCGGCAGCGGCGACTGGGCGCGGGCGCGACCCGAGCCGGTCGAGGCCGCGCCCGTTCACCGCGCGGGGGTGGCCTGTGGCCGTGCTTGCGGGCCGTGGTGCGAGGCGCGCGGCCCGGGCGGTTGCGCTGGTGGAGTCGGTGAGGCCGGAACGAGATCTGGGCCTGCGAAGATCACCCGGCATGGCTCACCTCCCGAGGAGACGACCCGCATGAGGCTCTGGGCGCTCGCCCTGACGATCACCTCCGTGACCTCCATCGTCACGTCGCCGGCCGCCGCCGCGGCCGACCCCGTCGCCGCGCTGCGCCGCCAACTGGCGGGCGGCAACGGTGTGACCTTCTCGGACGTCCTGGTCGCCAGGTCCGAAGGAAAGCCGCGCACCTTCCGGGAGTCGGGAGTCCACGAGCTGGACCGGGGGAGGGTCGTCGCGAGCGAGATCCTGCGTCCCAAGGATTTCATGTTCGGCAAGTACCGCCAGCGCCTCATCCTCTTCCCGGACCGGTCCTACGAGCAGTCGGCCGGCCTGCGCAAGCATCTTCCGGAAGGCAAGAGCTGGCTGGTCGCCGAGGAGAAGCAGTCCCTCGCCCTGTACTGCGGCCAGATGCGGCTGAGCGATCCCGGCACGCTCAAGGCCCTGCTCGCCGCCACCAAGGTCAAGCGCCCCTCCGGCGTGTACGACGGCACCCGCACCACCCTCTACGAGGGGTCCATCACGCTGGGCGAGCTCGCCAAGGCGGACCCCGACTTCCGTATCGCCGGACTTCACAGGCCCGCGGGCAAGTACGTCCGTGTCCGGGTCGACTGGAAGCTCTGGATCGGACGGGACCAGCTCGTCCGCCGATGCCACAGCGACTCCAGGCAGCCCGGCATCCCCAAGCTGAGCGACGAACCCGTCCATTACGTCGACGACGTCCGCCTGTCCCGGTGGGGCCGGCCGATCGACATCCAAGCGCCTCCGGCCGATCAGGTGGCGACCTACGACGAGCTCGACCTTCCGGAGTAGCCCCAAGGCGGGCCACCAGATGCGGGGCCGTACAGGCGCAGAAAAGGGAAGCCTCGACGGACCGCCCCAAGGCAGGTGCCGAGTCCCGGGAGCAGCCCTCTACACGGTGTCGCCCAGGGAGACGAGGAGTTTGCGGAGGAGGTCGGCCAGGGCGTCGCGGTCGGTGGGGGAGAGGCCGGACAGGAGGCGGGCCTCGTTGGCCGCGTGACGTTCCAGGACGTCGTTGGCCACCCGCCGCCCTTCGTCCGTCAGCGCCACGAGCGTCATCCGCCGGTTGTCCGGCGCCGGCCAGCGGTCCACCAGCCCCCGCTCCACCAGGTGGTCCATGCGGTTGGTGAGCGCGCCGGGACTGACCATGGCCGCCGCCGACAGGTCCTTCATGCACATGGAGTCGGCTTCGTTCCTGAGCAGCGTGGCCAGCATGTCGAACTCCCACGCCTCCAGCCCGTGCTCGCCCAGGAACTCCTTGACCCCCCGCTCCAGGAGCCGCGAGGCCCGCGACACCCGGCCGATCACGCCCATCGGGGACACGTCCACGTCGGGCCGGGTGCGGGCCCACTGCCCGAGGATCGCGTCGACTGCATCTCCCATGGCGGCAATCGTACGACATTGAAATGTTCGATGTCGTGGGTTATCGTCCTACGTGGAAATGTTCAATGTCGAAATTTTTGAGGTGGGACAATGAAGGTGCTGGTGCTTGGCGCGACGGGGTACATCGGTGGTGCGCTGGTGGAGCGGTTGGTCGCGCAGGGGCATGAGGTGGCGGCCTACGTGCGGCCCGCGGCGGAGGGAGAGCGGCGGGTGCCGGGTGTGGCCGACGTCCGGTACGGGGATCTGGCGGACGCCGCCGCGCTGGAGAAGGCGATCACCGCGGACCTCGACGCGATCGTGCACGCCGGCCAGTTGACCGGCGACCAGGAGACCGATCTGGCCACGATCGGCGTGCTCGCCGGAGCGTCACAGAAGGTCGTCTATGTCAGCGGCGTGTGGGTGCTCGGCGAGACCGACGGGGCCGACGAGGACAGCCCGGCCGACCCGATCCCCCTGGTGGCGTACCGGGACCAGGTGGAGCGGCTGGTGATCGACGGCGGCGGCTCCGTGGTGCGTCCCGGCGTCGTCCACGGGCGTGGCACGGGCATCGCGGCGCTGCTGAAGGCGCAGGCCGCGCGGCGCGGGACCGGTGTGTACGTCACCGCGGGCGGCACGGCGCCGACGTGGACCTTCGTGCACGTGGACGATGTGGCCGAGCTGATCGTGGCCGCCGTGGAGAAGGGGGAGGCGGCCGTTTACCACGCCATCAGCGAGGAGGCGGTGCCCGTCACCGCCGTGGCCGAGGCGGCGGCCAGGTCGGCGGGCGTCAAGGAGACGGCCGAGCCCTGGCCGTTCGAGGAGGCCGCGCGGGAGCTCGGGGAGGGCTTCGCCCAGGCTCTGGCGATCAGCCAGCGCGTCAGCGCGACCCGTACCCGCGAAACGCTCGGCTGGCAGCCCTCCCGCCCCGGCATCGTGGCCGATCTCGTCGAGGGTTCCTACGCCTGACGCGTCCTCCCATCCCGGACCAGCCGGACTGACCGACGGCCCGGTGGGGCGCCGTCGAGAACGAGGATCGGCCGAAAGTACCGTCGGCGGATCGCGAGCCCCCACCGGTGGTCGATGTCCGCACCGTGCCCCGTCCCCAGGATGAGGTGCATGTCCTATCGAGATCACGCTCCGGGACCGGTCCGAGGTCCCGGAGCCCCTTCCACCCGCGCCGGGACGACGGCCTCCCCCGGCCGGCCGCGTATCGCCGCGCTCGACGTCCTGCGCGGGTTCACGCTGTGCGAGATCCTGCTCGCCAACATCCAGCTGATAGCCAACGGCGACAGAGCCGTCACGACGCAGCCCATGGGCGACTGGGACCCGTGGCTCGGGCTCCCGATCTTCTCCCTGCTGTTCGGCATCGGGTTCTCGCTGCTGCTGGACTCCGCCGCGAACCGCGTCCCCCGCCCGCGGCTCGTCCTGCTGCGCCGGCTTCTGGCGCTGCTCGCGATCGGCCTCGCGCATTCGCTGCTGTGGCGGGGCGAAATCCTGACCTCGTACGCCGTCATCGGCCTGCTGGTGCTGCTGCCCTCCACCTGGCTGCCGCGGTGGGCCGTGGCCGGCCTCGCCCCGGCGCTCGTGGCGGCGGCGCTGATCGGCGGCGGGGGTGGCGGGCCCCTGATGATCGCCGGGCTGTTCCTGCTGGGCTCGGCGCTGGTCCGGTACGGGATGATCGAGGCCCTCGAACGGTCCACTCGAGGGCCGCTCCTGCTGGGCCTGGCCTTCGCGGCGGGGGCGGCCTCAGCCCTGTGGGCACGGAACGGGACTGGTGCGCCGTCCTTCACGTCCAGCCTGGCCGATCTGCTGCTCGCCGGCGTGTACGTGTGCACCCTGCTGGTCCTGCTCAGAACGCCGCTGCGACCGGCGCTGGCGGCCCTCTTCGCACCACTGGGCCGGATGGCGCTGACCAATTACCTGACCGCCACGCTCCTCGTGCTGGCGGCCGGTCACCTCCTCGGCCTGCCGATCGGCCGATCCCTGACGGCGGCGTACGCGGCCGCGGGAGTCATCCTCGCCGCCCAGTGGCTGTTCGCCACCCTCTGGCTGCGCCGCCACCGCCAGGGTCCCGTCGAGTGGCTCTGGCGCTGGGTCACCTGGGCCCACCGCTCAGCCCTGCGCATCCCCGCGAACCGGGCCCACTAGCCCGCGATGAGGGCGTTGGCCTCCGTGATGAGCTTCTGAGCGGCCTCGTCAGGCGTCATCCGACCGAACAGGACCTCATTCGTATACCGCGTGAGGATGGCCTCGATGGCGCTGGCGCGCTTCGGCGGGGCGGCGGGCGAGTCCGTGAGCTCGCCCTTGACCTTGTCGAGGAAGGCCAGCGTCTTCTTGTCGGTCTCCGGAAGCTTGTCCCTGACCGCCGCCAGCACCTTGGAACTGGCCGGCAGGCCGCGGTCGCTGAGGATGATGGCGCCCGCCTCCGGATCGTTGATCATGAAGTCGATGAACTTGGCCGCCGCGGCCTGATGCTCGGACTTCGCCGAGGCGGTGTAGAACATCGCGGGCTGCAGGAACATGCCGCCCGCGGTGGCGCCCTGCGCCTTCGGCATCCGCAGCAGGTCCACCTCCTTGCCGCCGGACGCCTTGTTGATCGAGCCGAGCTGGTTGCTCCACCACATCCCCATCGCGCCGTTGCGGGTGGCGAACAGCGACCGGTCCTCGCTCTGGGTCGCGAGTTCGATGCTCTTGGCGGCGTCAGGAGAGCCCTTGCTCCTGATCAGCTTCTGGTGGACCGCCCACCACGCCTTGAGCGTCCCGGGCGAGACGCCGATCTTGTTGCCCTTGTAGAGGGACTCGCCCCGCTGAGCGGCGAAGATCTGCAGGAACGCCGGGTTGAAAGCCTGCTGCGTGCCGTAGACCTTGCCGCCGGTGCTCGCGGTGATCTTCGCCGCCAGGTCGACGTATTCGTCCCAGGTCCACGTGGTGTCGTCGGGCAGGTTCTGCCCCGCGTCCTTGATCGCCTTCGGGTCCACGACCAGGGACCAGGCGTTGACGCCGGTGGGGATGGCGAACTGCTTCTCGTCGATGGCGCCGGTGGCCAGCACCTTGGCGTCGATGTCGGCGGTGTCGACCGCGCTGGACAGGTCGGCGAGGGTGCCGCGTTCGGCGTACTCCCGCAGGCCGCGGATCTCGAGGGTGATGACGTCAGGTGTCTCGTCGCTCGCGACCTTCGTGGCCAGCGTGTCGTAGTAGGTGCCGAAGCCGGAGAACTCTTCCTCGATGTCGATGTCCGGGTTCTTCGCCTCGAACCTCTTGATCGCCTCTTGCGTCATCTTCTGCCGCGCGTCACTGCCCCAGTAGGAGAAACGTAACGTGATCGCACCGTCGGCGCCTTCGCTGCCGCAGGCCGCAGTGATCGCCAGCACAGCAGTGGCCAGCAACGCTGCCGTCCACGTCTTCTTGCCAGAGCCCACGGCTCTACCTCCTGGGGGTTGAGGGGTGCAGGACCTGCAGCGGCCCTGGGGCGGTCACTCCACGGGTCCGGCCAGGAAGAAGTCGAAGCCCAGCCCGAGCGCGCTGATCGGCATGGCGAGCACCGGAGCCCACGACGACCCTCCACCGGAGTCAGAGAATCCCGCAAGATTACCGGGGCGGTGAGGCCGCCGGAAGTTGTTGAGGTGGCGGAAGTGGCCGAGGTGGTCGTTCTGTAACACGTTCCATGCCGGAGCGGTGAGCTAGGGTGACTCGCGTGAGCCCGCGTGAGGTGGCCGCCGGCCGATTATCGCGCCTGGTGGCGCGCGCCCGCTCGGCCGCACTCGCCGGGAGGGTGGGCGGGCGCCCCGCCCCGCTGGTCGAAGTGGCCGGTCTGCTGCTCGTGATCCTGCTCTTCGCACTGCTTCACGCCGCCGCCGGGAACGACACCGCGGCCGCCACCGCCAACGCTCTGGCTCTGCAGTCCATGGAACGGGCCCTCCACCTGGACATCGCACTGAGCGCGAACCAGTGGCTGACCGAGCATCCCGCCCTCAGCCAGCCGGCGGTGTACTACTACCGCCTGTACTACCTCGTGGTCATCGGGGTGCTGGTGTGGGTCTTCGTCCAGCACGCCGCTGCCTACGCCAAGGTCCGCTGGACCCTCGTCGCGATGCTCGTCCTCGTGCTGCCCGTTTACTGGGCGGTGCCCATGTCGCCCCCACGGTTCGCCCTGCCGGGCGTCGTCGACATCATCGCCGAGCACGACCTCCTGGGCGGCCACGCTTCACGCGAGATCGGGAACGGCCAGAACCTGACGGCGATGCCGAGCATGCACGTGGGGTGGTCGTTGTGGTGCGCGTACGCCGTGTGGTCCGCGCTGCGGGCCTCCCACCCACGGCCGGCGTTGCTGGCGTGGATCTTTCCGCTGGGTATGGTCGCGGTCGTGCTCACCACGGGCAACCACTACGTGCTCGACATCGCAGGGAGCGTCGTGCTGCTGATCGTCTCCATCGCGGTCGTATCGGCGTGGGGCCGCCTGGCCGAGCGCCGGCGGACAGCCGCGGCGGACGCCGCTCAAACATGAGAAAGGGTGTCACCCTGAAGAGTGACACCCTCATCGACCAGCGAAATCTGGTCGGGACGACAGGATTTGAACCTGCGACCCCTTGACCCCCAGTCAAGTGCGCTACCAAGCTGCGCTACGTCCCGGTCGTGTCGGCCGCTCCCTGCGGAGCGGGACGTCATAACCTTAGCGCACATCGGAGGTGCACGCGTACACGGAGAGCTGGGGCGGAGGGGGCCGAGTGGGGCGGAAACCGACCATCGATCGGCGGGAGCTGGCCAGGTTGGTGGCCGAGGGGATGAACGTGCAGGAGCTGGCCGCGCACTTCGGGGTCAGCGAGTCCGGGGTGCTGCAGGCCAAGCGGGCCGCCGGGCTGGCCAAGCCGATGCTCGACCACAGCCGGGCCGTGCCGTGGAAGCTGGCCCGCGAGCACTCCCAGTCCGGGCCCGCCACCAATCTGCGCAATCTGTCGGCGGCCGCGCAGGGGAAGCCGCCCGCGGCCGAGCGGCTGAACACGGCCCTGCGGTGGGCTCAGCGGCTCGTCGACGCGGGGCTCGACGTGCGGTACGACGCGGCTGAAGGGTTCAGCGAGATCCCCGCCGCACCAACGGGCTCACATGTCGCAGCCGTGCTGGCCGCGGCCAGGGAGGCGCTGGAAGCCCGCTGAGGCGGGGAGTTTCGACCCACCTGTTCGAGGGCAGTCGCTGGTCTCAAGACAGAGACCGGAGGCGAACAACATGACCACCTTAATCTGGGTGGCCGTCGTCGTGGTCGTGGTGGTGGCGCTCGTCGCAGTAGGTTATGTCGTGCTGCAGCAGAGGCGCCGCGACCACCTCCGCGAACGTTTCGGCCCGGAGTACGAACGCATAGTCTCCGAGCACGACACCCGCCACGAGGCCGAGCAGGAGCTGCTCGACCGGGAGCGCCGGCATGCGGAGCTCGGCATCCAGCCCCTGACGGAAGAGTCGCGCGACACCTACGCGAACCAGTGGACCGAGGTGCAGGAGCGCTTCGTCGACGCACCCGGGTTCGCGGTGACCGAGGCCGACCAGCTGGTCACCGCGGTCATGGCGGAACGGGGTTACCCGACGGAGGACTACGAGGAGCGGCTGTCCACCCTCTCGGTGGGCCACGCGAAGACTCTCGACCACTACCGGACGGCCCACGAGATCAGCGGGCGCGCGGCCAGGAAGGAGGCCTCCACGGAGGACCTGCGGCAGGCCATGGTGCACTATCGCGCGCTGTTCGAGGAACTGCTGCAGGAGACCACACGAGGACGGTGAACGAGCACATGAGCACCCCCAGCACCCCCAGGAGCGGCAGCGAGGAGGAGCGCGCTCGGCGCGATGAGCACCTCCGGGCCGACGAGCACCCCGGCGAGCGCGCCGATGAGGAGGCCCGCGCCGGTGAGTACGCGGACGATCGCAAGCTCGCCGACGACAGCTCGGACGATGTCCGGGTCGCGGGCGATGACCGTGTCCCGGGCGACGTCCCGGGCGACGTCCCGGGCGACGTCCGTGTCGCGGGCGACGGCGAGCCGGAGAGGCACGGTCCGCGTGCCGGCGACGAGTACGCCGCAGCCGTGCCCGGCGCCGTGACGCCGCCCACGGCCGAGTACGACGCCGAGTACGACGACGGCACGTACCGCGACCCCTACGCCAGAACCGCCGGGGACACGCCGGCCGGGCCGGAGACCGAGCCGGGCGAGATCCCGGCGCACGCCGCCCCCGAGGACGTCGTCCTGTTCGACCAGGACCCGGACCAGGTGCAGGCTCGCTGGCGCGACCTGCAGGCGTCGTTCGTCGACGACCCCGGCGAGGCCGTGCGGCGCGCCGACGGGCTGGTCGGCGAGGTCGTCGACGCCCTCACCAGCAGCCTCGCCACCCGTACGAGCGGCCTGCGCGACCGCTGGAAGGACACCGAGGCCGCCGACACCGAGCAGATGCGCCTGGCGCTGCGCGACTACAGGAGCGTCCTGGAACGCCTGCTCGCTCTCTCCGGTCAACAGAACCAGCCCCAGACCCAGACGACCCGGACCCAGCTCCAGACCTGGGGAAAGAGGTGACCTGACATGCTCGCGGTAGTCGCAGCGATCATCTTCGGACTGGGGTTCCTGCTCGACCTGGTCGGCGCCCGGATCCCTGGCGGGTTCTCCGGCATGACGTTCGTCCTGCTCGGCCTGACGCTGCTGGCCCTGCATCAGGCGGGCGTCGGCACGGCCGGAATCCGTACCGGTTACAGCAACTGGCGTGGCCGGGCGCGCAGGTAGGAGCCGGCCAAGGGCCCACCGGTAAAAGGCCCCAGCCGGTGAGGCCCCGAAAACGGGAGGTCGCCGAGGACGGCGGCCTCCCGTCACTCCTTGCCGGGGAAGCGCATGATGACGGTGCTGCCGCCGTTCCCGACCCGCAGGGTCAGGTCCGCCGACACCAGGCGGGCCACCCACAGCCCCATCCCGCCCACCGCGCCCGGTCTGGGCCCGGGTTTCCAGGCGCCCCCGTCGTGCACCTCCACGATCAGGTCGCCGTTCACCGTCCACGTACGCATGGAGGCCCGGTCGGCCCCGTGGGTGACGGCGTTGGTGGCGACCTCGTTGACCGCGATGACGAAGTCCTCGATGACGTCCTCGTGCATGCCGGCGTCGCGGGCCTCGTCCTCAGCGAACTGCCGGACCTGCGGCAGGTCCGGCAGTCGGAAGCGGAGCTCTTTCACGGGCGCGCCGGGCGGCGGGCTCGTGTAGCCCGACTGAGGCTCTCCGTCCTCGTTCACCCGGCGACCTTCTTCTCAGCCGACCAGCTCGGAGCGCAGCTGGTCGAGAACCTTGCGGAGGATACGTGAGACGTGCATCTGGGAGATCCCGAACTCGGCGGCGATCTCGGCCTGCGTCATGTTGCCGAAGAACCGCAGCAGCAGGATGTGCTTCTCGCGGGAGGGCAGCGCGTCGATGAGCGGCTTGACGGCCTCCCGGTCGACCATGGTGCTCAGGGTGTCGTCGTCCTCGGGGATGACGTCGCCGAGGGAGGCGGCGTCGTCGTCGGTGCCGAGCGGCGCGTCGAGCGACAGGGTGCTGTAGGCGGCGGAGGCGTCGAGGGTCAGCAGGACGTCCTCCTCGGTGATGTTCATCTTGGCGGCCAGCTCGGCC
Source organism: Nonomuraea sp. NPDC051941 (assembly GCF_044593615.1). Taxonomy (NCBI): domain Bacteria; kingdom Bacillati; phylum Actinomycetota; class Actinomycetes; order Streptosporangiales; family Streptosporangiaceae; genus Nonomuraea; species Nonomuraea sp. NPDC051941. Next base: position 456,812 of record NZ_JBIUCF010000003.1, read on the forward strand.
ACGGTGGGCGACCTGCCGAGGTCCTGGCTGAGGTCGGCGACCAGGCGGTTGAGCTCCGAGCGGCGCTCCTGGTAAAGCCGCGGCACCCGGATGGCCCAGGTGCGGTCGCGGAAGTGGCGCTTGACCTCGCCGGTCATCGTGACGACCGCGTAGCCCCGGAACGCGTGGCCGAGGGTCGGGTCGAAGCCGTTGACGGCTTTCATCAGGCCGACGTACGCGGCCTGGAGAAGATCCTCCAAAGGCTCGCCGCGGTAGCGGTAGCGCCGGGCGATCTCCATGGCGAGCGGCCGGTGCATCTCGACGATGCGCTCTCGCAGTCGCTCTCTGTGACTGTCGGGGGTCTCTTCCCTGACCATTTCGGCCAGGAGCTCTTCCGCTGTCATCTCCTCGAGGACGTATTCCTGCACAGCCATCGCTGCTCCTCTATGGGTCGCAGGCGCCCTCTCCCAGCAAAAAAGCCCAGGCAGAGGCACGCCTCGCTCAACTCTCGAGACGAAAGCCCGCTGCTGGACTCCGCATCAAGTGTCCCCCGTATCGCGGGAAGTATTCCTCCCTCTTGCGGTGACAGTAAGGTTGCTCCGTGACAATGCCGGATAACGGTGAGGGGCCCGTGGCGGCCCTGACCCTGACGTCGTCGACGGTGGACGAGATCACCGTGATCAAGGTTGACGGCGTCCTCGATGCCACGACCCGCGAGCAGTTCGCCGACTACCTGTCCCTGGCGGGGTCGGACCTGATTCTTGACCTGGCAGGGGTCACGTTCATGGACTCTCGCGCGCTCGGGCTCATCGTCCACCACTGGCAGACGAGCCTGGCGTCGGGCGCCAGGTTCGCGCTCATCGGGGTCGAATACTCCAAGTCCAAGGTGATGTGGATCACCGGGCTGGCGCAGCGGCTGCCCCTCTACGACACGCTCGACGACGCGCTGGCGGCCATCGGCTGAGGGCGGCGGCAGGGCGGGCGGCAGGGCTGCGGAGGTCAGCGTCTCGACTTGCGCTGGTGCTCGTCGACCAGGAGCCTGGCGAGGTCGGCCACCTTGACCTGGTGGTGCTGGGAGATCTTGCGAAGCTCCTCGAACGCGGCCTCGGCGGTGCATCCGCTGGTCTGCATGATGATGCCCTTGGCCTGGTCGATCACCGCCCGTCCGGCGAGGGCCTCCTGGAGTTGCGCGGCGTCCGTACGCACCTCCTCGAACTCCCACATGTTGGCCATCGCCACCCCGACCTGCTCGGTCAGCATGTCGGCCAGCGAGTGGGCGCTCTGGGGGGAGAACGCCCCGGGGCGTACCGAATAGAGGCCGACCAGCAGCAGGGCGGGCGCCACGTCGATGGGGACGACCAGCACGGAGCGCACGCCCCAGCGGCTGGCCAGCGCGTCGTAGCGGGGCCAGCGGGGCTCGTTGAGCACGTCGGTCACGCCGGCGCGGCCGCCGCTCTGCCGGGCCTCGACGGACGGGCCCTCACCGAGCGCGCGTTCGCCCTCGACGAGCATGATCAGCTCGCTGTGGGAGCCGGACACCAGCACCCGGTGGTCGCGCCAGTGCTCGGCCGAGGCTCCCGAGCAGCCCGGTACGCCGGCGGCCAGCGCCGTGGTGAGGTCGCGCAGCACGCGTTCCGTGGAGGTGTCCTCGCCCAGCCGGCCCAGTGCGGCGAGGTCGCGGGCGAGACCGGGGGTGATCATCGCAGTTGATTTCATAGCAGGAAGCCCCTACCCGATATGGCCTCCCGTATCCCTTGTGACGTAGCGTCAGAGGGTGACCATGCCGGACCTCGAACAAGCACTGGACGCGCTGGCCGGACGCGTTTCGTCGCTTCGCGAGGCGCGGACCGCCTATCCCGCCGACCTCGCGCCCACGCTCGACGCCGCCCTCGCCGAGCTCGACACCGCGGCCGAGCTGCTGGCCGAGGCCCGCGAGGCGCTGCAGAAGGCGCCCAAGCGGGCGGGCGGCAAGAAGGACGGCACGCAGCGGGAGCTGAAGCTGCTGCGTCAGGTGTTCCGGGCCTTTCCGGTGCCGGTCATCGTGCTGGACAGCGGTGGCGTGGTCAGGCGGATCAACCCCGAGACCTCGCAGATGCTCGGCAGCCCCGACGGCTACCTGGTGGGCCGGTCGTTCCCGCTGCTGGTGGACGTGTCGCGGCGGGCGGCGTTCCGGTCGCATCTGACGGCGGTGCTGCAGACGGGCCAGCCGTCGGCGTTCGAGACGCGGCTGGCGCATCAGGGGCGCACGCACACCGTCCAGCTGGCGCTGACCAGGATGACCATGCCGGGCGAGCCGCAGCAGATGGTGGCGGCGGTGGCGCTGCCGACCGAGGTGCAGCTGCCCGAGCCGGGCGCGGGGCGGCCCGAGCAGTCCGACGGGGCGCTGCTGCTGGCGGCGGCCAAGCGGCAGGACCTGCTGGTCAAGATGGCCAATCTGTTGCTCGAAGAGGAGACGCTGCTGCGCCCGGTCGCGCTGCCGAGGGCGACGCGGCTGCTGGCGGCCGAGTGGGCCGACTGGGTGATCGCGGACATGGTGCGCGGCGGGGTGCCGCGCCGCTCGGTCGTGGTGGCGCCGAAGAACCATCCGCTGGGCGATCTGGTCCGGCAGGTGGAATCCGCGGATCCGGCGGGCAGCCAGGTCGTGATGCAGGTGCTGGAGCGCGGCTCCGGCGTGGTGCAGGAGATGCTGGACGACGACGGCCTGCTCGGGTTCTGCGCGGACGGGCCGCTGCTGACGGCGATGGGCGCGGGCTCGATGCTGTGCGTGCCGATCGGCTCCGGCGACGGCGTGCTCACGCTGGTGCGCGCGCACGACCGGCGCCCGTTCGCGCTGGCCGACCTGGCCGTCATGCAGGAGGTGGGGCTGCAGCTCGGGCTGGCGGTACGGGCCCAGACCAGCTTCCAGGATCGTTCGCGGGCGGCGGACGCGCTGTCGGCGAGCGTCGCGCCCCGCAAGCTGCCCGACGTGCCCGGCTACGAGGCGGCGGCCGTCTACCATCCCGGGGCGTCGGTGGGCGCCGAGTTCTACGACGTGTTCCCGGTGTCCTGCGGGTGGGGGTTCGCGCTGGGTGGCGCCGTCGGCAAGGGCGAGGAGGCCGCGTCGGTCAGCGCGATGGTACGCGGCGGCCTGCGGGTGCTGGGCACCTGGGAGTCCGACCCCGACCTGGTGATGCGCAAGGTCAACGAGGCCCTGGTCGCGCAGGGCGCCGGCATGTTCGTGATGGCCGTGGCGGGTTTCGTGAAGGGGCGCGAGATCAGGCTGTCGTCGGCCGGGCACCATCCCGCCGCGCTGCTGCAGGCCGACGGCGGTGTGCGCTTCGCCGCGGGCGGCGGCGTGCCGCTGGGCCTCGCGCCCGAGGCGGAGACCGCCGTGGAGCGGCTGACGGTGGCCGCGGGCGAGACGCTGGTGCTGTATTCGGAGGGGCTGATCTCCTCCAGGAGCGACCAGGGGGAGCCGTACGGCGAGGAGCGGCTGGCCGACGTGCTCGGCCGGTGCGCGGGGCAGTCGCCGTCCACCGTGGTCAAGGCGCTGGAGGCCGACAGGCACGCGTTCTCGGGCGGCCAGGTGTGGGACGAGATCGTGATCCTCGCGCTCCGGGGTGTCTGACCTGCGAAGTCAGGATGTCTGATTTTTGGGGGTTTGCGATCGAGTCAAACCTGGGTATGGTCAGAAGCGTAGACATGTGCCTAAGACGCAGGCGCACCTTTCAGTCTTTCTTCGCTGAGGTGTGCCATGAATATCGCGATCGTAGCTTCCGCCGAGAGTAACCGGCGTGACCGCATCCTTTCCGTCGCCCGCGAGCTCGGCCGCGAACACCACGTCACCGTCTACTCCCGTCGTGACAGCATTGAGGGCAAGCCCAAGACGCGGGTGGCCCCGGGGGTCACGTTGGAGCAGATCGACGTGGGTCCGGCCGAGGAGCTGTCGGCCGACGGCGTCGTGCCGTACCTGAACGACGTCGGCGAGCACCTGATGCGGCGGTGGAGCCAGGATCGGCCGGACGTGATCCACGCGCATTCGTGGACCGGTGGGCTGGTCGCGGTGGCGGGCGCCAACGGGCTGGGGGTGCCGGTCACGCAGACGTTCCACACGGTCGACGCCATGCACAAGGAGCTGGAGCTGGCTCTCGGCCGCCGGGCCAGCGCGGTCATCGCGGGCTCCGGGGACGAGGAGTCGGCGCTGATCCGGCTGGGCGTGCCGCGCAACCACATCGCCGTCGTCCCGTACGGCGTCGACACCGAGCGCTTCCAGCGCCGCGGCGCGGTGGCCACGAAGGGCACGCGCAAGCGGCTCCTGCACGTCGGGCCGCTGACGGCGGATCGCGGCGCGGACACCATCGTGCGGGCGCTGCCGGGGCTCGGCGACGTCGAGCTGGTCATCGCGGGCGGGCCCGAGCCCGAGGACCTCGACACCGACCAGGACGCCCGCCGGCTGCGCGCGCTGGCCGAGCAGCTCGAGGTCGCCGACCAGGTGACGCTGCTGGGCCAGGTCAAGCGGTCCACCGTGCCGAAGCTCATGCGCAGCGCGGACGCCGTGGTATCGGTGCCGCGCGAGGCCGTGACGGGCATCGTCGCGCTGGAGGCGATGGCCTGCGGCGTACCGGTGATCGCCTCGGCCGTCGGCGCCCACCTGGACTCCGTCATCGACGGCGTCACCGGGCTGCTCGTGCCTCCGGACCGGCCGGCGCGCACCGCGCGGCTGGCCCGCGAGCTGCTGTGGGACCCCACCCTGCGGACCGCGCTGGGCTACGCCGGCGCCGACCGGGCGCGCTCGCGCTACTCCTGGGAGCGGGTGAGTCAGGAACTGGTACGGGTGTACGAGGCGGCCTGCGCCTGAAGCACCGAAACCCCGGCAGGCGGCAGCAGCCGCCTGCCGGCACCATGACCCGGCACCATGACCCGGCACCATGACCCGGCACCTTGACATGGTCAGGATCCGCAGAGCCGGGCGGCCTTGAGCCCCAGGTGCACGGCCAGGCGGTCGTCGCCGTCCGAAAGATCCCGGTGGGTGAGGCGCTCGGCCTTGCCCAGCCGGTAGTAGAGCGTCTGGCGGTGGATGCCGAGCTCGGCGGCCGTCTTCTGGGCGTGGCCGCCGTGGTCGAGGTAGGCCTCCACGGTCTCGGCCAGCTCGCCGTCCAGGACCGCGGTCTCGGCCGCCAGCTCGCGCAGGTCCGCCTGGCCGAGCCTGGCCAGCAGGCGGTGCACGCCCAGATCCTCCCAGCGGGCGACCGGCACGTACCGGGGGAAGTGCTCGGCGACGCGCAGGGCGTGGCGGGCCTCGCGCCAGCTCAGCCAGGCGTCGGCCGGGTCCGCCCGGGGCGCGCCGATGCCGGCGGCGGTGCCGTACGCGCTCTGCAGGGTCTGCGCCACCTCGCCCGCGAGGTGGGCGGGGGCGAGCAGGGCGACGGGCGAGCCGGGGCGGGCCAGGACGCCGCGCGGCAGCGTCCAGAGGGCGGCGAGGCGCTCGGCCGACTCGCGTACGGCGATCGCCGCGACGGGGCCCGGCACCTCGATGGCCGCGCCCGCCCGCTCGGACGGGTCGGCCGAGAAGAGGGCGAGCAGTCCGCGGCCGAGGTCCTGCCGGCTCCTGGCCTCCTGGGCGAGGGCGGCGGCGGCCCTGGCCACCAGCGGCGCGACGGGTTCGAGCGCGGTGAGCGAGCCCGAGTCGAGCAGCCAGAGATAGCCGTAGGTGACCTCGCCGTGGCGCAGCGGCCAGCACACCCTGGCCAGGACCCCGAGCTCGGCATCGGCGGGGATCCGGATCGGGCCGGGGGCCTTGGCGATGCCGTAGCGCTCGAAGTAGTCGCGCACCTCTCCGGTGGCGCGCCGGCGCAGGATCGACTCCTGGCGGACCGTGTCGATGTCGCCGTGCTGCGCCCCGTACGCCAGCAGCCGGAACGAGCGGTCCTCCAGCGTCGCGGACGCCCCCAGCCGGGCGGCGATCTCGTCGACGATCTCTTGCAGGTCTGCCGTGTTGTGCATTTGTATGACAGCCTGCCACATCGGCCGTTACGCACGTCGATGGCCCCCGCTGAGCTGCGTTTTTAGACTTGAGGCATGCTGGGTCAAGTGCTCCTCGCCGCGTCCGGGAGCGGCGTCGTACGTCGTGCCGTGTCGGCCTTCCCGCTCACCAGGAAGGTGGTCGATCGGTTCGTCGCGGGCGAGAGCGTCCAGGAGGCCCGCGACGCCATCGAGCGCCTGCGCGACATGAAACTCGCCGTCACCGTCGACCACCTCGGCGAGGAGACGCGCGACGCGCGGGCCGCCGAGGCCACCGCGGACGCCTACCTCACGCTGCTCGACGCCGTCAGGCCGCTCGACCTCGGCGTCCGGGGCGAGGTGTCGGTGAAGCTGTCGGCCGTCGGGCAGCGGCTCGACGACGCGATGGCGCTGGAACACGCCCGCGAGATCTGCGCCGCGGCGGCGCGCAACGGCTCGACCGTCACGCTCGACATGGAGGATCACACCACCGTCGACTCGACGCTGACCATCCTGCGCAAGCTGCGCGAGGACTACCCGTCGACCGGTGTGGCGATCCAGGCGTACCTGTTCCGCAGCGAGGCCGACTGCCGCGACCTGTCCGCCGAGGGCTCCAGGGTGCGCCTGGTCAAGGGCGCCTACCGCGAGCCCGCCTCCGTCGCGCACCAGGGCCGCGGCGCCGTGGACAAGGCGTACGTGCGATGCCTGCGGATCCTCATGGCGGGGAAGGGGTACCCCATGGTGGCGACGCACGACGATCGCATGATCGCGATCACGGAGGTGCTCGCCGACCGGTTCGGGCGGACGATCGGCGACCACGAGTTCCAGATGCTCTACGGAATCCGGACCGACCTGCAGGAGTCCCTGGCCGGGGCCGGCCACACGGTCCGCGTCTACGTCCCCTATGGCGACGACTGGTACGGCTACTTCATGCGCCGCCTCGCGGAGCGCCCCGCCAACGTCGCCTTCTTCCTTCGCGCCCTTGGGGGTAAGTAATGGATGCCATCAGCAACGTCCCCGTTCCTGCCAACGAGCGCATCTACGGATACGCGCCGGGCAGCGCCGAGCGGTCGGCGCTGGAGGACCGCATCAAGGAGCTGGCCGGGTCGTCGATCGACCTGACCATGACGATCGACGGCGAGCAGCGCCTCGGCGCGGGCGCTCCCATCGACGTGGTGCAACCGCACAACCACGCTGCCGTCCTGGGCCGTACCAACGACGCTACGGCCCGGGACGTGCAGGACGCCGTGGACGCGGCGCTGCGGGCGGCGCCGGCGTGGCGGGCCCTGTCGTTCGACGAGCGGGCGGCGATCTTCCTCAAGGCCGCCGACCTGCTGGCCGGGCCGTGGCGGGCCACGCTCAACGCGGCGACCGTGCTGGGCCAGTCGAAGTCGGTGCAGCAGGCGGAGATCGACTCGGCCTGCGAGCTGATCGACTTCCTGCGCTTCAACGTCGCCTACGCGCGCCAGCTCTACGCCGACCAGCCGATCTCGTCGCCCGGCGTGTGGAACCGGATGGAGTACCGGCCGCTCGAAGGCTTCGTGCTGGCGATCACGCCGTTCAACTTCACCGCCATCGCCGGAAATCTGCCGACTTCTGCGGCTTTGATGGGGAATGTCGTCGTCTGGAAGCCGTCGCCCACCCAGCAGTTCGCCGCCCACTTCACGATGCGGCTGCTGGAGGCCGCCGGGCTGCCTCCCGGCGTGATCAACATGGTCACCGGCAACGGCCAGGCCGTCTCCGAGGTGGCGCTCGCGCACCCGGCCCTGGCCGGGATCCACTTCACCGGCTCCACGGCGACGTTCCAGCACCTGTGGAGCACCATCGGCCAGAACATCGCCTCCTACCACGGCTACCCGCGCCTCGTCGGCGAGACCGGCGGCAAGGACTTCGTGCTGGCCCACCCGTCCGCCGACCCGGCCGTGCTCTCGACGGCGCTGGTCAGGGGCGCCTTCGAGTACCAGGGACAGAAGTGCTCGGCGGCCTCGCGGGCGTACGTGCCGCGCTCGGTCTGGAACCGGATGCGCGACGACTTCGTGGCCACCGCCGAGTCGCTGACCGTGGGCGACGTGTCGGGCGACCTGTCGACGTTCATGGGCGGGGTCATCGACGCCCGGGCCTTCGCCAAGCACAAGGAGGCCATCGACCGGGCGCGGGCGGCCGCGAACATCGACGTCCTCACCGGCTCGTACGACGACAGCGTCGGCTACTTCGTCAAGCCGACCATCCTGGAGTCTGCCGACCCCACGGACGAGATCTTCGTCAAGGAGTACTTCGGGCCCATCCTGGGCGTGCACGTCTACGAGGACCGCGACTTCGACACGGTGCTCGACCAGATGGAGGGCATCGCCCCGTACGCGCTGACCGGCTCGATCATCGCCCAGGACCGCTACGCCATCGCGTCGGCGTCCGACCGGCTGCGCTTCGCGGCGGGCAACTTCTACGTCAACGACAAGCCGACGGGCGCGGTCGTGGGCCAGCAGCCGTTCGGCGGCGCCCGCGCCTCGGGCACCAACGACAAGGCGGGCTCGATCTTCAACCTGATCCGCTGGGTGAACGCCCGCACGATCAAGGAGACGTTCGTCCCGCCCACCGACCATCGTTATCCGCACATGGGCTGATTTTTCAGCCCAGCAAGCCCATGAGCCCCCCGGTCCTGCCCCGGGGGGCTCATGGCGTAATGTGCAATATTTGTGTCGTTGACGCCTTGACAGGCCCGCCACCAGCATGAAGACATGCAGCGACGGGTTCTCATGGTGGTCTTCCCCGGCTTCCAGCTGCTCGACCTGGCCGGGCCGTCCGACGTGTTCGCGACGGCGGCGCTGCTGGCGCCCCAGGACGGTTACCAGGTCGAGGTGGCGGCCGTGCGGGCCGGTCCCGTGCCCTCCGGCAACGGGATCGCCGTCACGGCCCGCGCCCTCGGCGAGGTCACCGGGCCCGTCGACACGCTGATGGTCGTGGGCGGGATGTCGGTCCCCGAGCAGCTGGGCGACCGGGAGCTCGTCGAGGCCGTCGCCCGGCTGGCCGCGGGCGCGCGGCGGGTCGCGTCCGTGTGCAACGGGGCGTTCCTGCTGGCCGAGGCCGGGCTGCTGGACCACCGGCGGGCCACCACGCACTGGCTGGCCGCCGGCGAGCTGGACGCCCGCTACGCGTGCGTCGAGGTGGACGCCGACCCCCTCTACATCGAGGACGGCAACGTCTGGACCTCGGCGGGCGTGCTCTCCGGCGTGGACCTCGCGCTCGCGCTGGTGGCCAGGGACCACGGCCACGCGCTCGCCCGCGACGTCGCCCGCGGCCTCGTGGTGTACCTGCACAGGCCGGGCGGGCAGAGCCAGTTCAGCACCCCGATGCGGGCCATGACGCCGCGCAGCGAGCCGCTCAGGGAGTTGCAGGCCTACATCGACGCGAACCCCGCCGCCGACCTGAGCGTCCCCGCGCTCGCCGACCGGGTGGGGATGAGCGAGCGCCACTTCTCCCGCGTCTTCACCGAGCAGACCGGCCTGTCGCCCGGCCGGTACGTCGAACGCAGCCGCGCCGAGGCCGCCAGACGGCTCCTGGAGGTCACCGCCCACCCGCTGGACCGGGTGGCCAGGGAGTCGGGGCTCGGCACGCCGGAGACCCTCTACCGCGTCTTCCGCCGCCACTGGCGGATCTCACCCGGCGACCACCGTCGCAGGTTCCGATCGAAGGAGAAGTAAGCGATGCATGTGGCGATCCTGCTCTATCCCCGTTTCACCGCACTCGACGCGGTCGGGCCGTACACGGTGCTGGCCTTCGCGCCCGGCTGGACGGTCACGTTCGTCGCGGCCGAGCCCGGGCCGGTCACCGACGACCAGGGCACGCTCACCCTCACCGCCACGGCCTCCTACGAGGACCTGCCCCACCCCGACGTGATCGTGGTCCCGGGCGGCCCGGGGACGTTCGACGTCATGTCCGACGAGGCGCTGCTGGGCTGGCTGCGGGAGGCCCACGAGCACAGCCAATGGACGACCTCGGTGTGCAGCGGCTCGTTCGTCCTGGCGGCCGCGGGGCTGCTGGAGGGGCTGACGGCGACCAGCCACTGGGCCCTGCTCGACATGCTTCCGCAGTACGGGGCCGAGCCGGTGAGCGAGCGCGTCGTCACCCAGGGCCGGATCGTGACCGCGGCGGGGGTGTCGGCGGGGATCGACATGGCGCTGACGCTGCTGGCCCAGGCCACCGACGAGACGACCGCGCAGTCGGTGCAGCTCGTGATCGAGTACGACCCGCACCCGCCGTTCGACGCCGGGTCGCCCAGGACGGCGCCGGAGGGCCTGACCGAGCTGGCGCTCAAGCTCATCGCCTGACCCGCTACGACTGCACGGCCAGTTTCACGGGCGCCACGCCGTGGGTCGCCCAGTGGACCGCGATCTTCCGCACCACGGCCCGGGAGAGGTACGTCTCCTCGCCGTCCTCGATCCACAGCCGTTCGCCGGCCTTGTCGAGGATCACGTGGCCGAGGACTAATCCCGTGCCCTCGGAGTACTGATACCGGGCCTGGCCGGCGTCCTCGCCGACCTTCTCGATCGAGAATGCCGAGCGCGGACCCCTGGCTTCAGCCACGGGGGTAAGCCCGGCGCGGGAGTGCCCGCCAGGGCGCGAGCGTGCATTGACGGGAATCGACCGCGGTGACGTGCCCGGCGTGAGTATGGTGGGTCGCGGTCGAACACGTGAGTGATAACCAAGCTCGCGAGGGGGACCGGGCAAGGATCTACTCACCGCTGGGAGGGCGGAGCACGCACAACTCAGACCGAGTGCGCGTGTTGGGGCGTGGAAACCCGCGAAAGCGGGGCCGGAAGGTGAATCGCCAAGCAACAGCGTCGCGACCATGCGTGTAGCCGCACGGTTGGGACGGCTGGAATCCCCCGGATTCATCCGTGGGGAGCGCTTCAAGAGAGCGTAGAGCGCCACGGCGGTCAGTTTACTGGTCCGCCTCAGGGCCGCCCGGGCTGTGGGCGGCCCTGAGGCGTGCCCTCCTCCGCCGGCTCCTGACCGGCTCCCACCGGCAGCACGTCGAAGTGGATGACCACGCGTCCCGTCGACGGATCGCGTGAGTCCGGCGGCGCGATCTCCCTGCGGTCCGACAGCGCGCGGTACCGCTCCAGCACCTCGAACACCTCGTCCCGCAGCGCCGCGCTCTCCTCCGGCGTGAGCCGCAGTGACCGCCGCCCGTAGCCGCTCGCGCGCACCCACTCCTCGGGCGCCCGCGCCTCCTCCTCGCGCCACCGGGCCAGCTCCGCGCCGCGCTGGCGCACCAGGTCGTCCAGCAGGAACTCCATCGCGCCGGCCGTCTCGGGGTCGGAGCCCGGCTCCCCGAAGGAGAACCCGCCGGGCGTGATGCGCCAGTACTTCTCCTTGCCGCGCCCCATCCCCGGCACGACCTCGATCATGCCGTGCCCGGCCAGCTCCCTCAGGTGGTAGCTCGTGGCGCCGGTGTTCTGCCCGAGCAGGGCGGCGAGCTTGGTGGCCGTGGAGGGGCCGTGCTCGTCCAGCAGCTCGTAGATCCGCAGCCGCAGCGGGTGGGCGAACGACTTCAGGGCGTTCGCGTCGAGCGTGCGGGCGGAGAAGCTCTTGCTCTGCATGCTATGCAAGCCTATCTTTGCAAAGAAAACTATGCACACTTTCCCTTACACACTATCGGAGTGAGCCGTGGGGCGTTCGTTCGGATTTCTCTTGTCCTCCACCGCGCTGTCGAACCTGGCCGACGGCGTGCTGAAGGTCGGGGCGCCGCTGCTGGCCGTGTCGATGACCCGTTCGCCCACGCTGGTGTCGCTGGCGGGGGCGGCCGCGACGGTGCCGTGGCTGCTCCTCGCGCTGCACGCCGGGGCCCTCGCCGACCGGCTCGACCGCCGCCGCATCATGGTCGTGGCCAACGTCGCCCGGGCCGCGATCCTCTCCCTCGCCGGGCTGGCGGCCCTGCTCGGCCTGCTCGACCTCTGGGTGCTGCTGGCGGCCGTGCTCCTGGCCGGGGTGGCCGAGGTCTTCGCCGACGTCTCGGCGCAGTCGATCCTGCCCATGACCGTGCCTCAGGGTCACCTGACCAGGGCGAACGGCCGCGTCTCCACCGCCCAGATGATCGGCAACGACTTCGTCGGGGCGCCGCTGGCGGGCCTGCTCGTCGTCACCCTCCCCGCCGTCGTCTTCGGCGCCCCGGCCCTCCTGTACGGCGCCGCGGGCCTGCTGTTGCTGGGCATGCGCGGCACGTACCGGATGGACGCCCCTCGCGCGCAGGGGCGGCGGCCGCTGCGGCGGGACATCGGCGAGGCGCTGCGGTACCTGTGGTCCCACCGGGTGCTGCGGAGCCTGGCCATCACGGCCGGGCTGCTCAACCTCGCCAACGCCGCCTACTTCGCCGTCTTCGTGCTGTGGGCCGTCGGCGACGGGTCGCGGATCGGGCTGGAGCCGGGCGAATACGGCCTGATGACGACCGCGTTCGCCGTCGGGGCGCTCCCGGGGTCCCTGCTGTCGGGGTGGGTCGCGGGACGCTTCGGGGAGTTCCGCGCGCTCGTGGGGTGCTGGCTGACGACCAGCCTCCTGCTCATCGTGCCGGTGGTCGTGCCCTCCCCGTGGACGCTCTACCCGACGGCGGTGCTGTGGGGAGTGGTGGGCGCGGCGGGCAACGTCCTGGTGATCTCGGCCCGGCAGCGGCTGATCCCGGCCGAATTGCTCGGGAGGGTCAATTCGGCATACCGCCTCGTCGGCATGGGTGGGATGCCACTCGGGGCGGCGCTGGGAGGCGTCGTGGCCGAGTTTGCGGGGCTTGGTGCCGTCCTCGTGGGCGCCACTGGAGTATGTTTGGGGGGCGTCGGACTGGTGTGGCGCGCGTTGTCTGATCGAATTTCTAGGCCGTTGACCAGCGCACCCGCACTTTCCGACATATCAGGATCACGTTAGGCACCCTACGGCCTGTGCTGAAGTGACATGATTATCCCCGAGCAAGAGGGGATGGTATGCGGGAGATCGGCGGACGGTACCTCCTGAACGAGGAGGCCGGTCGTGGGGGTATGGGTGTCGTCTGGCGTGCGTTCGATCAGCTCCTCCACCGTACGGTGGCGCTGAAGGAGCTGACCTTGGCCGGTGAGGCCGAGATGGTGCGCCGCCGGGTGCTGCGTGAGGCCAGGATGGCTGCCGGGCTGACGCACCCTAACATCGTTACGGTCCACGACCTGATCGAAGAGGGCGGCAAGCTCTGGATCGTGATGGAATACCTGGACGGGCTCTCGTTGCACCAGCTGCTCTCCCAGGTGGGCACCTTACCGGCCCAGTCGGTCGCCGCGATCGGGCAGCATCTGCTCGCCGCGCTACGGACCGCCCACCAGGCTGGAGTGCTGCATCGCGACGTGAAGCCCGCCAATGTGATGCTGACCGGCGACCGGGTGGTGCTGACCGACTTCGGCATAGCGACCGCCGAGGGCGACATCCGGATGACCAGGTCGCGGCGGTTGCGGGGCACTCCGGCGTTCATGGCGCCCGAGCGGCTGCACGGGGGGCCGGCCAGCAAGGAGGCCGACATGTGGTCCTTCGGCGCCACCCTCTACAGCGCCGTCGAGGGCCAGCCACCCTACCCGGGCCAGGACGCGGCCACGGTGCTCGGCATGGCCCGCAGCGGCCCGTACCCACCGCCCCGGCGGGCCGGGGTGATGCGGCCGCTCATCGAGGGCCTGCTCCACCACGACCCGGTACGCCGCTACACGCCGGACCAGACGGCGGGCCTGCTGGCCGGCATGCGCGCCAGCTCGTTCCAGGCCGCCATCTGATCAGATTCCCCTGCCGGGTTGCCTGCCCGGCAGGATCTCCATGCGGATGTCGTCGTTCTGCGGGAGGACGTACGTACGGCCCCCGCCGTCCCGCCAGTCCTTCTCGCTCACCGGCGGCACGAGATAGTAACGGTCGTCACGGACGAGCAGGAGCCGCATTCCCGTGTAGGAGTGCCGGTATTTCCCGGTCTTGTATTTCTGGTGCTCGACGCCTGTGGGGTTGATCGAGAGGTCGTCCTTCGACCAGATCACCACCTGGGTCCGCTCGGGCAGATCGCGCACGGCTTGCTCGGCCGTCCTCGTCCCCCGCCCGTTGGCGTACAGGGACGCGGCCCAGAGCAGGGAGAAGACGGCCATGGCCACGCTGAAGGCGAAGGCGATCCGGCTGGATTTCCGGGCCGGCGACGGCCAGGTCAGCAACAGCAGGCCGAGGGCCGACAGCGCGAGCAGCTGGTACGTACCCACCTGCCACCATCGGCTGAGCACGGCGACGGCGCAGACGAGCCCGGCGAGCGCGAGCCCGCCTCCCACGACCCTGCGGTCCGCCACGACCGGCACCCGGCTCTTCAGCCGTGCCCCGGCCCCCCGCAGCCACTGCGGCACGAACCGGACCAGCGGGGTCCGGTGGGCGGCGACGGCGAGCGCCAGCGGGATCGCCACCATCCACGGCAGGAAACCGGTGTCGAAGAGGTTGACGCCGTAGATGGCGTACTCGTCGGCGCCGTACCCCAGGTCGGTGGCCCTCAGACTGAAATACTGAAGGTAACCCTCCAGGTAGGCCCATCCCATGTAGATGAGCACCGCCGCGCTGACGGTGATCAGCGCGGTGATCAGCCCGATCGCGTCGAGCGGACGCGACTCGCCCTGCCCGCTTTCCTGCACGGCTACGGAGCCTGCGGAGCGGCGGTGGCGGGCAGAGCCTCCGGCGACGGCTCCGGGGATGCCTCGGGAGGAGGCTGGGCCGTAGTCGTGGGCTGCGGGACCGTGATGGTGGGAGACGGGGTGCCGGGCGGCGCGATCGAGGGGCACGGCAACGGCGCTTCACCACCGCCGGTCGGGCATGGTCTGCGCCTGGACCGCGTCGGTTCGGGGGTGCGCACGCCTTTCTTCACTGACCGCGTCGGAGTCTTCGACTTCGACGCGACCGGCGTCCCCGACGCCGGCGCGTCCACCTGTCCGTCTCCGCACGCGCAGAGCGATCCCAGCAGGAACGCGGTGACGATGATCTCGGCCAGCGAGCTCCGCCAGGACATTCCGCCGGGCCCTCCTCGCGTGCGACGCCGTCACGGTGTTCATCACTGCGCGCGATGGAGGCGTTACAGCGTTACTGTCCATGATCCCGCACCTCGGATGTGCGCTAAGGTTGTGACGTTCCGCTCCGCAGGGGGCGGCCGGCGCGACCGGGACGTAGCGCAGCTTGGTAGCGCACTTGACTGGGGGTCAAGGGGTCGCAGGTTCAAATCCTGTCGTCCCGACCAGGTTTTGCTGGTCGGTAAGGGTGTCACTCAATAGGGTGGCACCCTTTCGCATGGGTGGGCGACTAACGGGGCGAAGAGGGTGTCCATCGCCGTAGCTCCTTGCAGGAGTACGGGGGCGGATCTGCTTACGGTGGACGGCTTCGGTGACGGCCGTCCCGCTGTGGCCGACGAGCCGGGCGATGTGCCGGGGTGGGAGAGCGGCGCGACGAAGCTGTGGCGCGTCTCGTCTCGCGAGAAGTCCAGTGGTAGGCGGGCATCCCCGCGTCCTTGATGATCTCTCGGAAGGCAGGTCGGACGTTGTGGACGTCGAGCGGCGTACCGACGAGCAAGGCGAAGACGAGCCCGTGATCCTGCCACTTCTCGCCCGCCGCCCTTCGCCGCGCCTCCTCCCGCCGGCCGAATTGAGTATGGGTTACTCAGGCGTGCAGATCGTTGCCGGTTTACCTTCACAGAGCAGGTAACGGAGGGAGTGGCCCGTGGCCACCAACGAGACGTACAGGGCAATCGCCGACGTCACGCGGGTGAAGATGCTCGCAGATACGGAATCACCACTCGTCGAGGTCGAGTTCCTGGGCGGGCTGTCGGAGACGCAGCAGGCGGCGTTCAAGGGTGCGGCCGATCGCTGGGTGCAGATCATCCTGGGAGATCTGCCTGAGATGCGGATGCCCGGCCTCGCAGCGATCGACGACCTCAGGGTCATGGCGGGGGCATCCGCATCGACGGTCCCCCAGGGATACTCGGCGCCGCCGGGCCGCTGGTGATGCGCCCACGTCATCACCCACGAGATGGGGGTACACGCTGGGCTTCGGTGCCACCGACTGGCGGCTGAATCTTCGACATCGAGCTGATGACGCCGAGCGTCGACGCCAACCGGCCGCTCAGCCGGCTGCCCCGTCGCTGCTCCGTCGCTGCCCTGCAGGACCTCGGCCACCAGGTCGACCTCAAGGCCGCCGAGACGTTCCTGCTGCCCGAAACGCCGCCGAGCACGGCCAAGACGGTCTTCACCTGCGCGGTAGATCACTACCCCCGATGCACCAGCACCATCCGGTAACACGCCATGCCCCAACCGGGCCACAACCCCCCAAACCAGGAGAGTCCGCATGACAGGGAGAGAAAGTAGCAGCTCGCTGATACCCATAGTGGTCGCCGTTATCGGCCTGATCACGGCCCTCGTGACCTCACCGCTGTGGGGCGAACCGGTATGCCGGGCAGTCGGGGTCTGCCAGGACGGCGGTAGCCACTCCGCCTCAGCAGGCAACCCCAAGAGTAGCCACAACTCCTCCAAGCAATCATCCAAGCCGACCAACGGCGCGGCGGGGTGGAGCTGCCCCGGTGGACTGTTCTGCGCATGGGATGACGCTCAAGGTGAGGGCGCCATGATCGTTCAAAAGGACGCCACCTGCAGCATGCATGACATCGGGAGCGCCGGCTTGGGGGACCGGCTGACCTCGTATCAGAACCGGACTGGCAAGAGCGTCGCACTGTACAACTGGACGGGTGCCGAATGGCAGCTACTCGTGGACGTGCCCGACGGTGCGAAGGGCGACATGCCACAGTCGGCGGACAACATGACTGACGCAGTGAAGATCTGCGCCTGACCAACCAGATCAGAGGGCGGTCCGCGAGTTGATGCCCGTGATGCCGTTGCGTGATCGGACGCGGCGGGGTTCGGGTGTGCTGGGGTGGTCGGATGAGCGATCCCTGCGGCCCTGACGATCTTCCGGAAGGCTCGGCGTACGTTGTGGGCCGGCCTGAACCCCGACCCCGCCCCGCAATGACGACGACCAGGTCTCAGATGGTGATGAGCCCGCCTTCGTAGGCGGCGATGACGAGCTGGGCTCGGTCCCGGGCATGCAGTTTGGCCAGGAGACGGCCGATGTGGGTTTTGACCGTGCCGACGGTGAGGTGGAGGTGCTCCGCGATCTCGGAGTTGGACATCCCCTTGCCGATGAGGGTGAGTACCTCGCGCTCGCGTTGAGTGATGTCGTTGAGGTCTCGCAGGACCGGGGCGGAGTGCGGGCCTCGCAGGAAATCGGCGATGAGCCGGCGGGTCACGGTGGGCGCGAGCAGCGCTTCGCCGGAGGCGACGACCCGGATGGCGGCCAGGAGCTCGCTCGCCGTCGCGCTCTTGACGAGGAATCCGCTGGCGCCGGCCCTGAGCGAGGCGTACACGTATTCGTCCAGATCGAACGTGGTGAGGATCAGCACGCGGACGCCGGCGCTGTCCGGGGCGGCGCAGATACGGCGCGTCGCCTCGATGCCATCCATGTCGGGCATACGCACGTCCATGAGGACGACGTCGGGTCGCCGCCGGCGGGCCAGGAGCACGGCTTCGGCGCCGGTGCCGGCCTCGCCCACCGTGGCCAGCCCCGGTGTGGTGTCGATGAGGAGTTTGAGGCTGTCGCGTACCAGGATCTGGTCCTCGGCCAGCAGGACCCGGACGGGCGGCGGCGGATCGTGTGCGGCGGCGTCGGCGGTCATGTCCTGGTGCCGTTCGGGTCGTAGGGCAGGCGAGCGGTCACGTGAAAGCCTCCTTCGGGCCGGCGCCCCGCGCTGAACGTGCCTCCGTACATCTTGGCTCGTTCGCGCATGCCGATCAGGCCGTGTCCGCCGTGGCCCGCTCGCGGCGGCCGACCGTGGCGGGGGCCGTCGTCGATGACCTCGATCATGGCTTCCCGTCCGTCGATCTCCACGGTGACAGCGCAGCGGGTGGGCGCCGCGTGGGTGATGACGTTGGTCAGGGCCTGTTGCACGATGCGGTACACCGACATCGCGACCGCGGGAGGCAGCACCGCCTCTTCGCGGACGGTCAGATCCACCTCCACCCCGGCCGAGCGGGCATGGGCGGCCAGCTCTGGCAGGTCCGCCATGCCGGGAACGGGCAGGTGGGGCTGGTGGGGATCGTCGTCGGAGCGCAGGAGGCCGAGCACCCGGTGGATCTCGGCGAGCGTGCTTCGGCTGGTCTGCTCGATGACGGCCAGTGCGGCGCGTACCTCGTGCGGGCGGGCGTCGGCGACATGGTTCGCGACAGTGGCTTTGACGGCGATCACGCTCATGCTGTGGCCGATGACGTCATGCAGCTCCCGGGCGATGCGCCTGCGTTCGTCGGCCACGGCCGCCTCGGCGAGGTGGCGGACGAGGCGAGCGGTCGTGTCCCGCTTCCAGCGGACGGCCGTCCCGATGGCCCATCCGGCCGTCAGCAGCACACAGATCGCGCCGATCTCGACCGGCCAGTACGGCGGCAACTCGCTGGGCGCCGCCGCGGGTGGAAGGCCGGGGAGCACCTGCTCGTAGAAGATCAGGATGGCGGTCACCGAGCCGGCCACGCACACCGACAGGCCGCCCAACGACCACACGACCGAGGCGGTGGAGGCTACCAGGTACAGCACGAGCACGGTCGGCACGAACGACACCCAGATCGCGCCTGCCGCGACGGCACCGGCCACCGTCGCCAGCACTGCCGCGGCGCACGCGAGCCCCAGCATGGCCCGCGGCCGGCGCCGCCGGAACGCGACCGGAAAACTCATGACCGCCGCTACCGGCCAAGCCGACCAAGCGGGCCACCACGACGACGGGCCCGGCGGATCGACGATGGCATAGCCGACGGTCAGCGCCACGATGACCGCCACCACAGCGTCGGCAACGCCGTGCCCACCGAGCCGCCGAGCCCGAACCATGACCAGAAGTTATCGCCTTTCCCGATCAACCGGCATCTGCCCACGGTCGGACATCCGCATCGGTCTGGGGTCGTAGCACCGGCTCATGTATGCCGGCCAAGATGCCACCCGAGCCAGACGCGCCCGCACCCCACAGCCCATCACCATGCTGGTGCACCCGGCATACCGGGCCGAGAGCGACAAATCTGGGGGGAACCGATGAACGTCGATCTTCGGGGGCGAATCACACGATGGCGACAGGGCACCGCGGACCGGCGCGCCGCCAACGCCGCGGCCAACCTGGACCGGCAACCCCCGTTTCCCGGACGATGGGTGAGCGCCGTCTCGCTGATCGGCGGCCCCGCCCTCATCATGACCGGGACTGTCCTGCGCTCCCAGTTCTACTACTTCGTTCCTTACCAACTGGCCGCCTACGCCCAGCACCCCGCGCTCATCAGGGTCGCCTATACTTGCTTCGCCGCGGGGTTCGTCCTGCTGTGGCCGGCGGTCATGACGCTGGCGCAGAGGATCGCCGCCACCAGCCCGCTGTGGGGCCTGTGGGGCGGCTGCCTGGTGATCGTCGGCCTGTTCACCCGGACCTTCCAGTTCGGCACCGATCACCTGGCCTTCTACCTGACCGACAGCCTCGGCCTGCAAACGATGCTCAAGGGCATCGACGATTATTACCTGGCATGGCGGGACGCGATCTGGAATCCGTTCAGGGCCATGTCCGGACCGGCCTTCTTCGGCTGGGTCGTGCTGGCCGTCGGCGCCTACCGCTCCGGCGCCCTGGGGCTGGGCCGCTCGGTCGCGCTCGGCCTGATGTCGGCGCTCGCGCTCGGGACGCTCAAAGGAACCGAACCGCAGTCCTTCATCGCCGTGGGCGGCCTCTGCGTCGCCTTCATTCCCCTGGGCATATCCCTGCTGCGCAGCGGCCCTCCGCCGACCGGACGTGCCATGTTCTGGATCGTCGTCATCACCCTCGTGCACATCCTCATGACGGCCTACGGCCCAAGGGGATGAGGACCCCGACCCGGTGGCGAGCCCGGAAACGTGCCTCGCACCCGTAGGCGGTTCCGCGGCCGGTCAGCGTTCTGGTGGACGTCCGCCCACGGCGTGGAGCGCGTCGATGTACCCGCCGCCGACGTCGAACCGCGTGATGTCCGCCGTCCTGGTCGTGGAGCGCGTACGCGCCCAGTCCGCAGCCGGGCCGATCTCCTGGAGACGCAGCCGTTTCCCCCGGTCGATCCCTCGGGCGCGGCCGATGTAGCAGACGTGGGGGTCGACTCTCTCGACGTGCACGGCCATGAGGGGGAACGCCGTGGTCAGCGTTTGGATCAAGCCCTTGGTGTAGTCCAGGTCGGCGCCTGCCGGCAGCCGGGGACGTTCCCCGCGCAGCGCCAGGGCTCGATGGGCCACCATCGCGCCCTTCCAACCGGAACGGGTGGCATGGGCGATGTCGCGCAGCCGCACGGCCGAGTAGCCGTCCAGCCGGTACTCGTCGGAGATGGTGTGCAGAAGCACCCATTTGCGGCCGATGCCCACCACATACGCGTCGAGCCGATCGGCGCCGTCGATGTCACGGCTGACTCGTACCGGCTTGCCGGAATCTCTCGCCCTCGTCAGGGCCTCGAGGATCTTCTTCGCCATGAGCAGAGATCGTCCCATTCTGGATGCCTGGACAGCTAGAAGAGGGTCAGCGGGTCCGCGGGCTCGGGGTCGGGGAGCGGGGTCAGGTCGGGGAGGCGGGCGCGTACCGCCTCGTGGAAGTCGCGGGCCAGCTTCGGCGCGTCCGCGTTGTCCGGCGTGTGCACGAAGAACGTGGGGGAGCGGCCCTCGCGCAGCCAGTCCGTGACGACGTCCAGCCACGGCCGCCAGCCCTCGACGGTGCGGGCCTCGGCGTCCCGGCCCAGGTAGCGGACGATCGGGTGGCCGGTGAGGGCGCGCGTGCGGCGGGGCACGCGGGGCTTCTTGGTCCACGCGTCGCGCTCGGCGTCACTGGTCGGCGGGCTCTGGAAGAGCGTCGTGGTGTCGAACGGGACCCACTCGGCGTCCGCGGCCGCCAGGACGCGCTCCAGGAGCCGTTCGGACCGCTCGTCCTCGAAGAAGGCGCGGTGGCGGACCTCGACGGCGTACCTGTGGGAGCGGGGGAGCCGGTGCAGGAAGGCCGCGAGGGTGCCGAGGTCGGTGGGGGAGAAGGAGCCGGGCAGCTGGATCCAGAGCGCGTGGGCTCGCGGGCCCAGCGGCTCGATCGCGTCCAGGAAGGCGTGGAGGTGCTCGTCGGCGCCGATCAGGCGGTGCTCGTGGGTGATGGGCTTGGGGAGCTTGACGACCATGCGGAAGTCGGGGGCGGTCTGGCCGGCCCACGACTCCACCGTGGCGCGCGTGGGGGTCGCGTAGAAGGTCGTGTTGCCTTCCACCGCGTCGCACCAGGTCGCGTACGAGCGCAGGCGCTCCCTGGGCGGGAGGTGGCCGGGGAGGAATCGACCTTGCCAGCGCGCATGAGTCCACATCGCGCATCCCACGTGAAGCCGCATGCTCTCGACGGTATCGGAGATCCGTTGAGACGCTGTCTTGGTCATCGACGGGCGAAAGGAAGGGCAATCCATGCCTCGTGTCCGACTGCTTCTCGTGATCGTCCTCATCGCGGTGAGCGCCGTGGCCGCGCCCGCGGCGGCCGCGCAGGAATTCCGTGTGCTGCAGCTCAACCTGTGCCACAGCGGCGTCAACACCTCCTGTTTCAACGGCGCCGCCACCCTCCAGGAGGCGAGCGCGGTCATCGCCGCCAAGCAGCCCCACGTCGTCTCCCTCAACGAGATCTGCAGGAACGACCTGCCCCAGCTGGCCCCCGCCATGGGCAGCGGTTTCTCCACGTTCGCCCCGGCCCGCCGTCCCGACGGCACGCCCGTGCGCTGCACCAACGGGGACGAGTACGGCAACGGCCTGATCTTCCGCTTCCCGGTCACCGGGACCGTCTTCTCCGGCCAGTACGCCACCCAGGACAGCGGCAGCGAGAAGCGCGTCTACGTGTGCGCCGAGTTCGCGGACCTCGTCGGGTGCAGCACCCACCTGTCGACCACCGGGAACGTCGCCATGGCCCAGTGCAAGGCGGCGATCGCCCTGCTGCGCGACCGGGCCGTCGCGGGCCGGCAGACGTTCCTGGCGGGGGACTTCAACCTCAAGTACGCCCCGCTGATCGGGCCCGATGTCCAGGACTGCAACGCCGCGCCCTTCTTCAGGAAGGGGGACGGCAGCGTGCAGCACGTCTTCGCGGCCAACCTGGGCTTCGTGCGGACGGAGGTGACCCGCATGACCTACACCGACCACCCCGCCCTGCTCGTCGTGCTGTCCCGGCCCTGAGCCGGACCTAGGCAGGCGGACTGCCCGGCGAAGGGCGCCCCTCGACGGCATGGGGCGCGCACGTGCCCACCTCGCCCGAGCCGGCTCCCTCGACGGGCCTGCGTCAGGCCGACCGCGACGCGGCGCTGGAATTCCTCGCCGGTGCGTGAAGCCGCCGTCGCCCCGCGAGGACTCACCTCACGGGGCGACGGCGATTCCGGTCGAACGTCCTACCCCTCGTCGTCGTCCGGCGGGACGGGCTTGGGAGGAATGGGGATGGGCGGCTGCGCCACCGTGGCACCAAGCTGGTGGGCGACGGCCGCGCCGGCGGACGGCATGGCGAGCGAGGCCGAGGTGATGACTGTGGACACCACCAGGGCGGCGGTGGTGAGGAGGCGTACGAGCATCAGAGATCACTCCGTGACATGTGGGCTGTCGGAGGGTTCCCCGGGGAACGCCGGTACGGCGCATGAACCACTTCTCACGGTAGCGGGGGTGACCTGCGGAGTCTCCCGGCAAGAGGCAAAGCCTTTCCAGGCCCGAGCCCTGGACCGGCACAGCGCGTCGAGACCGTCCCGGGTGAGCCGATCGCCGAGCGGTCGCGTGGACCTCGACGTCCATGCCGTCACCAGACGACCGGCAACTCGTGCTGTGCCGAAGACCGGCACCTTCGGCCCGGCGATGTTCACGCGAAAGTTGTCATACGAGTGATGGCTTCGTATGATGACTGACAACATCGCCGCCTACCCTCTTGGACCGCCCATGGCCGCCGACCGCATCCGCCACGTCTCGCTCTCCTCCGTCACCCTTCCGCTCGACGTCCCCATCAGCGACGCCAAGGTGCTCACCGGGCGGCAGAAGCCGATGACCGAGATCGCCTTCCTCTTCGCCGAGATCACGACCGAGGACGGTCACGAGGGCACCGGGTTCAGCTACTCCAAGAGGGCGGGCGGCCCCGCGCAGTACGCCCACGCCAAGGAGGTCGGGGCCAACCTGATCGGCCAGGACCCCTCCGACATCGGCAAGGTGTACGACACCCTGCTGTGGGCGGGCGCCTCGGTCGGCCGGTCCGGGGTCGCCACGCAGGCGCTGGCGGCGATCGACGTCGCGCTGTGGGACCTGAAGGCGAAGCGGGCGGGGCTGCCGCTGGCCAAGCTGCTGGGGTCCTATCGCGACTCGGTCCGGACGTACAACACCTCGGGCGGCTTCCTGCACGCGCCGATCGAGGAGGTCAAGGCCCGCGCCACCCAGTCGCTCAAGGACGGCATCGGCGGGATCAAGATCAAGGTCGGCCAGCCCGACACCAAGGAGGACCTGCGGCGGCTGGCCGCGGTGCGCGAGCACATCGGCGACGACGTGCCGCTCATGGTGGACGCCAACCAGCAGTGGGACCGGCCGACGGCCCTGCGGTTCGGGCGGGCGGTGGAGGAGCTCGGGCTGGTCTGGATCGAGGAGCCGCTGGACGCGTACGACGCCGAGGGGCACGCGCAGCTCGCCGCCGCCCTCGACACGCCCATCGCCACCGGCGAGATGCTCTCCAGCGTCGCCGAGCACGTCCGCCTCATCGAGGCCCGCGCCGCCGACATCATCCAGCCCGACGCCCCGCGCGTCGGCGGCATCACGCCCTTCCTGCGCCTGGCCACCCTCGCCGACCACGCGGGGCTGCAGCTGGCGCCGCATTTCGCCATGGAGATCCACCTCCATCTGGCCGCCGCCTACCCGCGCGAGCCCTGGGTCGAGCACTTCGAATGGCTCAACCCGCTGTTCAACGAGCGGCTCGAGACCCGCGACGGCCGCATGATCGTCCCCGACCGGCCGGGGCTCGGGTTCACGCTCAGCGAGCAGTGCCGCAAGTGGACCGTGGACAGCGTCGAGTTCGGGAAGGCCTGAGACCGATGGGTGACCGTGTCGCGTCGGTGCGGTTCGGGCATTACGGCGTGCCGCTGGCGCATCCGGTGAGCGACGCCAAGGTCGCGACGGGGCGCCAGCGGCCCCTGTCCCAGATCGACGTGCTGACCTGCGAGATCACGACGGACGACGGGCTCGAGGGGCTCGGGTTCTCGTACACGACGCGGGCGGGCTGCCGCGCGCAGTTCGCCCACGCGAAGGAGGTCGGGGAGAACCTCCTCGGCCGGGATCCGTCCGACATCGGCAGGTTGTACGACGTGCTGCTGTGGGCGGGGGCGTCGGTCGGGCGTTCGGGGGTGGCCACGCAGGCGCTGGCGGCGGTCGACGTCGCGCTGTGGGACCTGAAGGCGAAGCGGGCGGGGTTGCCGCTGGCCAAGCTGCTGGGGTCCTATCGCGACTCGGTCCGGACGTACAACACCTCGGGCGGCTATCTGCAGGCTCCGGTCGAGGAGGTCAAGGAGCGGGCCCGGCAGTCGCTGAACGACGGCATCGGCGGGATCAAGATCAAGGTGGGGCAGCCCGACACCCGGGAGGACCTGCGGCGGCTGGCCGCGGTGCGCGAGCACCTCGGTGACGACGTGCCGCTGATGGTGGACGCCAACCAGCAGTGGGATCGGGCCACGGCGCTGCGGTTCGGGCGGGCGGTGGAGGAGCTCGGGCTCGTCTGGATCGAGGAGCCGCTGGACGCGTACGACGCCGAGGGGCACGCGCAGCTGGCCACCGCGCTCGGCACGCCCATCGCCACCGGTGAGATGCTCTCCAGCGTGCCCGACCTCGTGCGGCTCATCGACCTTCGGGCCGTCGGCTTCCTGCAGCCCGACGTGCCGCGGGTGGGCGGCATCACGCCCTACCTCAAGGTCGCCGCGCTGGCCGATCACGCGCAGCTGCAGGTCGCGCCGCACTTCGTGATGGAGATCCACGTCCACCTGGCCGCGGCCTATCCGCGCGAGTCCTGGGTGGAGCACATCGAGTGGCTGTCGCCGCTGTTCGAGGAGCGGCTGGAGATCGAGGGAGGGCGCATGCGCGTCCCGGACCGTCCGGGCCTCGGCCTCAGCCTCGCCGACGGGGCGGCGGCCTGGCGGCTCGATCAGGTCGAGTTCGGCGTGGCCGCGGCTGGGCGGCTCGATCAGGTCGAGTTCGGCGTGGTCGCGGCTGGGCGGTCCGATCGGGGCGAGTTCGGTGCGGTTGCGGGCGGGCGGTCCGGCCGGGTCGAGTTCCGTGCGGACGCCGGGTAGGTTGTCAGCCGTGCCGCCAGATCAGAGGCTCGACCGCGACAGCGGGCGCGGGCTCGCGCATGAGCTCGTCGAACGGCTCAAGGAACGCATCCTCGCCGGCGAGATCGAGCCCGGCCAGAAGCTGCCGACCGAGTCCTCGCTCGTCGAGGAGTTCGGCGTGAGCCGTACGGTGGTCCGCGAGGCCATCTCTCGGCTCCAGGCGGCCGGGCTGGTCGAGACGTTCCAGGGGCGGGGCTCGTTCGTGCTGGCGCTGCCCGCCTCCACGGCCTTCTCGGTGGAGCCCTCGCAGATCCGCAGCCATCGCGACGTCCTCGACATGATCGACTTCCGGATCGGCGTCGAGTCGGAGTCGGCGGGGCTGGCCGCAGAGCGCCGCACCGACCTGCAGCTGAAGGCCATCGAGCGGGCCCTGGTCGACCTCGGGCGCTCCGGCGAGCAGCCCAGCAGCGCCGTCGAGGCCGACTTCCAGTTCCATCTCAAGATCGCGCTGGCCTCGGGCAACCGGTTCTACTCCGACCTGCTGGCGTCCTTCGGGCCCATGGTGATCATGCTGCCGCGCACCCGGCTGGAGCACGCGTACACCGTCTCCAACGCCACCCACCTCACCCGGGTGACGCTGGAGCACGAGAACATCTACCGCGCCATCGCCGACCGGGACGCCGCGGCGGCGCGGGCCGCGATGCGGCTGCACCTGTCCAACTCCCGCGCCCGCCTCCAGGCTCCGTAGCCGGTCAGGGGCGGGTGGGTTCTGGCGGTGGGCGACCACCGGTAGGCGTGCTGCGGCTGCGTGTGTCCCGTTCCGCGCGTCCGTCTTCGGGCTTCGTGGCGGGCGGTTGGAGGTGGGGCGGGATGCGGCTGTGCGTCCTGCCCCGCGTGCTCGTCTCCAGGCCCAGTGGTCGTCGGGTTACCAGCGGGCCGTGTTGGGGGTGAAGCCGGGCTCGACCGTGCGCATGTACGCCGTGTCCTCGCGCCCGCGCTGCCCGCACCGCACGTACTGCTCGTGCAGGGCGCCCAGCGCGTCCTCGTCCAGCTCCACGCCGAGCCCCGGCCCGGTAGGCACGGCCACGCTGCCGTCGCGGAACTCCAGCGCCCCCGGCCTGATGACCTCCTCGGTCTTCCACGGGTAGTGGGTGTCGCAGGCGTAGGTGAGGTTCGGGGTCGCGGCGGCCAGGTGGGTCATCGCGGCGAGGCTCACGCCGAGGTGGGAGTTGGAGTGCATCGACAGCCCCATCCCGAACGTCTCGCAGATGCCCCCCAGCAGGGCCGAGCGGCGCAGGCCGCCCCACAGGTGGTGGTCCGAGAGGACGACCTGCACGGCGTCCGCGGCGACGGCGGGCTTGAGGTGCTCGAAGGCGATGACGCACATGTTCGTGGCCAGGGGCAGGTCGGTGTGCTCGGCGACCCGCGCCATGCCGTCGATGCCGGGCGTCGGGTCCTCGAGGTACTCCAGGACCCCGGCCAGCCGGTGCGCCACCTTGATCGAGGTGTCCACGGTCCAGGCGCCGTTGGGGTCGATGCGCAGAGCATGAGAGGGGAAGGCGGCGGCCAGCGCCTCGACGGTCTCGACCTCGTGGCCGGGCTCGAAGACACCGCCCTTGAGCTTGATGGCGGTGAAGCCGTACTCGTCGACCATCCGCCGGGCCTGGGCGACCATCTGCTCGGGCGTGACGCCCTCGCCCCACGAGTCCTCGTCCTGGCCCGGGTGACCGGCCCACTTGTAGAACAGGTACGCGGAGAACGGCACCCGGTCGCGTACGGCGCCGCCGAGCAGGTCGCTGACCGGGCGGCCGAGCGTCCTGCCCTGCAGGTCGAGCAGCGCGACCTCGAAGGGCGCGGCCACGGTGTCCACGGCGCTGGAGATCTCCAGCATGCCGCCGAAGCTCGCGCCCGCGCCGCCGGTGGAGCGGCCGAGCGTCTCCTCGACGACGCGGCGCAGCCCGTGGGCGTCGAACACGTCCAGGCCGGGCAGCGCGGCGGCCACGGCGTCGAGCCGGTCGAGATGGGCCTGGTCGGCGTACGTCTCGCCCAGCCCCACCAGGCCCGAGTCGGTGTGCACCTGGACGATCGCGCGCAGCACGAACGGCTGGTGGACGCCGACGACGTTGAGCAGGGGCGGGTCGCGGAAGGCGACCGGCGTGACCGAGACGCGGCTGATCCGCCCGCCGTCAAGAGTCATCGGGGCGCCTTCACCGTCAGCACCGGCACGCTGGCCTCCATGAGGATGCGCTGCGCCTCGCTGCCCAGGATGAACTTGCCCACCAGCGACCGGTGCCGCAGCCCGATGACGATGAGGGTGCCGCCCGTCTCCTTGACGAGCTCCTCGAACGTCTCCGGCAGGTCGTCGTCGTGGAGCGGCTGGCGTACCTCGGCGTCCACGCCGGCGGCCCGCGCCCGGGCGAGCAGCGCGGTCGAGGCGTCGTCGTCGATCTTGTGCTCGTCGACGGGCGCGCCGCGGCGCGGGGAGTTCACGATGATCACGCGCTCGGAGCGCAGCGCGCCCTCGCGCAGGCCCGCGTCGACCGCGGCCTCGCCCTCGGGGGTGGGCAGGTAACCGACGAGGATCGTCATGGCGTCTTCTCCTCAACTGGAACGCGGTCCGCGGCGGCGGTCTTGCGGCGTACGGCTTTGCGGATGAGCGGCAGGACGGCGACGAGCACCACCAGGGCGAGCACCGTGCCGGAGATCGGGCGGGTGAGGAACCCGGTCGGGTCGCCGCCGAAGATGAGCAGCGCCTGGCGCGACGAGTTCTCGATCATCGAGCCGAGGACGAACGCGAGCACCAGCGGCCCGGGCTCGAACCCGAACTTCTTCATCAGGTAGCCCAGCAGGCCGAAGGCGATGACCAGGAAGATGTCGTACACGTTGTTGTTCACGGTGTACGCGCCGAGCAGCGTGATGAGCACCGTGATCGGGGCCAGGATGGCGGGACGCACCCGCAGGATCTTCACGAAGACGCCGACCATCGGGATGCTCATGATGAGCAGCAGGATGTTGCCGATGTACATCGAGTTGATGACGCCCCAGAAGACGTCGGGGTGCTCGGTGACGAGCTGCGGCCCCGGCTGGATGCCCTGGATGAGCAGCGCCCCGAACATCAGCGCCATCGTCGCGTTCGCCGGGATGCCCAGCGTCAGCAGCGGGATGAACGACGACGTGGCGGCGGCGTTGTTGGCGGTCTCGGGGGCGGCCACGCCCTCGACGGCGCCCTTGCCGAAGCGCTCGGGCTGCTTGGCGCGGCGCTTCTCGAAGGCGTACGCCGCCAGCGAGGACAGCACCGCGCCGCCGCCGGGCAGGACGCCCAGCACGAACCCGATGAGCGAGCCGCGCCCGATCGCGCCCTTGGCCTGGCCGAGGTCCTGGCGCGACGGCCACACGTTGCCGACCTTGGCCGGCGCGTGCACCTGGTTGTGCCGCTCCTCGAGGTTGTAGAGGATCTCGCTGAGGCCGAACAGACCCATGGCGATCGGGATGAAGTCGATGCCCTCGGCGAGGTTCAGGCTGTCGAAGGTGAACCGCTCGGCGCCGGTGAAGGTGTCGCGGCCGACGGTCGCGATGAGCAGGCCGACGCAGGCCGCGATGATCGCCTTGAGCTTGTTGCCGTTGCCGACCGAGGAGATCAGCAGCACGCCGAGCACGCCCAGCGCCGCGTACTCGGGCGGGCCGAAGTCGAGCGCGAAGCCGGCGACGACCGGGGCCAGGATCGTCAGGCCGATGATCGAGACGGTGCCGCCGACGAAGGAGCCGATGGCGGCGATGCCGAGCGCGGTGCCCGCCTTGCCCTGTCTGGCCAGGGCGAACCCGTCGAAGACGGTCACGACGGAGGACGCCTCGCCGGGGAGGCGGAGCAGGACCGAGGTGATGGTCCCGCCGTACTGGGCGCCGTAGAAGATGCCGGCCAGCATGATGATCGCGGAGACCGGCCCGATGCCGTACGTGATCGGCAGCAGGATGGCGATCGTCGCGCCGGGCCCGAGGCCGGGCAGCACGCCGATGAGCATGCCGATGATCACACCGATGAGGCAGTAGAGCAGGTTGGCCGGCTCCATGACGACGCCGAAGCCGTTGAGAATGGGGGAGATGTCCATGGGGTCTTCTCAGATGAGGCGCAGGAGCGGGACCTGGAGCAGCACGACGAAGAGCAGGTAGAACGCCGCCACCGTCAGCACGCTGACCACGATGGAGGTGCGCCACGACTCTTTGCCCAGCCAGCGCAGCCAGACGAACACCAGCAGCAGGGAGGGGATCTCGAAGCCGATCAGCGGCAGCAGCCAGGCCAGCATGATGAGCGTCACCAGGCCGGCCGCGGTGAGCAGGCTCGCCTTGGAGAACCGCTCGGTGTCCTCGAGCTTGCGGCCGGTGACGACGAGCACCGCCGACAGCACGACGATGACGACGCTGATGGCGAACGGCCACAGGCCGGGGCCCGGCTGGGTCATGCGGCCGAGCCCGAGCGCGAGGGAGCCGATCGCCCCGGCGACGCCGACCGCCAGCGCCACCAGGGCTGCCGAGATCTGCGAGAGAGGGCCGGCGTGCGGCGGCCGGGTGTCGTCGGCGACCTCAGGGCCGGACTCGAGAGGGCCGGCCTCAAGAGGGTCAGACATGGACATGCTCGCTCCTAGGGGACTATCCGGCGAGGTTGATGCCGTACTTGCTCAGCTGCTCCTTGTACGTGGCGGTGTCCTTCTGCAGAGAAGAGAGCACCTCCTGCGGGGAGACCTCCATCGGGGTGAGCGAGTTGTCCTCGTTGAACTTCTTGTACTCCGGCGTGGCGAACGTCTTCTTCGCCGCCTCCAGCAGGCGGGTCTTGACGTCCTCGGGCGTGCCCTTGGGCGCGGTCAGGAAGCGGTACTGCGTCACCAGGACGTCGAAGCCCTGCTCCTTGGCCGTCTTCACGTCCGGCAGGAAGGGGATGCGCTGGTCGGAGAAGACCGCGAGCGGGACGAGCTTGCCGGCCTTGATGTTCTCGATGGCCTCGCCGATCTGCATGGTGGAGACGTCCACCTGGTTGCCCAGCAGGGCGGTCAGCGCGGGGGCGCCGCCGTCGAAGGGCACGGCCGTGGCCTCGATGCCGGCGGTCTTGAAGGTCAGCGCGGAGGCGAGCTGGGCGCCCGTGCCGACGCCGGTGGTGCCGTAGCGGATGGTCTTGCCGGCCTTCTTCATGTCCTCGATGGACTTGTAGCCGGACTGGGAGTTGGTCGCCATGACGTAGTCGTCACGCGAGACGCCGGTGATGACGTCGAACGAGTCGATCTTCGTGGCCTCGGCGGGGGAGACCGTGAGCGGCGTGATGGTGAACAGGGACGCGTTCTGGACGGCGATCTTGTAGCCGTCGGCCTTCGCGGCCTGGAGCTCCTTGGCGTTGAGCGCGCCGTTCGCGCCGGGCTTGTTGAGCACCGGGGCGGTGACGCCGAGGTCCTTGCCCATGCCCTGGGCCAGCGCCCGGGTGATGAGGTCGGTCGAGCCGCCCGCGGACGCGCCCACGCTGAACTCGATGTTGCCCGTCGGATATTTACCGTCACCGCCGCCGGAGGACGTGGTCTTGACGCCACCGCACGCCGTCAGCGCGAGCGCGGCGGCGCCGCCGATGACACCCGCGAGAAGGCGGCGGCGGGTCGTCCGTGATGTCGGCATGGACTTCTCCTTATGTGCGAGCGGCGTCTATGGAGGTTACGGGGTTGTTTCCGCTCTGTAGTCTCCGGAGACTAGGGACCTGCCTCGATGCCTGTCCAGGCTCAATTCGGTATCAGGTGATACTCTGCGGGCATCATGCTAACACTGGATCAGATCCGGGCATTCGTGGCGGTCGCCGAGGAGCTCCACTTCGGCCGGGCCGCCGATCGGCTACGCATGACGCAGCCGCCGCTCAGCCGCCACATCCAGAAGTTGGAGCGCGCGATCGGCGTGACCCTCCTGGAACGCGACAACCGGCGCGTCGTGCTCACCGACGCCGGGCGCGGCTTCCTGGAGGACGCGCGGCGCATGCTCTCCCTCGTCGACACCGCGGGCGACCGGGCCCGCCGCATCGCCAAGGGCGCCACGGGCACCGTACGGCTCGGCTTCACCGCCGTCTCGGCCATCAGCATGCTCGGCACGATCCTGCGCCGCCTCACGGAGCAGCTGCCGGAGATCGACGTCATCCTCCACGAGCGGGTGACCGCCGGGCAGGTGGACGGCATCCTGCGCGGCGAGCTAGACCTGGGCCTGGCCCGCCCGCCCTTCGACATCGCCACGCTCGACTCCCGCGTGGTCTTCCGCGAGCCGCTGTGCGCCGTGGTCCCCCTCGGCCATCCGCTGGCCGGCCTGGGCCGGCCGCTCGCGCCCGACGACTTCGACGGCCTGCCGGTCATCAGCTACAACCCCGTGCAGTCGCGTTACTTCCACGAGCTGACCGTCCGCTTCCTCACCAACGCCCACCCCAGGATCGAGCAGCAGGTGCACCAGATCCTCACCGCCGCCCTGCTCGTGGCCGCCGGCCGGGGCGTGGCGCTGGCGCCGGCCAGCGCCCGCTCGCTCGGCATCGACGGCATCGTCTTCTGCGACCTGGTACGGGGCGGCGGCGACCCGCTCGACGAGGGGGCCAAAGAAAGGGCAGGCGTCGCGGGCAAGCCGGTGGAGCTGCACGTCATCTGGGACCACGGCTCCACCAACCCCGCCCTGTGGCGCGTCCTGGAGCTGCTGCCCGACCCCGGGCGTGACGATGCTCGTTCGGTATCGCCAGATACAGAATCGGGCTTGGACAGGAATCCACCCTCCTTCCTAGCCTGACGGCATCAACCTTTACCGGCGGTGCGGGGGATCCCACGGGCCGCGTGTCAACAGAGGACGGTCATGCCGAATTTCTCGCCCCAGGAGCTCGCCGCCCAGCTCAAGAGCGGCCTGCTGTCGTTCCCTGTCACCCATTTCACGCAGGAGCTGGAGTTCGACGAGGCGGGTTACCGTGACCACCTGTCCTGGTTGAGCGCGTACCCCGTGGCCGGGCTGTTCGCCGCGGGCGGCACCGGCGAGGGCTTCTCGCTCACCCCCGCCGAGATCGACCGGGTGGTGCGGGCGGCGGTCAGCGAGGTGAACGGCAGGCTGCCGGTCGTGGCCCCCGCCACCGGCGGCACCGCGAACGCCGTCGCGCAGGCCCAGGCCGCCGAGGCCGCCGGGGCCGACGGGCTGCTGCTCATGCCCCCCTACCTCACGGAGGCCGGGCAGGCGGGCCTGGTGGAGCACGTCTCCGCGGTGTGCCGCGCCACCGACCTCGGTGTGATCGTCTACAGCCGGGCCAACGCGATCCTGAACGACCGCTCCGTCGAGGCCCTGGCCGACCGCAACCCGAACCTCGTCGGGTTCAAGGACGGCGTCGGCAGCATCGAGCACCTCACCCGCATCTACGCCACCGTCGGCGACCGCCTGGCCTACATCGGCGGCCTGCCCACGGCCGAGACGTTCGCGCTGCCGCTGCTGCAGCTTGGCATGAGCACGTACTCCTCGGCGATCTTCAACTTCGTCCCGCAGTACGCGCTCGACTTCTACGCCGACGTCCGCGCCCAGAACCGGGACGCCGTCTACCGGCGGATCAAGGAGTTCGTGATCCCGTACCTGGACATCCGCGACCGGCAGAAGGGGTACGCCGTCTCGATCATCAAGGCGGGCCTGGCCGCCGTCGGGCGCCCGGCGGGCCCCGTCCGGCCGCCGCTGCAGAACCTCACCGACGGCGAGTCCGCCGAACTGGCCGCCCTCATCAACAAGATCAGCTAGGGCGCCATGTCTCCCACCATCCAGCGCGTCGAGGTCGTCCCGGTGGCCGGGTACGACAGCATGCTGCTCAACCTCAGCGGCGCCCACGGCCCCTTCTTCACCCGCAACGTCGTCATCACCACCGACTCCGACGGGCGCACCGGCCTCGGTGAGGTGCCCGGCGGCGAGGCGATCCGCAGGACCGTCGAGGAGGCGGGCGCGCTGCTGGCGGGCGAGCCCGTGGCCCGGTACCGCAGCCTGCTGCGGTCGGTGTCCGAGCGGTTCGCCGACCGGGACGCGGGCGGGCGCGGCGCCCAGACCTTCGACCTGCGCACCACGGTGCACGCGGTCACCGGCCTGGAGTCCACCCTGCTCGACCTGCACGGCCAGTACCTGGGCCTGCCGGTGGCCGACCTGCTCGGCGAGGGCCGTCAGCGGGACCGGGTGCCGATGCTGGGCTATCTCTTCTACGTCGGCGACCCGGGCAGGACCGACCTGCCCTACCGGGTGGACGACGCGGGCGAGGACCGCTGGTCGCGGCTGCGCCGCCAGGAGGCGCTCACACCCGACGCGGTGGTCGCGCTGGCCGAGGCCGCCCAGGAGCGGTACGGCTTCGCCGACTTCAAGCTCAAGGGCGGGGTGCTGACGGGCGAGGAGGAGATCGAGGCGGTCACGGCGCTGGCCCGCCGCTTCCCCGAGGCGCGCGTCACCCTCGACCCCAACGGCGGCTGGCTGCTCGCCGACGCCGTACGGCTGTGCCGCGGGCTGGGCGGCGTCCTGGCCTACGCCGAGGACCCGTGCGGGGCCGAGGGCCGCTTCTCCAGCCGGGAGACGATGGCCGAGTTCAGGCGGGCCACCGGGCTGCCCACCGCGACGAACATGATCGCCACCGACTGGCGGGAGATGGCCCACGCCGTACGCGCCGGCGCGGTGGACATCCCGCTGGCCGACCCGCACTTCTGGACCATGGCCGGGTCGGTCCGCGTCGCCCAGCTCTGCCACGACTTCGGGCTGACCTGGGGCTCTCACTCCAACAACCACTTCGACATCTCGCTGGCGATGTTCACCCATGTCGGGGCGGCGGCCCCGGGGGAGATCACGGCGCTGGACACGCACTGGATCTGGCAGGACGGTCAGGCCCTGACGACCGGCCCGTTCCGGATCATGGACGGTGCGATCGAGGTGCCGACGACCCCCGGGCTCGGCGTCGAGCTCGACCGCGCGGCCCTGGCCGAGGCCCACGAGCTCTACCTGCGCCACGGCCTCGGCGCCCGCGACGATGCCGTGGCCATGCAGTATCTGGTGAAGGACTGGGTCTTCGACCCGAAGCGCCCCTGCCTCGTCCGCTGACGACTTCGGCAGGTCCCTGCCGACAGGCCCATGGCGGCTGGCCTAGTGTTGGCCTCATGGGCATGGTCGGTACGGTCGGGCTGGTGTTGCACCCACGGCGCGACTCGAAGAAGGCGATAGACACCATCCTGCGCTGGGCCGGTGACAAGGGCGCCACCGTGCTCGGGCTGCCCGAGGAGGTGGGGCGGATCGACTGCTCCGCCGTGGCCGTGGACGCCGAGGCCCTCGTCGAGCGGGCCGACCTGCTGGTCGGGCTGGGCGGCGACGGCACGATGCTGCGGACCATGCGGTTGCTGGCCGGTCGGCCCACCCCCATCTTGGGGGTCAACCTCGGCAAACTCGGCTTCCTGGCCGAGATCGATGTGGACGAGCTGGCGGACACGCTGTCGGCCATCGACGCCCACCGCTACACGATCGAGCCGCGCATGGCGATCAAGAGCCGGCTCGGCGGCGCGGACGTGACCGCGTTCAACGACATCGCGCTGGTCCGGATCCCCGGGGAAGGGCTGGCCGCGATCGCCGTCACCCCGGCGGGCAGCGACTTCGTGCGTTTCGCGGCCGACGCGGTGATCGTGGCGACCTCCACGGGCTCGACCGCCTACAGCTTCTCGGCCGGCGGTCCCATCGTGTCGCCCCGGGTGGAGGCGGTGCTGGTGGTGCCCGCCGCCGCCCACTCGTCGTTCAACCGGGCGCTGGTGCTGCCCGCCGACGAGGAGGTCACGCTGGAGGTGCTGCCCACCAGCGGGCGGCTGGCGGTGGAGGTCGACGGGGCCGTGGTGACCCACCTGTGCCCCGGCGACACCGTCACCGTGGCCGCGTGGCCGGGGGCGGCGAAGGTCGTGCGGCTGGGGACCACGTTCTACGAGCGGGCCCGGCGGAAGCTGCGGGTGGACGGCAGCGCCGAAGCCCTCTGACGACCGGCTGCGCTCAGGTGCTTGTCCGGCGGCGGTGCCGGGCCGGGCGCTCGCCCGGGTGTTGGGCGGGGTCGTGCTGGTGGGCGTGCGGCGTGAAGAAGCTCTCCTGCGCGTCCCGCCGGGCGGGAGGCTCCTGGGCGTCTTCCTCCGGGTGGTGGCGGGAGGCCGTCAGGGCCGCCAGCGCCGTGGTGATGGGCACGGCGGCGATGAGCCCCAGCGTGCCGACGATGCTGCGGACGATCTCCTGGGCGATGACCGGCGTCGTCAGCACGTCACCCAGTGGCTGCTGCCCGATGCTGAACAGCAGCAGCAACGGCAGCGACGCCCCCGCGTACGCCAGGATGATCGTGTTGATCACCGACGCGATGTGCGCCCGGCCGATGCGGCCGGCCGCCCGGTAGAGGCGGGCGAAGCCGTACGAGGGGTTGGCGTGCGCAAGCTCGGCCACCGTGACCGCCTGGGTGACCGTGACGTCGTCGAGCACCCCCAGCGCACCGATGATGATGCTGGCCAGCAGCAGGCCCTGGGTGTCGATCTTCAGGCTCATGTCCAGCGCCAGCGCGCTGTCGTCGGTGATGCCGTTGAGCCGGGCGAACCCCAGCGCCCCGTACGACAGCAGGCCCGTCAGCGCCAGGCTGGCCAGCGTGCCCAGCACGGCCATCGACGTGGCCAGTGAGAAGCCGTGCGTGAGGTAGAGGACCAGCAGCATGATCGCCGAGGCCCCCACGATGGCCACCAGCAGGGGCGGCTCGCCCTCCAGGATGCCGGGGATGACGAACGTCAGCAGCAGCACGAACGTCACCGCCAGCCCCACCAGCGCCGTCACCCCGCGCCAGCGGCCGAAGGCGATGACCGCCAGCGCGAAGGCCGCCCCGAACAGCCACAGCGGCGTCGACCGGTCGTGGTCGGAGATCTGGTGCTTCCCGTCCGCGCCGCGCAGCAGGATCACGTCGTCGCCCGCGGCGAAGTGCTGGGCGCCGGGCCCGCTGGGCAGCCGGAGCGTGACGCTCTGGCCGCCCTCGACGCGGACGTCGGCGTTGCCGCAGGTGGCCGGGTCGGGCTGGGGCGCGCCTTCGGAGGCGGCGGGGCACTTCTTGAGCGTGACACCGGTGATCGTCCCGGTGACCCGCTGCACGCTGGACTGGGCGGTGCCGGTGGGCACCTTCCCGTCCGGCCAGAGCCACAGCAGGCCGGCGAGGGTGATGATCGCCAGCGGCACGAGCACGGCCAGACCGGCCATCACCGTACGCCGGGAGCTGGGGGGATGCGCGTGATTGGCGCCCATGGCTGACGACAGTACTGCACCCCGGTCCCCTGGGTAGGCGTAAAAGCATGTCGTGGCTGGTGGGCACGTCGGGGTGGCAGTACAAGGACTGGCGCGGGGTGCTCTATCCGCAGGACGTCCCGCAGCGGCTCTGGCTGGAGGAGTACGCGGCCGAGTTCCCGACCGTCGAGAGCAACAACGCGTTCTACCGGCTGCCGAGCCCCGAGACGTTCGCGGCCTGGCGGGACCGCACGCCGGACGGGTTCGTGATGGCGGTCAAGGCCAGCAGGTTCCTGACCCACATCAAGCGGCTGGCCGACCCCGAGGAGCCCGTGGGGCGCCTGATGAGCCGCGCATCGGAGCTGAAGGACAAGCTCGGGCCGGTCCTGCTGCAGCTGCCGCCCACGCTTAAGGCCGACGCGGACCGGCTCGACCGATGCCTGCGCTGCTTCCCGGCGGGCGTCCGGGTGGCCGTGGAGCCGCGGCACGAGTCGTGGTGGACGGAGGACATCCGGGAGCTGCTGAGCGCGCACGAGGCCGCGCTGTGCTGGGCCGACCGGCTGGGAAAGCCGCAGAGCCCGCTCTGGCGCACGGCGGACTGGGGTTACGTGCGCCTGCACGAGGGGCCGTCCGGCTGGTCGTACGGCGACACCGCGTTGAAGACGTGGGCGAAGCGCCTGCATGAGGCGGGCTGGCGGGACGTCTACGTCTATTTCAACAACGATCCCGGGGGAGCGGCTGTGCGTAACGCGAGACGATTTGCCAGACTCGGCTAGTGCACACACGTCTGTACAGGAACGGCGCCCTCGAGAAGGAAGGCTTCCCGATCGAGGAGGTCTCCGACTATGTGGAGGATCCCGGCAACACGGTCTGGTTCGACCTGTGCTGCCCCTCGCCCGCCGACCTCGGCGTGATCAGTGAGGAGCTGGGGTTGCACGAGCTGGCGGTCGAGGACGTGCTGTCCGACCATCAGCGGCCGAAGGTCGATATATACGACAATCACTTGTTCATCACCGTTTACGGAGTGCACTTCGACGACGGGCAGCTCGACCCCGTCGAGGTGAACATCTTCGTCACCAGGAACGCCCTGGTCACCGTCCGCGAGAACGACCACTTCGACATCCGCGACGTGGTCAAGCGCTGGGACGCCAACACCCGGCTGGCCGACCACGGCGTGTCGTTCCTGCTGCACGGGCTGCTCGACTACGTGGTCGACAGCCAGTTCGACCTGGTGCAGGACCTCGACGCGCAGGCGGAGGCGCTGGAGGAGTCGCTGTTCGACGAGGACGGCCCCCATGACGGCAGGGCGCTGCAGCGCAGGATGTACGAGCTGCGCAAGGTCACCGCCCGGCTCCGCAAGATCTCGATGCCGATGCGCGAGGTGGTCGGCACCCTGCTCCACCGCGACCAGGACTTCGTCGCCGAGCCCGCCATGGTCCCCTACTACCAGGACGTCAACGACCACGTGCAGCGCGTGGCGGAATGGGTGGAGACCATCCGCGACATGCTCGCGAACGCCCGCGAGACCCGCCTCGCCCAGCAGGGCTTCCGGCTGAACGAGATCATGAAGCGGCTCACCAGCTGGGCCGCGATCATCGCCGTGCCCACCGCGATCACCGGCTACTACGGGCAGAACGTGCCCTACCCCGGCGAAGGGCAGCCGTGGGGGTTCTGGATCTCCACGATGCTGGTGGCCGGCCTGTCGGTGATGCTGTACGTGGTGTTCAAGAAGAAGGACTGGCTGTGAGCGCCCGCGGAGCCCATCGCAGCGCGGCCAGGTCGTAGGGCGGGCCGCAGGGCCCGCTCCGCGCGTCCGGCCGCTCCTCCACGGCCAGCCGCACCCGCGCGGCGCCGGCCGC
This sequence comes from Nonomuraea sp. NPDC051941, assembly GCF_044593615.1. Classification (NCBI taxonomy): domain Bacteria; kingdom Bacillati; phylum Actinomycetota; class Actinomycetes; order Streptosporangiales; family Streptosporangiaceae; genus Nonomuraea; species Nonomuraea sp. NPDC051941. The sequence continues at coordinate 495,270 of NZ_JBIUCF010000003.1, forward strand.
CGGAAACAGGGGCAGGCAGCGGCCGCCCGAGATGAGGGTACGGCGGCCGATCGACGTGGTGAGCAGGGACAGCTCCTCGTACGTGGCGGGCACGGCCAGGCGCAGCACCCACATGCCCTCCGGGGTCCGCACCCGCGTCCCGTCGAGCGCGTAGTACTCCAGCACGCTCTCGTTGGTCGAGACGACCGCCCGCATGGTGAACCGGCGGCCGTCCACGGTGAACACCTCCGCGGAGGGCGCCCGGTAGATCGAGTGCACGTACCCGATCGAGAAGGCGCCCGCGACGACGGGCAGGCCGTTCACGGTGAGGAGGCCGGCGCTCCCGCCGGAGCAGAGCGCCGCCACCACCGTGAGCGCCGCGAGCAGTCTCGTCAGGCCTTTTCCTTGTAGTAGCGGGCCGCGCCCGGGTGCAGCTCGACCGGCGCCACCTGCTGGCCCAGCATGACGTCGAGCTTCTTGGCCTCCGGATGTACGGCCGCCAGCTCGGCCTTCTTCTCGAACAGGGTCTTGGTGATGTCGTAGGCGAGCTGGTCGCTCATCTTGTCGGGCACCAGCAGCACGTTCGCGATGCCGACGGTCTTGATCGAGCCGGACAGCTTGTAGAGGGACAGGTCCACGTCGAGGCCGACGTACTGCTGGCCGTACGTCGACTGCATGGTCGTCAGCACGTCGCTCGTGTCGAGCACCTTCACGTCCGGCTTGCTCGTGGCCAGGTCGGTGATGCCGGCCGTGGGCAGGCCGCCGACCCAGAAGAACGCGTCGATCGTGCCGTCCTTGACGGCCTGCACCGACTCGTTGATCGACAGCTGCTGCTTGGTGATGTCGTTGTCCGGGTTGATCCCGGCCGCCTGTAGGACCCGCCTGGCCACGACCTGGGTGCCGGAGTTGGCCGGGCCGAGCGAGACGCGCTTGCCCCTCAGGTCGGCCACCTTGGCGGCCCGGACGCCGGGCGCGACGACGAGCTGCGTGTAGTTGTCGTAGATGCGGGCGATGGCCTTGATGGGCTGCTTCGCGGTGAAGGTGTCCTTGCCGTTGACCGCGTCGGCCGCCGTGTCGGACTGGGAGAAGCCGATGTCGGCCTTGCCGGAGGCGAGTAGCTTGATGTTCTCGACGGAGGCCGAGGTGACCGACGCCGTGGCCTGGGTGTTGGGGATGTTGGCCGACAGCAGCTTGGCCAGGCCGCCGCCGTACACGTAATAGACGCCCGTCGTGCCGCCCGTGGCGATCGACAGCCGGTTGCCGGATCCGCCCGCGCCACCTCCGCCGCAGCCGGCCGCGGTCAGGACGGCGACGGCCACTATCGCAAAGATCCGCTTCACGCTGGGTCCCTTCTCCTGCTTCTGACGAGGTGCACGGCTACGGCCACGGCCAGGACGGCCAGACCGGCGACGATGGGAACGGGTTCGAGGAAGAGCAGCAGCACCGCGGCGATCGCCGCGAGCGCGCGCTCGGGCCATCCGCTCATGCCGCCGGTCGCCAGCGCGAGGGCCGCCACGGCGACGGCCGAGACGGCCGTCATCAGCAGCACGGTGCCGATCGGCCCCTGCCCGAGCAGCGCCTGCCCGTTGGGCGTCAGCACGAAGGCGAACGGCACCAGGAACGCCGGCAGCGTGTAGCGCCAGGTCATCATCATCGTCTTGTACGTGTTGCCGCCGGTGATCGCCGCCGCCGCGACCGCGGACAGCGCCGTGGGCGGGCTCACCTCCGACAGGACCGCGTAGTAGAAGACGAACATGTACGCCTCGGCCTGCGTCACCCCGAGCGTCGTGAGCGCCGGGCCGATGATCACCGCGGCGATGATGAAGCTCGCGGTCACCGGCACGGCCAGGCCCAGCAGCATGACCGCGATGCCGGACATGAGCGTGGTCAGCACGAGGTTGCCCGCGGCGAAGTCCACGATGATCGCGCTGAGGTTGAGGCCGAGGCCGGTCTGCGTGATGACGCCGACGATGATGCCCGCCGCGGCGCACACCGCGGTCACCGGCAGCACCTCCAGCGTGCCCTTGGCCAGCGCCTGCCCGACGCGCTTGGGGCCCATGCGGTGCTGCGGGTCGAGGAACGACAGTGCGAACGCGATGGCGGTGGCGATCACCACGGACTGGAACGCCGAGCGGTCCAGCGCCATCAGTACGATGATGAGGATGAGCGAGCTGAAGTGGTAGCCGAAGCGCAGCAGCAGCTTGCCCGCCTTGGGCGCGTCCACCTGCACGGCGTGGGTGCTGAAGCGGCGCGAGTCGATCTCGATGGCCAGGAAGATGCCCAGGTAGTACAGGAGCGTGGGGATCGTCGCGTACAGGAGCACCTCGAGGTAGCTGACCCTCAGGTACTCCGCGATGATGAACGCCGCCGCGCCCAGCGTGGGCGGCGACAGGATGGCGCCGATACCGCCGGCCGCGAGGATGCCGCCCGCCGGCTCCTTCGGGTAGCCGGCCCGCCGCAGCACCGGCCAGGCGACGCTGCCCAGGCTGACCGTGGTGGCCACGCCGGAGCCCGACACGGTGCCGAGCAGGAAGCCGGCCGTGGTGACGGTACGGCCGGGGGCGGCGCGGGACTTGCGGAAGGCGGCGAAGCTCAGGTCGATGAAGAACTTGCTCGCGCCCGAATAGTCGAGCACGGCGCCGTAAATCGTGAAAAGGATGATGTAACTGGCGGCCACTTGCATGGGGACGCCGAAGAAGCCCTCGGTGCCGGTGTAGAGCTGGGACACGATTTGGCCGAGGTCGAAGCCGCGGTGCCCGATAGTCCAGTCAATCGGCAAATATGCGCCGTAATAGGCATAAATCAGGAAAACTATGCAGATGATGGTCAGGGACCAGCCGACGGTGCGCCGTACCGCCTCCAGGAGCAGCACCGTCAGCGCCAGGCCCGCCACGACGTCGAGGTCCGTCAGCGCGGCGCCGGAGCCCCGATCGCGGAACCCGTCGATGTCGAGCAGCGGATAGACCAGCACGGCCAGCGAGGCGGCGGCGAGCAGCCAGTCGGCCACGGACGGCCGCTCGGACCGCCGCGTCCCCTCCGGCTCGCCGTCCGCCGGTGTTTCAGGGGGCGGGCTCGCGGCAGTGCCGCGCCGGAACAGCCGCGGCAGGAATGACGACCAGCCCGACCGGTAGCAGAGGAAGACCAGCGGCAGCGCCACCGCCAGGAACGTCATCCGGTGTTCCAACGCCTCCACCGGCCGGAACACCACCACCAGCGAATAAACCGACAGCAGCCCGCCCACGATCCACACGCCGAGCCGCAACGGCCCGCCGAGTTGCCGCGCCGGGCGTTCCTGTTCGTGCGCGGAAACAAGCTCGGCCTCACGGTCGCTCAGCTCGGTCAAGACACATCCTCCCCCGACACGGCGTTGCAGCGGACTTTACGAGCCGGTTATGCGCGGAGGGAAGGGGCCGTTATCTATTCGATCTCCAAGCTCCGGAACAAAGGTCGCGAATCCGCTCGCCGCCCTGCGGCGAGCCTGGGGGCGCCCCGATCCCGGCGGCGGTGGGCCTCTCACCGGGGCGTCCGGGTGCTCGTGAAAAAAAGTTTCAAGAAGACCTCAAGGTTTGGCAAATGATATAAAGGCTCGGTGGCCGAGATCACCCTTGACGTCCGCCAGCTCCAGGCGTTCGCCGAGGTCGGCTACCAGGTCGCGGCCAGCGGCGGCGCCCACGCGGCGATGGCGGCGCTGCGCCGGGTGGTCCCGGTGGACGCCTACGAGTTCGTCGCGTTCGATCCGGCCACGGGGCGGCACCACAGCGTCGTGTCCGACGGCCACCACCGCATCGACCACGACGCGGCCGAGGAATACGCGGGGCTGGAGGCGTGCCGCAGGGCCATCGCCACCCGCGCGCCGGTGATCATGCCGGAGCCGGGCACCGCACGCTACTTCCGGCGTCACCTCGCCCCCTACGGCTGGCGGGCGGGGCTGACGGCGCCGCTGTTCCTGAGCGAGGGCCGCTACACGGGGCTGCTCCACCTGGCCACCAAGGACTCCTTCCCCCGGCTCACGGGCGCGCTGGTCGTCGCGATCAGCCCGATGCTCGCCCACGTCACCGACCTGACCAGGTGCGTCATCGACCCGGTCGGGCTGCCGCCGGACTTCCGGGCGGTGGCCTTCGACCGGGTGGGGACGCGGCGCCAGGTGCCGGGCCACGAGGCGTCGGCCGTGCTGCGGGAGGATCCGGCGATGGCGGCGTTCGCCCGGGCGTTCATCGACTCGCGGGAGCTGAGCAGGCACGGGCTCTGGCTCGACCGCAAGGGGCGATGGCACGAGCTGCGGCTGCTCAGGGCCGGGGTCGGGTTCCAGGGGGCGCTCCAGGGCGCGGTGGTGGCCGAGCGGCCGTGTCCGCTGCCGTACGACCTGACGGGGCGCGAGGTGGACGTGCTCACCCGGGTGGCGGCCGGCGACTCCAACCCGCAGATCGCCGCCGCGCTGGTGCTCAGCGTCCGCACGGTGACGACCCATCTGGAGCACATCTTCGCCAAGCTCGGCTGCGACAGCCGTACCCGCCTGACCACCAAGGCCCTCGCCGAGGGCCTGTGCCGCCTGGACGTCTAGTCAGACGGCCATCCCGGCCGAGAGGTGGGACCACAGGAGCTCGAACCAGACCGTCGTCGTGCCGTCCTCGCGGGTGAAGCCCCAGCGGTGGCTGAGCGCCTCGATCAGCGGCAGGCCGCGCCCGCTGGTGGACTGCGCGCTCGTACGGCACACGCACGGCGGCCCGTCGGACCCGGCGTCCGACACGAGCACCCGCACCGCCGTCTCCGAGCTGCTCACGGTCACCGTGAACGAACCGCCCGCCCCGGACCTGGTGTGCAGGATCGCGTTCGTGGCCAGTTCGCTGGTGAGCAGTGCGGCGTCGTCGTACAGGGGATGGTCGCGGCCGAGCGCGGCCGTCACGAGCCCCCGGGCCCTGGCCACCTGCGACGGCACGCCCGGGAGCCGGGCCACGAGATCACGGGAGTCTCCTCCGTCGACGCTGTGAAAGTCCGGCGGTGCCACGGCGACCTCCCCCAAATCCGGTGACGTTATGAGACGCGCTGACAGGGGGCCGGAGATTATCGCGAAAAGGTAGGAATGACCTTGCCCGAGGTCGGCTGCACGACCGCGGACGCCGACCGAGTACGCTGCGATCGACGAGTCGTCTAGGCCTATAGGGGAGAGCGTGGGAGGTCGCGTGAGCAGCCTGGAGGCCGTCTGGGTGCAACCGTACGACCGGGTGGGGGCGGCGGTCGTGACCGGCGTCTTCGACATCCTGCACGTCGGCCACGTGCGCTACCTGGGCGCGGTGGCCGACCGCGGCCTGCCGCTGGTCGTCGGCGTGGAGGACGATCCCCGGGTGCGGGCCTGGAAGGGGCCGAGCCGCCCGCTCAACCCGGCGGAGGAGCGGGCCGAGGTGCTGGCCGCGCTCCGCTTCGTGACCGGCGTCTTCATCGTGACGGGGCCGCCCGAGGCGCACGGGCCGGAGGACTACATCGACCTCCTGGCCCCGATGCGGCCGGGGGCGCTCGCGCACACGGCCGGCGACCCGCACGCGGGCGCACGCGCGGCGGCGGCGGCGATCCTGGGGACCGAGTGCTGGGAGATGGCCTCCATCCCCGGCCGCTCCACCACCCGGATCGTGAACGCGGCCGGCAAGGGCTGACAACCGGACTCCTTCACGCCCACCGGTCCCACCACCGCTGCCCACGCCACCAAGCGCACCGTCCTTCACGGGCCGCGTCCGGATGCGACCCGCGTGCCGGGACGGTGCCGCGCCCGTGAGAGAGCCGCGCCTGAGGGGCGACGGATCCGTCACGCCACCGGCCCCTCGAAGGGGCCGCGGGTGGGGTGGAAGGGGTGGGTGGGGTGGGCGGGCATGATCGCGTACTCTTTCGTGACATGACAGCCGACCTCGTGGCGAAGCGCGTGACGAACCTGCTGGCACCCCAGGTGCTGGTGATCGCCATGCCGCCCGTCGTCGGCCTGCTGGCCCAGGGATGGGGCGGCGCGGCATGGGGTCTGGTGGCCTCGGCGATCTGCGGCGGCGTGCCGGCGGCGGTGATCGCGGCCGGCGTGCGCACAGGCCGCCTCGACTCCCACCACATCGTGGACCGCGCCCGCCGTACCGGCCCCCTGGTCGCCGCCGTGGCGGCCGTGCTGGTCGCGCTGGCGCTGCTGGTGGTGATGGGCGCCCCGACCCTGCTCGTCGCCACCGTGACCGCGATGCTGGTCGCGCTGGCCGTCACCGTGCCGGTGACGCTGCGCTGGAAGATCTCCTTCCACGCCGCCGTCTCGGCGGGCACGGTCGTCGTGTTCGCGCACGTCCTGCCCGCCTGGCCGGCCGCGATCGCCGGAGCCGCCGTGGTCGCGCTGGTGTGCTGGGCACGCGTACGCCTCACGCACCACACCTGGCCCCAGGTCATCGTCGGAGCGGTGGTCGGCATGGCCGCGACGTGGGCGACGCTGGCCGCGTTCGGACTGAGCTGAGCCCCGGCCGCCCGCACGCGGGACCGGAATAGCGGTGCCGCGTCCGGGGTTGGCGGTGACATGGATGTCACGAACCGCGGCCGGGTACGCGTCGAGCCCACGGCCAAGCGTGTGAGGACCTATCTCGGCGGCCGGGTGGTGGCCGACTCAACCTCCGCCCTCCTGGTGTGGGAGGTCCCGTACTACCCCACCTACTATTTCCCGGCGGCAGACGTGGACGAGTCCGCGCTCAAGGCCACCGGCGCGACCAAGCACTCCCCGAGCAGGGGAGACGGCCTGGTCCACACCGTCACCTCGGGCACGGCGGAGGCGGCCGACGCCGCGCTCGTCTATCCCGACTCGCCGCTGGAGCAGATCCGCGGCCACGTCCGCTTCGAGTGGGACGCCATGGACGCCTGGTTCGAGGAGGACGAGGAGGTCTACTTCCACCCGCGCGACCCGTACACGCGGGTGGACATCCTGGCGAGCTCGCGCCACGTGCGGGTCGAGGTGGACGGCGTGACCGTGGCCGACTCCCGCAGCCCGCGCATCCTCTTCGAGACGGGCCTGCCCGCCCGCTACTACCTGCCGAAGACGGACGTACGGCTCGACCTGCTGGAACACACCGACACCGCCACCCACTGCCCCTACAAGGGCACGGCGGAATACTGGACGGTCAACGGCCAGAAGGACCTGGCCTGGTCGTACCGCACGCCGCTGCCGGAGAGCGCGAAGGTCGCCGGGCTGATCGCGTTCTACAACGAGAAACTCGACATCTACGTGGACGGCGAGCTCCAGGAGCGCCCGAAGTCGAAGTTCTCCTGATCCGCCGCGGTCAGGAGGAGGGGGTCCAGCGCGGGTCGCGGCCGAGGTAGCGCAGGAGCGCCGCCACGTCGTCGTCGCCCGGCTCCGCCTCCAGCGCCGGGGCGTACGCGCCCCAGGCGCGCAGCGGCTCGACGATCTCCATGGCCACCTTCAGCAGGGGCCTGGCCAGCTCCGGCGTGAGCGGCGAGGCCTGGCCGGTCGCGACCGCGATGTCCCAGGCGTGCACGGCGGCGTCCAGCGCGCACGCCGTCGAGCCGGACCACGGCGACATCTTGTGCGGTGGCACCGGCGTCGGCACCTCCACGGCGCTCCGGTCGACGCCCGCCCATGCCCGGGCCGAGCGGACCAGCGCGTCCTCGGTGAAGGCCGTCGGGTCCGTCTCCGGCGCGCCCGACGGCTCGAACGGGTTGAACGTGGGGCCGGGCTCGCCGGTCAGTGCGGCGGCGAAGCCGATCTGGTCGCCGACCGCGTGCTGGAGGACCTGGGTGACGTTCCAGGCCGCGCAGGGCGTCGGCAGCTGCCAGGCCCCGGCAGGCACGGCGCCGACGACCCGGCGCAGCGCCTCGTGCGAGCCGTCGAGGATGTCCCAGCCGCTGACAGTGGTGTCGCTCATTGGTGAGCCCCTTTCGTGGTGCTTTCAGCATAGCAGAACGGAATGCTTTGTTCCACTATTTGGGGGCCTCGGCCGCCAGGCCGTGGATCAGCATGTTCAGGGCCTGCTCGAAGTCCGCCAGGGGGTCCACGCCCTCCCGGGTGCTCCGCAGCAGCCTGCTGAAATGCGGCAGCCGTGCCGGATCCATCTCGCGTACGTACGCGCTGACCCCCTGCTCGCCCGCGTGCACGCCGGGATCGCCGGTGAACCCGCCCGTCGACAGTACCAGCGAGCCGAACACCAGACTGTTCACGGCGGTCAGCGCCCGCCACGCGCCCAGGTCGTCGAACCCCGCCTGGAACAGCGCCCCCACCAGCGCGTCGAGCGGCTCCAGCGCCCGTACGGAGGTCGGGTTGGACTGGTCGGTGACCAGCGCGAGCGGCACCGCCGGATGGCGGCTGAACACCCGGTACATGCTCAGCGCCACCTCGCGCACCTGCTCCTGCCACGGCAGCGCCGGGTCCGGCCGCTCGACCTGCTCGAACACCCGCTCGGCCACGCCGTCGAGGATGTCGGCCTTGTTCGAGACATGGTTGTAGAGGGACATCGCCTCGACGCCGAGCGCCTTGGCCAGCCGCCGCATGGTCAGGCCCTCCAGGCCCTCCTTGTCGGCCAGTTCCAGGGCCGCGTCCAAGACCCTCTCTCTGTTCAGCGGCTCCCGTCGTGCCATTCGGTGCTCCTTTCCCGGATTGACAAAGCTTACGGTGTATGTGTTCTACTTACTACGTAAGCTTACTGCGTAAGTGGAGGAGCGGAGATGACCGACGTGATCATCGTCGGCGGCGGGCCGGTCGGGCTGCTGCTGGCGTGCGAGCTCAAGCTGGGCGGGGCCGACCCGCTGGTCCTGGAGGCGGCCACGGGCGAGGAGCGCCGGACGCGCAGCCTCGGCCTGCGCTCGCTCAACGCGCGCACCGTGCAGTCGCTGGCCCTGCGCGACCTGGTCGAGCCGGTGGCGGGGGAGCAGTGGGCGATGCTCGACGAGCTGGCCGCGCGCCGCGAGCCCGCCGGGGCCGACCTGGTCGCCATGATGGTGGAGCTGCTCCAGGAGGGCCTGATCAGGGGGCACTTCGGCGGGCTGCCGCTGCTGAGCGAGGCCGGAGACGCCGAATACCTCATGCTCAAGCAGGACCGGCTGGAGGCCGTCCTGGCCGAGCGGGCCGCCGGCATGGGGGTGCGGATCTGGCAGGGGTGCGCGGTGAGCGACGTCGCGCAGGACGAGTCCGCCGCCGTCGCCACGCTCGCCGACGGGCGGTCGGTACGGGCCGCGTACCTCGTGGGGTGCGACGGCGGGCGGAGCCTGGTGCGCAAGCGGTCGGGGTTCGCGTTCGAGGGGACGCCGGCGACCATGACGGGGCGGACCGCCGTGGCCGAACTCGCCTCCGCCGAGGCCGTGACGTCGTCCCTGCGCCACCCCGGCGGGCTGGTGAACCTGTCGCTGGTGCCGGGGGAGATCGCCACCGTCGAGTTCGACGGCGGGCCCGGCGACCGGGACGCGCCGATGACGGCCGAGGAGCTGGAGGACAGCCTGCGGCGGGTGACGGGGCACGACGTGGTGGTCAAGCGGCTGGAGACCGGCATCCGCTACAGCGACAACACCCGGCACGCGGGGACGTACCGCCAGGGGCGGGTGCTGCTGGCGGGGGACGCGGCGCACGTGCACTCGCCGATCGGCGGCCAGGGGCTCAACCTGGGGCTGCAGGACGCGGTCAACCTCGGGTGGAAGCTGGCCCTGGTGGCCCGGGGGCTCGCGCCCGAGGCGCTGCTGGACACCTACACCGCCGAACGGCACCCGGTGGCGGCCAGGGTGCTGCGCAACACCCGGGCCCAGGTGGCGCTGATGCGGCCGGGGCCGCAGGTGGAGGCGTTGCGGGAGGTGCTGGCGGAGGTGATCGAGCTGCCGGACGCCAAGCGGCACTTCACGGGGATGGCCGACGGGACGGAGGCGGACTACGCGCCCGGCTCGGCGCACCCCCTCGTCGGGCGGTTCGCACCGCGCCTGGAGGCAGTCCCCTTCGCACGCCTGGAGGCGGTCCCCGAGCCGGCTCCCGCGAAGGCTCGGAAGGTCGCCGAGCTGCTGCGGGACGGGCGCGGCCTCGTGCTGGTCCTCTCGGACGCGACCGGCGAGGGCGGGGACGGAGAGGGGGCGCCCGGCGACGGCGGGCTCGACGCCGCCGTGGCGGGCCACCGCGACCGCGTGCGGGTGGCGCACGCCTCGACCATGCCCGGCGACGGGGACGCCGAGGTGCTGCTGGTGCGGCCCGACGGCTATGTCGCGTGGGCGGGCGGGCGCGACGGGGTCGCCACCGCGCTCACCACGTGGTTCGGCCCGCCCAGGGGCTAGGCGAGGAGACGGGTGAGGACCCGGGTGCCGAATTCGAGCCCCTCCACCGGCACCCGCTCGTCCTTGCCGTGGAACATCCCGAAGTAGTCCAGGTCCGGCCGGAGCATGAGGGGCGCGAAGCCGTACCCCTTGATGCCGATCCGGGCGAAGGACTTGGCGTCCGTGCCGCCGGCCATCACGTACGGCACCGGCCGGGCGAGCGGGTCCTCGGCCACCAGCGCGCCCGCCAGCGTGTCGAAGAACGCCGACGGGTACGGCGCGTCGGGCGCGTCCTCCAGGTTGACGAACTCCCGGGTGATCTTCGGCCCGAGCAGCGCGTCGATCGTCTCCAGGAACTCCTCCTGCGACCCCGGCAGGTAACGCCCGTCCACGTGCGCCTCCGCCGTGGAGGGCACCACGTTCACCTTGTAGCCGGCGTCGAGCATCGTCGGGTTCGCCGAGTTGCGGATCTGGCTCTTGAACAGGCCGCCCAGCGGCCCGAGCCGGGCGGCCTCCTCGTCGAGGCGGTCGAGGTCGATCGGCCGGCCGGTGATCTCCGACAGGTTCTCGATGAGAGCGGCCACCGACGGCGTCAGGCGTACGGGCCACTGGTGGGAGGCCACCCGCGACAGGGCGTGCACCAGCGTGGCGACCGGGTTGTCCACCGGCGGGCGCGAGCCGTGCCCGGCCACGCCGTGCGCGGTGAGCTTCATCCAGGCGGTGCCGCGCTCGCCGACGGCGATCGGGTACACCCGGTGCTCGCCGGAGGCCACGCTGAAGCCGCCGGACTCGCTGATCGCCTCCGTGACGCCGTCGAACAGCTCCCGGTGCTCGGTGACGGCGTGCCGCGAGCCGTAGTCGCCGGTCGCCTCCTCGTCCGCCAGGAACGCCAGCACCAGGTCACGCTTCGGGCGCACGCCACGGGCCGCCAGGTCGAGCACGGTCGCGAGGGTCATCGAGCACGACCCCTTCATGTCGACCGCGCCGCGCCCGTACACGCAGCCGTCCACGATCTCCCCCGAGAACGGGTCCATCTGCCACTCGGCCGGGTCGGCGGGCACCACGTCCAGGTGGCCGTGGATCAGCAACGCGTCGGGGGAGTCGCCGTCGATCCTGGCCACGACGGTGGTCCGCTTCGGAGCCGACTCGAATACCACCGGCTCGATCCCCGCGTCGGCCAGCAGCGTGGCGACGTATTCGGCCGCCGGCCGCTCACCGGAGCCCGGGTTGGTGGTGTCGAACCTGATCAGATCCGAGCAGATCTCGGCGACGCTCTTCACGCTCTCCCTTTCAGTGTCAGCGGCGGTACCTCGGGTGTCTCCATGCCGAAGATCAGCCCGTAGAAGGCCAGCTCGGCCTCCAGCACCGAGACGATAGTCTCCTCCCTGCGCCAGCCGTGCTGCTCGCCGGGGTAGGTGAGCAAGGCCCACTCTTTGCCATGTTTGTCCAGTTCGGCGGTGAATCGCTCGGCCTGGCTCACGTCCACGATCGCGTCCTCCAGGCCGTGCAGCATGAGGCACGGGCCCGAGGCGCGGTAGGCGTTCAGGAGCGGCGAGCGCTCGGTGTAGCGGTCGCGGGTCTCGGGCAGCGGGCCCACCAGGCCGTCCAGGTAGCGGGACTCGAAGTCGTGCGTCTCGGCCGCCCAGCTCTCCGGGTCGGTGATCGCGTAGTGCGCGACCCCGCCCGCGAACACGTCGCTGTGCACGAGCGCCGCCACCGTCGTCCAGCCTCCGGCGCTGCCGCCGCGGATGGCGATCTTCGCGGCGTCGGCCCGGCCCATCTCGACCAGGCCGCGCGCCACCCTGGCGCAGTCCTGCACGTCCACCACGCCCCACTCGTGGCGCAGCCGCTCGCGGTAGGCGCGGCCGTACCCGGTCGATCCGCCGTAGTTGACCACGGCCACGCCGAGCCCTCTGCTGGTGAAATACGCGATCTCCAGGTCGAGCACGACCGGGAGGTTGCCGGTCGGGCCGCCGTGCACGAAGATCACGTACGGGTTCGGGCCGCTCCGGCCGCCGGTCGGCGGGTAGAGGTGCGCGTGCACGCCCTCGATGGTCACGGCCTCGGGCGTGGGCAGCAGGTCGCGGTCCGGCAGCGGCTTGCGCGGCGACACGACCTCGTGGGTGCCGTCCGCGAGGTCGACGAGGGTGACCTCCAGCGGCGTGTACGGGGTCGCGCCCACGGCCGCCACCTTGCCGCCCGCGACCGACACGGTCGAGGACCAGTAGGTGGCCGTGCCGCCGATGTCCCTGATGTCGCCGGTCTTCGGGTTCAGCACGCCCAGGCGGCGCAGGTCCGGGGTGCCGTACACGACCGCGAGCTCGCCCGTGTCCGCGATGTCCAGGTACGTCATGCCCGGCTTCCACGCGGCGGCGCCGAACTCCTGCTCGACCGGGGTGAGGTTCGTGGCGGGGGAGCCGTCGAGGGGGACGAGGTGGACGTTCCACCAGCCGGTGGGGTCGGTCACGGCGTACAGGCTGCCGTCGTCGCGCCACTCGGCCTGGGCCACCGACTCCTCGGGGCCGCCGGCGACCACCCGGTACGCGCCCGCCGTGCCGTCCTCGCCCAGCGGGGCCACGCACAGCTCGGTGCCGTCCCAGGGCATGTTCGGGTGGTCCCAGCCGATCCAGGCGACGTGGCGGCCGTCGGGGGACAGGCGGGGGTTCATCAGGAAGTGCTGGGCTTTCACGATCACCGTGACCGGGCCGCCGTCCAGGGGCACCGCCACCAGGTCCCGCACGCCGTCCGTCTCCCGGACCGCCCACACCTCGTCCCGGCCGGGCGGGAGGTAGAGGTCCGCGTAGCGGTACGGGCCCTCCGGGGTGATCGCCGTCGGCTCAGCCCTCTCGGCGCAGCGGTAAAGGCGCTGGTCGGCCCAGTTCGTGAAGACCAGGCCGCCGCCCGGGAGCGGACGCCAGGAGCGCCCGCCGTACTCGATCACCCGGTTGCGCGCGTTCCAGCCCGGCGGCAGGGCGTCCACGCGGCTGCCGTCAGGGAGGCGGCGCACCACGCAGCGGCGCCCGCCCTCGGCCGGGCGTGGCTCGTCCCACCAGACCTCGACGCCGGAGGGCGTGGCCACCGCCTCCACCCACTGCGGGCCGCCGTCGGTACGGGCCACGTCGATCGGTCGAATGCTCATCAAGTCACCAATTGCCATTCGTACATGGAGGAAGTGGATGGTCAGGCGGGTGAAGGAGGTACGCGATGCCCCCGCTGCCCGAGCTCCTGAGCCATACGTTCTCGAACGCTGCCCGCGGATAGACCCTTCGAACCGAGGCGTCATCGGGAGCCGCGGGATCGTTGACGACGATGTCGCCCTCGACGGTGAAACCGGTGACGACCAGGATGTGCCCGCTGGTGGAGTAGCAGGAACCGGGCAGTTCGGCCGCCTTGAACGACTGCGACGTGATCACCGGGACGCCCGCCCGCACGAACGCCTCCAGCTCCACCGCCGACCGCAGCCGCGTCACGAACCCGGCCAGGCCGTAGCGCCCCGCGTACGCCACGTTGAACGGCCAGTTGCCGGTGCCCTGGTAGCTCTCGTCGTACGTGCCCATGGCCGCGTGATCCACGGACGGGGCCGGATCGCCGCCCCCTACCCAGGCCAGCTCGGCCGGCCCGGGACCGCGGCCCCAATGGCCCAGCACCATGGCCACCGAGGTCGGGCCGCACCAGTTGACACCCCCGCCGTCCCACTGCGGGTGGTGCCCGGCGTGCGCGTGCTGGGAGTACGCGGGCACCGCCAGCTCCACCGCCCCCGCGGCGCCGAAAGGGCTCGGCTCGACCGGGCGGCGCGGCACGGCCGAGGCCATCACGCCCAGCCCGGTCACCCGCGCGTCCCCGCCGTGCGCCGCGACCCGCACCTGGTACGCCACGACCGGCCGCCGGGCCACGAACGTGTCCACCGCCACGTCCCCGTCCTCGTCGCCCTGACCGGGCACCGAGGTGCGGGGGGTGCCGTGCTCCGACCAGCGGCCCATGACGTACCACTTGGTGAGATCGCCCCGCTCGGTCCTGGCCCGGAGCGCCACCTCGATCCACGAGCCCGGCGAGGTGCGCGCGGTCCACGAGGGGATGAGCTGGGTCGCCGCGAACCCGATCCGCTGCTCCGCGCTCGCCCACGAGCCCGCCTGCGGCGAACCCGCGGGTACGGCGAAGCGGGTGAAGGCGACGCGGGCCAGGTCGACGGTGAGCACCAGCCATATTGTGGTTTCGCACCCTGTGTCGCACATCGGATGGTTTACGTACCAGCCCCGTTTGTGTCGGTGGTGATCTCTATGGTTCGGGGCATGACTCAGGCGGTACAGGCATATTCGTACGCGGGCCCCTCCACGCTCACCGACGGCAGGCTCGGTCTCTCGACCTCCGGTGGCACGGCGTTATCGGGGCCGCAGACGCACCCGCGCTTCTTCAGCGGGCTGCTCAGCCACGCGGCTCCGGCCGCGGCCGGGCTGCTCGCGGTGGCGGACGTGGCGCTCGCCCGCTACCACCAGCCCAGGCCGGGCTGGACCCGCGACCCGGTGGTGACGTGTGACGGCGGGCGGCTGCGGTTCGAGTCGTTCTCGGCGTGCGGCGGCGTCTATGCCCGGCTCGACGTGCTGGAGCTCGACGGCGACGTGCTCGACCGGGGCACCACCAACGTCGACGTCAACGGCCCGCTGCGCGAGTCCCTGGCCAGGGTGGGTGGCAGGGATCCGCTCCACCTGGGCGTCGGCCCCGACGAGCTGACGGTCACCACGCTCGACGGCGCGGTCGTGGAGAAGAAGGTGCCGCTGCCGTCGCGGTGGCTGCGCGGGTTCGCGGAGGTGCAGGTGATCGCGTCCGGCTGGGACCTGCGGGCCGAGCTGGCCGGGCCGCACGCCGTGCGCTTCCTGCGCTCCCTGCCGAAGGGCGCCCGCTCCACCGTCTGGGCCGTCCCCTCGGGCCGTGACCTGCGCGTGGCCTCAGGCCCCGCGCGCGGTGGGGTCTGCCTGTCGGGCACCGGGCGGGTGGCCACGCTGCTGCCGCTGCTCAGGTTCGCCAAGGCACTGAGGGTGTACGGGCCCGCCGACGGCTCGTCCACGGCCGGTGCCTGGGAGCTGGAGCTGCCCGGCATGCGTTACACGCTGGCCGTCTCGCCCGAGCCGTGGCGCGGGTTCTCCGGCGAGGGGGCGGTGCTGTCCGACCTGGCCACCGACGAGGCCGCGGACGACGCCGACGTGGTGGGCATGCTGCTCAACTTCGAGCCCACGGTCGAGCTGGGGCTGCTCGCCGACCGTTCCGGGCTTCCGATCGAACGCGTACGCGCCGCGCTCACCCAGCTCGGCACGGCCGGGCGCGTCGGCTACGACCTGCACGAGGCGGCCCACTTCCACCGCGAGCTGCCCTACGACAGGGACCAGGTGGCGGAGCTCAACCCCCGGCTGACGGCCGCCCGCGCGCTGGTGGACTCCGGCGCCGTACGGGTGCTCAGGGAGACGGCCGAGGTGACGACCGACGGCGGGGTGCGGCGGGTGCGGATCGCCGACGGCGAGTGCACGTGCCCGTGGTGGTTCGACCACCGGGGTTCGCGGGGGCCGTGCAAGCACGTGCTGGCGGCCAGGATCGCCGCCCGCGTCGCCGTAGAGGTCGCTCCGTGACCGCATGGGAGACGGTGGTGGCGGCCATCGACACCGGGGACCCGCAGTGGGTCGCCGAACGCGTCCTCGCCCTGGGCGAGCGCGAACGCCGCGAGGTGGCCGCCCTGCTTCCCGCCCACGTCGCCGTGGCCGAGGAGCGGGCCCATGGCCGGGAGCTGGAGCGCATCGCCAGGCGGGAGCGCGAGAGCGAGGCCGCCTGGCGCGAGCACGTGCGCCGGGCCGAGCGCGTCGGCCGCACCGTCCACGAGTACGAGCGCTGGGAGTGGAACACCCCCTGGAACCCGCCCTGGCCGCTCGAGCGCGAGGAGAACTGGGCCGACTCCCTGCGGGTCGCGGGCGCGGCCACCATCGGCGGCGCGGCGGCCGTCGTGGCCTGGCTCAACCGCCGCGAGTTCCAGGACCGCGGGGAGGCGAGCGGCGCCACCGCCGCGATCCTCGAACGCGTCCTGTCCGCCCGCCCGGCCGCGTGGCAGGAGGACTTCGCCACCCGCGCCGCGCTGCGGCTGCGCCCGGCGCCCCGCCGGCGCCGCCGCTCGGACGAGATGGATGCGCTCGCCCTGGCCATGCTGTGCCGCACCGGCGTGGTCCCGCCCGAGCACGACCCCCTCGTGGTGGCCTGGGTACGCCGGCCGCCCGTCCGCGAGGACCCGCTGCTCGACCACCTCCTTCCCCGGCTCTTCGAGGCGGAGGGCGTGGGCGCGGTGCTGCGGGGCGAGCGCGCGGAGCCGCTGACGCGCGGCACCTGGCTGGCCGCGCTCAAGAGGCTGGCCGGGCAGGGCCGCCGCGACCTGCTGCTCGACGGGTGCGTACGGCGGTTCCTGCGCGGCGGTGAGGCCGCCGACCTGCGCTTCTTCGTCCGCCTGCACGAGCTGCTCCAGCCGACCCCCGACGAGGTGAGCAAGCACGCCGCCGACTACCTGCGCCTGCTGCCCGCCGCGCCAGGGCCCGTCGCGGAGGTCGCGCTGCGCCACCTGCGCGGGCTCGACCACCTGGACCGCGCGGACGCGTCGGAGGCGGTGCGGGCGCTGCTGTTCAGGGCGGAGCGCAAGCTGGTGACGGCCGGGCTGACCTGGCTCGACGCCGTCGCCCGCGCCTGGCCGGGCGACCTCGACGAGCTGGCGCCCGCGCTGGGGTCGGCGTTCGCCTGCGAGTCCGCCGACGTGCAGGGGCGGGCGGTGCGGATCGCGGTCAAGCACGCCAAACGGTTCACGCCGGTGGGGGCGCAGGCCCTGCGTGACTCCTTCGGGCTGCTGCCGCACCAGCTCGGGGAGACCCTCGTGGCGGTGTTCGGCGGGGAGGCCGCCGAGGAGCCGCCGGAGCCCTTCACACCCGCCCCGCTGCCCGCGCCGCGCTTCGCCGAGGCGTTCCCCGGGCCGGTGACCGCGCCCGTGGAGCTGGGACCGTGCGGGGGCGGATGGGAGTCCGCCGAGCTGTGGCTGGCGGGCGTCGTGCGGCTGCTCCACGACGACCGGGACGGGCTCGTGGCGAGGCTGTCGGAGTGGCGGCTGGGCGCCCGCTCGCACGAACGGCCGTGGCTGGACGTCTGGCAATGGTGCGAGGAGATCGCCCGGCTGATCCTGACGGGCGGCTCCGCGGCCGACGGGCTGCCCCGGGGCGGCCCCCAGGGTGGCGCGGTGTCGGCGCCGCACCTGTTCCTGTTGCGGCGGTGGGCCGAGGTCCACTCGGCGCTCCAGGACGGCGTCCTTCCTCCGTACCTGCTGGCCGAGCCCACCGAGGGCACCGGGCACGTGGACGCCGGGGAGCTCGTGGCGCGGCTGGCGGGCTACGAGCGACGCGGTGCCGAGGCCCTGCCGGCGGACCTGCAGCAGGCGCTGCTGCGGCTGCCGCGCGAGGTGGCGCCCGAGGTGGTGGCGCGGGCGCGGCTGCTCACCTCGGAGGCGGGGCGGGCGGCGGCCCGGTGGATGGACGGCGGCCGCCCCGAGCCGGTCACGGAGGTCGGCTGGCTCGCCTCCGGGCGGCTGGACCCCGGCGGCGAATACCGCGACGACCGGGATCCGGCCGACACCCGGACCCCCGATCTGGAGCCCAGGATCCGGGTGGCGCCGACGGGGCTGCCGCTGGTCGACGAGCTGTTCACCGGGCCCGGCCGGCTGCGGGCAGGGCAGGGTGGGCTGCTGTCGTGGTGGCCGTACGTGCTGCCGTCCCACCGGGAGGTCGTCGCGCAGCACTTCGTCCCGCACCTGATGTACGGGTGGCCGGTGGAGGGGGCGAGGCCGCCCGAGGCGTACGCCCTCGCGCTGGCCGACGGTCCGTGGGGCGAGGGGATGGCGCTCGTGGTGGCGTTCTTCCTGGCCGACCCGTCCTGGTCGAAGCTGCCCGTGGTGCGGGCGCGCCTGGTGGTGGACCTGGCGGCGCGCGGCGACGAGGACGCCGAAGGGATCGGCCGGCAGCTCGGACTGCTGCTGCGCGGGACGTGGTTCAAGCCGGGCCCGGTCCTCGAGACCCTGGAGAGCGCGGCCGAGCAGGGAGCGCAGTGGGAGGTGTGGCGGATCATGACCGGGTTCCTGCCGGTGTTCCTGCCGGAGCCGGAGGAACGGCCGCACACCCGGCACACGCAGATGCTCGCGTTCGCGCTGCGCGCCGCCCGGTGGGCCGGAGCGCGGGGGCCGGTGCCCTGCGTGGCGGAGATCGCCGAGCGGCGGGCGTCGAACAACTTCGTCCGCGAGGCCCGCCGCCTGCACACCTACCTGACGTGACCGCCACGTGGCCGCCTCTGGCCGGCGCGCCGGTCAGAGGTACAGGCCCGTGGACTCGTCGCCCGGCTGCGGGGTGAACTCGCGGCCCGCGCGCAGGGCGTACAGCTGGGCCAGCGTCGCGCCCGACGCGCTCACCCCGTTGGCGGAGCCCAGCCAGGTGACGGCCTCGTCCTTGGTCAGCGGCCCGACCTCCACCTGCGCCAGGCAGCGGCCGGGGCGGACGACGGCCGGGTGGAGGCGGGCGAGGTCCTCGTTGGTGGTGATCGCCACCAGGACGTCCCGCCCCTGGCCGAGCAGGCCGTCGGTCAGGTTGAGCAGGCGCGAGAGCCCCTGGCCCGCCTGGGCCTTGGCGCCCGAGCTGATCAGCTCGTCGCAGTCCTCCAGGACGAGCAGCCGCCAGCGCTGCGTGTCCTCGTCGGAGTCGTAGCCGACGGCCACCTCCATCAGGTAGCCCGGCTCGTTGAACAGCCGCTCGGGGTCGAGCACGCAGTCCACCTGGCACCAGTCGTGCCACTGCTTGGCCAGCGTGCGCAGCAGCGTGGTCTTGCCGGTGCCCGGCTCGCCGTGCAGCAGGATCAGGCGGCCGTTGACGTCGGCGGGGGTGATCGACATCAGCCGGTCGAGGGCGGGGCGGACCTTGGCCGAGTAGTTCTTGTTGATCTCGTCCCAGGGCTGGGCGGTGATCGGCTTCTCCGAGCGGGTGCCGCCGTGCATGCCGCGCCACCAGAAGCCCATCTCGACGTGGTCCACCTCCGGCATGGCCTCTTCGGCGCCCTCGATGCTCTGCGCGAGCACGCTCTTGGCCAGGTCCTCGTCCACGGCCGTGACGCTGACGGTGGCCGTGCGGTTGCGGTGACGCACGACGCGCAGGGTCCAGCCCTCGCCGGCGATGAGCCGCGACTCCGAGCCGTCCTCGACCCGCGCCGTGCGCAGCAGGCGGCCGTCGGCCGGGCTCAGCGGGGCGTCAGGGCGTACGCGCTCCAGATTGGCAAGGCGGGACCACGGTTGCGCACCCGTCGCGAACGGCGACAGCGCCAAGGCGTCGATGACGTCGATCGCGGAGTCGGCGTCGTCGATCCAGATGTTCATGGGGAGCTCTGAAGACTCCCGGCTGGGGAACGGCACCTCCCTCATCACAGACATAACGTTAATGATCCAGCGTCCAGCCGTCACATGTCGAAGGGTTTTGCGGAAAATTCGTGGTATCGGTTAGCTCTTGTTCAGAGTGCCGGTCTGGGTGACGATGCCGGGGCCGGGCTCGTCCCGCCAGGTGTAGGAGAGGGCGTCGCCCTGTTTGGCGAGCCAGACGGTGCCCGGGATGCAGCCGCCCTCCATCGCTTCCAGCGAGAACGTCAGCCGCGCCGCCTCCACCTGGGTCAGGATGATCATGCCGCGGCAGCTCGCGCCGGCGTCCTTCTCACTCCACTGCGCGGTGGTCGCGCCCGGCTTCAGCACCACGGTGTTCTCGGCCCCGTCGGTGTCCATGGGGTTCGTGCTCTCCGTCCGGCCCGTCCACGTCCCCGCGTAGGCGGCGGGGATCTTGAGCTTCCCGCCGGAGGCGGTGGGCGTCGCGCTGCCCGCGGACGCCGTCGGGGTGGCCGGTGGGGTCGAGGGCGGGGTCGAGGGCGGGGTGGCCGGAGGGGTGGCCGAGGGGGAGCTGTCGTCCTGGTCCGCGAGCGGGGTCGGGGTGCTGTTCACGGAGAGGATCGTGACGACGGCCGCGGCGAGGGCGACCAGGCCCGCCAGCCCGCCGATGAGCAGGCCCCGCGAGCGGGGGCGCCCCGTCCCGTGGGTGGTGATCGCGGCCTGGGGGCGCGGCCCCGTGCGAAGTCCCTCGGGTACGGCGGCGTCCCGCGGGAGAGGGGCCGCCGGAGGCCCCTGCGGGGAGTTGGGGTTGACCAGGGACATCATCAGGTGCTGGGCCGTGGGCCGCCGCGACGGGTCCTTGACCAGGCATGACGCGATCACCCCGCGCAGGCGCGGCGGCAGCGGCGACAGGTCCGGCTCCGCGTGGAGCACCCGGTGCAGCACGGCGGGCACGGTGTCCGCGCCGAACGGGCTCGTGCCCGTGGCCGCGAACAGCATCGACGAGGCCCACGCGAACACGTCGGAGGCGGGCGAGGCGGGCGAGCCGCTGATCTGCTCGGGGGCCAGGTAGGCGGGGGTGCCGATCAGGCCGGAGGTCATCGTGGCCGCCCCCTCGGCCCGGGCGATGCCGAAGTCCACCACCCTGGGCCCGTCGGGCCCGAGCAGCACGTTGGCCGGCTTGAAGTCGCGGTGCACGATCCCGGCCGCGTGGATGGCGGCCAGGGCGGTGGCCGTGCCGACCGCCAGGCGTTCGAGGTCGCCGCCGCGCAGCGGGCCGCGCTCGCGCACCCGGTCGGCCAGCGAGGGGCCGTCCACGAACTCGCTCACCACGAACGGCCGGGGCCCGTCGGCCGAGACGTCGAGGACCCGCGCGGTGCAGAAGGAGGCGATGCCCTCCAGCGCGTCCAGCTCGCGCGCCAGCCTGGCCCGGGTCTGCTGGTCGCCGGTGCTCAGCAGCTTGACCGCGACCGGTTCGCCGGCGGCGGTGCGGGCGAGATAGACCACACCCTGCCCGCCCTCCCCGAGCCGGCCGGACAGGATGTACCCGCCCAGGGACGGCGGGTCGTCCGGTAGCAGGGGGCTCGCCATGGCCGATACGTTACCGGTCGCCATGCGCTTGTGAAGATCCACCGGTACCTTGGGACGTTGGGCAAATCACACCTAAAGCGGAGGTATCGGGGAAGTGTCGAAGGCGACGTTCCGTGAAAGGGCGCGTTACTGGTTCGACAACACCATGTCCAGGGGAACCGCCTCGTTGATCGGCTGGCTGGCCGTGGTGTCGGTGGGGCTGATCGTGGTCGTGGCCGGGCTCACGCTCTGGCTGGCGCCGAACGAGCCCGACGGCGTGAACGGCCCCGGACATGTGCTCTGGATCGCGCTCATGCACGCGCTGAATCCGGGCAAGCTCGCCAGTGACAAGGGCTCGACCGCGTACATGGCCGTGATGTTCGCCGGGTCGATCGGCGGCCTGTTCATCGTCAGCATGCTCGTCGGCCTGCTGTCCAACGGGCTCAAGCAGAAGGTGGACCGCCTGCGCAGGGGACGCTCGCGGATCGTCGAGTCCGGCCACACGGTGGTGCTCGGCTGGTCGGACCAGGTGTTCACGATCGTGGCCGAGCTGGTCAAGGCGCACGCCAGCCAGAAGGGCTCGGTCATCGCCGTCCTGGCGGAACGCGACAAGCTGGCCATGGAGGACGACATCCGCGAGGCCGTCGGGGACCTCGGCAGGACCCGGCTGGTCTGCCGCACCGGGCGGCCCACGGAGCCGCGCGACCTCGCGATGATGAACCTGGCCACCGCCCGTTCCGTCGTCGTGCTCTCGCCCGAGGGCGAGGACCCGGACGCGCACGTCATCAAGATCCTGCTCGCGCTGGCCAAGCGCCGTGGCGTCCACCCGCCGGTGGTCGCCGGGCTCACCTCCAGCCGCAACATCGCCGCCGCCCGCCTGGCCGGCGGCGAGGACGTGCACCTCGTCGACTCCGACGACACCGCCTCCCGGCTCATCGTGCAGTCCTCGCGCCAGTCGGGCATGTCCGTCGTCTGCATGGACCTGCTGAACTTCGACGGCGGCGAGATCTACCTGCGCACGCCCAAGAAGCTCGTCGGCGTCACGTACGGCGATGCGCTGCACGCGTACCAGACCGCCTCCGTCATCGGCCTGCGCCGGCCGACCGGCGTCGTGCTGAACCCGCCCATGGACACCGTCATCAAGGCCGACGACGAGGTCATCGTCATCGCCCACGACGACTCCCACATCCGCCTGGCCGCCGGCAAGCCGTCCATGGACGAGTCCGCCCTCGTCGAGGCGCAGGCGCCGCCCACCGAGCCCGAGCGCACGCTCCTGCTCAACTGGAACGGCCGGGCCGAGCAGATCGTCCGCTACCTCGACGGCTACGTGGCCCCAGGCTCGGTGCTGGAGATCGCCGCAGACCACCCCAAGGCCGGCACCGGACTGGCGGGCCTGCGCCACCTCACCGTGAACGTCAAGGACTGCGACACCACCGACAGGTACGCGCTGGAGTCGCTCGGCGTCGGCCTCTTCCAGCACGTCATCGTGCTCTCCGACGACCGCTTCGCCGCCCACCACGCCGACACGCGCACGCTCATGACGCTGCTCCAGCTCCGCGACATGCAGAGCACGCTCGGCGAGCACTACTCGATCGTCAGCGAGATGCACGACGAGAACAACCGGGCCCTGGCCGAGGTCACCGAGGCCGACGACATCGTGATCAGCGACACCGTCATCGGCCTGCTGCTCGCGCAGCTCGCCGAGAACCGGCACCTGGCGGACGTGTTCGGCTACCTGTTCGACTCGCGCGGCTCGGAGATCTACCCCAGGCCCGCCGGCTCCTACGTCAAGACGGGGACGCGCGTGCACTTCTCCACGGTCGTGGAGTCGGCCAGGCGCAGGGGCGAGACCGCCATCGGCTACCGCAACGCCCTGGCGCGCAACGACCCGCCGCACTACGGCATCGTCCTCAACCCCGACAAGTCCGAGCCCATCGTCCTGAACAAAGGCGACTCGGTGATCGTCCTCGCCGAGCGGTAAAAACGTACAGTTTGCCGTGTGAGGACCATTGACTGGGTGGACGGCGCCGTCGAGCTCGTCGACCAGACACTGCTGCCCGACAAGTGCGTGACGCTGCGCATCCAGACCGTGGACGAACTGGTGGACGCCATCCGGCGGCTGGCCGTGCGCGGCGCGCCCGCGCTCGGTGTGGCGGGGGCGCTCGGCGTGGTGCTGGCCGACGGCGACCCGGCGCAGATCGCCAGGCTCCGCGCCGCCCGGCCCACCGCCGTCAACCTCGCGTGGGGCGTCGACCGGGCCGCCGCCCACCTGCGGGAAGGCCGCGCGTCCGTGCTCGCGGCCGCGCTGCGCGTGCGCGACGACGACATCGCCGCCTGCGTGGCCATGGGGGAGCGCGGGGCCGACCTGCTCGAAGGCGACCGGCTGCGGATCATGACCGTGTGCAACACCGGCGGGCTGGCCGCCGTCGAACGCGGCACCGCGCTCGGCGTCGTGCAGACGCTCCACGAGCGCGGGCGGCTGACCGAGGTGCTCGCGCTGGAGACCCGCCCGCTGCTGCAGGGCGCCCGGCTCACCACCTGGGAGCTGGCCAGGATGGGCGCGCCGCACCGGCTCATCGCCGACTCGGCGGGGCCGTACCTGCTGGCCAAGGGCGAGGTGGACGCGGTGCTCATCGGCGCCGACCGCATCGCCGCCAACGGCGACACCGCCAACAAGATCGGCTCGTACGCCCTCGCGCTCGGTGCGGAGCGCGCCGGGGTGCCGTTCGTGGTGGTCGCGCCCGAGTCCACCATCGACCAGAACACCCCCACCGGCGAGCACATCGAGATCGAGGACAGAGGGGCGGACGAGGTCGTGACGGTCAGAGGTGTACGCGTGGCGCCTGAGGGCACCCGGGCGTTGAACCCGGCCTTCGACGTGACGCCGCACGATCTCATCACCGCGATCGTGACGGACAAACGGGTGATCAGACCCTAGGTAAAATCACCCAACTTCAGGACCCGTCCGCATGCTCCGCGTTACGCTCGGTGGTCTCGACAGCGACTCTCGGAGCTCACCGTGGCCATCGACCTGGTGTTACGCAAAGACTGGAACGCCCGCTCGCCGCGCGGCGACTACACGCAGCTCGACTCCACCAAGGGAGTGAAGGTCCACTACACGGGCGGCAGGGTCGACCCCGGCATCGTCTCCGACCACAGCGGGTGCGTCTCGCTGGTGCGGTCGATCCAGGCGTTCCACATGGACGACAACGGCTGGATCGACATCGGCTACTGCGTCGACGAGGAGACCGAGCTCCTCACCCGGCAGGGCTGGAAGTCGTACCGGGACCTGCGCGCGGGCGACGTCGCGCTCACGCTCGACCACGACACGGGCATGTCCGAGTGGCAGCCCGTGCTGGAGGTGTGCGTGTTCCCCGCGATGGAGCGGGAGATGATCCGGATGGAGGGGCCCGCCCACTCCTCCCTGACCACCCCCCATCACCGCTGGCCCGTGGAGCGCCAGGCGGGGGAGGACACGCAGCGGCTGTGGGTGACCACCGAGACCATCGGTCACCGGGACCGCATCCCGGTCGCGGCGCCCTGCGCCGACCTGCCGGCCGAGGCGAAGTGGTCGGACGCCTTCGTGGAGCTGGTCGCGTGGTTCGCGGCCGAGGGAGAGTCGAGCGCGAGCGGGGTCGCGATCCACCGGTCGCGGCGGGACCCGGCCCATCTCATGCGCGTCCGCGCCGCGCTCCACGGGGTCTTCGGCCCTCCCGCCGCGGGCGCGTCCCGCTGGAGGGAGACGGTCAAGGACGATCTCGTCGAGTTCCGGCTCCCGGCCGACGCCGGACGGCAGCTGGTCGAGGTGGCGCCCGGCAGGGTGCCGGGGTACGCATTCCTCCTGTCGCTGACCAGGGCCCAGCTCTCCCTGTTCCTGGAGACCTCCCTGACGGCGGGCGACGCCGGGCGCGACAGGCTCGCCCGCGGGGACCGGGCGGCGGCGGAGGCGTTCATGTTCGCCGCGCTGCTGTCGGGGTCGGGAGCGGCCATGAGCCGCCTGCCGGAGACGGGCATGTGGCTGACCACGATCCGGCGCCGGCACTCCGTCATGCCCCGGACGGCCCTGAGGATCCGGAGGGAGACCTACCGCGGCCGGATCTGGTGTCCCCGGACCGAGAACCAGAGCTGGCTGGCCCGCCGGGAGGGGACCGTCTACTTCACCGGCAACACCATGGTCGCCTGTCCGCACCGCAAAGTGTTCGAGGGGCGGGGCCTGCACCACCTGCCCGCCGCCAACGGCCCGGGGCTCAACGCCGGCCACTACGCGGTGCTGGGGCTCGTCGGCAACGCGGGGCTCGTCCAGCCGCCCGACGGGGTGCTGCACGCGATCCTGGACGCCATCCAGTACCTGCGCGACAAGGGCCGCGCGGGCAAGGAGATCAAGGGACACCGCGACGGCTACTCGACCGACTGCCCCGGCGACCCGCTCTACGACTGGATCCGTCGGGGCGCGCCCCGGCCGGGCGGGACCCCGCCCACGGAGCCGGCCGCGCCGCCGTTCCCCGGGCGGCTGCTGAAGTATCCGCCGGTCATGCACGGCGAGGACGTGCGCACCTGGCAGGCGCAGATGAAGAAGCGCGGCTTCGACCTGGCCGTGGACGGGGCGTACGGCTCCGGGTCGCGCGAGGTGTGCCGCAGGTTCCAGCGGCGGCAGGGCCTCGAGGACGACGGCGTCGTGGGCCCCCTGACGTGGCGGCTGACGTGGGAGGCGCCCGCGTCTTGAATCTGGGCCCTGAATCTGGGCCCTGAATCTGGGGTGGACCGGGGTCGGCGACACACCGAGCCTGGGGTGGACCCGGGGTTACCGCACCTTCGGAGCTCCGCCTAGTATCCGACCATGGAACTGGCCACGGGGTTCGAGTCCATCTCGCGAGACGGCTGGCGGGCGCTGGCGGTCGAGGTCCTCCGCAAGTCGGGCATCGAGACGGAGGCGCCGGAGGAGGCGCTGTCCACCGCCACCTATGACGGGGTGACGGTCGCGCCGCTCTACGACCTGGACGACCTGCCCGGCGATCCCGGGCTGCCCGGCGAGGCGCCGTACGTGCGCGGGGCCCGCGGCACTCCCGGCTGGGACGTGCGCCAGCGGCACGCCGTGGCCGACCCCGAGGCGGTGCTGGCCGACCTGGAGAACGGGGTCACCTCGCTGTGGCTCGTCGTCGGGGACGGCGCCATCCCGGTGGACGCGCTGGGCGCAGTGCTCAAGGATGTCTACCTCGACCTGGCGCCGGTCGTGCTGGAGGCCGGGGACCGGGTACGCGAGGCCGCCGAGGTCCTGTTCGGGCGCGGGAGCGCCGTGCGGGGCAACCTGGGCGCCTCCGCCGTTGGAGGTCCCGGGCTGGAGCTGGCCAGGCGCTGCGTCGACGGGTTCCCGGGGCTCGGGGCCGTCACCGTCGACGCCACCCCGTACCACGACGCGGGCGGCGGCGACGCCGAGGAGCTGGGCTGCTCGATCGCCCAGGGAGTCGCCGAGCTGCGGGCGCTCACGGACGGCGGGCTCTCTGTCGAGCAAGCGCTAGGGCAGATCGAGTTCCGGTACGCCGCCACCGCCGACCAGTTCGCCACCATCGCCAAGCTGCGCGCGGCCCGCCGGCTGTGGGCCAGGGTCGCCGAGGTGTGTGGCACTGTTGGAGGCGCCGCCGGGCACGGCGGCCAGCGGCAGCACGCGGTGACCAGTTCGGCCATGATGACCGCCCGCGACCCCTGGGTGAACATGCTGCGTACCACCCTGGCCTGCTTCGCCGCCGGCGTCGGCGGCGCGGAGGCGGTCACGGTGCAGCCGTTCGACGCCTGCCTCGGGCTGCCGGACGCCTTCTCGCGGCGCATCGCCCGCAACACGCAGGCGCTGCTGCTGGAGGAGTCGGGCCTCGGGCGCGTCATCGACCCCGCCGGCGGCTCCTGGTACGTCGAGCGCCGCACCGCCGACCTCGCCGAACGCGCATGGGCCTGGTTCCAGGAGATAGAGGCGGCCGGCGGGATCACCCGGGCCGCCGGGCTCGTGGCGGACCGGATAGCCGCCACCCGCGCCCGCCGCGCCGACGACGTCGCCCACCGCCGCCTGCCCATCACGGGCGTGAGCGAGTTCCCGAACGTGCACGAGAAGCCGGTACGACCGCCCACGCCCGCGCAGGCCGCCTCCGAGACGGGCGGCCTGCCCCGGGTCCGCTACGCCGAGGAGTTCGAGGCCCTGCGCGACCTGGCCGACGCGCGGCCCGAGCGGCCCACGGTGTTCCTCGCGACCATCGGGCCCGTGGCCGCCCACACCGCGCGGGCCGCGTTCGCCGCCAACCTGTTCCAGGCGGGCGGGCTGGACACCGAGACCGCCGGTCCCGGGGCCGATCCCGAGCAGATCGCCACCGCGTTCGCCGTGAGCGGCGCCTCCGTCGCCTGCCTGTGCTCGACCGACAAGCTCTACGCCCAGCACGCCGCCGCCGTCGCCGCCGCACTGCGTAAGGCCGGTGCGAGGAAAGTCTGGCTGGCGGGGAAGGGGGAGTACGAAGGCGTGGATGGAAACCTCTACGCGGGCTGCGACGCGCTGGCCGTGCTCCGCGAGACCTTCGACGACCTGGAGGTGACCCGATGATCCCGGACTTCTCCGGCATCCCGCTCAACGCCCTGCCCAAGGACGGGCCGCAGGCGCCGAAGCACGCCGGTGAGGTGTGGGAGACGCCGGAGGGCATCGGGGTCAAGCCGCTCTACACGGCCCAGGACCTCGAGGGCATCGACTTCCTGCGCACCTACCCGGGCGTGGCCCCCTACCTGCGCGGCCCGTACCCCACCATGTACGTCAACCAGCCCTGGACCATCCGCCAGTACGCGGGCTTCTCCACGGCCGAGGACTCCAACGCCTTCTACCGGCGCAACCTCGCCGCCGGGCAGAAGGGCCTGTCGGTGGCCTTCGACCTGGCCACGCACCGGGGCTACGACTCCGACCACCCGCGCGTGGCCGGCGACGTGGGCATGGCCGGGGTGGCGATCGACTCCATCTACGACATGCGGCAGCTGTTCGACGGCATCCCGCTCGACCGCATGTCCGTATCGATGACCATGAACGGCGCCGTGCTGCCCGTCCTCGCGCTCTACATCGTGGCGGCCGAGGAGCAGGGCGTCGCGCCGGAGCAGCTCGCGGGGACCATCCAGAACGACATCCTCAAAGAGTTCATGGTCCGCAACACTTACATTTATCCCCCGGCGCCGTCGATGCGGATCATTTCGGATATTTTCGCTTATACGAGCGAGAAGATGCCGAAATTCAACTCCATCAGCATTTCCGGTTACCACATCCAGGAGGCCGGGGCGACGTGTGACCTGGAGCTGGCCTACACGCTGGCCGACGGCGTCGAATACCTGCGGGCCGGGGTCGGCGCCGGGATGGACGTCGACCGGTTCGCGCCGCGGCTGTCGTTCTTCTGGTGCATCGGCATGAACTTCTTCATGGAGGTCGCCAAGCTCAGGGCCGCCCGGCTGCTGTGGGCCAACCTGGTTTCTGGATTTAACGCGAAAAATCCGAAATCGCTGAGCCTCCGTACGCACTCCCAGACCTCCGGCTGGTCGCTGACCGCGCAGGACGTCTTCAACAACGTGGCCCGCACCTGCGTCGAGGCCATGGCCGCCACCCAGGGCCACACGCAGTCCCTGCACACCAACGCCCTCGACGAGGCGCTCGCGCTGCCCACCGACTTCTCCGCCCGCATCGCCCGCAACACCCAGCTGCTCATCCAGCAGGAGTCGGGCACCACCAAGGTG
This sequence comes from Nonomuraea sp. NPDC051941, assembly GCF_044593615.1. Taxonomy (NCBI): domain Bacteria; kingdom Bacillati; phylum Actinomycetota; class Actinomycetes; order Streptosporangiales; family Streptosporangiaceae; genus Nonomuraea; species Nonomuraea sp. NPDC051941. The sequence continues at coordinate 524,230 of NZ_JBIUCF010000003.1, forward strand.
ATCGACCCGTGGGGCGGCTCCTACTACGTCGAGCGCCTCACCCACGACCTCGCCGAACGCGCCTGGGCCCACATCCAGGAGGTCGAGGCCGCCGGCGGCATGGCCAGGGCCATCGAGGCGGGCCTGCCCAAGCTCCGCATCGAGGAGGCGGCCGCCCGTACGCAGGCCCGCATCGACTCGGGCCGCCAGCCGGTGATCGGCGTCAACAAGTACCGCGCCGAGAGCGACGAGGCCGTCGAGGTGCTCAAGGTCGACAACAGCGCCGTACGCGCCCAGCAGCTCGACAAGCTGGCCCGGCTCAGGGCCGAACGCGACCCCGGCGCCGTGCAGCGCGCGCTCGACGCGCTCACCAAGGCCGCCGACAACCCCGCGCCTGGCCTGGAGCACAACCTGCTCAAGCTGGCCGTGGACGCCGCCCGGGCCAAGGCGACCGTCGGCGAGATCTCCGACGCCCTGGAGCGGGTGTTCGGCCGGCACGCCGAGCAGGTACGTACCATCTCTGGGGTGTACCGCGACGAGTCAGGCCCCTCCGCCAACATCGAGCGCGTCCGCCGGGCGTGCGCCGACTTCGAGCGGGCCGAGGGCCGCCGCCCGCGCATCCTGGTGGCCAAGATGGGCCAGGACGGGCACGACCGCGGCCAGAAGGTGATCGCCACCGCGTTCGCCGACCTCGGCTTCGACGTGGACGTCGGCCCGCTGTTCCAGACGCCGGAGGAGGTCGCCAGGCAGGCGGTCGAGGCCGACGTGCACATCGTGGGCGTGTCGTCGCTGGCCGCCGGGCACCTGACGCTGGTGCCCGCGCTGCGCCGGGCGCTGGCCGACCTCGACGCCGGCGACGTCATGATCGTGGTCGGCGGCGTCATCCCGCCCGGCGACCACGACGAGCTGCGGGCCGCGGGCGCCGCCGCGATCTTCCCGCCCGGTACGGTGATCGCCGACGCCGCCCTCGACCTGCTCGACCAGCTGAGGAACCGTCAGTAAGTTCCCCGGTCGCACATCGTGACGGAGATCGTCCGCTGGGTGGCGACCGGGGACGTGATCCGGAGCGTGACGCGATGGACGCCGCCCGTGCTCTTGAGGCTCTGCGGCGAGGTCAGGAAGCGCTGGCCGTTCTCGGTGACGAGCGCCGACGAGCGGCCCACGGCGACGTTGTCGATGTACCAGGTGTAGCGGAAGGTCAGCGGCCGGCCCGTGCGCTGCACCATCGCCTGGAGCGTGACCTCGCCGCCGGTCCAGCAGTCGCCGTTCTTCGCGCCGCCAGGGCGGACGTAGACGAGCCTGAGCCGGTCGGCGGCGGGCGTGGCACTCGCCGTCGGGTTGCCGGTCGGGTCCGCCGTCGATCCCGCCGTCGGGACGTTGCTCGGGGTGCCGACGGTCTGCGGGCTGGGCCTGGGGGTACGCGAGCGCCTGGGGCGCGTGGTGGGCGTGGTCGCCACCTCGGTCGTGGGCGCGGTGGTCACGTCGGAGACGTTCTTGGCCTTGGGGGTGGGCGTGGTGGGGGTGAGCCACATGATGGCGCCGGCCAGCGCCAGCACGGACACGCCGGCGACGCCCGCGATGAGCACGATCTTCACCCGCCGCCGCCCGGACCGCCGCGGCCGCTCGGGCGCCTGGGGCGGGGCCTGGGGCTGGGGCGTGCCCGGCACGAGGAGGTCGACCAGCGCCGAGTGCTGGGCCACCGACGGCTCGGCCACGACCTGCGCGGCGCCCGGCCCTTCGGCGGGCGGGAAGCCCGGCGGCGGCTCGGCGGGCGCATGGTGCTGGAAGGCGGGGGGAACCGGGGCCTCGACCGGAGCCGACATCGGGAACGTCCCCGGCCCCTGGCCGTGCGGCGCGGTCCCACCCTGGTGGTGCGCGGGCGAGCCCTGGCCGAAGTGCGGGCCCTGGCCGTGGTGCGCGGGCGGAGCGGGCTGTCCCACCACGGGCTGCCCCACCACGGGCTGTCCCGACAGGGGCTGGCCCGCCACGGGCTGGCCCAGGGACTGGGGGTCGGTGCCGTGGCTCTGGCGCGAGGTCCGGCGCGGCAGCGGGGCCGCGGGCTGCTCCGCGGCCGGCTCCTGGGCGCGGGCCCGGCGCGGCGGCGTGTCCTGGTCGAGGGTGGCGTCGGGCGTGTCCTGCCAGGAAGCCAGCGGGGGATCGGGCCTGTGGGGCTGGGTCTGGTACGGGGCCGTCTGCCGGCGGGACGGCGCGGTCAGCCGCAGCAGCACGTCACGCATCGCGGGGCGGGAGCCGGGATCCTTGGCCAGGCAGGCCAGCAGGATCTCGCGTACCGGCCCGCGCAGCTCGCCCATGCGCGGCTCGTCCTTCAGGATGCGGTTGATCACCGCGGGCAGCGAGTCGTCCCCGAACGGCGGCACCCCCGTGGCCGCGGAGACCATCACCGACCCCCATGCGAACACGTCAGCCGCCGCCCCGCCCGCCTGCCCGGCGAGCTGCTCGGGCGCCATGTACGCGGGCGTGCCGACGAAGGTGCCGGTCGCCTTCACGCCGGTGCCGAGCGCCCCGGCGATGCCGAAGTCCACCACCCGCGGCCCGTCGGGCCCGATCAGGACGTTCGCCGGCTTGAAGTCCCCGTGCACGACGCCGGCCTGGTGGATGGCGTCCAGCGCGGTCGCGGTCGCCACGGCGAGCCGCTGCAGCTCCGCCCCGCCGAGCCGGCCGACCTGCTCGAGCGAGGGTCCGTCCACGTACTCGGACACGATGTACGGCCTGCCGCTGGTCGAGGCGTCGAGCACCTGCGCGAGGCAGAACGGCTCGACCTTGCGCGCGGCGGCGATCTCCGTGGCGAGGCGGCCGTCGACGGAGAGCCCCTCACGCAGCACCTTGACGGCGACCGGGGTTCCGTTGCGGGCCTGGCCGAGGTAGACGACACCATGGCCGCCCGCGCCGAGCCGACCGACCAGCCGGTAGGGTCCCACCGTTGCCGGGTCGCCCTCGCGGAGGGGTTCGACGTTGGGCATGAGGGGAGTGACTCCTGTGACGGCTGAGATCAGAACTCCAGCACCCTACTGGCAAAAGTCAAGAATTGTCAGAGATTAGCTGATCAACTGGGAAGAAAGGGGTAAGCCGGGTGCACTCGCTGGAGGACTACGCCCGAGGCGTACGGGCCGGGTCCCGTACGTGGATCGCCCGCGCGATCACGCTGGTCGAGTCGACCAGGCCCGACCACAACGTCCTGGCGCAGCGCCTGCTCGTCGAGCTCACCCCGCTGTCCGGCCACGCGCGCCGGATCGGGATCTCCGGCGTGCCCGGCGTGGGGAAGTCCACGTTCATCGATGCGCTCGGCACGATGCTGACCGCGCAGGGCCACAAGGTGGCCGTGCTGGCCGTCGACCCCTCCTCCACCAGGACGGGCGGCAGCATCCTCGGCGACAAGACCCGCATGGCCCGCCTGTCGGTCGACCCCGCCGCGTTCATCCGCCCCTCGCCCACCTCCGGCACCCTGGGCGGCGTCACCAAGGCGACCAGGGAGGCCATGGTCGTCGTGGAGGCCGCCGGCTTCGACGTCGTGCTGGTCGAGACCGTCGGCGTGGGCCAGTCGGAGACCGCGGTGGCCGACATGGTGGACACGTTCCTGCTGCTCACGCTGGCCCGCACCGGCGACCAGCTCCAGGGCATCAAGAAGGGCGTGCTGGAGCTCGCGGACGTCATCGCGGTCAACAAGGCCGACGGCGAGCACGAGCTGCCCGCCAGGAAGGCCGCGCGGGAGCTGGCGGGCGCGCTGCGCATGCTCCGCTCCGACTCCACGCCGCCGCCGGTGCTCACGTGCAGCGGGCTCACCGGCGACGGGCTGGACAAGCTCTGGCGGCACGTGCTGACCCACCAGGAGTCGATCGACCTGGCCGCCAAGCGTCGCGGGCAGCAGGTCGGGTGGACGTGGACGTTGGTGCGTGACCGGCTGCTGTCCGAGCTGCGCCACGACCCCGAGGTGGCGGCGATCACCGAGGAGATCGAGCGGGAGGTCCTGGCGGGCGAGCTGACGCCCGCGCTCGCGGCCGACCGGCTCCTGTCCGCCTTCAAACGCCCCTGAGACGGGAAGCACGCGGCGCGCTGGTCTATCCCAAATGGTGGGATTGCTTTTAGAGTCGGCGTCAACACCGTCCAGGAGGTTCAGGCATGTCCAGCATTCCGTCCCTGCTGCGCGATCGGATCGCGGCGACCCCCGACGCGGAGGCGTACCGATTCCCCTCGGACGACGGCTGGGCCTCGCTGTCGTGGCGCGAGGTGGGCGACCGCGTGCGCGGGCTGGCCCTGGGCCTGGCCGGGCTGGGCTCCGGGCCCGGCAAGCGGGTGTCGATCCTCTGCTCGACCCGGGTCGAGTGGATCCTGGCCGACCTCGCGGTGCTGGCGACCGGAGCGGCCACGACCACGATCTACCCGTCCAACACGGCGGCCGAGTCGGCGTTCGTCATCACCGACTCCGGCAGCACGATCGTCATCGCCGAGAACGACGACCAGGTGGCCAAGCTCAGGTCCGTCCAGAAGGAGCTGCCCGGCGTCACCCACGTCGTGGTCGTCGACGGCTCGCCCAGCGACGACGGCTGGGTGGTCACGCTCGCCTCCCTCAGCGGTGAGGGTGACTACGACGCCATGGTGGACGCCATCGCCCGGGACGACCTGGCCACCCTCATCTATACCTCGGGCACCACCGGCCGCCCCAAGGGCGTGGAGCTGACCCACGACAACTGGCTCTACGTCTCCGAGGCCGTCCGCGGGCTCGGCATACTCTCCGAGTCCGACCTGCACTTCCTGTGGCTGCCGCTGTCGCACTCGTTCGGCAAGCTGCTGGAGGTCGTCATGATCGACATCGGCGTGCCGACCGCGATCGACGGCCGCCTCGACAAGATCGCCGAGAACCTCGGTGTGGTCAAGCCGACGTTCATGGCCGCCGCGCCGCGCATCTTCGAGAAGATCCACAACACGGTCGTGGCCACCGTGCGCCGCGAGGGCGGGATCAAGCTGCGCATCTTCGACTGGGCGAAGCGGACCGGCATCCGGGTCGTCAGGGCCCGCCAGCGCGGGGCGGACATCCCGGTCACCACCCGGATCGAGCACGCCCTGGCCGACCGCCTGGTCTTCGCCAAGCTCCGCGACCGGTTCGGCGGCCGGATCCGCTTCTTCATCTCCGGCGCCGCCCCGCTCTCGCAGGACATCGCCGAGTTCTTCGACGCGGCGGGCCTGACGATCATGGAGGGGTACGGGCTGACCGAGTCGTCGGCGGGCAGCTTCCTCAACCGGCCGGAGTCGGTGAAGTTCGGCACGGTCGGGCCGCCGCTGCCCGGCACCGAGGTCCGCATCGCCGACGACGGCGAGGTCCTCATCGGCGGGCGCGGCATCATGCGCGGCTACCACGGGCTGCCGGAGGAGACGGCCGGGGCGCTGGAGGAGGGCTGGCTGCACACCGGTGACATCGGCGAACTCGACGAGGCCGGGCGGCTGCGCATCACCGACCGCAAGAAGGAGCTGATCAAGACCTCGGGCGGCAAGTACGTCGCGCCCACGTACCTGGAGGGCCGGATCAAGGCGGCCTGTCCGTACGCGTCGCACGTCTTCGTGCACGGCGACCGGCGCAACTACGTCACGGCGCTGGTCACGCTCGACATGGACGTCGTCAAGCCGTGGGCCCAGGCCGAGGGGCTGCCGTCCGACCCCGAGGAGCTGCGCGAGCATCCGCGCGTGCGCGAGGAGGTCGGGCGGGCCATCGACCAGGTCAACGCCGACCAGGCCAGCTACGCCACGGTCAAGAAGTTCGCGATCCTGGCGGAGGACTTCACCGTGGAGACGGGCGAGCTGACGGCCAGCCTCAAGATCAAGCGCAAGGCCGTCGAGGAGCGCCACGGCAAGACCCTCGACTCCTTCTACGACGGGTGAGCGATCCCGTCGTGATCTCCCACCTGCCGGTGCGGCCGAGGCACTGCGACGCCCAGGCCATGATGCACGCCTCCCGCTATTACGAGTACATCGAGGACGCGTTCCTCGACTGGATCGGGGCCCGCGGCGGCTACGACCGGCTCCGGCGAGAGGGCGCGGACCTGGTGGTCAAGGCGAGCGGGTGCGAGCACCACGCGCCCGCCCGCCTTGGCGACGTGCTGGCCGTGGAGAGCGCGCCGGCCAGGGTCGGCACCACGTCGATCACGATGACGTTCACGATGCGGCGCGGGGACGAGCTGGTGGCCGTCGGCACGGTCACGTACGTGTGCGTCCGCGACGGCCACCCCGCCCCGCTGCCCGAAATCCTCAGAGGACCCGCTTCGCCCCCGGCAGCGACCGCACCAGGTACGCCAGCGACCAGCACAGCGGCAGCGCCACCACCAGCATGATCGCGAACTTGACGACCGCGACCGCCTCCAGCGGGCGCAGCGCGTAGCCGATGGCGACCAGCACGAGCGGGTGGATGATGTAGACGGTGAAGGCGTGGTCGGACAGGAACCTCCCGCGCGGCCCCTGCTCGGCGAAGCGCTCCCTGAAGAGCACTGACAGCCCGATGATCATGCTGACCGCGAAGGCCGACTCCCAGGTGGCCGTCAGCGCCGACGAGAGCGTCCCGCCGGTCATCCGCGAGAGCGGCAGCAGCACGACGCTCGACACACCCGCCACGACGAACCCGAGGTGCCCCGCCCGCGCGGGCAGCGTCTCGAACCAGCCGCGTCTGAAGGCGGCACACCCGAGCGCGAACATGGCGACGTACTGCGGCAGGAAGTCCGGCGACGGCAACCCGAGCACCGGCACGTACGTGCCGGTCGGCACCGGGAGGCGCCACAGGAACGTGGCGAGGGACAGGCCCAGGACGAACAGCACGACCGACCGGAGCCGCAGCGGGGCGGGGCGCGGATCGGCCGCCGACCGCCGGCTCCGCCACCACGCGTACACCAGCGCGAAGACGATCAGCACCTCGGCGAACCACATGGGCCCCGGGTCCCACGAACCCAGGTAGTACTGCCAGTACGGCAGCTCCGGGCGCTGCGCGAGCCCGCCGAAGTTCACCAGCGGCCGCAGCAGGACGAGGAAGACGAGCAGCGGGATGCCCAGCCGCACCAGCCGGTCCCGCATGAAGGCGCGCGAGCCCTTGCGGTCGTACGAGCCGGGGGTGAAGAAGCCGGAGATGAGGAAGAAGAACCCCATGAAGAACGCCTGGTTGAACACCACCAGGATGTCGAGCGCGACCCCCGACGGGTCCTTGGCGGGCTCGGTGTAGAACCACAGGGGGATGTTCCCGTACGTGACCGCGGCGTGGTGGGCCACCACCAGCGCGGTCAGCACGATCCGCAGGTTGTCGATCGAGTGGAGCCGGGTCCTCGGCTCGGTCTTCATCGGAACCTCCAAGGAAACCCCACCTTGAGGTGGGGGAGAAATCGGACCTCTGGGGAGCAGAGCAGAGGCAGGCGTTTCGCCATCGAGCGAACCGCCGTTCACCAGATCAGGGGCGGCGTTAACTGATCTCGCGACAAAAATGAGGCGTGGCGCGGATCGGACCCGTGCCTACACCCTGGAAGGCAAGCGCGTCTCCTACGTGGAGTCCTCGGCCGCGCTGACGGCGTGGAAGAAGACGCCCGAGCTGGCGTTCCTGGGCGAGGTGTCGTCGGTTCCGTTGCAACAGGCGCTTCGCCATCTTCAGGCGGCCTTCAGCAACTTCTTCGCGCGCCGAGCCGAGTACCCGACGTTCAAGTCCCGCAAGAAGTCGCGCGCGTCCGCGGAGTACACCCGCTCGGCTTTCCGCTGGCGGGATGGACGGCTCACCCTGGCGAAGATGGACGCGCCCCTGAACATCGTGTGGTCGCGCCCGCTCCCCGAGGGGGCCGAGCCGTCCACCGTGACCGTCTCCCAAGACGCGGCCGGACGCTGGTTCGTGTCTCTCCTCATCGAGGAGAGGATCTCCCCGCTTGCTCCGGTGGAGACTCAGGTGGGGGTGGACGCGGGCATCACCGCGCTGGTCACGCTCTCGACCGGTGAGAAGGTCACCAATCCGGGGCACGAGCGGACCGACCGGCGGCGTCTGACCAAGGCGCAGCGGGCGCTGGCTCGCAAGGTCAAGGGCAGCGCGAACCGGGCCAAGGCCCGATTGCGTGTCGCCAAGGTGTACGCGCGGATCGCCGACCGGCGGCGTGACTTCCTGCACAAGCTTTCGACTCGGCTCGTCCGTGAGAACCAAACGGTCGTGATCGAGGACCTCACCGTTCGCAACATGGTGAAGAACAGCAGGCTCGCCCGAGCCATCTCGGACGCGGCCTGGCGGGACCTGCGGATGATGCTGGAGTACAAGACAGCGTGGTACGGGCGGGAACTGGTGGTTGTGGATCGCTGGTTCCCTTCCTCCAAGCTGTGCTCGGCCTGCGGGGCACTCGCCGAAAGCATGCCGATGCAGGTCCGCGCCTGGACGTGCGCCTGCGGCACCTCCCACGACCGGGACGTCAACGCCGCGAGAAACGTCTTGGCCGCCGGGCTGGCGGACAAGTAAAACGCCTGCGGAGCTGGTGTAAGACCTCAACGAGAGTCCTTTCGGGCGGGCAACCGGCGGTGAAACAGGAAGCCTCACGGGCGACCGTGAGAATCCCTCTCGACCGAGGGAGGAAGTCAAATCCTGCATGCCCTTTCGAAGAGGTCGGCGAGTTCGCGCGCGTGCGCGTCGAGGTCGTGGTCGGGATAGGCGGCCCAGTAGCCGAACATGCTGTCCATGGCGGCCGACACCGAGACGGACATGACGCGGAGGTCGAAGTCCCTGAACTCGCCGGTGCGCTGCCCGAGTTGGAAGATCATCTCGATTGCCCGGTAGATCTCCTCGCTGGTGTGCACGCCGTAGCGGGGTTTGCCGTCGGCGCCGCGCAGGTTGTTGAAGATCTCGCCGAGCGCCAGGATCTTCGAGCGGTGCTTGCGCATGTGCGCGGCGTTGGCGACGAAGTACGTCCGCAGCAGGGCGCCGGCCCCCTCCACGCCCTCCATCGCCGCCACCACGTGATCGGCGGCCTCCGTGTAGGCGCGGGTGACCACCTCCTCCATCAGCTCGTCCTTGCCGGCGAAGTGGTAGGAGATGACGCCCTTGCTGATGCCCGCGTGCTTGGCGATGCGCGCAAGGGACGCCTGGGCGAACCCGACGTCGGCGATCACCTCCACGGCCGACGCCACGATCTGCGCGCGCCTGGCCTCCTCGATGAACGAACGGCGCTTCTGGCCATCCGGTTCAATTTCTGACCGCATGGCCAAAATTTAACACATAGGGCCAGAAACGGCGACGCTCGTCGCCTCGCGCCTCAGCTCAGCCGGGACCGGTAGACCGCCCTGGCCTGCTCCAGCAGGGACGCGTGGTCGCCGAACTGGTAGGCGCCGACCAGGCGGCCGTGCTGCCTGATGAGCTGCTCCAGCAGGCCGAGCCACTCCAGGCACCACACGACGTCCTCGCGCCGGGCGACCCGCCGCCCTGAACCGTCCTGATCGGCAATCGTGGTCTGAATCTCGATACTTAGCCCTTGCGCTAACTATTACGGGATGGCCATACTTAGCCGCATGGCACAGTATTCGGCGGAGCTCGACGGGGTGTTCGTCGCACTCGCCGACCCGACCCGGCGCGCCGTCGTCCGGCGTCTCGGCCGCGGGCCCGTGAGCGTCGGCGACCTCGCCCGCGACTTCCCGATGACCCTCCCCTCGTTCATGAAGCACGTGCGGACGCTCGAATCGAATGGGCTCATCCGCACGCTCAAGTCCGGCCGGGTGCGCACCTGCGTGCTCAACCGCGAGCGGCTCGCCCTGGTCGACGATTGGCTCGCCGAGCAGCGCCGGATCTGGGAGGAGCGCACCGACCGCCTCGAACGGTTCGTCACCTACCTGGAGGAGAACCCGCAGTGAATCCCGATCTCGACCTTGCCCTGGAGCGGATCATCCGCGCCCCGCGCGCGACCGTGTGGAGGGCCTGGACGGACCCGTCCCTGCTCGAGAGGTGGTGGGTCCCGGCTCCGTACCGCTGCCGGGTGGACCGCCTGGACCTGCGGCCCGGCGGGGCGTTCGTGACGCGGCTGAGCGACGGCGGGGCCGAGTTCGGCCCGCACCTGGACGCGTGCTTCCTCGCCGTGGACGAGCTCGAGCGGATCGTGTTCACCAACGCGATCGACAGCGCGTGGCGTCCCGCGAGCCCCGCCCCGGTCGCGATCACCGCCACGATCACGCTCAACGATCACCCGGACGGCACGGACTACCGGATCGTCGTCCGGCACGGCGACCCGGAGGCCCGCGCCCATCACGAGAAGCTCGGCTTCGCCGACGGCTGGGGGACGGTCGCCGCCCAGCTGGCCGCTCTCAGCGAGGGCGGGCAATGAAGATCGCTCTCACCGAGTTCCTCACCCTCGACGGGGTCAGCCAGGGACCCGGCTCGCCGGAGGAGGACACCAGCGGCGGATTCACCCGTGGCGGCTGGCTCGTTCCCCACATGGACGGGACGTTCGTCCAGCGGGCCTCCGACTGGCTCGACCTCGCCGACGGCCTGCTGCTCGGACGGCGCACCTACGAGGCGTTCGCACGCGACTGGCCGAAGATCACCGACCCGGCCGACCCGTTCACCGAGCGGATGAACACCCTGCCGAAGTACGTCGTGACGAACACCCTCACCGAAGGGACCTGGAACCCCACGACCATCCTCAAGGGCGACCCGGTCCACGCGGTCGCCGAACTCAAGGCACGGCCGGGCCGCGAACTCCAGATCCACGGCAGCGCCCGTCTCGGCGACTCGCTGCTGGCGGCGGGCCTGATCGACACGCTCCGCCTCGTGATCGCCCCCGCCGTCGTCCGGACCGGCCGGCGGCTGCTGACCGGTGTGGGCGCCCCGTCCGGCCTCCGCCTGCTCCACCACGAGGCCACGCCGAACGGCCTGCTGCTCCTGGAGTACGAGGTGACCGGCCAGGCGCGCCAAGGCGCCTACGAGGGCGTCGCCGCCTTCGCCTGAGCGGCGCTACCGGGAGGCGGCGCGAGGACGGTCGCGGGGCGGGACGGTGGCGACCATGCCCGAGGTGCGCACCTCCCACACGCCGCAGGCACACCGCAGGTAGGAGACCGTGCCCTCGGAGGTGCGGTGGGAGGAGACGACGGCCAGGGCCAGGGGGTCGTGCAGGTGTCCGGAGTGCATGCTTCCAATCTGCTGTAATGGCCTTATGCATTTCAACGCTTACGGTGGCAACGGGGCGGCCCTCGCGGCGGAGCTGGTGAACGCGACCGACTTCAGCCCCGAGGCGGTCGAGGCGATGCTGACCGAGCACCGCCTGGTTCGCACCGTCGTCACGGCCGAGCAGGCCGAGGAGCTGCGGGTGTGGGCGGGGCGGCTGTCGCCGGTGTTCGGGGAGCGGGACCAGGACACGCAGATCAAGCTGATCAACGATCTGCTCGACGTCACCGCGTCCAAGCCGTACGTCAGCGCGCACGACGGGCGCGAGCCCCACCTGCACTTCTTCGACCCCAGCGCGGACGTCGTGTCCAGGGCGAAGGACACCACGGCCGGCGGGCTGGCCATGGCCATGTCGTTCGCGGGCAGGCACCGGCTGGGGCGGTGCGACCGCGACGGGTGCGAGATCGTCTTCGTCGACACCTCCCGCAACGGGCGGCGCCGGTTCTGCTCTCCCGCCTGCGCCAACCGGGTCAACGTCGCGGCGCATCGGGCGCGCGGCCTTGCGAGGTGATCGAGGCGTCGCGTACTCTTTGAACGTCTTATCGCCGAGCCCTGGGGGCAGCTGACGTGAGGATCTGAGGTCGCGGGCACCGCGCCGTTCCGCCCTGTCGTGGGCATGCGCGCACACCTGGACCTCGTGGCGATCCTCGTCGTCCCGAATCCTCTGCTTGTGTTGCGCGCGTTTGCGGTGATTTCCCGCCAAGTCACGAAATTTCGATCTTTGTGACGGGAGCCGCCTTATGTCTTTTTCCATTGTTGTAGATCACGTGTCCTTCGGCTGGCCGGACGGCACCAAGGTGCTCGACGGGCTCGACGCCGCGTTCCCCGCGGGGCGCACCGGGCTCATCGGGACCAACGGGTCGGGCAAGTCCACCCTGCTGAAGGTCATCGCGGGGGAGCTGGCCCCCCGGCCCGGATCCGTGTCCGTCTCCGGAGAGATCGGATACCTGCCGCAGAACGTCCCGCTGGGCGCCGGCCGTACCGTGTCGGACCTGCTGGAGATCAGCGCGACGCGGGCGGCGCTGCACGCCATCGAGAGCGGGGACGTGGCCGAGGAGCACTTCGCGGCCGTCGGCGACGACTGGGACGTCGAGGAACGCGCCCGCGCGGAGCTCGACCGGCTCGGGCTGGACCACGTCGGGCTGGACCGCACGGTCGGCACGCTGTCCGGCGGCGAGACCATCATGGTCGCGCTCGCCGCCCAGCTGCTGAAACGGCCCGAGGTGCTGCTGCTCGACGAGCCCACCAACAACCTCGACCTCGACGCGCGAGAGCGGCTCTACGCCGCGGTCGCCGCCTGGTCAGGCGTGCTGGTGGTGGTCAGCCACGACCGCGCGCTGCTGGAGCTGGTGGACCAGATCGCCGAGCTTCGCGACGGCGCCGTACGCATGTACGGAGGCAACCTGAGCGCCTACGAGGAGCAGGTCGCCGCCGAGCAGGAGGCCGCCCAGCGGATGGTACGGACCGCGGAAGGCGAGATCCGCCGCCAGCAGCGGGAGCTCATCGACGCCCGCATCCGGATCGACCGCAGCCAGCGGGCCGGCCGGAAGGCGTTCGAGAACAAGAAGGCGCCGAAGATCGTCGCCAACGCGCTCAAACGGAAGGCCCAGGTGACGGCGGGCAAGCAGCGCAACCTCGCCATCGAGAAGCTGGAGGAGGCGCGGGGGCGGCTGACGGAGGCGGAGCAGGCGGTGCGGGACGACGCGGAGATCCGCATCCAGCTGCCGGGCACCGAGGTCCCGGCGGGCCGCACGGTCCTGACCCTCCCCCTCGCCCCGCCCCCGGGCCACGGCACTCCCGAAGCCGGTGCCTCCGAGCGGCGTCGCGTGCCGGAGGACCACGAGGTCGGTGAGGAGGAAGTGGCGGGCGATGTGCGCGGCGTGCTGCTGGAGACGCTGGTGGTGCGCGGTCCCGAGCGGATCGCGTTGCTGGGCCCCAACGGCTCCGGCAAGACCACGCTGCTCAAGCGGATCGTCGAGCACGGCGCCCACGTCCCGGTGCGCTACCTGCCGCAGCGCCTCGACGTCCTGGACGACGCGCTGAGCGTGGTGGACAACGTGCGGGCCGTGGCCCCGTCCGCCTCCGTGAACGACGTCCGGGCCCGCCTGGCGCGCTTCCTGTTCAGGGGAGAGCGGGCCAACCAGGCCGTCGGCACGCTGTCGGGTGGCGAGCGCTTCCGGGCGACGCTGGCCGCGCTCCTGTCGGCCGAGCCGCCGCCCCAGCTGCTCCTGCTCGACGAGCCGACGAACAACCTGGACATGGCCAGCGTCCGCGAGCTCTCCCAGGCGCTGAACGCGTACCGGGGGGCGCTCGTCGTGGCCAGCCACGACGTGCCGTTCCTGGAGACGATCGGGATCACCCGGTGGCTGCGACAGGATCGCAATGCCGGACTGTCCGAATCCTGATTGACGGGCAGGGATCAACCGGACGATAGTGTGACAGGTGGCTGGACCCCGGTTGATCTCCTGCGTTCTCGCCCTGGCAACCCTCACGCTCAGCGCGTGCTCCTCGGCGTTACCGTCCCCGACCGGAGGCGAGCCGAAGGTCAGCGGGGTGGCCGGCGGCAACGGCGGCGGCGTGCCCGCCGGCGGCGGCACGGCGGCGCAAACCCCGAGCCCGGCCGCGCTCACGGCCGAGGCCTACAAGGGCGAGCTCCAGAGCAGGCACAAGTCGATGGCGGACGCCATCAGCGCCCTGGCAGGCGCGCGCGGGGTCAAGGCCCTGGACCAGCGCGTCGGCCGCGCTGAGCAGGCGCTGAGCGGGGCCGCGGACGCGCTGGCCGCCATCACCCCACCCGACGCCGTACGGCCCCAGCACGACGCGTACGTGGCCAGCCTGCGCGACTTCGCCGGCGAGCTGGGCTCCACGGCGGGCAAGGTCGGCGCGCGGAACCTGTGCACGTCCTCGGCCGTCCTCATCGACCTCGACGCCAAGCTGGCCGCGCTCGACAAGGCGGGTGCGGCCCTCCAGAGCGCCGGCGACTACCCGGCCGACGTCGTGAGCGTGAAGGCCGGCAAGAAGCAGACCAGGCGGCTGAAGAACGGCTCGTTCATCAAGCGGGCCACCTTCAACGGCCGCAGCTCGCTGGAGATCGACAACGGCGGCACCCGCGACTCCGTGGTGACCATCATGAAGGGCGGGAGCAAGTCCTTCAGCGTGTACGTGCGCAAGAACGCCAAGTTCAAGGTCAAGGGCGTGCGCGACGGCAGCTACAAGGTCTACTTCACGCACGGCGTGGACTGGGACGGCAAGAGCAAGTCGTTCACGCGGAACTGCAGCTTCGAGAGGTTCCAGAAGTCGGTGAAGTTCAAGACGACGTTCACCGCCACGCAGATCCGCTGGCACGACTGGCGGATCACGCTGCACGCGATCGCGGGCGGCAACGCCCGCACCTCGCCCGTGGACCCCGACGACTTCCCTGGCTGACCCGCGGATCCGGACCGCAGGACGCGCGAAGGCCGCACACCCCCACCGGTGTGCGGCCTTCGTCGCGGTCAGGTCGAGAACAGCATGCCCACCCAGCTGCGCTGCCGGTGGTGGTGGCCGCCGTAGTGGCCGCCGCCGTGCGGGGCGCCCCAGGCCGGGCCGGGGGCGGGGGGCGGCGGGGGAGAGGTGTGGTACTGAGTCTCCATCCGGGTCAGCGTCTCGAGCTCGCCGTAGTCGAGGAAGATCCCGCGGCAGTTGTCGCACTGCTCGATGTGAACGCCGTTGCGCTCATAGGTTCGCATGTTCCCGCGGCACTTGGGGCACTGCATCTAGGTCGCTCTCCTTGGCTTCGAGGTCTCAGGTTGAAACCTACCGCGCGCAACCCCGTCACGCTCGGACGATTCTGTTGCACGACTCAACCAACGAATGCTCGACCTCGTCCAGTTCCCGGCCCTCGCGCTCGGCGTTGACCACGGCCACCGCGGCCAGCTGAACGGTCAGCGCCCTGGCCGGTACGTCGAGCCGCCGCCACGGGTCGTCGCCCCGGCCGAGCGCGGGCCCGCCGGAGGCCAGGTAGGCCCCCAGGAACCGCTCCCAGACGGCCGGGTCGAGCAGCCCGGCGGCGTACCAGGCGGCCGGCCTGGCCAGGTCCCACGCCGGGTCGCCGACGCCCAGGTCGTCGACGTCGATGAGCAGCCAGTCGTCGCGGTGGACGAGCTGGCCCAGATGCCAGTCGCCGTGCGTGAGCAGGCCGGGCAGCGGGTCGGGCTCGGGCAGCTCCTCGAAGGTCCGCCTGATGAGCTGCTCCACCGGGCCGTCGCCGCTCATCCGGCCCACCGCCCTGGCGGCCCGCGCGGGCCCGCCGGCGGCGGGAAGGCCGGGCAGCAGGGTGAGGGGGACGGCGTGCAGCCTGGCCAGCAGCCTGGCGCCCTCCTCCCAGGGTGCGGAGTCCGGGTCCTCCTGCGCGACCGGCCGGCCGGCGGGCCAGACCGTCACCGCGCGGCCCGCGACCGTCAGCACCTGGGGGTCGAGCGGGGCCAGCATCACCCCGGTCACCGCGGCCGACGCCGCGCCCCGCAACCGGATCCGCAACGACTCGACGTCGTCGCGCTGCGAGTGGGCCTTGACCACGACCTCGCCTCTACGTAACACCACGACGTCCGTACGCGTCGGATGCAGCACGGGCTCGCCCGTCCCCCCGTACGCTCCGGCGATCCCCGCCAGGTCCTCCTCCAGACTCACTGCTACAGACTAGGGGTCATGAGGATCGGTTTCGCAGTGCCCCAGTCAGGCCCATGGGCGACCCCGGAGAACATGCGCCGCGTCGCCAGGCGAGCGGAGGAGCTCGGCTACCACGAGCTGTGGACGTTCCAGCGGTTGCTGTACCCGGTCGGGCACCCGATGGGGCCGACGTACCGCAGCGTGCACGACCCGCTGATCACGCTGGCCCACCTCGCGGGCGTGACGGAGCGGATCCGGCTCGGCGTGGCCGTCGTCAACGCGTACGTGCAGCCGGTCGTGCTGGCCAAGCAGCTGGCCACGCTCCAGACCGTGTCCGGCGGGCGGCTCACGGCGGGGCTCGGGCTGGGCTGGCTGCCGGAGGAGTTCGAGGCGGCGGGCGTCGGCATGGAGCGGCGGGGGCGCAGGGGCGAGGAATTCGTCGAGGTGCTGCGCGAGGCCTGGGCCGACGACGTGGTCGAGCACCGCGGCGAGTTCTACCGGGTGCCGCCGTCCCACATCGACCCCAAACCCGTGCCGGGGCCGCCGCCGATCCTGCTGGGCGGCACCGCCGAGGTCGCGCTGCGCCGCGCCGCCCGGCTGGCCGACGGGTGGGTGAGCTCCAGCAGGGAGGACCTGTCCGCGATCGCCGCGCGGGTTGGGCTCATCAAGGAGGCGCTGGCGGAGTCGGGGCGCGACGCGGCCGCGTTCCGGTTCGTCTGCCGCGGCGTCACGCAGGTCCGGGCGGCCGGCGACCGGCCCCTGACGGGCATGTACGACAAGATCAGGAGCGACGTGGACGCGCTGGCCGCCAGTGGCGTGACGGACGTCTTCCACGACCTCAACTTCGACCGCGAGTTCGTCACGCTCGACGCCGAGGAGGCGATGCGCCGGGCCGAGGAGGCGCTGGAGGCGCTGGCGCCCTAGCCCCAGCCGCCGTACGGGACCGTGATGATCTCCAGGTTGTGGCCGTTGGGGTCGGACCAGTAGAGGCCGCGGCCGCCGTCGTGGGTGTTGATCCGCTCCGGCTGCGTGTGGTGCGGATCGGCCCAGTACGTCAGGCCGCGGCTCTTGATCCGGTCCCAGATCTGGTCGAACTCCTCCTCGCCGACCAGGAACGCGTAATGCTGCGGCACCACGGCCTCACCCGCCTGGACGACGTCGAGGGAGACGTCGTTGCCGAGCGAGACGACGCGGAACGGTCCGTACACGGGCGCGGGCTCCAGGCCGAGGACGTCCACGAGGAACGCGGCGGTCTCGTCCCTGTCCTTCGCCTGCACGATGGTGTGGTTCAGCTGGACGGACATACCTGCAGGCTACGTCAGGGGCTGGAGCCCGCGCAGGCGCAGCGCCTCCCCGGCCACCGCGTGGCGCAGCTCGCGGATGCCGTCCCGCCCGCGTACGGGGTGGACGGCGTTCGTCAGCAGCACCACGGTCAGCCCGCGGGCGGGATCGACCACCAGCGAGGTGCCGGTGAAGCCGGAATGCCCGAAGGCGCCGGTCAGGGGGCCCACGATGGCCGGATCGCCGATCCGCACGCCCAGCCCGTGCCGGAAGGCGGCCCCTTCGGCGCCCTGGTCGCGCAGCATCTCGGCCACGCTCCCCGGGCGCAGCACAGCACCGCCCTGCCGGATTGCGGCCAGCCGCAGCGCCTCGCCGAAGGCCAGCAGATCCCCGGCCGTGGCGAACAGCCCCGCATGCCCCGCCACGCCGCCCAGCGC
Source organism: Nonomuraea sp. NPDC051941 (assembly GCF_044593615.1). Lineage (NCBI taxonomy): Bacteria > Bacillati > Actinomycetota > Actinomycetes > Streptosporangiales > Streptosporangiaceae > Nonomuraea > Nonomuraea sp. NPDC051941. The sequence continues at coordinate 541,738 of NZ_JBIUCF010000003.1, forward strand.
GTACGCCGTCTCGTCGTGGACCTCCCCGCGCACGCAGCCCGGCCCGGTCCGCTCCGGCTTCCACTCGGTCGCGGCGACCCGAGACGGCGCGGTGGGCCGGTAGCCGGTGTCGGGCAGGCCGAGCACGTCCGTGACCCGGGCGCGGACCAGCGCGTCGAGCGGCGCGCCGCCCGCCAGCTCGGCGACCCGGCCGGCGATGACCAGGCCGACGTCGCTGTAGAGGTACGGGCCGCCGACCGGATGGGCGATCGGCGTGCGCAGCATGGCCTCCATGCGTTCGGAGGCGTCCGCGCCCGGCAGCTCCAGGTCGATGCGGCGGGTCGGGGGCAGGCCCGCCGTGTGCGTGAGCAGGCGGCGCGGCGTGACCCTCGGGTCGTGCCCCGGTATCCAGGCGGCCACCGGCTCGTCCAGGCCGATCGCGCCCTCCTCGGCCAGCGAGAGCAGCACGGCCGTGGTGAAGAGCTTGCTGATCGAGGCCAGGTCGAAGATCGAGTCGCGGCCGGCGGGCGGGCGCTCCGGGGCCAGGGTCCCCTCGGCGTCGGCGTAGCGTACGAGCTCGCCGGCGGCGGCCGCGGCGGCCACGGAGCCGTCCACGGCGATCAGCGCGACCGCGGCGGCGCACACGCGCGGCACCGCGCCCGCCAGGACCGCCCCCAGCCGGTCGGTCATCCCCGTTCCCCTCAGCCGCTCAGCGCGTCGCTGAGGCGCTCCCCGTGCGACTCCAGCAGCGCTCGTGCCCCCTCCGCGTCGAGCCCGTGCTGGATCATCAGCACGGCGATCTTCGCCTGCCCGCCGGCCGCGTCCAGCGCGGTCTCGGCCGTCTCCAGGTCGGCGCCGGTGATGTCGCTGACCATGCGCAGCGCGCGCCCGGCCAGCTTGTTGTTCATCGCCGACATCTCGATCATCTTGTTGCCGTAGGTACGGCCGAGCTTGACCATCGAGATCGTGGAGATCATGTTGAGCACGAGCTTCTGGGCCGTGCCCGCCTTGAGCCGGGTCGAGCCGGTCACCACCTCGGGTCCCACGACCACCTCGATCGCGTGCTCGGCGGCGGCCGACAGCGGCGCGCCGTCGTTGCACGACAGGCCGACGGTGAGCGCGCCCCGGGAGGCCGCCTCCGCCAGCGCGCCCAGGACGAAAGGAGCCCGGCCGCTGGCGGACACGCCCACCACCGAGTCGAGCGGTCCCACCGCCAGGTCCTTCAACGCGGCGGCGCCGGCCTCGGCGTCGTCCTCCGCCCCCTCGACCGATCGGGTGAGCGCCTCGGGCCCGCCGGCGATGATGCCCTGCACCAGCGACGGATCGGTGCCGAACGTGGGCGGGCACTCGCTGGCGTCGAGCACCGCCAGCCGCCCGGACGTGCCGGCCCCGACGTACAGCAGTCGGCCGCCCTCTGCCATCCTGGCGGAGATCGCGTCGACGGCGGCCGAGATCGCCGGGATGACCACCGCGACGGCGGCGGGCACGGCGGCGTCGGCCTGGTTCATGAGCCGGGCGATCTGCTCGGTCGGCAGCCGGTCGATCTGGCTGTAGCGGGGATCGCTCTGCTCGGTGGACAGCTCGGGTAGTGGATCGATCATGACGCTAATTTCCACCCTCTCCTTCACACTTGTAAATATCTTTCAGACAATGGCTTTCATGCCATACGTACGCATCGGAGCCGAACGGCTGGCCGTGGATACCGCCCTCGCGGGCGGAACCCGCCTCGGCCTGATCACGAACCCCACCGGAGTCCTGCCCGATCTCACCCCCACCGCGGACGCGCTGCTGGCCGCAGGACTGAACCTGACGGCCCTGTTCGGCCCCGAGCACGGCATGCGAGGCACCGCCCAGGCGGCCGGCAGCGAGGCCGACACGGTGGACGAGAGGACCGGGCTGCCGGTCTTCGACACGCACAAGCTCGAGGGCGAGGCGCTCGACCGGACGATCGCGGGGTCGGGCGTGGACACGCTGGTGTTCGACATCGCCGACGTGGGCACGCGCTTCTACACCTACGTCTGGACGATGTACGACCTGATGGCGTCGGCCGCCCGGCTCGGGCTGAGGTTCGTGGTCCTGGACCGGCCCAACCCGCTCGGCGGGACCGTCCAGGAGGGGCCGGCGCTCGACCCGGCGTTCGCGAGCTTCGTGGGCCGCTTCCCGCTGCCGGTCCGGCACGGCAGGACGGCGGGGGAGCTGGCCACGCTGTTCGGGTTCGACGTGGAGCTGCGCGTGATCGAGATGGAGGGCTGGCGGCGCGACATGACGTTCGCCGAGACGGGGCTGCCGTGGGTGATGCCCTCGGTCAACATGCCGACCCCGGACACCGCGCTGGTCTACCCCGGCACGGGCCTCTTCGAGGGCACGAACTTCTCCGAGGGGCGCGGCACGACCAGGCCGTTCGAGCTGATCGGCGCCCCGTACGCCGACGAGCGGTTCGCCCCGGCGCTGGCCGCGCTGGACCTGCCGGGCGTGCGGTTCAGGGAGACGTGGTTCATGCCCACGTTCCACAAGCACGCGGGCGTCGCCGTGCGCGGCGTCCAGCTCCACGTGCACGACCGCGAGGCGTTCAGGCCCGTCCTGACGGGCCTGTCCATGCTGTACACAGCCCGCACCCTCTACCCGGACGACCTGCGCTGGTGGGGCCCCGACCTGTTCATGGACCACCTGTGGGGCTCCGACACCCTGACCCGCTGCCTGGACGCCGGCGAGGACCCCCGGGGCCTCTGCCCGCCGCCGGGAAAGCCGGAAGGACGACTCATCTACGACTGACATCACACCAGATCGCGCCGGTAGAGCCAGAAGACGCGTTCCGCTCGCGCGCCCACGGCGTGCGAGTAGAACCGCAACGGCCCCACCCACCCGATCTGGGCACTGGACTGTCCAGCGGCCCGCTGGTCGGCCAGGCACCTGCGCAGCAGCACCCGTCCGACGCCGAGCCCGCGGGCGTCGGGGGAGGTCCCCATGGGCCCGAACCAGCCCGGCCGGGCGCCCCAGGCGGCGAAGCCCAGGACGTGACCGTCGCGCTCGGCGTAGTGCAGGCCGGCCGCGTGGGCGGCCTCCCAGGCCCAGCGCTCGTTCCACTGCTCCCGGACGAACGCGGCGACGTGCGCGCGGGCCGGGTGGTCCGCGGTGTCGCCGGCCGCGTGCACGCGCACGCCGGAGCGCTCCAGCCGCTCCAGGTCGTCCTCCACGGACAGGTCGGCGCTCAGGTCGGCCGTCATGTTCCAGGCGACGTCGTAGCGGTGGTAGCCGAGGCTCTCGGCCAGGCAGGCGGCCGCAGTGTAGCGGACGTCGATGCCCGGCCAGACGTAGCACGGCGGGTTGCCGGCGAAGCGCGCCTGCCGCGCGCCCTGGCTCTTCAGCCATTCCTCGGCGGCCCGCACCAGCGCCCGCCCGCGCCCCTGTCCCTGCGCGGAGGGGTGCACGGCCAGCAGGTCGATGTGCCCCACCGCCGGATCCGTGCCCGACACGGACGCCATCACCACGCCGCCGTCGGTGGCCAGCGCGCTCCAGCGCCGCTCCGCGGGCGGGCGCGACAGGTAGCCGACCAGGCCGGCGGCCTCGGCGGCGTCCAGCGTCAGCGCGGCGGCGGCGACCTCGGCCGCCTCGGCGACCCCGGCCCCGTCAATGGATCCGGCGGCGGACGTGAAGGTCCGCACGGCGTGGGACATCACACCTCGCTCATCGGGCGGGCGATCACGCTGCGGCGCTCGGGGTAGAAGCACGCGTGCTCCTGCGGCACCCCTTCCGTCAGCTGCAGCAGCGGCCGCTCGCTCGTGCACCGCTCGCCCCTGAACGGGCAGCGGCGGGCGAACAGGCAGCCCTCGTCCGACTGGCTCTCGTCCAGCGACTCCAGCGGCGTCACCGGCTGCTCGCCGGGCAGCTCCAGGCCGTGCAGCACCGGGATCGCCGACAGCAGCGACTGCGTGTACGGGTGCACGGGGTCGGCGATGACCGTGTCCACCGCGCCGCGCTCGACGACCTGGCCGCGGTAGATGACGTACAGCTCGCCGTCGTCGCCAATGTAGCGGGCCGTGGCCACGTCGTGCGTGATGAACAGCACGCTCACGCCGAGCCGCTCGCGCAGGTCCTTCAGCAGCGCCAGGATGCCCAGCCGCAGCGACACGTCGATCATGGAGACGGCCTCGTCGGCGACGAGCATCTCCGGGTCGACGGTCAGCGCGCGGGCGATGACCACGCGCTGCCGCATGCCGCCGGACAGCTGGTGCGGGTAGCGCGACAGCACCGTGCCCGGGTCGAGGCCGACCAGCGACAGCACCTCGGCCGCCCGCTCCTCGACCCACGACCGCGACCGCCCGGTCTGCCCGGCCCGCAGGGACAGCGGGGCGAACAGGGTCTGGTGGACGGTCCTGGTCGGGTTCAGGGCCGAGTACGGGTCCTGGTGGATCATCTGGATCTTGCGGAAGTGCGGCTGGCGCTGCTTCTGCTTGAGCGGCGACATGGAGACGCCGTCGATCAGGATCTCGCCCTCGTCGTACGTCTCCAGCCCGGCGATGATCCGGCCCAGCGTGGTCTTGCCGCACCCGGACTCGCCGATGAACGAGGCCGCGCCGCCCTTCGGGATCGCGAAGTCCACGCCGCGCAGCGCGCGCACCTCGCGGGCGCCGAGCATCTTGCCCCGCTGCTTGAACGTCTTGACGACGCCGGTCCCAGTGATCATGCGTGCTCCTTCACGTTCGCGGTCACGGCGTGGCAGGCCACGACCCGCGACCCGTCGGCGACCGCGAGAGGATCGACGGTGTCGCAGACGTCCATGCGCAGCGCGCAGCGCTCCCTGAACACGCACCCCTCCTTCGGCACGGTCGCCAGCGTCGGCGGCCGGCCGGGCAGAGCCCTGGCCTCGTCGATGTCGCCGACGAGCCGGGGGATGGCCTGGATCAGGCCCCTGGTGTACGGGTGCCGCGGCGCGCCGAGCACCTCCCTGGTGGGGCCCTGTTCGACCAGCCGCCCGCCGTACATGACGGCCAGCCGGTCGGCGACCTCGGCCACCACGCCGATGTCGTGCGTGATGACGAGGGTGGTGAGGCCGCGCTCCGCGTGCACCTCGCGGACGATCTTCAGGATGTTCGCCTGCGTGATCATGTCGAGGGCGGTCGTCGGCTCGTCCAGCACCACCAGGTGGGCGTTGAGGACCAGCGCCAGCATGATGCCGACCCGCTGGCGCATGCCGCCGGACAGCTCGTGCTGGTGCGAGTCGAGCACCCGGGCACCGTCGAGGCCCATCCGCGACAGCAGCTCCTTGGCCTCGCGCACCAGGCCGCGCAGGTCCTCGACGCCGTGCGAGCGGCCCAGGTCGAGCAGTTGCTTGCCGACCGTCTTGAGCGGGTTCAGGGAGTTCTGGGCGGCCTGGAAGACGTACCCGATGTGCTTGCCCCTGGCCTTGCGCAGGTGCTCGCCCTTCAGGCCGACCACGTCGCCGAGCCCGTCGATCTCGACGCTGCCCGCCGAGATCCTGCCCGGGGGCTGGACGGCGTTGAGCAGCGACAGGGCCATCGTCGACTTGCCCGAACCGGACTCGCCGACGATGCCGGTGATCGAGCCCGGCTCCAGGGTCAGGTTGACGTCCCTGACGGCGGGCAGCTCGCCCGCGGGGGTCTTGTAGACGACCGTGAGGCCGTCGATGCGCACGCCCGGCGCTTGCTGAGCCAGGCGGCCTCCGGCCACCTGACTCGGAGCGCTGTATCCGATGGTGCCCTCGCTTCGCTCGGTCACGCCTACTCCTCCCGCAGCCGGGGGTTGAAGATCTCGTCCATGGCGTCCACCACGAGCACGATGGCCAGCGTCAGCAACAGGATCGCCAGCAGCGGCCCGATGAGGAAGCCCAGCGCGCTCGGCACCTGGAGCGCGCCGGAACGGAACACGGCCGTGTTGAGCATCTGCCCCCAGTTGTTCGACTCGTACGGCAGCACACCCAGGAAGAACAGGCCGACCTGCGCGTAGACGCCGCCGGTGACCGCGATGAGCATGTTCATCGCGATGTACGGCGCCATGCTCGGCAGCAGTTCCTTGCCCACGATGTGCCTGGTGGGCAGGCCGAGCCCACGCGCCGCCTCGATGAAGCCCCGCTCGCGCAGCGACAGCGTCTGCGAGCGCACCGCCCGCGCCACGCCGCCCCAGCCGAGCAGCCCCAGCACCAGGCCCATCTGGATCGCGCTGCTGAACTTCCACACCGTGGACAGCACCAGCAGCAGCGGCAGGCCGGGGATGGTCAGCTTCATGTCGGTGAGCCGCATGAGCACGTTGTCCCAGCGGCCCCGCTTGAAGCCGGAGAACAGCCCGATGCCGGTGCCCACGACCACGGTGATGACCGCGGTCACCAGGGCGGCCAGCAGCACGTACCGCGACCCGGTGACCACCAGGGCGACCACGTCACGGCCCTGGTCGTCGGTGCCGAGCCAGTGCTCCCAGCTCGGCGGCTTGGTGATCTGGGTCGGGTCGAGGGGCAGCTGGGCGGGGTAGAACATCGGCCCGAACACGCCCATGAAGACGAACCCGAGCACGAGCACCACGCCCACCATGCGGCTGGGCTTGCGCTTCATCACCCGCCAGACGCCCGTCCAGAAGTTGCGGCGCATGGCGGCGCTGGTCGAAGAGCTCTCGAGCAGGACGCTCATGACGACACCTCCTCCCCGCTGCGGACCCGCGGGTCGATCGCGGAGTAGAACAGGTCGGCGACGATGTTCGCCACGATGATGGACACCGTGATCAGCAGGAACGCCCCGCCCATCAGCGCGTAGTCACGCATGGTGATGCTGTCGAGGAGCAGCAGGCCGAGCCCCGGGTAGTTGAAGATCCGCTCGATGAACACCGCGCCGCCGAGCAGCAGGCCGAGCGACAGCGCGAGGATCGTGAACAGCGGCAGGATCGCGTTGCGCGCGATGTAGCGGAAGATGATCGACCGCTTCATCCCGCGCAGCTCCGCCGCCAGGATGAAGTCGTCGCCGAGCACCGTCACCACGCTCGACTTCATCGCCAGGATCCATCCGCCGTAGGACGCCAGCGCGTACGTCAGCACCGGCAGCACCGCGTGCTGGGCCAGCGAGCCGATGTAGTCGGCGTTGAACCCGGGCTCGAACAGGATGTCCACGGGTCCGTCGGCCGGCAGGATCGGGATCAGCGTCGCGAAGACGGCGCTGAGCAGCAGCCCCAGCACGTACTGCGGGACGCCGTGCAGCAGCGACCCCGAGACGGCCAGGACGTCGCCGAGCTTGCCGGAGCGCTTGATGGCCGCGTAGACGCCCATCACGATGCCGACCAGGAAGCTGAGCAGCGTTCCCACCAGCACCGGTAGAACGGTCCACTTGGCCGCCTCGCCCAGCACCTGGGTGACCGGCGCGCCCGCGTGGGTGATCGACTGGCCCAGGTCGAAGCGGAGCAGGCCCGACATGTACTGGACGTACTGCTCCCACAGCGAGCCCCTGGGCTGGAACCCGTAGAGCACGCGCGTCGCCTGCTCGGCTGCCTGCTGATCCATGCCCTGCTGGATCAGCTTCTGGACGTTCGCGGCCACCGGGTCGCCGGGAATGCTCCTGACGATGAAGAAGCTGATCGTGGCTACGACGAGGATCATGACGACCCCGCGGGCCAGGTGGCCCGCGAGTCGCCGTGCGATTACTACCATAGGCTCTTCTCTACTGCTTCGCCTTGATGAGACCCAGCTGGATCCAGACGCCGGCGTTCAGGCGGAGCAGGTCACTGTCCTGCTCCGGCCAGCCGGTGAAGCGGCTGGTGTTGGTGAACTGCGTGTTCACGTAGTCCCAGAGCTGGATCGCCGGCAGGTCCTGGTTGGCCGTCTTGGCGAGCTGCGCCATGATCGGCTTGGCCTCCTCGGGGGCGGCCGCGTTCAGCTTGGCCGTGAGCTCACCCGGGTTGACCTTGCCCACGCCCTCGACGTCGATCTCCTCCGCGCTGCCCATCCAGTTGCCGCCCTTGCCGGGCGCGCTGTGCGCGACCTTGCCGGCGACGTTGGTCCAGCCGTTGGAGGCGCCGTAGAGGCGCTGGAAGATGTCGTACGGCGCGGGGCCGAGCGCCATCAGCCAGAAGCCGACGTCGTACTTGCCGGCCGCGAGCTCCTCCAGGTAGACGGGGTAGTCGGCGACGGTCACGACCTCAGCGTCAACGCCGCCGGCGATGAGCTGGCTCTTGATGTTCTCCTCGGCGGAGATCCAGTCGGAGAACGTCGCGGGCGCGCGCATGCTGACCTTCCACGGCGAGCCGTCGGCCAGCGTCCACTTGCCGCCCGTCTTCTTCAGACCGGCCGCCTTGAACTCCTCCTCCGCCTTGGTCACGTCGTGCTTGTACGGGTTCAGACTGGCCAGCTCGGAGCCGATCCACTCCTGGGCCGGCTTCTGGTGGATGCCGGAGGTGGTCACGGCGGGCGTGCCGCCCTCGGGCGAGGCCACCTTGGTCACCTGGTCACGGTCGATCAGGTAGGCCAGGCCGCGCCGCACGTGCACGTTGTCGTACGGCTTCTTCGACTGGTTGAAGCCCATGCCGACGGCCACCGGCGAGAAGCCCCTGATGACGTTGGAGCCGGGGGCGTTCTTGATCCGGGTCATGACGTCGGAAGGCATGGCGGTGAAGCCGGCCTGGTCGAGCTTGCCCGCGCTCAGGTAGTTCCAGATCTGCTCGTTGCCGTTGTAGTTGAGGAGCTTCACCTGGGCCGGCGCGACGTTCGCGGCGTTGAAGAAGTTCTTGTTCTTGACCAGCAGCGCCTCGCCGGGGTTGACCCGCTCCAGCGTGAAGGGCCCGGCCGAGACGTCCTTCGGCGGCGCGAACGCGAGCACCTTCTGGCCGATGGCGAGGATCTCCTCACGGGCCTTGTCGGCGTCGGCGCCGGTTTCCCTGGCGGCCTTCAGCTTGTCCCAGAAGTCGGCCGGCAGCAGGCTGCTCCAGACGTGCGCGGGCACGACCCAGTTGTCCATGATGCCGCGGGCGAACTTCATGCTCGGGTTCTTCATGTCCTGGGAGACCTTGACGGTCTTCTGGTCGACCACCTGGACGTCCGACGCCACGCCCGCCGCGCCCGGCGTGACCGCGAACGCGGTGCTGCCGGTGGTGGAGGCCAGCCCGAGAGAGAGCTTGACGTCGTCGGCCGTCACCGGCTTGCCGTCGGACCACTTGGCGTTCGGCTGGATGTGGAGGGTGATCGAGGAGTTGTCGGGAGCGATCTCCCAACTGGCGGCGATACCTGGGTAGAACTGGTTCGGGTCGGTCAGGTGGTTCTTGATCCAGCCCAGCTTCATCGCGTTGTAACCCAGGAAAGAGTTGCCCTTGGGCGCCCATGGGTTGGCCGGGCCGCTCGCGTCGAGGCCGGGCTTGAGCACGTCGATCGTGGTGAAGAGCCCGCCCCCGCCGCCCGAGCCGCCGGAACTGTTGGTGGAACCACCGCTGCACGCCGCTGTCGCGGTGGCAAGGCCCAGCAACGCTACTACCGCTGCCAGTCGTTTCATTTGCCGCTCCGGGGAGATGTCGGACCTGTCGAAGATCTCTGCAGGGATTGACCGGACACTACGATCGTGCCTGATCCGCGTCAATAATCTCCAGAGGTTGTGAGGCTAATGTAACTTTCCTTCATCAGTGTGCGGAGTGGAGCTAAGCGCCGTCAAGTAAAACGTCATTCCATTACCAAGACGGCAGCCCCTCTGACCTGGTCGTTTGCCAGATCGGTGAGCGCCTGGGCGGCCTGCCCGAACGGGTAGAGGCTCGTCGTCACGCGTGGCGGGTGTGCCAGCGCCAGCTCCAGATAGGCACGCCCATCGGCCCTGGTGTTGGCCGTGACGCTGCGGAGTGTGCGCTCCTGGAAGAGGTGCCTGTCGTAGTTCAGGACGGGCACGTCCGTCAGGTGGATGCCGGCGATGGCCAGCGTGCCGCCACGGTCGAGCGCTTCGAGCGCTGCTGGAACCAGAGTACCTACCGGCGCAAATAGGATGGCCGCGTCCAGCGGCTCCGGCGGTTCGTCCCCGGCGGAGGCGGCTCCCAGCTCCAGCGCGAGGGCCCTGGAAGCCGCGGATCTGGTCACCGCGTGCACCACCGCGCTCTGGGCGATGGCGGCCTGCGCGGTCAGGTGCGCCGAGGCGCCGAACCCGTAGATCCCCAGCCGCCCGCCCGGCGGCAGGTCGCAGCGCAGCAGCGCCCGGTAGCCGATGATCCCGGCGCACAGCAGCGGCGCCAGCCGCTCGGCGGGCACGTCGGCGGGCAGCGGATAGACGTAGTCGCGGGGTGCGGTGAGGTATTCGGCGTAACCGCCGTCGGCGTCCCACCCCGTGTAGGCCGAGGAGGGGCAGAGGTTCTCCGTGCCCCTCAGGCAGTATTTGCACGCGCCGCAGGTCGAGCGCAGCCAGGCCACGCCCACCCGCTCGCCCGTGCCCTCGACGCGTCCGACGACCTGGTGACCGGGCGTGGTACGCGGCCGGCGCGGCAGGAGGTCGCCCTCCGCCAGGTGCAGGTCGGTACGGCACACGCCGCACGCCTCGACCCGTACCAGCACCTCGCCCGGGCCCGGCTCGGGCACGTCCCGCTCGACCGGCTCCAGCGGCCGCGTCGCCATCGGCCCCGGCTCGGCCACGACCCACGCCCGCATGGTCACGACAGCCTGGCGTGCGCGAGCGTGGCGTAGAGCGCGGCGCCGTCGGACAGGACGGCGTCGTCGAAGACCGCCTCGGGGGAGTGGTTGTAGGGCGCCGTGGCCGGGTCACGGTCCGCCGGGCAGGCCCCAAGGAACACGAACGCGCCCGGCACCTCCTCCAGCACGTACGAGAAGTCCTCGGAGCCCATCACGGGCTGCGGCGACACGAAATACCGCCCCGGGCCGAACAGCTCGTCGGCCGTCCTGCCCACGAACGCCGCCTCGCCGTCGTCGTTCACCGTCACCGGATAGCCCATCCCGAACGACGCCTCGACCTCCAGCCCGTGCGCCGCCGCGATGCCCTGCACGACCTCCACCAGCCTGCGCTTGACCTTCGTCCGGTTGTCCTTGCTGAACGTGCGCACCGTGGCCTCGAACCTGGCCTCGTCGGGGATCACGTTGTCCGCCGACCCGCCGTGGAAGCTGCCCACCGTCACCACGACCGGGTCGAACACGTCGAACCCCTTGGTCACCATGGTCTGCAGCGCCGTCACCATCTCGCAGCCCGCCGCGATCGGGTCCAGCGCCCGGTGCGGGCTGGAGCCGTGCCCGCCGCGCCCCTTGACCGTCACGAGGAACGTGTCCGCCGCCGCCATGATCGGCCCCGGCCGCGACGCGAACAGCCCCGGCGGCAACATCGCCGACACCACGTGCATCCCGTACGCCGCCACGGGCCGCGCGCCCGCCGCGTCCAGCACACCCTCGGCGATCATGTGCTTGGCGCCCTCGTAACCCTCCTCGCCCGGCTGGAACATGAAGATGACGTCACCGGCCAGCTCCTCCCGCCGCGCGCTCAGCAGCCGCGCCGCCCCCGCCAGCATCGCGGTGTGCAGGTCGTGGCCGCACGCGTGCATCTGGCCGGGGAGCTGGGAGACGTACGGCAGGTCGTTCTTCTCGGCCACGGGAAGCGCGTCCATGTCCCCGCGCAGCAGCACCGCCGGGCCCGGCCTGCCGCCCCTCAGCACGGCGGTGACGGAGCTGAGCGAGGTGCCCGTCTTCACCTCCAGCGGCAGCCCGTCCAACGCGGCCAGGACCTTCTCCTGCGTGCGCGGCAGGTGCAGGCCGAGCTCCGGGGTGGTGTGCAACGAGTGCCTGAGCTGGATGAGTTCGTCCCGCATGTCACGGGCGGATTCAGTGAAGGACATGAAGAACATTGTTCATCCACCGGGCAGGAAGTCGATAAGGCGCGCTCGGTACGATGTGCGTGTGACTCAGCGTAAACGGATCGACTCCTGGTTGTCCGACATGGACGGCGTTCTCGTCCACGAGGGTCGTCCGATCCCCGGTGCGGACGAATTCATCAAGCGGCTCAGAGAGTCGGACAAGAAGTTCAGGGTGCTGACGAACAACTCGATCTACACCCAGCGCGACCTGTCGGCGCGCCTGGCCGGGGCGGGCCTCGAGGTGCCCCCCGAGTCCATCTGGACCTCCGCGCTGGCCACCGCCCAGTTCCTCGACGACCAGCGCGCTGGCGGCTCGGCGTACGTCATCGGCGAGGCGGGCCTGACCACGGCGCTGCACGAGGTCGGCTACGTGCTCACCGACCTCGACCCCGACTACGTCGTGCTCGGCGAGACCCGCACTTACAGCTTCACGCAGATCACCCGGGCCATCCGCCTCATCGAGGGCGGCGCCCGCTTCATCGCCACCAACCCCGACCCCATCGGCCCCTCCACCGAGGGCTCCCTGCCGGCCTGCGGCGCCGTGGCCGCCCTCATCACCAAGGCCACCGGCGTCGCCCCCTACTTCGTCGGCAAGCCCAACCCCCGCATGATGCGCAGCGCCCTCAACGAGATCGAGGGCCACAGCGAGACGACCGCCATGATCGGCGACCGCATGGACACCGACATCGTGTCGGGCATGGAGGCGGGCCTGTTCACGATCCTGGTCCTCACGGGCGTGACCCAGCGCGACGAGATCGACCGCTTCCCCTACCGTCCCTCGCTGGTGGTCGACTCGGTCGCCGACCTCATCGACCTCATCTGAACCTGACCCGTTCTGACAGGTACGGGTGGCACCCTTGGACGTCATGACCCGCGTTTACCTGGAGATCGGCCCGAAGAAGGTGTTCGCCTGCTCGCTCGACTGGCCCGGCTGGTGCCGGGTCGCCAAGGGCGAGGAGGCGGCCCTCGACCTGCTCATGGAGTACGTCCCCCGGTACGGCGCGGTGGCCGCCTGGGCCGGGCTGGACTTCTCGCCGGGTGACCCGGTGGTCGTGGCCCGCGTCCCGGGCGGCGACATCACGGACTTCGGCGCCCCGTACTCCGTGCCCGACCTGGACCAGGAGCCCGTGCCGGAGTCCGAGGCGGCCCGCGGCGTGGCCCTCCTCCGTGCGGCCTGGGCCCTGTTCGACGAGACCGCCGCCACCTCGCCCGAGGACCTGCGCAAGGGCCCGCGCGGAGGCGGCCGCGACCTGTCGGGGGTGGTCAGGCACGTGGAGGAGGCCGAGCGCGCCTTCGCCAGGAAGGTGGACGTGCGGCACAAGCCGTACAAGGAGCCCGGGGACCGGGTCGCGATGCGGGCGGAGTTGGCCGACGTGCTGTCCCGAGCCTGGGAGCCGCCCCAGACGACCGGCTGGCCGCCCCGCTACGCGCTGCGCCGCATCGCCTGGCACGTCATCGACCACCTCTGGGAGATCGAGGACCGCCGCTGACGCCCTTGCCGGGCGGCAGGGCAAAGAATCGGCCCCGATTTCTTCGAGGTCTGGCCAAAATCACTCACCGGCTGCAACCATGTGGTGACCAAACGCGGTCGTCATCGGGGCGGTCGCACCATCAGCGAGCGCAAAGGTAAAACCCGTGGACGTACAGGCGGAGATTCGCGACTTGAAGCTCCGTGTCGATGGGCTCGAGGCGTGCGACCGGCTCGGCGAGGCCACGCCGGGGGGCGGCGGGGAGCGGGACCTGCTCCGTGAGATCAACGACCGCGCCAAGCGCCTGGAGACGCAGCTCGCGGCCATGAAGGCCGAGACGTCGATGGCCCGCACCGAGACGATCGAGCAGTTCGCGGCCGTCGACGTCGAGATCGCGGCCATCCGGCGGGAGATCAACGCCTACCGCGCCACGCCCGCCGGGGGCGACGAGGACTACATCCCGACGCTGATCGCCGACCAGTTCGCGAGCGTCCGGGCCGAGATCGCGCAGGAGTTCGACGCCATGCGGTCCGAGCTGCTCGATCTGGGCATCAAGCTCGATCGCCTGCTCAAGAACGACTACATGTGACGGCCGGCCGGGCCGGAGCGACGTCTCGGGTGCGGGTCCCCGATTTGCTGACCGGGCGCGGGGTTCGTGAGGTCGTCGGCGCGTTCCAGGAGGGCGCGCCGTTCGGCTCCCGGGCCGAGGAGGGCGGCCGCCTGGCGGAACAGCGCGGCGGCGTGGTCGCGGTGGCCGAGGCGGGCCGTGAGGTCGGCCTGCGCGGCGACGGCGAGCGGGTAGTCCTTCAGCGCGCCGGTGGCGAGCACCTGGTCGATCAGCGCCAGCCCGGTCGCCGGGCCGTGCGCGTAGCCGTGGGCCACGGCGCGGTTGAGGGCGATCACCGGTGAGGGGTGGATCTCCACGAGCTCGTCGTACCAGCGGGCGACGGCCCGCCAGTCCGTCGCGCCGGAGTCCGGCGCGGTCGCGTGACAGGCGGCGATGCGGGCCTGCAGGACGTAGGGGCCGTCGGCCGGCGCCGCCGCCAGCGTCTCCAGCCCTTCGCGGATCGCCGCGCGGTCCCAGCGGGTGCGGTCCTGCTTGTCGAGCGTGAGCAGGTTGGCCCGCCCGTCGCGGCGGGCCTCGCGCCGGGAGTGCTGGAACAGGAACAGCGCCAGCAGGCCGGCGACCTCGGGCTGGTCCGGGAGCAGCCGGTGGAGCAGGCGGGCCAGCCGGACCGCCTCGTCGGCGAAGCCCGGCTCGCCGTCGGGGTCGTAGCCGCGGGTGAAGAGCACGTACAGGACCGCCAGCACGCCGGGCAGGCGCTCGGCCAGCGCCGGGCCGCTCGGGACGAGGTACGGGATGCGCGCGTCCGCGATCTTCGTCTTGGCCCGGGTCAGCCGCCGCGTCATGGTCGCGTGGGGGACGAGGAACGCCCGCGCGATGTCGGCGGTCGGCACCCCGCAGACGGTTCGCAGCGTGAGCGCCACCCGTGACTCCAGGGCCAGCGCGGGGTGGCAGCAGGTGAAGATCAGCCGCAGGCGGTCGTCCACGACCTCCTCCTCCGGGTCGTCCGTGGCCGGGGCGGTGAGCGTGAGCTCCGCCAACTCGTGGAGCTTGCGGCGCTCGACGGACGCGCGGCGCAGCACGTCGGTGGCGCGGTTGCGGGCGACGGTCATCAGCCAGCCGCCGGGGTTGTCCGGCACGCCGTCCCGCGGCCACCTCTCCAGGGCCTGCGCGAGCGCCTCCTGGGCGCTGTCCTCGGCGAGCGTCCAGTCGCCGGTGACGCGGATCAGGGTGGCGACGATCCTGGTGTAGGAGTCCGCACCCACCGTCGCGACAGCCTCCGCGACGGTCCGCGCGCCGATTCCTTCGTCGGGCTCCGCGCCGGTCCCCGCGGCGGGCTGTGCCGCCGCGGGGGGCCGTGCCGGGCGTCCCCTCGTCACTGGCCGGCGAACGGCCGCAGCTCCAGCCGCCCGTACCGGGCCATCGGGTGCGCCCGCGCCACCTCGATCGCCTCGTCGAGATGGGCGCACTCGAGGATGTCGTAGCCCACGATCACCTCCCGGGTCTCGGCGAACGGCCCGTCGGAGACCAGCAGCTCGCCGTTGCGGACCCGGACCGTCGTGGCGGCCGACACCGGCCCCAGCTCGTTGCCGTCCAGCCGCCGGCCGCGGCCGTCGTTGTCGGCCACCCACTTCTCGATGTCCTCACTGCCGGTCGAGTCCGTGTCCGGTTCGGCGTCGGTGCAGACGAACATCATGTACTTCATCGATCGCTCCTTGCGTGTCGTGCTGTCACCAGCATGACGAACGGGCTTCCCGGATCCGGACACCCTCCGGAACATCCCTCTCAATCCGGACCCTCTGCCCAAAGCTGACCTTAAACCCGGTAACCACCTCCATATCGCCAACGCTGGACCAATGAAAACTTGCGCGACAACAAGGACTCCAAGCCCGTGACGTTCTCGATTTCCGCGAGGCGCGCGGCTACGCTCAAGGCTTCGTTGGGCGATTGTTCGCGTATTCCGTAGGAAAAACCTTGCTACGGAAATATGGGGTGGCAAATTGCCTGAAGGGGGACTATTAGCTTTTTGGGGGGATTAGATCGACAGTTTCACTGTCGATCCAGTCAAACTAGTTTATTACCGGAGAAGTAGTGGCTGTTAGTGTTGGGGGCCACCGCTGGGTCAGGCGGTGGGGAGGGCGGCAGAGGTCAGGGCTCTGGAGGGCTGTCCAGCCACTTGGCCTGATCTGTATCGATCTGATCTGTATGGCGTTCGCCGCGGCCAACGCCGGCCAGGCCGTGCCGCGCATCGCGCTGGCGGGAATCCTGGTCGTCGTGGTCGGCGGCCTCGGCCACGTGTACGCGCCGCGTGTCCTGCCCTCCAGCCTGGACCGGGGCTTCTGGCTCGCCGGGGCTGGACTCGTGGGCGCGCTCATCGCGTTCCGGGAGACGGCATCGCTCATCGTGGTCGCCCTGGTCGCGGTGCTCTTCACCTTTCTCGCCGTGTGCGGCAGAAGCGTCCTGTATTTCCTGGTCCGCCGGGCACGCCGGCGCGGCAGGGCCGCGCCCACCCTGGTGGTCGGCGCGGGGCCGCACGGTCACGGGCTGGCGCGCAACCTGCTCGCCTACCCCGAGCACGGCCTGCTCCCGCTGGGCTTCCTGGACGAGACGCCCGGCGAGGACCCGTGCGTCCCGGTGCTCGGCGGGCCCGGCGACGTCGT
This sequence comes from Nonomuraea sp. NPDC051941, assembly GCF_044593615.1. Taxonomy (NCBI): domain Bacteria; kingdom Bacillati; phylum Actinomycetota; class Actinomycetes; order Streptosporangiales; family Streptosporangiaceae; genus Nonomuraea; species Nonomuraea sp. NPDC051941. The sequence goes on from NZ_JBIUCF010000003.1 coordinate 558,225, forward strand.
CCGCGTCGTCCAGGCCCACGGGGTGCGCGCGGTGGTCATCGCCGGGGTCATCGCCGGGCAGGGCCAGCAGTCGATCGCGAGAACGGCGCGGTCGCTCGGCTGCGACGTCTACCTCGCGCCCGACCTGGGCGAGCTCATCATCGACTTCGTGACGCTGCGCGAGCACGTACGCAGCTTCCCGCTCGTGCGGATGCGCCCGGAGGCGCAGCGCGGCCTCGCCTGGCCGCTGAAGCGGGCCCTGGACATCGCGGTCGCGCTGACCGGACTCATCGTCAGCGCGCCGATCCTCGCGCTCTGCGCGGCGCTGATCCGGCTGGAGACCGGCCCCGGGGTGCTGTTCCGGCAGCGGCGCGTGGGCTACCGGGACGAGCCGCTCGAACTGATCAAGCTCCGGACGCTGAAGCCCACCGACGCGCTCGAGTCCGAGACCCTGTGGAGCATCGCCCACGACAGCCGGATCGGGCCGGTGGGCCGGCTGCTGCGCAAGGCCTCCTTCGACGAGCTTCCCCAGCTCTGGAACGTTCTCAGGGGGGACATGAGCATCGTCGGCCCGCGGCCCGAACGCCCGCACTTCGTCAAGAAGTTCTCCAGGACGATCCCGGGTTACGGCCTGCGCCACCGGATGCCGGTCGGCATCACCGGTTGGGCCCAGATCCACGGGCTGCGCGGTGACACCTCGATCGAGGACCGCGTCCGGTTCGACAACCACTACATCGACGGGTGGACCCTCCGGGCGGATCTCAAGATCATGCTGCAGACGGTCTGGTCCCTGCTGCGGCCGGGCGGGGGCTAGGCATGCGCGCTCTCTGCCGGCGGCCCAGCCTGGCGGCCGCCGCCACCGTGCTCCTGACCTGCCTGCCGGCGGGCCGCCAGGACCTGTCCTCCGGCGTCCAGGTCACGGCCGCCGACGTGGCCTCGCTGGTGCTGGTCGCCATCGCGGTGACCGTCGCGCTCGCGAACCGGCTGACACGCCCGCTGTCCGCCCGCGACCTGGCGCCTGCCGGTGCCGCGCTGCCTGCTCGTGCCGTGGCCGCCGCCTCCGCCGTGGTGCCCGCACGTGCCTTGGTGCTCGCTCCGGTCGCGGGCGCGGCCGGGATCGCGATGCTGGCCTCTCCCGACGTCCTGACGAGCATGCCGGGCTACGTCCGGTATCTCCAGGTGTTCGTGCTGGTCCCGCTGGCCGTCCTGGTGGCGGTCCGGGACCGTACCGACACCCTGATCGTGGGCGGGGCGCTGGTCGGGACGGCCGCCCTGCAGGGCCTGATCGGCTGCGTCCAGGCGGTCACCGGCACCGGCGCGTCGTACGCGGGGGAGCGGGTACGGGCCGTCGGCACCTTCGGCGCGCTCGACATCATGGGCATGGCGAGCGTGGTCAGCTACGGCGTGCTCGTCCTGCTGGCGGCGGGCCTGGCCTGGCGCGGCGGGCGCCGGGCCGCCGCGCTCGGCGGCGCCGCCCTGCTCTGCGTGCCGCTCGCCCTGTCGCTCAGCCGCGGCGCCTGGCTCGCCCTGCTGGGCGCGTCGCTGGTCGTGCTCCTCGTGCACAGCCGGGCGCTGGTGGCCAGGGTGATCCTGCTCGGAGCCGCGGCGGCGACCGCGCTGGTCCTCGGCCCGGGCGCGGGCTCGGACCCGGACCTGCTGGGGCGGCGGCTGGCCTCCATCACCTCCGTCGTCTCCCAGCCCGACCAGTCGGTGAGCGACCGCTACAGCCTGTGGCTCACCGCCACGAGGATCTGGCTGGACCACCCGCTGACAGGGGCCGGGCCGCGCAGGTTCGCGGAGCTGCGCGACGCCTACGCGCCGATCGAGCTGTCGTCCGGCAGCGACACCGACGACCCGGTCAACGGCTTCCAGCGCATGCCGCTGCTCTCCCCGCACAACATGTACCTGCTGACGCTCAGCGAGCAGGGCCTGCTCGGGCTGGCCGCGCTGGGCGCGTGCCTGGGGTCCATGGCCTGGTGGGCCGTGCGGGCGGCGGTGCCGGCCGCGGCCGGGCTGCTGGCCTGGCAGGGCATCGACTTCCTCTACGGCGACGTCGGCGGACCTTCGACCGTGGTCATGTCCGTCGTCCTGGGGCTGGTCCTGTCGCTCGTCGCCCGGCCTCCGGCGACGGGATGGGCCGGCGAGGCCCCGGTCGCGCTGGGCGTGGCGCGATGACCACGTCCACATCACCGGCCACCTCGCCCATGGCGCGGGCCGTCGGCGTCACCATCCTGCTGACCGGGCTGGGCTCGCTGCTCGGCTTCGTCCGCGACCTGCTGCTGGGCCGGTTCTTCGGCGCCGACGCCGGCACCGACGCGTTCCTCGTCGCCTGGACGATCCCGGAGACCGCCGCTCCCCTGCTGATCGAGGGGGCGATGGCGTTCGTGCTGGTCCCGCTGTTCAGCCGGGCGATGGAGGCGGGCGAGGACCTGAGGGGCCTGGCGTCGTCGACGCTGCCGTACCTGTGCCTCGGGCTGCTGGCGTTGACCGCGCTGACCGTCGCGGGGGCGCCTTGGCTGGTCGAGGTGCTCGCCCCGGGCATCCGGCGGGCCGACCTCGCCGTGGACTGCATGCGGGTGGCGTCGGTGACGATCCTGACGTTCGGGCTGGCCGGGTACCTGAGCGCGGCGTTGCGGGCGCACCAGTCGTTCGCGCCGCCGGCGGCCATCTACGTGGCCTACAACCTGGGGATCGTCACCTGCGTGTGGGCCCTGCGCGACCAGGGCGCGTACGCGGCCGCGATCGGGGTGGCCGCGGGCGGGGCGGGGATGGTGCTGGCCCAGGTCCCGGCGTTCGTGCGGCGCTTCGGGGTGCCCCTGTGGCCCACGCGCGGCGTGGCGCTGCCGATGATCGCCTTCCTGCCGGTCGCGGTCTTCACGCTCGTCCGCCAGAGCCAGGTCTTCGTCGAGAGGTTCGTCGGCTCGAAACTCGCCGAAGGGTCGATCTCGCACCTCAACTACGCGCAGAAGATCGCCCAGGTGCCGATGGTCCTGTCGCTGATCGTGGCGACCGTGACCTTCCCGCAGCTCGCCCGCGCGCTCGCCGCGGGCGAGACCGCGCGGGCACGGCGCAGGCTCGCCGACGACCTGGTCAGCGCCTCGGCGATCGTGCTGGCCGCCACCGCGGCGCTGCTCGTCTGCGCCACGGACGTCGTGGCCCTCCTGCTGCAGTACGGCGCGTTCACCGAGGCCGACACCGCCGCCACCGCGCGGATCATGCGGGTGTACGCGCTGGGGCTGCTCGGCCAGGCGGTGGTCGGGGTCGTCTGCCGCGTCTACTTCTGCGGCGCCCGCGGGTCCTGGTACCCGGCCTTCGCGATGGGCGCGGGGCTGGCCGCGACGGTCGTGCTGGCCCGCCCGGAGTGGGGCGTGACGGGGATCGCCGCGGCGAACGCGGCCGGGATCTCGCTGACCGCCGCGCTGCTGCTCGCGGGACTGCGACGGCAGGCCCTCGCGCTGCCCGCCCACACGGCGCTGGTCCCGATCAGCGGCCTGCTGCTGGCCACCGCGGCCGCCGTCGGAGCGGGGTGGGGCGCGCGGACGCTGCTGGCGGGCCTGCCGCCGCCGATCGCCCTGGCTTCGACCGGCGCCGCGATCGCCGTCACCTTCTCCGCTGTCGCGGCCCTCTCGGGGGCCACGGCCACGCTCACCGACACCACCAAGATCACCCACTTGATCAGGATGCGAGGTCGCTCATGACCGCGATGCCGCTGGTGCTCATGTACCACTCCGTGGACAAATACGACAGCGACCCGCTTCACGTCACGGTCTCGCCCGACCGCTTCGCCCGGCAGATGCGCTGGCTCGCCCGGCGCGGCCTGAGCGGGGTCTCGATGCTCGAGCTCACGCGCGCCCGGAGCACGCGCGGCCTGGTCGGGCTCACCTTCGACGACGGGTACGGCGACTTCCTCAGCGAGGTCGTCCCCGTCCTGCGCAAGTACGGCTTCACGGCCACGGTCTTCGTGGTCACCGGCCTGATCGGCGAGCACAACGCCTGGGACGCCGGCTCCCCGCGCAAGCGGCTCATGGACACCGAGGGCCTGCGCTGGGCCGCGCGGCAGGGCATGGAGATCGGCTCGCACTCGGCCGGGCACTACTCGCTGTCCGGGCTGCGCGACGACGAGCTCCACCAGGAGGTGGCCGGCAGCAAGGCGGCGCTGGAGGACCTGCTGGGCCGCCAGGTGAGCGGGTTCTGCTACCCGTACGGGCACGTCAACGCCCGCGAGCTGGCCGCCGTCCGCGAGACGGGCTACTCCTACGCCTGCGCCATCTGGAAGTCCGAGCTCACCGGCCCGTACGCGCTGCCGCGCACGTACGTGGGCGAGCGGGACGGCGCGCTGCGGCTGCACGCCAAGCGGGCACGGCACCGGGTCCGGTGGGGCTGGTGAAGGTCCTGCACGTCATCACCGGTTTGGCCGCGGGCGGCGCGGAGCAGCAGCTGCGGGCCCTGCTGCCGTACCTGCGGGCCCGGTGCGAGGTCGCGGTGCTCACCGGGCACGGGGTGGTCGCGGAGGCCATCGAGGGCTCCGGCGTGCCCGTCCACCACGTCGGCATGCGCGGCAACAGGGACCTGCGCGCCGTCGGGCGGCTGGCCCGGCTCATGCGCGGGCGCCGCTACGACGTGGTGCACACCCATCTGTACCGCGCCTGCGTGTACGGCCGGCTGGCGGCGCGGCTGGCGAACGTGCCGGCGATCGTGGCGACCGAGCATTCGATCGGGCACGAGCACGTGGAGGGACGCCGCCTGACCCGCTCGATCAGGGCGCTGTACCTGGCCAGCGAGCTGCTCGGGCACCTGACCGTGGCCGTCTCGCCGACGGTGGCCGACCGGCTGTCGAGGTGGGGCGTCCCCCGCTCGCGCATCGCGGTGGTCCCGAATGGCGTCGACGGCGAGGCCTTCGGCTTCGACGCAGCCCTGCGCCGGCGCACCCGGGAGCGGCTCGGCCTGCCCGAGAACGCGTTCGTGATCGGCGGCGTCGGCCGCCTGGAGCCGAGCAAGCGCTTCGACACGCTGATCAGGGCGCTGCCGCCGCTCGAACACGCCGTCCTGCTCCTGGTCGGCTCCGGCTCCTGCGAGCCGCGGCTGCGGGAGCTGGCCCGCGAGGCAGGGGCCGAGGACAGGGTGATCTTCGCGGGGGAGTCGCCCGACGTGGGGGCCCTGATGATGGCGATGGACGTGCTGGCCGCGCCCTCCGTCGAGGAGACGTTCGGCGTGGCCGTCGTCGAGGCGCTCGCGTCCGGCCTGCCCGTCCTGTACGACGCCTGCCCGGCCGTCGAGGACCTGCCACCCGGCTCGGCCCCGGGAGCACGGCGTGTCGAGCCGCACCGGCTCGCCGCGGAGCTGTCCGGCCTCGCCGCCCGCCCGCCCCTCAGGCTGCCCCCGCCCGATGCCGTCCGGCTCTACGACGTCCGCCGCCAGGCGGACCAGCTGGACCGGCTCTACCTGCGCCTGCTGGGCGCCGAACCCACCGAGGAGTGACGATGACATGGACCTGGGTCCGCATCACGGGCCTGCTCGTGCGATGGTGGCTTCCGCTGTCCCTGGCGCTCGGGGCGCTGGGCGGGGTGGCCTACGCGCTGGCCCGCGACACCGTCTACGCCGCCGAGGCCTACGTCGCGGTGGCCGGCGGTGACCCGGCGCAGGCGGCCGGGTTCGCCGCCGCCTACGCACGGATATCCAGTCATCCCGGCTTCCTCGTCGGCGCCGCGGACGAGCCGGACAGCCTGCGGGCCGCGGCCTCGCCCGACGCCCCGCTGGTGCGGCTCACCTCCGTGGCGACCGGCGCGCGGGAGGCCGCCGACCGCGTCAACCAGGCGGCCGCCGCGCTGATCGCCTACGCCAACGCCCATGCCACCGACACCCGCGTACGGCTGGTGCCTTTCGCCTCGGCGGTGCCTCCGCTGCGCCCCTCGTCCCCGCTGCCGCTGATCAGCGTGGCCATCGGCGCCTGCGGGGCGGCCCTGGCGGCCGGCCTCGTCCGGCTGGCCGCGCCGCAGGCCCGCACTCAGGCGCGGCCGGAGCCGGCGGCGCTGACCGGAGCGCCGGCGTGAGGGCCGCCCGGCAGGGGACCTCGCGCGCGGGGCTCACGCTGCGGGTCGTCAGGGAGGGCGCGGAGCTGGCCGCGCTGTCGGCGGAATGGGCGGATCTGTACGCGCGCAGCTCGGCCGCCACGCCGTTCCAGTCGTACGGCTGGCTCAGCTCCTGGTGGCGGGTCTACGGGACCCCGGGGCGGCTGCGGGTGTTCCTGGCGCACCGGGACGGACGCCTGGTCGCGGCCGCGCCGCTCAGGCTGGAGCACCGGCTCGGCTGCCGGGTGCTGACACCCGTCGGCGGAGGGCAGTCCGACTTCACGGACATCGTGGTGGACGACTCCGAGGGCGACGCGGGCCTGCGCGAGCTGCGCGCCGGGCTGCTCGCCCAGCCGGGCTGGGACGTCATCGACCTGCCCGAGGCGCGGCCCGGCTCGGCGATCCGCCGCCTGGCGGAGATCTGGGACGGCAGGGCCTGGACGCTGCCCGCCTCCACCTGTCTCCAGCTGCCCGGACAACCCATCGAGCAGGTCCTCGCCGGGCTCCAGAGCCGCCGGGCCCAGCATGTGCGGGCCGCGCTGCGCAAGCTCGACGCGCTGAACGTGTCGGTGACGGCGGTCGAGGCGGACCGGGTCAGAGCGTCGACGGCCGAGCTGCTGCGGTTGCACACCATGCAGTGGAAGAGCCGGGGGATCAACGCCCAGCACACGCAGCCGCGCTTCCTGGACCACCTGGCCGGGGCCGCGCAGGCGCTGGTGGCGGAGAACCACGGGGCGCTGTGGGAGTACCGGGTGGACGGGCGGCTGCTGGCCTGCGACTTCGCGGTGATCGGCAAGGACTTCGTGGGCGGCTACCTGTACGGCGTCCACCCGGACCTGCGGGCCCGGGTGGACCTGGTCACGATGCTGCTGCGTACCAACCTGGAGCTGACGCACCGGCTGGGCAAGCCCGTGCTCAGCATGCTGCGCGGCGCCGAGCCGCACAAGGCCAGGTGGGAGGCCGAAGCGGTGGTCAACCGGCGGGTGATGCTCGGGCGCGGCTCCCGCGCGGCCGCCTACGCCGCGCTGGCGGGCGTGAGCAAGACGGGCAAGGAACTGCTGAAGAGGCGCTGCCCGCGCCTGGCGGCGAAGGTCTCGGCATGGCGGTGAGACCGGGGGTCCTGCACGTCACGCAGCCGGTGGACGGCGGCGTGGGGGCGTACGTGGCCATGGCCGCCGCCGACCAGGCACGGCGGGGCTGGCGCGTCGCGGTCGCCTGCCCCCCGCCCGATGTGCTGCCCGGCCCGCTGGCCGGCGAGCTGGACCGGCTGGGCGTGCCCCGGCTGGACTGGACGGCCGGCCGCGCGCCCGGGCTCGGCGACGTCGTCCAGGCGGCGCGGCTGCGGCGGATCGTGCGCGAGTTCGGCCCCGACGCGGTGCACCTGCACTCGTCCAAGGCCGGGCTGGCGGGCCGGGCCGCGCTCAGGGGCCGGGTGCCCACGCTCTTCCAGCCGCACGGCTGGTCCTGGCTGGCCGCCCGGGGCGCCGTCGCCGCCGCGGCGCTGACCTGGGAACGGCTGGCCGCGCGCTGGGCCGACCGGGTGATCTGCGTGGGCGAGGGCGAAGCCGCGCTGGCCAGACGGTACGGCGTGCCCGGCGACCTCGTCGTGGTGCGCAACGGCGTGGATTTGCGCCGCTTCAGACCCGCGGGGCCGCGGGAGCGGGCCGAGGCGCGCGCCCGCCACGGCATCGCCGAGGACACGCCGCTGGCGGTCTGCGTGGGCAGGGTCACCCGCCAGAAGGGCCAGGACCTGCTGCTGTCGGCCTGGCAGCGCGTCGCCGCCCGCGACGGGCGGGCCCGGCTGGCCATCGTCGGCGACGGCCCGATGCTGCGCACGCTGCGGTCGCGGGCCGTGCCCGGCGTTCACTTCGCCGGCGGCATGGCCGACGTCCGGCCCTGGTACGCCGCCGCCGACGTGGTGGTGCTGCCCTCGCGCTGGGAGGGCCTGCCGCTCACCGCGCTGGAGGCGCTGGCCACGGGCAGGCCCGTGGTCGCCTGCGCGGTGCCCGGGCTCACCGAGGTGGTGACCGGGGGAGTCGGCGCGCTCGTTCAGCCGGAGGACAGCGCGGGGCTGGCCGAGGCGCTGCTGGTCAGGCTCGGGCAGCCCGCGCTGGCCGGTGCCGAGGGGGTGGCCGCCGCCACGCTGGCGGCCGGGTTCGGCGTGGACGGCGCGCTGGACGGGCTCGCCACGCACACGCTGGCCGTGCTGGGCGGGGAGGCGTGCTCCAGCAGCCGCCTGCGGAAGGCCTCCGACGAGCCGGGGTTCGACGAACACTGCCAGACGCCGTGCGGACAGTAATCGGAGATCGAGTGATAGACCACGTTGTGAGTACCGATCCAGTCGAGCATCCCCTCGACGTAGGCGGGGCGGTCGCCGTTGCGGAACAGCCCCCACTCGGGGAACGAGATGGGCTTGCCGTGCTGCGCGGCGAAGTCGGCGTGCGCCAGCAGGCCGTACGGCTGGTCGATGTATTCGGCGAACTCGTGCCCGGGCCCCTGGTCGTAGCTGTCCATGCCGATGATGTCGACCACGTCGTCACCCGGGTAGCACTGCGTCCAGGGCACCGCGTCAAGCCCGCGGCTGGGGGCGAAGTCGAAGCGGAAGCGCTGGCCGGGCGTCTCGCGCATGGTCGTCACGATGCGCCGCCAGTACTGCTTCCACGTCTCCGGGTCGGGTCCGCACCTGCTGGAGTAGGTGGTGCCGTTCATCTCCCAGCCGAGCACGATGATCGTGTCGGCGGCGCCGGAGGAGACCAGCTTCCCGGCGAGCTTCCTGAAGCGGCCGTCGTGGGCGCCGTGCGCCCCCTTGGCCAGTCGTCGCGCCACCATGCGGTCGGACATCATGGACTCGTTCGGAGTGACCATCGGCACGTTCAGCGCCAGGACTCGGTCCGGCTGGGCGGCCCGCCAGCGCGTCCAGGTGTCGAGGATCTCGGAGTCGCCCCCCTCGAGGGACTTCCAGCGTTCGCCGGGGAGATAGGTGCGCCCGACCGTCACCCTGAGCCCCAGCCACGCCTCGAAGCCCGTCAGGAGCTCGGGACCGCGCGCGTCGGAGGCGAGGAAGACGCCCAGCGCCGCGGGACCGCTCGCCGGAGCGGGCGCCGTCGCGCCCAGACCGACCGATGCCACCGCCGCACCCGTGATTATCGCGAGCGAAAAGCGCAGATATCTCGTTCCTGCCACGATCGCACATCCCCGATTCTCGCCTCTCCTTCCTTCTCCATACCCCATGTTTCGGCAATCCGGATATCCGACTCGCGATTTGCCTGATTTATAGCTTTTCGCGAAGGAGAAGGAAGATGCTCGATTGCACTGTCCCGGCGCTTGTGCTGCGATTGGACCCCAATAACTTTCATCATGGGACCCTCGGCGCCATTCGCTCCCTCGGCAGGGCCGGAGTGGAGGTGCACGGGCTCCTCGGGGAGACGGACTCGCCGACCTCCCGCTCCAAGTACCTGGCGCGCGGGCATGCGTGGCCGCGCGGCGGGGACCCCGGGGACATCGTGGGGACGCTCACGCAGGTCGCCCAGAGCATCGGCCGCCCGGCCGTCCTGCTGGCACTGGACGACGCGGGCGCCATCGCCGTCGCGGAGCACGCGGCCGAGCTGCGCCCGCACTACCTCTTCCCCGACCAGGTGCCCGGACTGCCGCGCGCCCTCGCCGACAAGAGCCTGCTGGCGCAGCTGTGTTCCGCGTTCGGGGTCGTCCAGCCGGAGACCCGGCTGATCACCGGCGAACGCGACGCCGCGGACGCCGTCACCGACTTCGGGCTGCCGCTGGTCGCCAAGTGGGCGCAGCCGTGGCTCCTGCCCGCCGGCGTCGGGCTGCGCAACACCAGCCTGGTGCGGAGGGTCGGCCAGGTGCCCCGGCTGCTCCAGCACGTGGAGGGCTGCGACCTGCTGTTCCAGCGCTTCGTGCCCGGCGGGCCGCACGCGGACTGGTTCTTCCACGGCTACTTCGACGAGAACTCCCGCTGCCTGTACGGCGGCGCGGGACGCAAGGAGCGCGCCCATCCCAAGGGCGCCGGGCTCACCACCTACGGGCGGTGGCTGCCCAACCCCGTCGTGGAGGGCACCGCCCGCGAACTGGCGGAGAGGCTGGGCTACCGCGGCGTGCTGGACATCGACTTCCGCCACGACGCCGGCCGGGACGCCTACCACCTGCTGGACTTCAACCCCCGGCTCGGCGCCCAGTTCCGGCTGTTCAGCGACAGCAGCGGCCTGGACCTGGTACGGGCCGCCCACCTGCACCTGTCCGGCCGGCGCGCGACCCGGGGACGGGCCGGTCACGGCCGGACCTACGTGGTGGAGAACTACGACCTCATCACCGCCGGCCCGAAGAGCCTGCGCGCCCTGTGCTCGGCGGACGAGTTTGCCTGGCTGTCCGCCGACGACCCCCGGCCCTTCGTGGCCATGGCCAGGCAGGCGATGAAACGCGGATTCACCCGGCTGGCCCGGCAGCGGGCCTAGCACGGCGAATGGAGGAGAATGTGCCTACCTCGGTCATCGACGTGGCGATCGTGGGCGCCGGACCGTACGGGCTGTCGGTGGCGGCGCACGCGCTGCACGCCGGGCTCGACGCGCAGGTGTTCGGCGAGCCGATGCGGGCGTGGGAACGCCACATGCCCAGAGGCATGCTGCTGAAGTCCGAGCCGGACGCGTCCCATCTCGGCGACCCGGATCGCAGACACGGCCTCGACGCCTTCCACCGGTACTCCTACGGGGAGCCGGTGCCGGTGGAGAGGTTCGTCGCCTACGGCAGGTGGTTCCGTCAGCAGGCGGTCGGCCGGGCGCTGGAGGAGACGGAGGTGACGGCCGTCGGCGTCGAGGGCGGGCTGTTCGCGCTCTCCCTGTCGTCGGGCGCGTCCGTGCTGGCCAGGACCGTCGTGCTGGCCCTGGGATTCCTGCCGTTCGCCCACCGGCCCCGCGCCCTGGCGGCGTTGCCGCCCGAGGTGGCCACGCACAGCTCCGACCACCACGATCTGAGCGGGTTCGCGGGACGGGACGTGACCGTGCTGGGAGCCGGCCAGTCGGCGCTGGAGACCGCGACGCTGCTGGCCGAGGCGGGGGCGGCCGTCCGGCTCGTCGCCCGCACCGGCGCCCTGGCCTGGAACGACGTGCCCGTCGAGCGACGCCCGGTCATGTCGCGCGTGCTGGCGCCCCGCTCCGCGCTCGGGAGCGGCTGGCCCTCCGTGGCCTGGTCGCGGATGCCGTACGCGGTCAGGCACCTGCCGCGGGCGGCCCGCGCCCACATCGTGCGCAACACCCTCGGGCCGGCCGGGTCCTGGTGGCTGAAGGAGCGCTTCGACGGCACCGTGCAGGTGACCCTGGGGGCGCGGCTGGCCGCCTCCGAGTACCGCGACGGGGTCCGGCTGCGGCTGCGGGACCTCGGGGGCGCGGTCACCCTGCTCGAGACCGAGCACGTCATCGCGGCGACCGGCTACCGGGTGGACGTGGCCAGGATCGGGATCCTCCACGAGGACCTCCGGCGCACGGTGGCGGCGCCCGGCCCGGCGCCGCGGCTCGGTCCCGCGTTCGAGACGTCCGTCGCGGGGCTGCACCTGGTCGGGCTCGCGGCGGCGGCGACGTTCGGACCGGCCATGCGGTTCGTGTGCGGCTGCGACTTCGCCGCCCGCCGCGTGACCAGGGGCCTGGTGGGCCGCCTGCGGGGAGCTCGGGCGTGAATCCGGGCAGAGCTGCTTCTGGGGGAGCGAGAATGGTTCTTCACGCGGTGCTGGCCTGCGTGGTCACGGTGTTCGCCGGCGTCCCGGGGGCCGTCGCCGAGGACGCGCCGTCGTCCTTCACCAACGCGCCGGCGACGGCCTCGGGGCGGACGCCGTCCGGCGTGACGGTGACCGTGCGCAAGACCATGATCGGGGAGACGCGCGTGGCCTCCGCCGAGGTGCTGACCGCGAGCACGTGGGTGCCCGACGACGAATTCCTCGTCCCGGCCAACGCCAAGATGACGGCGGGATTCATGGACCTCTACGAGGACTTCGCGGCCCGGCCCGGCGGCTGGAGCGGCGTGGCCATGCTGACGTTCACGTTCTCCCGGCCGGTACGCGACCCGCACCTGCACGTGTTCGGCACGGGCGGCGTGTCGCGCGACCCGAGGCGCGGCCGCGACGACTACTGGCCCGCCGTCGACCTGGTCGACGGGACCCCGGCCACGCCCACCTTCTCCGCGGCGGCCGGCTTCCCCGGCTACCGGGTCACGGCGGACTCGATCGAGCCGGAAGCGGTCCGTCCCGTCAAGTCCACCACCTGCGGGGTCGTCTACACCTGCGGCACGGCCAAGGTGAACGGCACCGTCACCGCGTTCACGATCCGGCTGAGCGCCCGTGACGTGCGCTACGCGCTCGGGGGCCCGGGCCCGCAGCTGTGGGCCGCGTTCAAGATCACGCTGGCCGAGGACGACTCCGACGCGCCCGCCTCGTACGGAGCGGCCTCCCACGCGATCACCGACTCCTTCCTGGGGGCCTCCGCGACCGCCGACCATCTGGACGAGGTGAGCACGGCGGCCCGCGAGGTGAGCGCCGACGAGGACGACGCCGTGACCGGCTCCCCGGCGGAGATCACCGTCAAGGACCGGGTCGGCACGCTGACGGTGCCCGTGCGGGCCGGGTCGCCTGCGTACCTCACCGGGTGGATCGACGCCGACCACGACGGCCGCTTCGACACCGACGAGCGGGCCACCGCGCAGGTCGCCAAGGACGCCACCACCGCGGAGCTGCGCTGGAGCCTGCCGCAGACATTCCGCACCGGCCTCACCTGGATGCGGCTGCGCCTGGCCGCCCAGGCGACGGCTCTGCCCACGGGATGGGCCGACAGCGGCGAGGTCGAGGACCACCGGATCGAGCTCGTCCGCCCGGCGGACGACGCGCCGCCGGCGACGGACTGAGAGGGTCAGAGCGAGAGCGCGGGCTCCATGACCTCGGAGGGGCACAGCTGGCCGATCACCCTGCGCACCTGGGCGCGCAGGGCGGGATCCGTGAGATGGCCGTCCTTGTCGAAGTGCGGGCAGGCCGGGGAGATCACCAGCTCGGCCCCCATCACGACGGCGCCCGCCGCCTGAAGGTGCTTGTAGAGCTCCGCCTGGGCCCACATCGCGCCGCACGCCCGCGCGCTCGCGCTCATCACCGCCACGTGCTTGCCCGACAGCCCGTTGCGCGCCGACATCCAGTCCAGCGCGTACGTCAGCTCCTCCGGCAGCAGGCTGTGCTCGGGAGCGGTCAGCAGCACCGCGTCGGACGCGGCGACCAGCCCGATGAGCTCGCGCGCCATGACCGGCACCGGCCCGTGCGCGTACGGCGGGATCTCGCCCAGCCCCGGCCACACCGCGAAGTCGACGCCCAGGGGCAGCTCGCCACCCGCCGCGTCCAGCAATTTGTTGATAAACGACCCCGCGTGGAGACTGGCGGCGATCCCGATGATTTTCACCCTCTGCTCCCGAGCGGTTCCGAAGTTTCCAGGAACCTGCCCGATGTCTCGGATGTCCAAGACCAGCGCCGGGTCAAGACACGACTGGGGCCCGTTCGCGTCCTATCGCCGCGCCGGGTGATCGTCCGAGTCGCGGGGGCGGCGGAAGATCAGGGCCAGGACGCGCAGCACCAGGATGGCGGCGATCACCAGCAGGTTGTAGCCGATGAGCTGGAACAGCGTGGTGTTCGCCAGCGCCGGCGGGCCGCCGGCCGTCCCGAGGAGGATGACCGCCATCACCCCGGCCGTGGCGCCGAGCACCGTCAGCAGCACCTGGTGGAGCAGGCCCGTCACGTAGCGGCGGTCGCGCTCGTCGGCCAGCAGCCGCACGTTCATGGAGAACCGGCCGTGCTCCGCGGCGCTCGCGATGCGCTCGACGCGGCGCGGCAGGCGGCGCAGCATCGGCAGCAGCGCGACCAGCTCCTGCGTGGCGGACTCCTTGATCATCTCCGGCGTGATCCGCTCGGCGAGATGGCGGCCGGCGAACGACCGGGCCTCGCCGATGAGGTCGAACCCGGGGGAGAGGCGCACGAGCGTGCCCTCCAGCGTGGCCAGCGCGCGGAACACAGCGGCCACCTCGGGCGGGATCGACAGCCCGTACGCCGAGACGATCCTGAACAGGTCGGTGAACATCTGCGCGCTGTCCATGCCGGCCGTCACGTGCCTGGCCATGAACTGGCCGAGCGCCCGTTCGAGCGCGGCCTCGTCGATGTCCTCCGGCCTGGGCACGACCTCGAGCAGCGCGTCGGTGACGCCCAGCGGGTCCTGGCGGTTCATGGCGAGCAGGAAGCGCCGCAGCGCCGAGCGCACGGAGTCGTCGAGCCGCCCGACCGCACCGAAGTCGAGCAGCCCCAGCGTGCCGTCGTCGAGCAGCATGAGGTTGCCGGGATGCGGGTCGGCGTGGAAGACGCCCTCGATCAGGATCTGCCTGAGCAGGCAGTCGAGCAGGTCGCGGGCCAGCTGCGGGCCCTGCTCGGGGGCGGCGGCGGTGACGGGCCGGCCGGACAGGCGCCGCATGACGAGCACGCGTTCGGTGCACATGGCGCTGATCGGGGCGGGGTACGTGACACCGCCGCCGGCGGTGACGGCCGCCATGTTGGCCGCCTCCACCCGGAAGTCGAGCTCCTCGCGGATCGCCGTCGCGAACCCGTCGGCCAGGTCGCGCAGCCCGAGCGAGCGGCCCCAGCGGGTCCTGGACTCCAGCGTGGCCGCCAGCCGCCGGACGATGTCGAGATCCTTCGAGACCACCGGCCAGATGCCCGGCCGCAGCACCTTGACCACGACGCTCTCGCCCGAGTGCAGGCGGGCGGCGTGGACCTGCCCGATGGAGGCGGCGGCCAGCGGCGTCCGGTCGAACTCGGCGAACGCCTCGTCCACCGGCCCGCCCAGCTCGGCGGCGAGCACCGGCTCGATCTCCGGCCACGGCGCCGGGGCGACCTGGTCCTGCAGCCGGCCCAGCTCCTCGACGAACTCGGCGGGCAGCAGGTCGCGCCGGGTGGACAGGACCTGGCCGAGCTTGACGAACGTGACGCCGCCCTCGTCGAGGGCCTCGCGCAGCGACCTGGCCAGACGCACCTTCCCCGGGCGGTCGTCGAGCCGCTCGCCCCGGCCGCGCAGGTACGGGCCGAGGCCGTGCTTGATGGCGATCCTGGTGATCTGCGAGTAGCGCCTGGCCCGGGAGAGGCGGCCGCGTACGGACCTGACGAGCTCCAGCGGCCCCGGCACCGAGCCCGGCGGCACCAGTGCCTCGGCGATCACCAGGATCACCATGGGGATCAGCACCACGCTCATGACGATGAGCAGCAGGATCCCCAGCGCCGGCGCGGCGGGCGGGTTCTCGCGGCCGATGGGGCCGAGCGAGGTCAGGATCGGCTCCAGCATCGGCTGCGCCAGCGCGAAGGCGACCAGCGCAGCCAGGAACGTGCGCAGCCTGCCGAACCTGACGCCCAGCAGGCGCTGCGCCGCCGTGGCCAGGCCGATGATCATCAGGAGCGTGAAGACGCTGAGGAGCAGCTGGGTGGGGAGATCCATAAGGCAGGATCATTCCACTCCACGCTCCCTCCATCGCCGCGTGTCAGCGGGCGGCGGCGCGCGCCCGGCGCTCCTCGCGGCGCTCGACGAACCTGGCGGCCGTGGTCTCGGTCTTGGCCAGGAACGCGGACAGCTGCTCGCGGGCCTGCTCGCCCTCGGCGTCCAGCCCGGTCTTGTCGAACACCGACCACTGCTTCAGCACCGGCATCAGCACGTCGTCCAGGTGCAGACGCAGGTCGTAGATGCCCTCGTTCGCGATGATCATGGCCTTGCGGGTGAACCCCTCGATGCCCGAGCCCGGCATCTGGAACGTGGTGACGACGTCGGTCACCGCGCGCATGGTCTGGTTGGGGTCCAGCTCGAAGGCGGCCTTGAGCAGGTTGCGGTAGAAGAGCATGTGCAGGTTCTCGTCGGCGGCGATCCTGGCGAGCAGGCGCTCGCAGCCCTCGTCGCCGGAGGCCTTGCCGGTGTTGCGGTGCGCGATGCGGGTGGCCAGCTCCTGGAAGGAGACGTACGCGAGCTGCTGGAGCATGGTGCCGTATTCGGTGGTGAAGCCGTTCTCCATGTGGTGCATGCGGGCGCGCTCGAGCGCCACGGGATCGACGGCGCGGGTGACCGTGAGGTAGTCGCGGAGCGCGGTGCCGTGGCGGTCCTCCTCGGCCGTCCAGCGGTGCACCCAGGTGCCCCAGGCGCCGTCGCGGCCGAACGTGCTGGCGATCTCGTGGTGGTAGCTGGGGAGGTTGTCCTCGGTCAGGAGATTGACGATGAGCGAGATGCGGGCCGCCTCGGGGATCTTGGAGTCGCCTTCCTGCCACGCCTCGCCCCCGTAGATGCCGTCGAAGTCGCGGCCCTCACTCCACGGGATGTACTCGTGCGGGAACCACTCCTTCGCCATCGTGTGATGGCGGTCGAGCTCCACGGCCACCACGGGCTCCAGCTCGTGCAGCAGCTCCGTCTGAGTCATCGCCATAAAAGATCTTCTCCTTCAGGTTACGGTACCGTAGGTTAGGCTACCGGAAGGACATACCGGTCAAATAGGGTGTCCCTATGCGACCCAGTGTCCGCGGTGTCCTGCTCGACCACGACGAGCGGCTGGTGATCTTCCGTCGTACGGTTCCGGGACGCGACGTCTATTGGAGCATCCCCGGAGGGCATGTCGAACCGGGGGACGACACGCTGGAGCACACCCTGCACCGGGAGCTGCTCGAGGAGCTGGGCGCGACCGTCTCGGCGGTGACGCCCCTGGTCACGCTGTCGTACCCGTGGCAGGGCGAGCTCAAGACCCAGCACGTCTACGGCTGCCGCCTGGTGGCGATGGATCCTGGGCTGCGGCACGGGCCCGAGTTCGAGGACCCGTCGCGGGGGCTGTACGAGGTGGAGCGGGTACGGCTGAACCGTTCGGAGATCACGTCCCGGCACCTGGTCCCCGAGCCGGTGGCGGACTACCTGTCGACCACCATCACGGACCTGCCCCGCCTGATCGGCCAGGGCGCAGGGCCCGATCAGGGCTGAGGGCTCGGTCGGGGCTCACGGCCCCGCTAGGGTTCGCGGCGCAGGCGCTTGAGGTCGGAGCGCTGCTTCTTCGCGGCGATGCGGCGCTCGACGGCGCCGCGGCTGGGCTTGGTCGGGCGGCGGCGCTTCGGCGGCGGGGCGATGGCCTCGCGCAGGCGCTGGGCCAGGCGGTGCGCCGCGGCCTCCCGGTTGCGCAGCTGGGAGCGGTATTCGGAGGCGGCGATCGTGATCGTCGGGGAGCCCAGCCGGTCGAGCGCCCTGGCCTTCAGCGCGGGCGGCAGCGCGGTGCTGGCGGCCACGTCGAAGACAAGCTCCACGCGGCTGTCGGTGGTGTTGACGCCCTGGCCACCGGGGCCCGACGAACGTGAGAAACGCCAGACGAGCTCGACGTCGGGAATGACGATCGAGTCGTTGACGATCAGCGGGCCGGGCATGGGCGGGACTCCTGTTCTCTCACCAGCATTAACAGTAAATGGGTGATATATGCCGCGCGCAACGGCATTTTGCCTATTCGCTCGATGGCGGACTGCAAGTGACGTGTGCCACCATCGCGCGTGGAGATCACGGGTGGGGAGGCGCTGTGACCGCGATCGTCGGTGTGCACGGGATCGGCAAGTACAACTACTACCTCGAGGCCGGGCGGTCCGCGAACGCGGCGGCCGAGGCCATGCGGGTCAAGTGGGACCGCTATCTGCAGGTGGCGCTCGGGGGCGAGGCGCGGCCGTACTTCAGCGAGGTCGCCTACTTCTCGCACCACCTGCACAGCGGCAAGGGCGGCGAGGAGGAGGCGAGGGCCGCCGCGGCGGCGGAGGGCCAGATCCAGCAGGTGCTCGTCGCCTGGGCGAAGAACCTGGGCGTGGGCGAGCACGTGACGGGGGCGCTCAAGTCGTTCACCGGCTGGCTGCTCGACCGGCTGGACGGCAGGTCGGCGGCGTTCGCCAAGCTGTTCGCGCCGGAGGTGGCGGCGTACCTCACGGACGAGGGCAAGCGCGAGAGGTGCCGGCAGGCCGTGGCCGACGCGATCAGGCGCAACCGGCCCAAGGTGGTGATCGCCCACTCGCTCGGCAGCGTGGTCGCGTACGAGACGCTGTGGGGCGACCCCAGCCTCCGGATCGACCTCCTGATCACCCTGGGCAGCCCGCTCGGCATGCGCAACGTCGTCTTCGAGCGCCTCCTGCCCGCCCCCATCAACGGCCACGGCGAACGCCCGCCGGGCGTCAGGCGCTGGGTGAACATCGCCGACAAGGACGATATCGCCGCCATTCCGCCCAACCTGGCCGTCAGCTTCACCGGCATCGACGCCGAAGAGCTGGTCAACCTGGACTGGATCGACTTTCACACGGTCGAGAAGTACCTAGGTTGCCCGGCGCTGGACCCGCATCTGCGACCATTCCTGGCATGACGTGGATTGTGTTCGACTACGGCGGCGTCCTGTGCCTGCCCCAGCTCGAGTCCGACAACGAGGCCATGGCGCGGGCGGTGGGCGCGGACCCGGACGCGTTCCGGCACGGCTACTGGGAGCACCGCCTGGAGTTCGACCGGGGGAGCCTGGGCCCGCTGGACTACTGGTCGGCCGTGCTGGACCGGCCCGTCACCCGGTCCGAGCTCGCCCGCCTGGTCGCCATGGACGTCGCGAGCTGGGCGTACCCGAACGAGAGCACGATCACCCTGCTCGGCGAGCTGATCGGGGCCGGGCGTGACGTGGCGCTGCTGTCCAACATGCCCGTCTGCGTCGGCGACGGCCTGGACGAGCTGCCCTGGATCGCCGAGGTCGGCCACCGCTTCTACAGCGGCAGGATGGGCCTGGTCAAACCCGACCGGGAGATCTACGACGCGATGGCCCGCGCGCTGGGCGCCGACCCGTCCGAGGTCGTCTTCATCGACGACCGCGAGGAGAACGTCGAGGGCGCCGAGCGCGCGGGCATGACCGGCGTGCACTTCACGGACGCGGCCACGCTCCGCGGAACGCTGTCTGGCGTTCACGGAGCCATCGGATGAACGCTCAATGAGGTCATCGGCCGAGGCCAAACCTCGCAAACAGGACGACTGATGCTGTTCACCCGTGCTTGACTCGGCTGTCACGGCCGGGTCAGCGCGGGCGGACATACCTGTGAACGTGGACCGCAGAGCCTTCCTGACAGCGGCGACAGCCGGACTCCTCCTCCCCCAGACCGCCACACCGGCGGCAGCGGCCAGAACCCTCAGATCCGACCCGTTCACGCTGGGCGTGGCCTCCGGCGACCCGTCGGCCGACGGCTTCGTCCTGTGGACCAGGCTGGCGCCCGACCCGCTGGCCGGCGACGGCCGCGGCGGCATGCCCGCCCGTGACGTGGACGTGGACTGGCAGGTCTCGGCCGACGAGCGCTTCTCCAAGATCGTCAGGTCCGGTACGGCCACCGCCAGGTCGCGCGACGCCCACAGCGTCCACGTCGAGCTGGACGGGCTGGAGCCGGGGCGCGAGTACTTCTACCGCTTCAGAAGCGAGGGCAGGCTCTCCCCGGCGGCCCGAACCAGGACGGCCCCCGCCGGGGAGACGCCGCTCAACTTCGCGGTGGCGGCGTGCGCGCACTACGAGCACGGCTACTACACGGCCTACCGCCGCCTGGCCGAGCAGGAGCCCGACCTGGTGGTGTTCCTCGGCGACTACATGTACGAGTACGGCCCCAGCGGCTACACGGCGCTGGCCGGCCGCGTACGCACCCACACACCCGGCAAGTGCGAGACGCTCGCCGACTACCGGCTGCGGCACGCCCAGTACAAGAGCGACCATGACCTGCAGGCCGCGCACGCGGTGGCGCCGTGGCTGGTGGCGTTCGACGACCACGAGGTGGAGAACAACTGGGCCGGGCCCGTCTCCAGCACGAACGCTCCCGGCTTCACCACGCGCAGGACGCACGCGTTCCGGGCGTACTACGAGAACATGCCGCTGCGCCGCGCCAGCCTCCAGGGGGCGGTGCTCAGGGTGAACCGGCGGATCTCCTGGGGGACGCTGGCCCGCTTCCACCTGCTGGACACCCGGCAGTTCCGCGACGACCAGGCGTGCCTGGACGGCGTGCGGGCCGGGTGCGACGACCGGCTGGCGTCGGGGCGGACGCTGCTCGGGTCCGACCAGTGGCGCTGGCTGGAGAGCGGCCTGCGCGGCTCCACCACCCGCTGGAACCTGCTGGGGCAGCAGATCATGATGGCGCAGCGCGACTACAAGGTCGGGCCCGGGCGCGAGGTGAACCTGGACTCCTGGGACGGGTACGCCGCCGAGCGGACGCGGCTGCTGGGGTCGCTGGCGGGCACCGAGAACCCGGTGGTGCTGACGGGGGACGCGCACATGCACCACCTGGCCGAGCTCAAGACCGACTTCGACGACCCGGACTCGCCGGTGGTGGCCAAGGAACTGATCGCCTCGTCGATCGCGAGCGACGGCGACGGGTACCGGGACCGGACGTGGATCGCGGAGGCGCTGCAGGAGAACCCGCACATCTCCTTCATCGACCAGCGGCGGGGGTATCTGATGGCGCGGCTGACCCGGGATGAACTTTCCGTCGATTACCGGACATTGGACTACATCTCCCGGCGGGGCGCGCAGGCGAAGACCGCTCACCGGCTCACCATCCCCGCGACCACCGGTCCTGCGGCCGCCGGCCGGGCGGGCGCACCGCGCGTCGGCTGAACGTTTGCTGGGAGCGGCCTGAAAATCCGCTCAACCGCGCACACGCCCGGCGGGCCGGCCGCGCTCCCGGGCGCGTTTGCCGCGCCCACCGGAGGCGCCGGGTGGCGCCGCCGGTGGGCGCGCCGGGCCGGGGCGGCACGCGCCACGTGCGGCCCTGCCCGGGACCCGGCGGGAGAGGAGGTGCCGGGCCGGTCCAGGGGGTCAGACACCGGACCAGGGGGTCAAGCGCCTGTCCAGGGGGGTCAGGCGCCGGGCCAGCTCGCGTCCGGGAACTCGCCGTTCGTGGCGCCCGACATGACCACTTCGTCGCTCTCCTGCAGCCCTGAGGTCACCTCCACGTACTGGTCGCCGCGGACGCCCGTCCGCACCACCTTCGCCGAGTCCCGTCCGCCCGCCCGAACCGTGACCACCTGGGCGCCGTCCGACCTGCTGCGGACCGCCGAGGCGGGCACGTAGATCGCGTCCGCGGCCGTGTCCGTGGTGACCGTCACCGAGGCGGTCTGCCCGAGCATGAGCCCGGTGGGCGGCTCGTCGAAGGCCAGGGTGACCGAGTAGCGGACGAGCTGGCCGCTCACCGTCGCGGTCGGCGCGATGGCCGTGATCGTCCCCTCGTACTGCCGGCCGTTCCGGGTGGCCAGGGTGATCCGAGCCTTCTGGCCGAGCTTGAGCCGGTTCACGTCCGACTCGGTGACCATGGCCTGGACCTGCAGCTCGTTGAGGTCGCCGAGGCTGACGAAGGTGCCGGTGCCCGCCTGGTCGCCGACCGCGCCCGCCAGCGACAGCACCGTGCCCGCCGCGGGGGCCACGATGCGGGTCGCCCGTACGGCGTCGGCGGCCTGTTCGAGGGCGGCCTGCGCGCGGTCCACGTTCGCGCCGGCCTGCTCCTCGCTGACGCCGCCCTGCCCCTGAGCCTGAGCCTGACCCTGGCCTTGAGCCTGACTCTGTCCCTGGCCTTGAGCCTGACTCTGGCCCGCGGAGCCCGTGCCGCGGTTGCAGGAGGACTGCGCGTTCGGCCGGGCGGCGCCGTCGGTCGGCCTGGTGCTCGCTCTCGCCGTCGGCTTGCCGCTGCCCGTGGGGCGGCCGCTCGCCGACGGCTTCGCGCTGGTGGACGGCTTGCCGGAGCTCGTGGCGGACGGGGTGGCGTCCGAGGTGGGACGGCTCCCGGACTGGTCGGAGCCCCCGCCCGGGGTGCCGCCTTGGGGAGCGCCGCCGGTCGGGGTGGCGGTCGTGGTGACGGTGGCCGTCACAGTAGCCGTCACGGTGACCGTGACCGTGGGCTGCGGCTCGGGCCCGGGGTCGGTGGGGCCGGGGTCCGTGGGCCCGGAGGTCGGCGTGCTGGTGGGGCGGGGGGTGGAGCCGGTGGCCGGGCTCCCGTTGTTCAGGGACACGCCCTGGGCGGGCGGCGCCGTCGGCCCGAGCGCCCCGTTGCCGCCGACCGCGCCACCGCTCGGCCTGCCCGTGGGCGTGGCCGTACCCGTGGCCGCGCCCGTGGGGGTCGCACCTCTGGTGGGTGTCGCCGAACCAGCAGGCGTCCCGCCGGCGGACGTGGCCGGCGTGGCGCCGTTCCCGGACGGCGTGCAGGCCGCTGGGCTGGCGGCGGTGGTCGGGGACGCCGCCTTCTCCTGGGCGTCCTCCAGGGCCTCCTCGGCGGCGGCGAGATCGGCCTTGGCCGCCGTGTACGCCTCCCGCGCCGACCGCCCGTCGACCCTGGCCAGCACCTGCCCCTTCTTCACCTTGGTCCCGACTTTGACGTACACCTTGGTCAGCGTTCCGGAAGAGCCGAACGCCAGGTCCCTGCGCGAGCCGTCCACGGTGTTGCCCGCCGCGCTGACCGTGGCCGTGACCTGGCCGCGCTGCGCGGCGGCGAGCCGTACCTGGACGGTGGGCGGTGCGTCGTCGCGCAGCGCCAGCGCCAGGCCGGACCCGGCCACGAGCACGGCGAGGGCGAGGCCGCCCAGCGCGAAAGTCGGTCTCATGGCGGCCCATCCTGGCGAAGCCGGCTCGCGCCAGGCTGCGAGCAGCCTAAGAGTTACCTGTGTACCTGGAGGGACCCCCAGGTTGTCAGCGAACGTTCAGCTCGCTCGCGGCTCCGGCGCAGCCTGGTGTGCAAGGGTCACCGCCTGTGAAGGTGTCCACACGGCGCAGAGCGCTGATGACCAACGGAGCGCTGGTGGTGCTCCTGCTGGGCGGTGCCGCGCTCGCGTACGCCCAGCTCGGCACGGGACAGGCGGCGGGCCAGACGGCCGTCAGGACCGTGACCGCGAGCCGCGGCTCCGTGGTGGCCTCGGTGTCCGCGTCGGGCGCGGTCGAGAGCTCCAAATCCAGGGCCCTCTCGTTCGGTACGACGGGGACGGTCGAGAAGGTCTACGTCAAGGCCGGCGACAAGGTGAGCAAGGGCGACCTCCTGGCCAGGATCGACGATGACGCCGCGCAGGAGAGCCTGTCGGCGGCCAAGGCCACGTACGACGAGGCCGTCGACGACGGGACCTCGACGGCCCAGCTCTACGCCTCCTACATCAAGGCCCGCAACGCCTACCGGGAGGCCCAGCGCACGGTCGCGGCCACCGTGCTAAAGGCGCCGTTCAAGGGCACGATCACGGCGGTGAACGGCACGGTCGGCGGCAGCAGCTCGGGATCGGGCTCCGGATCCGGCTCCGGGTCGGGTTCGAGCGCGGCCTCCGGCCAGGGCACGGGCCAGGCCTCGGGTTCCGGCACTCAGAGCTCCGGCGGCTTCGTCGAGCTGGCCGACACCGGCAAGCTGCAGCTCGTGGGCACCTTCACCGAGTCCGACGTCGGCAAGCTCAAGAACGGCCAGGAGGCCACGGTCACGTTCGACGCCCTGCCGGGGGTGACCGCCACGGGCAAGGTCACCCAGATCCAGCCGGTCGCCTCCACCAGCAACAATGTCGTGCAATATCCGGTCACGGTGACGTTCACGAAGGTCCCGGGCCAGGTGCGGCTGGGCCAGACGGCCACGGTCGAGGTCGTGGTCGGCCAGGCCGACAACGTCGTCACCGTACCCTCGACGGCGGTCTCCACCAGCGGCGGCCAGACCACGGTCACCCTGATCAGGAACGGCACGCAGACCAGGACCCCGGTGGAGGTCGGCGTGCAGGGCACGACGCTGACCGAGATCAAGTCGGGCGTCTCCGAGGGCGACCAGATCGTGCCCCCGGCGACCACGACGAGCACCACGGGCGGCAACCTGCGCTTCGGCGGTGGCGGCGGCTTCCCCGGCGGCGGCGCGGTGCCCGGCGGCGGCCCGGGAGGCGGGCGATGACGGCCCCGGACGTTCCCCCGGTCCTGCGCGTGAAGGACCTGGTCAAGGAGTACGGCGAGGGCGACGCGAAGGTCCGCGCCCTGCGCGGCATCAGCGTGGACGTCGAGCGCGGCGACTACGTCGCCATCATGGGCGCCTCCGGCTCCGGCAAGTCCACCCTCATGAACATCCTCGGCTGCCTCGACATCCCCACCTCCGGCACGTACCTGATCGACGGCGCCGACGTGGGACAGCTGGACGAGCACCAGCTCGCCATCCTGCGCAACCGCAGGGTCGGGTTCGTGTTCCAGTCGTTCAACCTGATCCCGCGCATGAGCGCGCTGGCCAACGTCGAGCTGCCGCTGGTGTACGGCGGCATCGGCCAGGCCGAGCGGCGCAGGCGGGCCCTGGCGGCGCTGGACCAGGTCGGGCTGACCGACCGCGTGCACCACGAGCCGAACCAGCTCTCCGGCGGGGGGGGGGGCCGGCGGGGGGGGGGGGGGGCCCCGGGGGCCCCCCCCCCCCGGGGGGGGGGCGGCCCGCCCCCCCGCCCCCCCCACACCCCCCCCCCCCCCCCCCGCC